>NZ_JXXU01000004.1 GCF_000967495.1 Vibrio neptunius | reverse complement strand
ATGCGTGATTTATCGACGCTCCTCAATGGGCCCGACCCTAAACAAACGTCCAAATATAGCTGGCTCGAAGCAATTATTAGACAAGCGCAACTCAATCGCTTTACCGAGCACTGCTCCCCATCTTGTGACACTACCGATCTCTGTTTAATTAAGATGCAGAACCAAAATGCCTATAACTTGTGTTTTACCCAAGACGTTGACCAATGTATTTGTCGTTTGCAGTCTTTGTGTGAACAGCCGATTGAGCTGGTAGCGTACGGGAAGGCGAAACTGAGCCCAGATGCATTGCTTGAGGTACTGTCTGAACCGCAGATCCAGAAAAACCGTTGGTTTCCATTGAGCGATAGTCAGCGAGACGGCATCGTGAAAACGCTTAAGGCAGAGCAAACTCTCACCTCGCGTTGATTGGCCATCAACGAGCAGGCACAGAATCACTGAGCTTTGGAGTAGGGTGGTCGCTCTAAATTATTATTAGTAATAGAATTTTTACTCTTCTTACTAAGATAACCCACACGCTCGCTTTTATATATTGATAGGCTGTATGGTTCTGTGTATTTACATTAATTTTTAGTCACTTATGATAGTTTGCTAATAAGTTGGGCAGAGAGGAAAACCAGACTGCCTGTTGTTAAGGATGTTAGCCCTCTCGAAAAGGTACATGTAGTAATGAAAGGATGTTGCCCAAACTGCAATGCAAAATCTGAATCGATTCCTCTTAGCCAAAAGTGTTCTCAATGTGGAGAGTTCTCAAATGACTGGGTTGTTTATGATTGGGCAGGATACTGCAGATTTAAGAGAGCAATGATCAGATGGAATTGGGGCGTTTTGGTATTATGCTCTGCTAATTTATTGGCAATGGTACTAGGCTTTTCGGATCCAGTTCAGTGGCTACTCTGTTTGCTCATTATTCCAGCCACAGTGAGTTTAACTAGTTCTTATCAGGCAATCGCTAACTCTAAACACTATAAAGGACATCGCTTAAAGGATTTAAGCCCATGGTTTCCTTTGTTGTAAAGGGCGAACAAACGACGATAGCACTAATAGCTAATTTTAGCTGTATTCTCAACCCACACGACGCCATCTCTTAGCATCGAATTGAGTATTACCATGTTTCGCACACATGCAATCAAGCCCTTTGGTGTGTGTCCTGAATTCATCCGATCGTATTTATATAATGACAGAATGTATAGCTTGGTAAATTTACGTTAATTTTTAGTAACATATGATAGGTTGGTGGTAAGCTAGGTAGAGAGAAAAACGAGGCTTCCTGTTATTAAAAATGTTATATCTACAATCAGAAACTTCTGGTCTAGACTGAAAATAAGGTCTAAAATTAGCACTTATTTAAGTGCTGAATTGGTGTTGTTATGAGACAGGTTTTAGCTGATTATTCAGCAAGTATTTCTGAGTTAAAGAAAAATCCTACCGCTTTGCTAAATGAAGCTGATGGTTCTGCTATTGCTATTCTGAACCACAATAAGCCAGCAGCTTATCTTGTTCCTGCGGAAACTTATGAGTTTCTGATGGATATGCTCGATGATTACGAGCTGGCTAAACTTGTTGAAAGTCGTCGCGGTGAGTTATCTGAAGCGGTTGAAGTAAATATCGATGACTTATAAGCTTAAATTTCTACCTGCCGCGAAGAAAGAGTGGAGCAAGTTAGCTCCACCAATTCAAAGTCAGTTTAAAAAGAAGCTTAAAGAACGTCTCGAAAATCCGCATGTTCCCGCATCTAAACTTCGCGGCTATGACTCAGTTTACAAGATCAAGCTACGTACTGCGGGTTATCGTTTAGCCTACGAAGTGATCGACGATGAAATCGTGGTGTATGTGTTGGCTATTGGTAAAAGAGACAAAGATGCAGTGTACAAAAAGCTAGCAACGAGGTCCTCGTAACAGCAGCAAAACTCATATGGCCTTCTGCCTGTCAATAGGCAATAACATCCTAATAGCAGCGTGAGCAGCCAATGCTCTTCAAACAACAAAGTTATCTACTTCGCTTTGTCATTTCGGTCATTAAGTATTGCTTACCACAAACACATATTGAGGATCTCTTGTTGCGACTTCGCCGCTGCCTATGACTTGTCATAGTGTTAAGGTGTCTGTCCCAATTAGTTTCGTTAACAATGTATCTTTATAGTTGTTCCACTGCATTTCAGAAAAGTTGTTGATGGTATAGCTTTTAATTTTTCGTAAATGAGCCTGAGCCAATTTACTCAGCTTGTACTTATTCTTTTGCATAGTGGGTTACAAGGCGTTTAGGAAATCTTCACCATCAACTACATTGCCTTGTGCTAAGTCTTGTTTAGCTGACTCGAAACAATGTTTAAGGTAATCAGCTTTCATTGCCTCTAGTTCTTCATAGTCTTTGATAGACATTACCACCACGGCATCTTTACTGTTTTTGCTAATCTTTACTGGCTCACGTTGAGCGATTAGAAGCAGCTCACCAAAGTTACGTTTAGCATCATTTGCTGTTAGTGTTTGCATGCTCAATCTCCAAGTTTGGAATTACAGTAAGATTATAGCTAGTCGCACAAAATGGTTAATTTAATTAAATCGTGCGATTTGAGTGCTTGTTAACCATACGTAATAATCAAAGTGATGCATTGCACTCGGCATTTTTGGTATGAAGTCCGGCGTGCTTAGTGAGTTCAGAAGACTATTGGTGTGTGTCCTGAGTTTAGTCGAATTTAGCGTTGCTCATCCGCGGCGTTATGTGATTAAGGAGAAGCTATGAATTTCACCGCTGAGCAAAAATCTTTGGTCTATGATTCTGCGGTTTGTTTAAAAAGAGCGCTAGTCGAATGTAAGGATCCACTTGCCAATGAAATTTTGGCCGGGGAGCTAGGGGAAATTTTGGTTTCGGTGATTGATGGCGATGCCAAGTATCCAATGACTTGTATCCCTCACTTTGACCAAATGACTAGAGATTGGTTGCCACAAATCGAAGACGAATATTTCAATTTCTGCAGTTTTGCTCGATATGGCAAGCCAGCGTTTACGTAATTAAGCCCTTTGGTGTGTGTCCTGAATGTATCGATAGAGAAATTATGAAGGGATTCGTAAGAACCCGGCGTTAGCTGTTAAAAAGTGTCTACCTATAAGTTATTGGAGGATTTATGAAAGGTCATGCTAAATGTTTATGTGGCTCAGTCGCACTAGAAGTTGAATATGTTAGTAATGAGGTGGCGGCATGTCACTGTAGCATATGTCGCAATTGGGGCGGTGGTCCAATGCTAGCCATCGATTGTGCTGATTCAGTACAAATAACAGGTGAAGAAAGTATCACAAGATACGCATCCTCAGAGTGGGCAGACAGAGGGTTTTGCAATAAGTGTGGAACACATCTGTTTTATTACCTTAAGCCTGCAAATCAGTACCACCTGCCAGTTGGCTTACTTCAAGGCGAAGACCATTTTCAGTTTACTCATCAAATATTTGTTGATGAGAAGCCCGAATATTATGATTTCAAAAACGAAACTCAGAATATGACTGGTGCTGAAGTGTTTGCTCATTTTGAAGCTGAAGGGTAAACAGCTAATAAAGCGTTGAAGAAGGACTTGGTGCGCGTGGCATTTTCACTATGCGTTGATTTAAGTGATTAAGGTGGTATGCGGCGGCTTTTGTATTGCGTTGCTTACCCCTACAGGGCGTTAGTTAACTGGGGGAACATGTTAGAACGTCAACTAGAAAAGTTAATTAGAAATACTCCTGAGCTAATGGAAACTGCACAAGCATGCATTGAGGTTGGATTACCTGATTACTATATTGCTGGAGGTTCAGTCACACAATTGATTTGGAACTCACTATCAGGTGAAAGTCCACTCAAGAATGTTAAGGACTTCGATATTATTTACTTCGATATCGCTAGTACATCTAATGAAGAAAGCTACAGCAGCCGAATTAACAGTGTCGTGAACCATAAAATCCCAATTGATGTGGTAAACCAAGCACGTGTTCATGAATGGTACCCTCATAGGTGTGGCCAAACTATATCTGCATATACAAAAGCAGAGCATGGCATTGATTCTTGGTTATCTGCATTTGCGATCGGATTTAGGTTAAATTCAAACGGTACAATGCGTATTTACTCGCCTTATGGGCTAACTGATGCATTCAATAAACGGGTAAAGCCAAACCCCATTGCCATGACGCGCGAAAGCTACAACCAAATGGTTGATGGCTATCGTAAGCGTTGGCCTGACATTACCGTGAAGCCTTGGGAATAGCCAACTAATAAAAATGTTATAAGTTTAAAAGGACTAAAATGAAACATCATGTAATGCTAGATATTGATGGAACACTACTCCTAATCACGCTTATGACACAAATGAGCCTTCTGCCTGTCAATAGGCAATAATTCCTATTGGCTGCGTGATCAGCCAATGCTTTTCGAACAACAAAGTTATCGACTAGAAAGCAGGTAGAGAGAAAATGAGGCTGCCTGTTATCAAGAATGTTAGCCGTCATGGAGATTGCTATACTCAAAGTGATAGAATAGTATCACTTTAGTATTCCTTTAGAGCAGCTCTCATGAAAGTAGAACTCGTTACATCACTCAAGCGCCAAGCAACAAAAATCCTTGCCGATCTCCACGAAACTAAAGAACCAGTGTTAATTACCGAACATGGTAAGCCATCGGCATATCTGGTTGATGTTGATGATTACGAGTTTATGCAAAATCGTTTGGCGATTCTTGAGGGGATTGCACGAGGTGAACGTGCATTAGCTGACGGTAAAGTGGTGAGTCACGATGAAGCCAAGGACAAAATGTCAAAATGGCTGAAATAATCTGGACTGAGCCAGCGCTATCTGACCTCAATGATATCGCTGAATACATCGCACTTGAAAATATCGCAGCTGCAAAAGAATTGGTTCAAGCGATCTTTTCTAAAGTCGAGCGCTTAGAGGCTTCCCCTGAATCGGGTCGCATTCCGCTTGAACTAGAACATCTAAGTTATCGTGAAGTTGTAGTTAGTCCGTGCCGTATTTTCTATAAACAAGACGGCGACAAAGTAGTTATTCTGTTTGTTAGGCGTTCTGAGAGAGACTTGCGTAAGTTCCTATTGAGCAAGCTGGGAATGAGCGGCTAACACATATTGAGGATCTCTTATTGGGGTTGTTATGGTGTCTGTCCCAATTAGACTCATAACAAGATTTAAGAGTGATTCACAACGCTTGGTGCTTTCACTTCAAGTCAGTTTAGTGTTTAAGGCGTAATTCAGCGGTTTTGTTTGTGCGTTGTCTGCGGTTTAAGTTAGCGTTATAAGCTAAAAGGAGATTTAGTTTGCTTTTTGACTGGTTCAAATCAGATAAGCCTAATGTATATTTGGGCTCTTTGGCTGTAGTGTCTGAAGATAATTTATCAAAAATTGAACGCTTCTTTTCTTTCAGTGGTAGCTCGCTGCAAGACCATATGCGCTGTAAATTAGAAGATATCTTTTGCCTTACTAGCATAACGTCTATTCAAGAAACCAAGTCGTCCGACATTGGGTTGGACGTTGTCATTGTTACTCTACATGGTGGTGATGCCTTTGCTATAGGATGGGGGCCAGGTAGCATACCAATATTTTGGCGACCTAAAATAAAACTAGTATCCCGCTTATACCATTTGAAATCAGGTAAGACGATTAAGACCTTTAAAGTATCTCAGTCAATTACATGGCGAGAATTTATCTCAAGATTATTTAGCATTAGAGGGCTGTTTCGCTTTGGATCTTTATATAACAATCAGGATATGGAAGTGTTACTTTACCAAGCGTCCCTTAAGTTATTAGATGAAATGCGCAAGTCTGTGAAGTAATTGGCTGATATGAAAGCGTTCAAGAAGGAATCCCAACGCTTAGGATTTTCACTTTATCGTTGGTTTGGGAAGATTATGAGGGGTTCCGCTAGAGATATATAGGGAGCATTTGATTTTGCGTAAAATAAAATTGTTGTTACTTCTTTTACTTTTTCCCAGAGAGGCTTTTTTAAGTGAAACTGATGGTTGGAATATAAATACAACCGATGTCAGTATTGTTAATTTATATAACTTTTACAATGAAGTTTCGGATGCGATCGATAAAGAACTAATCGTTCGGAAGGAAGATGTTACAGTATCTTCGCTGCAAGACTATATTGGTAATCTCACTGGAAAAGAAGCTAGTGAGTTTGAGGCGGAAATACAGCTTGCTCGTGAAATAGATGGTAGTGCAGCCCAACAATTAAATCTCTCTTCGGCTAGCGACGTAGCTTATCTAGCTGACGAAATTGATAGTCCAATGAATGTTTTCGAGTACACATACCCTAATGAGTGTTTGCACGTAGACATTGTGACTATTGAGAAAAACAGTAGAGATATGGTTATTGAGATAGTCTTAATGTTTCCTTATGACCGAAAGGATGAATGTTTAGATAAGACTCTGGTGGCGAAGTTTATCTATATTGGTTCAGTATTTCAGCTACAAAATAAAGTCAACGCACAAGACCTCATCAAAAGTATATATAACACGTTAGAAACCGGTAAAGTATACAAACAGGTTGTTGCTGATGTAGAGATAATGGCAGGTTTTGTAGATGAAACGACATTAGGCTTGAAGCTTGCCGCAGTTCAGTAATTAAGCTAACGGTAGCCTCAAACCGATAGCCAACTGGTAGCGCTTCTGGTCTGCAGTATCAATGATACTTAAGTGGCAATTACCAGATAACTAAGCCGTTTTTTTGAATGTCGGGGTATTGATGCTCAAGAGTTTGGCTGTAGAATTTGAACGTCGCGCGTCCACTCATTGTTTATATTAAAATTCTGAGGAGATGCGTAACAGCATGGCATTATGTTGAATTAGGAACAACACAGATGAAACAGCAATTTATTCTAATGTCTGAGTACAATCAATGGATGAATGAGTCATTACTCTCGCATTTAAATGAGGGAGTCGACCTTGATATTTACGAGGAAAAAGGCGCGTTTTGGGGCTCAGCTTTCAAAACGATGAGTCATATTTTTACTTGCGACTTGATGTGGTTACATCGATTTACCAATGTTCAGAGTTCCTATGACTTGAATGAAAGTCTGAATGAGTTTCCTCATCCAACTTCTATTAGTACGCATTGCTTCGAGACTCTAGATGAATTGCGTGCAAGTCGTGGTAAATTAGATGCTGTAATTGCTGACTGGATAAGTTCCATTAGTGATACTGAATTTGATTCTAATGTGGTTTATCAAAACTCTTCAGGTAAGGAGTTTTCAGAACCCTTCGCATCGGTGTTACTGCACTTTTTTAATCACCAAACTCATCATCGAGGTCAAGTGACAACCCTAATTAGTCAAAGTGGTGACAATTCGTATTGTACTGATCTACTCGGTCTCATTCGAAAGTAAAAGCATAAAAAATTACTAAACAGGGACTCCTGACATATGGCGAGTTCATAACTGATTTTATGGCACAATGTTCAGGTTGGGTGTGATCACTTTATCGCCTGTTAGTAAGGCACGGGCAGAACCCCTAATCATTTCCCCAACCCATAGGTATGCGTTAGGCGCAGATATTATTCTATTGCCAAAGAGCCTTCGCCACTAATGATGGGTGTGTGTCCTGAATTCATCCCCTAATAATGTCAATATAAGGACTTGCAGGCCCCACTTCGTAGAAAGATAAGGCTCACAATAGAGCATAAAAAACAAAATCTTAACCCACCCACACCAAAAGCAACCGATATTTATATCACCACAAATATTTATCTTTCAAACCAATAAAATCTCAAATGTTAATAAATATTTAATTTTGTGAACAAACTTTAATTATCTTACCGCAAGGTTAGTTTATATGTAATCGGTTTGATATAAAAAGTTTGCACGCAACGAAGCGTGCTTGATTATTAAATTCATTTCAAGGAGATAAACATGAAAGTAATCATCCCAAATCAGAAAGGTGAGCAAAAAGGCGCTATCCGAGCTAACAAGATCCGTGCAAATAAGATTCGTGCAAACAAGTAAGTAAGCCTTTTAGCTAGGGTGGTTTCACCCTAGCTAATTTAAACAGTTTTTTAATATTTCAGGATGAAGTATGTACTCAGATAGCATCTACACCACGGCTTATGCCAGTCAAATTGGAATTGTTTTTGCTGCGTGCAAGAATGGACGCTTGCTAATGCTGGAAGACCAAGATTTAAAAATGGTCTGCTCTATTCAGGCGCACTTTGGTGCTGTCGAGGGTATCTCAATTTGTGAAAAGAGGAAGCTTGTTGCTCTTGTTGGTGGTGACCGCCACGTTTCTCTTTTCAAATACAACTCAAACCCCGCCAGTCTCGAAAAATTATCGTACATATGTACAAGAGACCTCGGCCTAGATGATTTCCCTGCAATCCACAGCGTATCTCAAGCGGTGGATATTTCCCCAACTAAAAATGAAATTGCGACAAGGGCTGGTAATAGCTCTCTCGTATTTATGGATTTTGAGGGGAATCAAACTCACTGCTTACGTCTGCATGAGTCCGACATAATTACCGTTAAATACAGTAAGTGTGGCTCATATCTAATGGTCGGCGGCAACCATGGTGAGATTACTGTTGTTAGCAATTACAAGGTGGTCGACAACGTTATTCCAGAAGGAATTGCTGAGTCTATGCACTGGTTCGAGGAAGTTTCTGAAAATTTCTTTGTAATTGCGTGTGATGCCAGAAAGATTGTATCGGCAGCAGTAGATCCAGAAACACTCAAGCTATCGACTGCTCAAGGGGATTCTTTTACCAGAGATGACTTGGAGCATGTTACCTATAAGCAAGGTGAAACATACGCCCTTGCCACCAGCTTTGACCGACACGTATACAAAGTCGACATAGATACTCTTCAGAATATCGGGGTATGCTACGAGGCCGAATATAAACTTCGTTGGATCGATTATCACCGCAGTGAGCCGGATGTAATATTGCTGCAAGTAAGAAACGGTAGCTTGCAAAAAATCAATATCGAAACAGGCGAAGTTCTGAGAAAGTTTCATGAAATGCCTCCTACAATCTGGTCTTGTGAAAAGCTTTCGGATGGTCGTTTTCTCGCAGTCGGCGAAGAGGGTGCCATTATTAACATCGAAAAGCCTCACGCTAACGGAGACCTTCATTTCGTCAAAACTTGCAACGTAGACCTTAAAGGTGGCTACTTTAAGAGATTGTGCATACGCAATGAGAGTGAATTTGCCGCAGGGTCTACAAAAGGGCACTTCGTACTCAATGGATCTAACGGGCAAGAAATAATTGATGTTGGTAGTCCGGTTCGAGACATATGTTACTCGGATGATTCGAATACGTATTTTTTATGCCTTGAGGATGGTCGTCTGGCTGCGTTCGCTTCAGGTAAGATTCGCACCTTGTGGCAGTCCGAAGAGCCTATATGGTCACTTGCGCTAAATCCCGCAGGCGACATTCTCGCTTTTGGCGAAAGGATGGGGCAAATCTATCTGATGGACGTAGAGTCTGGAAAGATCATAGAACAAACTTTCTCTAGGCTTCCGAAGCGAATGAAGTGGGTTGATAACAACACGCTTTATTGCACTTACAGTGATTCAGTGGACAAGATTTACTTTGAAAATGAGCAATGGAACCATTCTCACCGCTTCATAGATCCATCTAGCAACACTGTTGAAGACTTTGTTGTGTGGGGTGGCTATATGGTCATGATAACGTATGCCAATCGACTATGGCTGGCAGATACCCGTACAGGGGAGTTATTGGATTCAAGCTTCTATGGTTCGGAATACATGAAGTCCATTGTTATTACTAGCGAAAATTCATTCACCATTCTAGGAAGAAGCGGTTGTGCTATGTCGTATCGGATTGATTGCGACCAACTACTATCTACAAGTATAGAGTGGTATAAAGATGACATCTAAAATCCTGATATTTGTTTTCTTCAACTTTGTTGCATCGGTAGCAATTGGTGTTTCGCTGATAGTTATTCCGTGGAGCATCGTATCGATTGATGGTACTGGAGAGGTGCTTGTTAGCGCTTCTCTGATCACTACCGTTCTACTTGCCTTTGCCTCCCCGTTTGCAGGGAAGTTCATCGACTCATACTCTCGAAAAAACTTCATGTTTTCGTTATTGCTTTTCATGGGTGTTGCCCTCTATGCAGCGGGAACAGCGATAGATAGCGGCCTTCATAAAGCATTGATTCTAATGGCCTACTTCGGCTTTACTCAGCTATTCTTCATGCTCTACTACAATGTTCGTGGGGCTTTCATTCAAGAGCGTTTTTCTGAAGATGAGCGCAATAATGTTAATTCTCTGATGGAGTTTGAGACACAGCTAGCCACGCTGCTGTCATCTGTTATTACGATTACCTTCCTTACTGAAGGAGACTTTTCTCAAACAATCATTTTTTGTTCCATTGCGTTAGTTTTAGCGGCAGTCGCCGTATTGTTATGCTTCACCTCAAAAGTGAAAACAGGTGATAAAGCAGAGCCTATACAGAAAGAGAAACAGAGCGTTCAAACAATAATCTCGACTTACAAACCTCTAATTTTCTTCGGGGTGGCTGTGAATGCGCCGTTTTTAATTGTGATGGCGACAAACATCATAAATCCAGTCTACTTCAACGGTGTTCAGCTATCTGATATTTCAATCATCGCAACAATTAGCGTTGTCTACACAATTTCGGCAATGGTGGGGGCTTCAGCATTTCCCAAGTTATCCAAAATGTATCCAATCAATACGATTGTTGCTCTGGCGCTGGCTTTGTCTCTTGGGGCTGGGTTTTTGGCAACCGTTGTTGGTGGTGAGATCGCTGTAATTGTTGCCTCCTTCGTTTGGGGTGCGACTAATGCAATTTGTAAGGTTTCATACAACACGGTAGTAATGAAGCAAGTGGCTCAACATCAGATCGGGCAATATTTCTCAGTCATTCAAGCTGTCATTTACATCCTCAGGACACTTATCTCTCTAGTTCTGTTGAGTCTTATTAAGTTTGAAATCTCATTCAATTTGTACGTGATCACGTTGGTGATTTCTCTAGTCGCCTTAATGGTGATGGTGGAGTTTAAGAAGTCTAAGGCCATTTTTAGCAAGGAGGCATAATAATGAATACCGTAATCGTATCTGGAAGTCACAGAGAAGGTTCAAAAAGTTCTGCTATTGCGCAGTATATTAAGAAATCAATTGGCTCAAGCCATGAAGCAACGATTCTCGATTTGGCAGAGTTGAACATTCCAATGTGGAATGAAGGGTTCTGGGATGGTACAGATCAGTGGGATTTCTGGGATGATGTGGCAGCTACTCTACAGAATGCTGATGCATTGGTTTTGATAGCACCGGAGTGGGCGGGGATGGTGCCTCCAGCCCTTAAGAACTTCTTGCTTCTATGTAGCGGGACTGAGATTGGGCATAAGCCATGCTTGATAGTATCTGTTTCTGCTGGCAAAGGTGGCACAAACCCTGTGCACGAACTTCGAGCCACTGGCTATAAAAATAACCACATGTGTTTCATTCCAGACCATATCATTGTTCGTGGTATTGATGATGATAAAGCTCCAGAAGAGTGTTTGAGTCTAGAGCGACTAGAGCATCACACAAACATGCTATTTGCTTATGCAGAGTGCATGAAGCCATTGCGTGAAGATGAGCGTGTGATGAACCCTAAGTTCAAGTTCGGGGAGTCTTAATATGAGTAATGCAACTATCTCTTCCCCAAAAGCATGTCAGACTGAAATGACAGACCGAGAAGCAATGGGGCTGCCTGAATCATATGTGGATAACAAATTCGCCTCTAACTGCGAACAGTTCTCAAAATTACGAGCAGCCACCAATGAAGAGCTAATATCGATTTTTTGCCAATCATCTCAGCCTCTAGAAACTCGGTACGCAGCAGCAAGCTTATTAGGTTTATATGGAGACCCACGACTGATTGCGACTCAGCCAGCAATGGTCAAGATCCCATATGGGGTGTATCAAATTGGCGTTTCAAAAGAAGAAGCTAAAAAGGTAACTGAAGATTACGAGTCGGTTGGGGTTGAGATTGCTTGGATCATGAAGGAAGTTCCTCAGCATGATCAGCAGATTGATGCTTTTGAGATTGCTAAGTATCCGGTTACAAACCAAGAATATAGAGAGTTTTTGTTAGAAACAGGATTCCCTGAACTTCCGTCTTCATGGCCTCTTGGTATTTACCCAATCGAAAAAGCAAATCACCCTGTTCATACCGTGTCGCTTGAAGCGATTGATGCTTACATTTCTTGGTTAAATGACAAGACTGGCGCTGGATACCGACTGCCAACAGAGGCGGAATGGGAGGCGGCGGCATCTGGTGTTGATCATCTACAGTTCCCTTGGGGTGGTGCCTTTGAGGCTACACGGACAAATACGGTTGAGACTCAGATCTATCAAACTACACCAGTTGGTATTTTCCCGAACGGTTGTTCCCAGTTTGAAGTCCATGATATGGCGGGAAATGTCGAAGAATACGTGGCATGTAATTACAAGCCTTACGATGGCGGCGAACTTCAAGTAGATCACCTCAACGAGAACACAGATGAGTATCGAGTAGCTAGAGGTGGTAGTTTTGCTCGATTCGCAGACTTAGCAAGAACGCCTAGAAGGCATGGAAAATTCCCTAAGTTTGATCGCGATATTTTTGCAATGGGCTTTCGCTTAGCAAGAACTATATAAGGACATATTATGCTAAAACACAGTGCGCCGATTAGTGGTGTAGCAACTCTAGAGAATAAGCTTGTTGCTACATGCGGATACGACAACCAAGTGATTCTATGGGAGGTGTTAGGGAATAATCCGAGTGCCCTTGGAAAAGCCACCCACGACCACTTGGTAAATGCTTGCGACTTTTCCTCTGATGGAAAAATGTTGGTGACAGCAAGCAGTGACTACTCAATTCGAGTATGGGCTATTCCAGAGATGCGATTAATCACATTAATTACCACACACAAAGATGACGTTCTTGATGTGTCATTTAGTCACAACGATGAGTTTATAGCAGCTTGTTCTTATGACGGGAGCTTGTCGGTTCATACTCTTGCTGGCGAAAAGCAGTGTGAAATGCACGGCCATCAGGGTTTGGTAGAAAGCTTTGCATGGAGCGCCAACGACAAAAACGTAACTTCAGTTGGCACCGATGGGACAATCCGGACATGGTGTGCTCATAGTGGCTCTCAAGTCGGTATCAAAGATGACTCGAACACTGATGTCGATGCGATAGCATACTTGATGAATGGTGACCGCTTGTTTGGTGACAATGATGGCTTCATTACACTTATGTCGAACGAGCAGAAGTATTCATTTGCGGCTCATGAAAGTGCCGTAAAAAGCATTGTAGTAAATAAAGCCGGAACAAAGTTTGTTAGTACCTCATATGACGGAACATTGGCTTACTGGTATCTAGAGTCAGATTTTACAATATCTGCAATTTCACGCACCAAATTGCCACAAATCGCATGGCCTCGATCTGTTTCATTTTTAAATGAAACAACTTTGGTTGTGGGTACTTTTGGATCTTGTTTCTTGATATTTGACCTTGAGAAAGAGCAGTGGTCTGATTACGACATCACTCCGTCATCAAGCTTGAATGCTGTTCATGTGTCTGGAGAAGACATTTATTCTGTTGGTGACTCAGGTGTTATTTATAAAAATAATCAAGAGGTTGCCAATGTAAATTCCCTATGTAATACCGTGGTAGATTTTAATGGCGACCTATACGCCGGAGGTCAAGGGTGCCAACTGTTCAATGTTAGTCATCCGTCAGATTTGCACTTCACAGATTCACCGATCAACTGCGCTGTAGTCGTTCGAGACAAGCTTGTTGTAGGTACTTATTCGGGCAAGATGTACATCTTTGATAAAGAGCCATCCGGTAAGCTAAGCAAAATCAAAGAGGTTCAAGTCCATGAGAACGCAATTAAAGGAATTTCGTTTGATGGTGACTTTGTGTTCTCTGGTTGTGCCGATGGAGAGCTTTCTGTTCTAGATATTCATGACTTCGATATCAAGAAGAAAATCGAGGGTGCTCACGAGGGAATCCTCAACGACTGCGCTCCATTCAGAGACGGATTTGCCACAATCTCCAGAGATCTTCATCTGGGGTTATGGGGTGTTGATGGCTTAATCCTAAGGGTTCCATCTCGTCATTTAAACTCAATAAAATGTATAGCGTCCAACGGTGCCGGAACATATATCGCAACAGGAAGCTACACTGGCTTTGTAGATATATATGACCTTCAAAATGGTTGTTGGTTAAACAAACCAACTAGACTTACGAACTGGGGTATTTCATCTCTCGATTGGAGTGAGTCTGAGCAAGCTTTTTATGCCAGTTCATATGACGGCAATCTATACAAAGTTGAAATTTAAGGGGTAGTTATGGTCGAACTGAAAGCATCTACAAAGCTACCTACAAAATGGGGTGTCTTATCCCTATCTGTTTTCAAAACCAGTAACTATGAAGAGCTAATGGTTGCAACAAACAACGTTTCAGGCGAAAAAGTTAGCCTGAGAATGCATTCTGCTTGTGCCACATCGGAGCTATTTGGTTCATTGAAGTGTGATTGTTCTCAGCAACTAGATTCCGCCTTACAAATGATTGCGGAAGGGTCAGGAATTGTCGTGTATCTGCCGCAAGAAGGCCGAGGTATTGGTTTAACGAACAAAATTAAAGCTTACAAGCTTCAGGAGTCGGGGTTAGATACGGTTGAGGCCAATCATGAACTGGGCTTGGAGCAAGACAGTCGAGTTTATGATGACGTTGCTGAAGTATTAACTTTCTTGGGTGTCATAGAGGTCGACCTGATCACAAACAACCCGTTGAAAGTAAATGCACTGAAGAGCCTTGGGATCCATGTCGCTGACAGAATTCCAACTCTTCATAAGGCAAATGTTTTTAATGAGGGTTATCTAAAAACAAAGGCTCATAAAATGGGGCATTTCGACTTGTAGTGGTTTAATAATTCCGGACAGCAAAGTTGTGTTGAAAGCAGAGTTGCAAACTCAGTTTAGGAAGGGCTTGGGCGTTTGCTTTTTTAAACCAGTCATCCCTTAAAATTAAGGCGAACCAAATGGTTCGCCTTTTGTTTTCAAGTTAGTTTCCAACTTGGTTCTCTGTGATCAACAACCTAATTAGTCTTGGTAGTTCTCGATGCTAGGGCAAGAACAGATTAGGTTACGGTCACCGTATACGTTGTCTACGCGGTTTACTGTTGGCCAGTACTTCCAAGACTTAGTGGCAGGTGATGGGAAACAGCCAAGTTCACGCGAGTATGGGCGATCCCATTCTTCAGCCGACAGATCAACTTGAGTATGCGGTGCGTTAACCAGAGGGTTATTCTCTAGTGGCCATTCACCCTTCTTCACTTTCGCCATCTCTTCACGAATCGCGATCATTGCCTCACAGAAACGGTCGATCTCTTCCAGATCTTCAGACTCTGTTGGCTCAACCATAAGCGTGCCGGCAACAGGGAACGACATAGTAGGTGCGTGGAATCCGTAGTCCATCAAGCGCTTAGCGATATCTTCTTCACTGATGCCTGTGTCTTCTTTCAGCGGGCGAATATCAATAATGCATTCGTGTGCTACGCGGCCATTTGTACCACGGTAAAGAACAGGGTAGTGAGGGCGTAGGCGCTCCATCATGTAGTTCGCGTTTAGAATCGCAACCTTGGTCGCATCAGTCAGGCCAGCTTCACCCATCATGGCGATGTAAGCCCAAGAGATAGGCAGAATAGAAGCGCTACCGAGATCTGCTGCAGAGACAGCAAAGTCTTCGCCTTCCACGCCGTTTTCGATGTGGCCAGGAAGGAATGGTGCTAGGTGTGATTTAACACCGATAGGCCCCATACCCGGACCACCACCACCGTGCGGGATACAGAAGGTTTTGTGCAGGTTCAGGTGAGAAACGTCAGAGCCAATAAAGCCTGGAGACGTCAAGCCAACCTGAGCGTTCATGTTGGCACCGTCTAGGTAAACTTGACCGCCAGCAGCATGAACCATTTCACACACTTCTTTTACTTGCTCTTCATACACACCGTGCGTAGAAGGGTAAGTGATCATAATGCTAGACAGGTTGTCTTTGTGCTTCTCGATTTTTGCCGCGAGATCGTCGATATCGATGTTACCGTCGTCATCACACTTCACCACGACGACTTTCATTGACACCATAGAAGCTGTTGCAGGGTTAGTTCCGTGTGCTGAGCTTGGGATCAAACAAACGTTACGGTGACCTTCACCGCGGCTGTCATGGTAGCGTTGAATCGCGATAAGACCAGCGTACTCACCAGATGCCCCCGAGTTTGGTTGTAGGGAGAAATCGTCGTAGCCTGTGATTTCACACAGCTTCTCTTTCAAGTCTTTCGCTAGAGCTGAGTAGCCTGCTGCTTGCTCGATGGGAGCGAATGGGTGAATTGAGCCGAATTCAGGCCAAGTCACCGGGATCATCTCAGCCGCCGCATTCAGCTTCATGGTACAGCTGCCCAGTGGAATCATACCGTGCGTCAATGAGAAGTCTTTGTTCTCTAGCTGCTTGAGGTAACGCATCATCTGCGTTTCGCTGTGGTGCGTATTGAATACTGGGTGAGTTAGGTACTCTGAAGTACGACGCAGTGCTTCGGGGATAGCCGCGAACTCGTTGGCTGCGATTTCAGAAGACAGTGCATTGATTGCTTCTTTTACGCCAAATATAGCAAATAGTGCTTCCACATCGTCAGTCGTTGTCGTTTCGTCGCAACTGATACCTAGCTTGCCGTCTAGCTTACGCAGGTTGATGTCTGCCGCTTGTGCTTTCGCGTACAGCTCTTCTGTATTACCAGCCGTGTTGATCGTAATGGTATCGAAGAAGCTATTGTGTGCGAGCTCGTAGCCTGACTTAGTCAGACCTGCTGCAAGCATAGCGGTCATGTGGTGAGTACGACGAGCAATGGTACGTAGACCTTCTGCGCCGTGGTAAACCGCATAGAATGAAGCCATGTTTGCTAGCAGTGCTTGAGCCGTACAGATATTTGAAGTCGCTTTCTCGCGGCGAATATGCTGCTCACGAGTCTGCATTGCCATACGCAGCGCTTGGTTGCCTTTCGTATCAATAGACACACCGATGACACGACCAGGCATGGTACGTTTGTGCTTGTCACGTGTTGCCATGAAGGCGGCGTGTGGACCGCCGTACCCCATAGGCACGCCGAAACGTTGAGCGGAACCGATGACAACATCTGCGCCCATTTCGCCAGCTGGTTTCAACAGTGCACAAGCAAGTAGGTCAGTGGCGACAGCCACCAATGTTTTGTTGGCTTGCGCTTTGGCGATGATGTCTGTTAGGTCACGAACTTCACCCGTAGTTCCAGGGTACTGCACCAGCGCACCGAATACGTCTTGCTCCGGAAGTGATTCAAGCGAACCGATTTGTACGTCAAAGCCGATGTATTTAGCACGAGTCTTGACCACTTCTATCGTTTGTGGGTGAACATCGTCGGCAACGAAGAATACGTTACTTTTGCTCTTGCCTGCACGCTTACATAGGGTCATCGCTTCGCCAGCTGCTGTTGCTTCATCGAGCAGAGACGCGTTAGCGATATCCATTGCCGTCAAGTCCATTACCATTTGTTGGTAGTTCAGCAATGCTTCTAAACGACCTTGAGAAATTTCTGGTTGGTAAGGAGTATAAGCGGTATACCAGCCTGGGTTTTCCAATACGTTACGTAGAATCACGTTTGGCGTAAAGGTATTGTAGTAACCCTGACCGATGAATGTACGTTTAATTTGGTTTTGATCTGCGAATTGACGCATTGCAGCCAGCATGTCTGCTTCGCTTAATGCTTCAGCCATGGTCATTGGCTGTTCTAGGCGAATTTGAGCTGGTACGGTCTCGTCGATCAGTGCGTCAAGACTGACAGCATTGATCGCATCCAACATTTTTTGTTGGTCAGATTTGTTTGGTCCGTTGTGGCGAGCAACGAACTCATTTTGTGTGCTGAGGCTTTGAAGTAATTCAGTCATTGTCCTTTACCTACTCCGTCATTCCGGGTATCGGATATCATTACTGATATAAATAATTATACGTCCGAACTTTGAAAAAAAGCTGCCTCCCAGTTGGGGGCAGCTTTAAACGGGTCCTAATTACTCGTCTTCGATCGAGTTTAGGTACTCTTCTGCGCTTTTTAGATTGTCTAGCTCTGATGCGTCTGACATCTTCACCTTAACAATCCAACCGCCTTCGAAAGGTTCTTCGTTGATAAGCTCTGGGCTATCTTCTAACTCTTCGTTGATTTCCAGAATTTCACCAGTGATTGGCGCGTAGATATCTGAAGCGGCTTTTACAGATTCAACCAAAGAGAAGCTGTCACCCGCTTCGATTTCTGCTTCAACTTCAGGTAGGTCTACGAATACAACGTCACCTAGCATTTCTTGTGCATGCTCTGAAATACCGATAGTTACTGTGCCGTCACCGTTATCGCGTACCCACTCGTGGCTATCTGCAAACTTCAGTGTGTTGTCCATTGCTTCATCTCCAAAAAT
This sequence comes from Vibrio neptunius, assembly GCF_000967495.1. Classification (GTDB taxonomy): domain Bacteria; phylum Pseudomonadota; class Gammaproteobacteria; order Enterobacterales; family Vibrionaceae; genus Vibrio; species Vibrio neptunius. Next base: position 35,791 of record NZ_JXXU01000004.1, on the reverse strand, counting down.
ATAAATTTGATTAAATTGTTTATTGGTAAAGTGGGTAGCGATTACACAGCGCTTTCACTTCTTTGCGAACGCGTTGCTCTACTTCTGCGTCACCTTCTGGGTTGTTCACCAATCCATCCAGTACATCGCCAATCCAGTTACCGATGAGTTTGAATTCTTCAGCGCCAAAGCCGCGGCTTGTACCCGCAGGCGTCCCTAAACGGATGCCCGATGTAATCATAGGCTTCTCTGAATCGAAAGGGATGCCATTTTTGTTACATGTGATCCCCGCACGCTCCAGTGCTTCTTCGGTTTTGTTACCTTTCAAGCCTTTAGGGCGAAGGTCAACCAGCATTAAGTGCGTGTCGGTGCCGCCAGTCACAATGTCACAACCGCGAGTTTGCAATACTTCTGCTAGAACTTTTGCGTTATTGATCACTGAATCAATATAAGTGTTGAATTCTGGGCCTAGCGCCTCACCGAATGCGACGGCTTTAGCTGCGATAACGTGCATCAGAGGTCCACCCTGAAGGCCTGGGAATACCGCTGAGTTAATTTTCTTAATAATGTCTTCGTGGTTAGTCAGAATCATGCCACCACGAGGACCACGTAATGTTTTGTGCGTCGTTGTGGTTACAACGTGTGCATGTGGCAGTGGGCTAGGGTGAGCGCCTGTAGCGATAAGACCCGCGATGTGCGCCATATCAACCATTAGAATCGCATCGACTTCATCCGCGATTTCACGGAACTTAGCGAAGTTGATAGTACGCGGAATAGCACTACCACCAGCGATGATCATTTTGGGTTTGTGCTCCAGTGCCAGAGCGCGAACGTCTTCGTAGTTGATTTCTAGGGTTTCACGATCCACACCGTATTGAACGGCATTGAACCATTTACCAGAAAGAGCAGGTCGCGCACCGTGAGTCAGGTGACCACCCGCATCGAGAGACATGCCTAGAATGGTATCGCCAGGTTGAAGCAGGGCCAGTTTAACTGCACCGTTTGCTTGTGCACCAGAGTGCGGTTGAACGTTAGCGAAATCGCATTTGAACAGCTGCTTAGCTCGCTCAATGGCAATGGTTTCTACGGTATCAACATGCTCACAACCGCCGTAGTAACGACGACCAGGGTAACCTTCTGCGTATTTGTTGGTTAGGCAAGTGCCTTGAGCTTGCATTACGGCTTTAGAAACAATGTTTTCTGAAGCAATGAGCTCGATTTGTTCGTTCTGACGGCTATTTTCCGCTTGGATACCAGCGAAAACCGCGTCATCTGTAGCAGCAAGATTCGTCGAGAAAAAGTTCTCTAGGCTGTGATTTTGGTAAGTGTTGTTCATGGTAGATGACCTTCCATTCGCGCCAACGAGATTATTAATAGGGTTATCGCTCTCGTCAGTCCTTTTTCTATTTACTGCCCTCAAAACTGAAGACAGGGTGAATTCTATACCCCCAAGTGATGTTTCAAAATCTAGGGGAAAAGCCGAATCTCACTGCTAAATCACTTTATCAGCCAGTTCGGAAATAGCATCTCTACAACTAACAAGTTGGTAACATAACGGTTGTCGAAGGAACAATCAACCAAAAATTTCCTATTGGAAACATGGTTTCTAAAACTGTTACAAAGAGCACGCTTTATTTCCTATTGTTATCTTTCCTCTCTTAGTGGGTTGGTGCACAATGAAAATGAAACAGGAAGTGGACGTTTAATAAGAGGGAAGCATGCCCGAAGATATCTATGATGAGTACCCATCTTTGACTCTGGCAAAAGAGGCCGCCGATCAAAATATCGAGCCCCTGAAATTGGGTGAGAGAATCAAGGATATTCGCGGTAAGTTAGGGATCACTTTAGAAGAGGCAAGTCAACGCACTGGTCTCGCTCGTTCAACCCTAAGTAAGATCGAGAACGAGCAGATTTCTCCTACGTTTCAGGCGATGCAAAAGTTGGCGCTTGGATTGCAAATAGATATGCCACAACTCTTTGAACCACCTAGAAAAAAGGTGGCAACAGGGCGTAGGGATATTACCAAAAATTTGCAGGGGAAACCTCACCCGACACCGACCTACGAACACGAGCTGTTAGCGACTCAGCTTTCCAATAAAAAGATGATGCCTTTTAAAAGCCAAGTGCATGCTCGAAACTTTGAGGAATACGGTGATTGGGTTCGTCATGACGGTGAAGAGTTTTTGCTGATTTTGTCTGGCTCTGTCATGTTCTATTCGGAGTTTTATGAACCGGTTGAGTTGAGTGAAGGAGACAGCGTTTACTATGACGCGAATATGGGTCATATGCTGATCTCAACCAGCGAGCAGGATGCCAATATTTTGTGGGTGACCGCTAAATAACATGATTTAAATACAATTTCCTATAGTGAAGGCAAACGTTTGCTATCGGGGTTTGGATGAGTACAATAGCGCCATCTCGGGCTTTATCAGTCTGGGGTGGCGTTTTCTTTTGGCGCCTTCTAATGTGAATATGATGTTAAATGTCACACTTTGGACTGTTCTCCTACGGTTAATGGTGCAAAAATTCTCCACTCGTGTTTATTATTGGAAACAAGGTTTCCTTGAACGGAAAACGAACCTGATTAAATGGAGACAACAATGACTCAAGATCTACTCAAAACACCACTTCATACACTTCACGTGGAAGCTGGTGCGAAAATGGTTCCTTTCGCAGGCTATGACATGCCAGTCCAATATAAGCTGGGTGTAAAGAAAGAGCACTTGCATACTCGCGACGCTGCGGGTCTTTTTGATGTGTCCCACATGGGGCAACTTCGTTTGCACGGTGAAGGTGCCGCGGCATTTCTTGAGTCGTTAGTTCCTGTTGATATCATTGACTTACCACAGGGTAACCAGCGCTATGCTTTCTTTACCAATGAAGAAGGCGGCATTATGGATGACCTTATGGTGGCAAACCTAGGTGACCACCTTTTTGTGGTGGTTAACGCCGCATGTAAAGAGCAAGACATCAATCACCTTGAAGCTCACCTACCTGCAGGTGTAGAACTAGAGATCATCGATGATCGCGCATTGCTGGCGCTTCAAGGTCCTAAAGCCGTTGATGTGCTGAAACGTTTCAACCCAGAAGTGGCTGAGATGCTATTTATGGATGTGAAGAAGTTAGACATCCTAGGTGTTGAGTGTATCGTCAGCCGCAGTGGTTATACGGGTGAGGATGGTTACGAAATCTCTGTTCCGAACACGCACGCTGAAGAACTTGCACAAAAGCTGACAGCGGAAGAAGAAGTGGAGTGGATTGGCCTCGGTGCACGTGATTCTCTTCGTCTAGAGTGTGGTCTGTGTTTGTACGGACACGATCTTGATACAACAACGACACCTGTAGAAGCAAGCCTTCTATGGGGCATTCAGAAAATTCGCCGCACAGATGGTGAGCGAGCAGGCGGCTTCCCCGGTGCCGATATCATTCTTAAGCAGATTGAAACGAAAGATGTATCACGTAAGCGTGTTGGCCTAGTGGGGCAGACGAAAGCGCCAGTGCGTGAAGGTACGGAGCTGTTTGATGCTGATGACAATAAAGTTGGTGTTGTTACCAGCGGTACAGCGGGTCCAAACGCAGGTAAGCCGGTTTCGATGGCTTATGTACGTGCTGACCTTTCCGCTATTGGTACGGAGTTGTTTGCAGACGTTCGCGGTAAAAAGCTGCCGATGACGATTGAAAAAATGCCATTTGTACCTCAACGCTACTACCGCGGCTAGTTATAGCCCATAAGATAGTCTCGCTATTGAAAAGCTCACTAAGGTGGGCTTTTTTCTTATCCAGCCTCACGCTTTAATTGATAGTTAAATTTTTAGCGTCATAGTTTCAAGCAAGTTAACATTTTGGCGCAAAAGATAGCTCGACGCTCTGAAATCACTCGACGTGGGGATTTTCCGATGGGTATCATCATTATGTGACTTAAATTTGAATGGAAATCTGAATGAGAAAGCTACCCATACTCTTGCCGCTGTTGATTGTATCCAAGAGTTATGCGCTGGATGTAACCCCCTATATTGTCAATGGCACCGCTGCGGATATCAATCAATTCCCTTCATTTGCCAGTTTGTATTTCAATAATGGTAGTCAGTATGGGAATTTTTGTGGCGCTACAGTCATCAACTCTCAATATGTGTTGACCGCCGCACACTGTATCTACAATGAGAGTTACCAGAATTTGCATACTTGGGTGGTTCCCCAGTTAACAGATCAGAGTCAGTACCCAAGCGGGAGCTTTCAAGCCTCTCGAGCCAAAGAGTTCTATTTTCCGGATGATTATGTCGATTCTAAAGCGCAAAGGTGGCCCAACGATATCGCTATTATCAAACTAGAATCCCCACTCAATATTTCGGATTATCAATATCTTCTTAATACCACACAAAATGATAGCTACGCATTGAATAATGGAACGAATTCGTTCAAGGCGGTAGGACATGGTTTGATTCAAGGCAATGTGGCTTCGAGTGGCACCTTGTTGGAAACGAGTTTGGAGCTAGAAGATAAATCAGTGTGTGGTTCTACCGATAAGCAGCTGTGTTTTGATGGTGTCCAAAATGGCTCGTACAAGAACGCAGTCTGTAATGGTGACTCAGGCGGCCCGGTCTATTGGCATGATGGTGGTCAGTTTGTTCAGATTGGCATTACCAGCTTTGGCCCTGAAACTTGTGGCGATCCTTCTCAGCCCGCCACCGGTGTATTTACAGAAGTGTACGATTATAATTCATGGATCAGCAGTGTTATTTCTGGTGGGCAAACTCCTAAATATTATGTTTCTACGAGCAATGGTGGTACACGTTCTCTCGTCGACAACACAGTGCAAAGCAGTAGCGACAGCAGTGGAGGCGGTGGTGGCTCACTGGGCTATCTGTCTTTATTGTTAATACTGGGCGCTTTTTCCAGAAGGAAGTTAACAAGTTAGATACCGTTTGTCCTTTCGTGAGCTAAACTTAACGTTGACGGATACGAAAGGGAGACGGGAATGTGAAAAACTCAATTTGGTTTCTTAGCCTGATACTACTCAGCTCCCGATTAATGGCGTTTGATGTCTCGCCCTATATTGTTAACGGGAGCAACGCAAACATCGTTAATTATCCTTCTTTTGCCAGCCTTTTTTACCGCAACGGAAACACTTACAGTACCTCTAGTTATTGTGGCGCGACAATGATAAACAGCCAATATGCGTTGACCGCAGCTCACTGCATTTACGGTAATGAAAGTACCATGTTATACACGGTTGTGGTGCCCCAATTAGAGGATGAATCCAATTTTCTCAGCACTCAGCAGGCAAAAGCTTCAGAATTTTATTATCCGGATGATTATGTTGACTCAGCGTCAGAACTTTGGCCTAACGATATCGCGATTATTAAACTCGAGACCGCACTTTCTGTATCCGATTATACGTCACTCCTAAATACGACGTTAAACAATAACTTTCCTAGCCCAGCAGATTACAAAGCAATAGGCCATGGCCTGATAGAGGGTGGTTCGAATGGTACTCGGTTGTTGGAAACGTCACTGGAATATATCTCACTGGCGAGTTGTCAAACCCAATACAGTAAGGTGACAGATAAACAAATCTGTTTTGGTGGACCACTGGTTGGCAGCTTGCAAAACTCAACCTGTAATGGTGATTCAGGTGGGCCAATCTATTGGTATGATGGCAGTCAGTACATTCAGATTGGTATTACTAGCTTCGGGCCGAGTACGTGTGGGGATGCGTCACTGAACGTGACTTCCGTTTTTACTGATGTCTATGATTACATCGGTTGGATAAACAGTGTTGTCAATGGGCAAGTCACACCAAAGTACTATGTGACGACCGTCAATGGGGTCCGGGTTTTGAACAGCAATGTCAATGGCAGTTACACCAGTGCGACGTCTGAGGGTGGTAGTGGCGGAACCCTCAACCTTGTCGTTTTAGTGTCCATGGGCATGATTTATTCAAGGAGAAAAGGCATCCTAACTCGCCTATTCAAATAGATACGAGATATATAAACCGAATCTCAAAAATGAGACTGAGTGGTAAGTATCTAAAATAAAGACGATAAATTGTGCGTTTGAATCGCTATCAATGATTTACTGTGTTGACTATTTACAACTAAACGATAGTTTTAAATGACAGAATAAGTTGAGCCGGAGAGTTCGCAGATGGCAAATAAATGTACCCACGAAATAACCTTTCTTTCAGACGTGAGCATGCAATCCAAATTGTTTAAAGATTCTTTAGAACAAGGCGTTCAATTGGACGTCACTATTGTTCCGATTGAAACGCTGGAAGAATGTGAAGGTAAGAGTGCCGTTCTTGGCGATTACATTCTGTTTGACTACCACTATCTTGACGACGAGAGATTTGATTTCTATAGCCACATTCGTTCTCTAAGTAGCAAGAACTCAAAGGAAATTGTGATTAACTGTCCGAAAGCTGTGCCTTCGACACAACTTTTTAAATGGCGAAATCTCGTCGGGGTTTTCTATGTCGATGACGACATTTCTTTACTGTTAAAAGGTATGGAAAAAATCATGCAGGATGAGATGTGGTTGTCGCGCAAAGTCGCTCAAGATTACATTGAGCATTTTCGTTGTGCGAACAATGTAACCACATCGCAAGCTTACGCCAACTTAACCAAGCGTGAGAAAGAAATTATGCGCTTGCTGGGCCATGGTGCATCCAATCTGCAAATTGCCGATGAGTTGTTTGTTAGCGAGAATACAGTGAAAACCCACCTACACAATATTTTTAAGAAGATTAATGCTAAGAACCGTCTTCAGGCACTATTGTGGGCGAATAATAACATTGCACTCGAAGAAAGAGTTTAAAAGCGTTTAGTTTTAGGGTCGTGATTTAAAAACGGGAGCTGAATTGCTCCCGTTTGTTACTAGTCGTATAGGGTCGGAATTGGTTGACGTTTATGTTGTGTCGCTTTGTAGATGGCGATCAGTTTGTCTGATGCTTCTTGTGACACTGGCTTTCCTTCCAAGAAGTCATCAATCTGGTCGTAAGTGAGGTTGAGCGCATCTTCATCGGCTTTTTGCGGGGCCAGTTCTTCTAGATCGGCGGTGGGTGTCTTTTTAACAAGAAGTTCTGGCGCTCCTAATGTTGCTGCGACTTCACGTACCTGACGTTTGCTCAAACCAAATAATGGCGCTAGGTCACAGGCACCATCACCGAACTTGGTGTAGAAACCAGTAATGTTTTCCGCTGAGTGGTCCGTACCAAGTACTAGCCCCCCGACATACCCAGCAATTTCGTATTGAGCAACCATGCGCGCTCGAGCTTTCACATTACCTTTTACAAAATCGATCTTAGAGGCTTGTTTGGGTAAGAGGTCTGTGTGCGCTAGCGCTTGATGTGAAGCGGCATGTAGGCCATCTACACCGGCTTTGATGTTAACCGATACTGAGTGTGAAGGCTGAATGAACTGAAGCGCGATTTGTGCTTCGTCTTCATCTTTTTGTTCGCCATAGGGCAGACGAACCGCAATAAATTGATAGCCGCCATCCGTTTCTTCGTTCAGTTCATTGACGGCAAGCTGTGCTAGGCGGCCACAGGTTGTTGAATCGACTCCGCCACTGATACCAAGCACTAACGCTTTGCACTTTGCTTCCTGCAATTTACGCTTAATAAATTCGACACGACGCGATATTTCAAACTGTGGGTCGATTGATGGCAATACACGCATCTCGTCGCGAATTAGCTGTTCCATTATGTTTCCTTCCTGCAAGCAATGATTTTCAAAAATAATGGTAATATCATACCTAATTGAACAGATTTGAACACGGTGAACAGTGATTTCACAATCATCAGGAAAGAAAATGAACAAAATCGCAGTATTCGGCAGCGCATTTAACCCACCGACCCTTGGCCACAAGAGTGTGATCGACTCACTGACCCATTTCGATCGGGTTTTACTGCTGCCGAGTATTTCTCATGCTTGGGGGAAAGCAATGCTTGACTACCAAGCTCGATGTGAATTGGTCGATGCATTTATCGAAGATCTGCAACCTAGTAATGTTGAACGGTGTCGAGTTGAAGAAACGATTTATCAACCAAACCAAAGTGTCACAACCTTTGCAGTTTTGAATGAATTGCAGCGTCAGTGCCCAGAATATGACATTACTTTTGTCATTGGCCCTGACAATCTATTTAATTTTGCTAAATTTTATAAAGCAGATGAAATACTTAGTCGATGGTCAGTGATGGCATGTCCTGAAACTGTCAAGGTCCGTAGTACGGACGTGAGAAATGCAATAAGTGACAAAAAAAACATTAATTCACTGACGACGCTTAAAGTTTGCCAAATGTTAGCCGAAAAAGGGTATTATTAACGAATGCTGTACTAATTATTCGGGGTGTGAATGAAAGGTCGCTCATTGATATTGATGATTGGGGTAGTGTCTTCCTCTGCTGGTGCATGCGAGCTGTATAATACTGGCTATTCGTCTGATTCGGTGTTGTTTCATTCTTCACGCGGGATCTGCTTCTCTTTACTCGATGGCATTCAATATACTGCGAATAAACTCGATGCTTTTGATGAGTGGATATCGGAGGAGCGCTCTACGGACTATTCCTCATACTGGGCTGACTGGGTTTTGCAAACAGAGACCAGCCCAATCCTGAGTCAAAGTCTTGCTTCTAATTATATTGGCATTGGTGTTTGGGTTCCGTCGGAACTAGAAGACAAAATCAATGTTGCAGAGACAGAAGATTGGATCATGAGTCATGGGCTGCAGTTAAGTGTTGGTTTCGGCGAAAAGAAGCCAGGCGAGCCAAGGCTAAGGTTGGATTATCGCTGGCATGATGACTACGAACGTGATGTTATCATGCAGCTAGAACTCCCATTCTAAACCTAGCAGTTTAACGACACCCATAGTGCTTTTTATGAGTCAAACATGTTGACCACGGTTGATGGTTCACTGGACATAGTGAGTTCTTCCTGTCGCTCAATCAGGATTTGAGGCTTTTCGGGACGTGAGTAGAAATAGCCTTGGATCTGGTTACAGCCCATTTCATGCAACTTATCGAGTGCTTCTTTACTTTCCACACCCTCTGCGACTAGCTCAACGTTGAGCTGCTTCGCTAATTGAATGATGAGCCAGACCACGTGTTCAGAGGTTTCGTTACACAGCATATTACGAATGAAAGTGGCATCGATTTTGATGCAATCAATCGGGTAACTGTGGATGTAATTCAAACTCGAATATCCGGTACCGAAGTCATCTAACGCCACTGTGAAACCGAGTACTCTAAGCTGGTTGAGTATGAATCTTATTTCGCTGGTGCGTGAGAGAAGCACGGTTTCTGTGAGTTCAATGGTAAACTCACTCGGCTTGAAACCATATTTGCTAATGGTTGACGTGAGATGTGCCAGATAGCGATTGGTATCATTGAGTTCATGAGCCGAGCAATTGATGCCAAGTTTAACCTGATACTCTAAACCTTGTTCAAGCTCTTTTTTCGCCTGGCAGGCGAGATCGATGATACGTTCTCCCAATTCTACAATGAGTCCAGACTGTTCAGCCGCTTCGATGAACTCTAAAGGCGAAATCATACCTAAAGTTTTGCTTTCCCAACGTGCTAAAATTTCGAAGTAGTCCCAGTTATCTTGATCACAATGCACAATTGGTTGGGCGAGCACGTAGATTTCACTGGGTTTAAGGTTGGCAGGTGACAATTCGTTACGAAGTGCATCTATCACCATGGTTCGTCGATAATATTGCGCACTCAAATGAGTATCGTAGCACTGGACTTGAGAGTTTCTTGAACGCTTACAATCTTTGAGCGCGAGGCTAGCGTTAAGAATCAACTGATCGGCGGTTAGTCTATGATCCGTTTTTCTGGCAATACCAATACTGACGCTAATTTTAATATTGTGCGCCGAGTCTTTGTAACCACCCTCCAATTTGCCAAGAATAGTCCGACATACTTCAAGCGGGTCACCGTTGTAGGTGATGAAGGCGAATTCATCGCCAGCAATTCTAAATGCTAATTGTCTGTCTTGAATTGAGGACTCAATTGCGTTGGCGACAAACTTGATCACTTGATCGCCGATGTAATTGCCATACAAGTCATTGACGGATTTAAAGCTATCAATATCGACGTAAGCGAGTGTAAATCCATCCTTCCGCTCTTCAGATAGTCGTTCTAGTTTGTCTGACAAGAAACTGCGGTTAAGTAAACCAGTGAGATTATCATGAGAGACTTCGTAACTCAGCTGATTGACCAAACTCTCAGAGCGGGCAGCAAGCCATTTAGATCTCAAGCTATGTACCACCACGTTAGCAAATAACTTGTGGTAGTAAATGAGTGCGTCACTATCTTCGATAGGGGTTTTGAACGTAGACAGTAGTACACCGAGCACATCTCCAGAGCGAGTTCTTATTGGTACCCCCAAGTAAGCTTTTATTTGGTGCTGTATGAGGTAAGGGTCTTGCGGGTATTCTTGATCAACCTTGTTATCATAAAGAATATAATCGCGGTCCGACTTTCTGACATGCTCACAAGGTGTGCCCCGCAGGGCATAGGAGATGGTTTGACCTAACGTATTGTTGCACGCATGGGACAAGGTTTGCGCATTTGAATTGAACTTATCAATTTCAATAATGCAGGTGCAAAAGGACTCAAAGTGTTTGTGTAGTACAAGCGTGACCTTGTCGAGTAACGCAGGCCCATCGAGTTGAAGCGTTTTGTTCACCACATCTAAATCCATCGATGTGGTTTGTTGTTGTAACCTAGCCATTTGAGTAACCTACCTTGCCGTGACTGTAATCACTTATTTGTTGGTATTGGTTCAACCAAAATATGGTATAGATCTCATAATAATTCAAATCACCTCAGCCACTTTTTTAGATTAATGTTCCTGCATTTGTTCTCTCGCTAAACGCTGTTTCAGATAGTCCAAGAATAATTTGGTTCGGGTGTGTTGATAGTCAAGCTTCGGATAATAGGCGTAAACTGTTGCTTCATCAGCGGTTATTCGGGGCAAAATACGCTTTAATGTGCCGGATCTGATTTCATCTTTGATCATGACATCATTGGAGATCAAAATACCCATAGCATTTTTTGCTGCATAGAACAGTGCTTCTGGATTGGTGGTGGCGAGGTTGCCTGAAAGGACAATTTTTTTTCCGTTGGTCAGGGTGATTTCACGTTGTGGACGTTCACCCCATACTAACGCGTTGTGCTGTGTCAGCTCGTCAATGGTTTTAGGTTCGCCATATTTTTCTAAATAGTCTGGTGACGCGTAGAAACCTGCCTTGTGTTCGAATAGGGCAGATGCCTTAAAGCTAAGTGAATTCAACTGCTCAATTTCTCGACTGATAAACAGATCCAAACTAAGTTCAGGCAACTGACCTGGTGTGGTGGTGATGAGCTGGATTCGAATTTCCGGGTACATTTGCAAAAAGTCATCGAGGTATTGGACCAAAAACTTAGAGCCGACGGCAATGGTTGCGCCAATCTTGAGTAGCCCGGCGGGTGTCTGATTTACCGAGCGGGTTTCATCGACAATGGATTGCCAGCCTTCGAGCTGAACTTTTGCACGTTCATAGAATAGGGCCCCTGCTTCAGTTTGAGTTACGGTACGTGTCGTGCGTTTCAGTAACTGCACCCCAATACGTTCTTCGAGCCAATGAACCCGCTTACTGATCGCCGAGCTGGTGGTATTCATCTTTCTTGCGGCGCCGTTGAAACTGCCTTCATCGACCACTCGAATGTAACTTTGAACACTTTGAATCCAATCCATCCTTCCCCCAATTGATTCTTTATAGGAACTAATTAGTTTCCAATTGAGGATATTATCATTCATTAGCATCGAATTTAAACTCAATTGCATAAAGAGTAAACGAGGTGATGTTATGAAGAGAACGCCGATTCTGCTGGCGATGATGATAATTGCAACGGGTCAGGTAGGTGTGAGTATCTATCTACCATCATTACCCATGATCAGTGAGACGCTTCAGGTTAACCAAGCTGATGTCCAACTTCTCGTCACTTTGTTTCTAGTTGGCTTTGGTGTTTCACAGCTTTTTTATGGCCCACTGTCGGATGCGATTGGACGTCGTCCGGTATTTCTTCTTGGCCAAGGGATATACCTGATCGGGACGGTGATTTGTTTGCTGTTTTCTCATCACTTATGGATATTGGCGTTGGGCCGTCTTCTGCAAGGTCTCGGGGCGGGCAGTGCATCTGTATTAGGCCGAAGTGTGCTGCGTGACTGCTACGATGGCGCAGAGCTAACCAAAGCTCTCTCTTATGTGTCTGTTACGGCCTCAATTATGCCCGTGATCGCGCCTGTCTTTGGTGGCTGGGCAGCATTCTATCTGGGTTGGGAAGCCGTGTTTATTTTTGTTCTGGTCTACCTAGCTGCAATTTTTACACTGGGTTACTTCATCTTACCTGAGACCATGAACTACGGCCGAACATCATTCAAGGTAGGCCAAGTAGTCAAAAACTATGGAGAATTGATCACCAACAAACAGGTATTGAGTAGCGCAAGCTATAACTGGATTACTTACCTTGCTTGTATGGTTTCTTTGTCTGTAATGCCTTTCATGTTACAGCATGAATTGGGCTTAACGGCTGCCGAATATGGTTCGGTCATGGTGATACCGTCCGCGGGGCTATTGATTGGTACGCTGGCTCTGAATGTACTCAATCGCTATCTGAACGCGCATCAACTGATGGTCTTAGCGATAGCGATCATGTTGGCGTCTGGTACTTGGCTGATAGTGACAGGTTTGACACTGTTTAATATCATCTGGGCCTTTACCTGGATGACCATTGCGCAGGGCTTGTCTTTCCCTCTCTCAATTAGCATGTTGCTTGGACCACATAAACGGCAAGCGGGATCAGTCTCTGCCTTGTCGGGAGCTATTCAGATGTGTTTGGCTGGTGTGTTGGGGGGATATTTGGTTGAAAACTGGATAGAGAGCCAATTAGCGTTAGGCATGGTCTATCTGATCTCTGCGAGCCTAATGGCAATGGTACTGTATTCAAGCCGTGTGAGACGCGCTGTAGGCCAAGAGTTTGCTTGAAAGGAGTAAAGCCCCTGCTACAATGCGCCTCAATGATTGAAATGACGATCTGAGAGGTCGACGATGGAACACAAACAATTTGAAGAGTTAGTCACTGCGCTTTGTGAAAAAGAGAACTTACCACAAGCACTTGAAGTGTTGAAACAACATGAAAATGAAGAAGTTGCTGAGGCGGCGCAGTCTCTAACAGGTCAGTTTGCTTTGGCAGAAGTTGACGGTGAACAACGCATTTACCATGTGACGATGCAAGAAAACGATCACGGTGAAGAGCAAGAATACGTTGAGCATGTGATGAATGAAGGCGATGACTTGATTCGATTTGTAGCTTGGTTCTTTGAAGTGATGTTTGATGTAAAGCGCAAAGATACCTATCAGGCAGCAGGTAAAACATACCAACAACCTAAACGCGCAAAATAGTCGAGTTTACGTTTTCTATAAAAACAAAGCCCCATATTTGGGGCTTTGTTTCTTTTTAACCAACGGAGCTTTGGCTGTTGTCTATGGTTACCACGTTATCGGGCACATTACTTAAGCCTTTTTCTGCTAGCCAAGCTTGCAGGTTATCTGCGCCACCAATGTAATGACCATCAAGCCATATCTGAGGTACAGTCACTGGTGTTTTTTCACCGATAATGGCTTTCACTTCTGGGATCATGCGATACAGAGCCGCGCTGTCTTTAACGACATCGTGATACTGGTAATCAATCCCAGCGTCATCAAGTAATTTCTTTGCTTTCACACAGTAAGGGCAGGTCGCTTTGCCGTAAACAATGTTGCCTTTCAACGTATCACGCTTGGTCCATTCCTGAATGATCGATTGGACCAAAACACCGCGGTTTAAGGCTTCACCTTGACTGACAACTTTGCCTTCTACCATCAGAATAGGTGCATGCCACGCACCCACTTTCAAAGGTTCCCACCAATGAGAGAGCCAATCTTTTACTTCCAATTCTACAGGGATACCCGCTAACTCATTCTCAAATGTATCTTTAAGAATGTCTTTTGTTAGTGTGCACTCACCACATGGAATTTTAACACTGAACGGCCCCCAACTGCCGCCCCAGCGATAGAGTGTTAATTTGATTGGATCTGTCATAGAGCTCTCTCCCATAGTTACCTTTAGTTAATAGAACGGTAATGGCGGATATTTATTTCATTTGGCGAGATTTTTTTGATTCCCAATGTGTAATAAAAGCAACAGATACGATAATGATCGCCGCGCCCAGCCATAATCGACCAGGTGGCACCCAACTGAATACGATCCACCCCGCCAGTACATTCAATGGTAATTTGGCATGATCAAAGGGTTGAACAAACGATGCATCTGCAACCGAGTATGCTTTCACAATAGCCCATTGAGCTAATGCTGTCAGTACGCCTGCGGCGAACAACACCATCCAGATGGTGCCGCCTACAGGGGTTTGCCAGTCAGGAATAGCGAGTAAGATGTTGAATGGGGTGATGAGGATCAGGAGATATACCACCATAGTGGATGGAGAATCATCAGAAGAGAGCTTTTTAACCATTAAGGAATAACAAGCCCAAAAGAAAGCGGCGCCTACGGGGAGTAGTGCTGCCCAACTGAAGTCATCGGCCCAAGGTTCCAGAATGATCATAGCACCGATAAATCCGGACAGCGTAGCTCCCCATCGTGCGATACCCACTTTTTCCTTAAGGAACAACCCTGAACCAACCGTTGCGAAAAGTGGTGACGTCATCAGTAGGGCTATTCCTTGCCAGATTGGCACCGGATAAGCCAGAGCCCATAGCCAGAGTTGAATTCCGATTACAGAAAGAAATACCCGGAAGATGTGCATTCCGAGATGTTGAGTACGCAGAGAATGTCGAATGCCCAATGTTTTTAAATAGGGCAGAATGACAACCAGAGCGATCGCATATTGGATCAATGCGACAGTCGTGGAAGATAAGCCGAAATTAATACTGGCGACCTGAGCGAGGCTATTAACCAAGGCAAAGGCTAAACCAGCCGTAAGCATCCAGCTTGCGCCTTGTATAGGGTGATGGGGTCTTGAAGCCATAATCGTCGTGGTAGAAAAATAGTAGGCTGAATCATACGATGTTCTTGGTAGTACGTCATCTATCTATCTTGTTGTACTTCATCAAAAAAACCGAAGAAACAGCCTGCTTCCTTTTACGGTATTGCGACGCTAGCGATGACGGGCTAGTGGGTTTTAGGTTTATTGAGCAGGTAAACCGAAAATACAACCAAAGTCATTCCCATAGCGTGCCAAACAGTAAATGCTTCCCCTAATACGAGTACTGCAGATATCGCAGTGATCGCAGGGCCAATATTACTGGTTAGGCTCAATTGAGTCGGTGTCAAGCGCGCCATCGCGGCCGCAATCAAATAGGAAGGAACAACCGTACAAAAAATACCTAATGTAACGCCGATGGTAATAAGCTCTGAGCTCCAACTGTAGATTTCTGCCTGACTTAATAGCAGGTGAATGACGATTGCGACTCCGGCACTTCCCATGCCAATGCTCGTGAACAGAGAGCTACCCATTTTTGAGATGAGCGGCTTACTCCACACAAGATAAAAGGCGAACACTAAGGCTGACATGATGGCGAGACCGCTGCCGAATAAAACAAAGCTGCCAAGGGTGTTAAAGTCATGGACAAAGATCAAAGAGATACCAATATAGCCAAGCAATGTGGTCACAATGACCCGACGGCTTGGGACCTGCCGATACAGAGCCCAACTAATGAGCACGACAAAAGTGGGGAACAAGAAAATCAGTAGTCGCTCTAATTGAGCAGAGATGAACTCCAATGAGGCGATATCCAGATAGCTTGCGATGTAGTAGCCCATGATACCGATAGCTGCGGCTTTAAGACCATGTTGCTTGGCCTTGGTACGATTGTCTGGTGTGCGACACAAATACACCAACATGGCCAGATAAAGAGGCAGAGAGCTGAATGCACGTAGTGCCATGATAGAAGTTGCGTCACCATCGTATTGGTAGGCGATCTTGATCAGTACAGGTTTAATGGAGAAGAGTAGACAACCCGCTAGAGCCAGCAATAGGCCAACTTGAGTGGCGCGAAAAGCAGGAGGTCGAATCGTCTGGGTGTTTTCGGTCATTATTCTCGTATCCTTTATTGAGAGTTGGGCTACGAGAAGAATTAGGCTGGCTACGTTTTCTCGTAGCCAGGCACAGGTTTACCTACCGGCTACAGGCAATGAGAAGGAGCCAAAGGTAAGTAAACGAAATTTGCATCAGAGATATTCCTTAGTGATGAAAAACCAGATTAACCAGCATAGTGAGGAAAGGCAATCAGTTTTATCGCTCAAGATTGGCTTCAATCTGCCTCAGTGCTTTTTGATACATGTGCCATGCACAGATACCAGCTAATAGGTTACCAACCATAGAGCCCCAAAATAGCCCTTCTATTCCGCCAAAATGTGCTCCCAGCCATAGACAAGGCAAGAAGAACGCGAATAGACGCAGCGCTGACATGGTTAAGGCTGTGTAGGATTTACCCAATGCATTGGCAATGGATACCATTAGCATGCAGATGCCTAGTGGTCCAAGGCTGACAGGGACAATCAATAAGTGCCAGATTAAAATCTCAGTGACTTGAGATTCACTGGTCATCAATGAAGCTAGCCAATCTGCTGATAGCCAGGTAATGGCAGCAATCAGGAGTTGAAGTCCAATCACAAACTGGCTGGCGATGACTACGAGTCGACGTATATCCGTGATGTTTCTCTCCCCTAGCAATCGACCGACCATTGGTGGCATTGACATTGTCAGAGCAAGCACTGAGACGATAGCAAAAAACTCGAACCTTGATCCCAACGCCCAAGCAGCGACTGCGGCAGTGCCAAACCCTGCAAGTAATTTGGTGGCTAACATCGAAGACAAAGGTGGTAGCAACTGGCTGATCATCGCTGGCCCCATGATATTACCAATCGACTTAACACTTTGCGCGATGTTGAGATCATGCCAGTCAAAGCTCATCCAATGTTTGCGTGTAACCTTAGGTGCAACGATCAGGATACCGATACCAAAGGCGATAATGGTTGCGATGGCAGCGCCGTTTAGCCCGAGATCGAGAGTAAAGATGAAAATGGGATCTAGGATCAGGTTAAGCACACTGGTGACCATCATCATTGTGCCTGGCAACATAGTATTACCATTGGCTCGACAAACACTGTAAAGGAAATAGAGTAGAGCACCTGTCCAAGCGCTGATCAGCCAGTAGATCCAGTAGCTGTCAATCACAGGAAACAGGGTTTCTGGAGCACTGAGTAACTGTAGGATAGGGACTCGAATAAGGTAAATAAACACAGAGATAACCGCAACGCCAATAGTTCCCATGGCAATCACCAAACCTCCAAGCTGGTGGGCAAAGCGTGTGTTGTTAGCCCCGATAGCCTTGGCGATTACGGCGGTTGTTGCGATACCTAATCCGACTTGAATGCCGATAATGATCATCTGTATTGGTAAGGTAAACCCCTGTGCTGCAAGCGGTAGTACGCCAAGCTGGCCGATGAAAGCACTGTCGACCAACTGAAAGCTCATCAAAGACAAGACACCAAATAGCATTGGCCATGTCATTTTGAACAGCTGTTGACCCAGTGATGGGGAGTTTTCAATGTTTGTAGCAGTCATATCATTCAATCATTCTGTAAAAGAAAAACCGAGGCAGTGCCCCGGTCTCAACTTATTCTTCCTTGAACTCTTCAGCATAACCTTTGGGTGGCGGTGTCCAGCCTCGCTCACCACCCTCATGTTTGTCTGAGCGATCGGTATTCATCGCCAGTTTTATTTGCTCTTCGAGGTGCATAAAGAGTTTTCGGTAGTTGTTATCAAATCGTTCGCCTTCAGAGTCATCTTCCCAAGCCTGATAAAGCATGTCGGATTTCTTGTCTTCAATTCGGCGATACGCAGTTCGTTGTTGCTCTACATGAAATGGGTGGTATCCAAGAGATTTCAAGGCCTGTGCTCCAAGTTCAAGCGCAGAATGGTAAGTTTCTGACTCGATAATGTCAGCGCCAGCCTGACGTAATAGGTAGCCATGGCCTCGATCGAAGGCACGAACCAACACTTTGACCTTTGGATACGTGTGTTTGACGTACTTGGTCAGCTCAACGCTGGTTTCAGGGTTATCAATGGCTATAACCAGCATAGAGGCTTCTTCAATACCAGCCGTGTGAAGTAGGTCAGGCCGAGTGGCATCACCAAAGTAAGCTTTGGTGTCGATACGTCGTACGACATCCACTTGAGCAGCCTGATGATCAAGCACCACAGTTTTGACCCCATTAGCAACAAGTAATCGATTTACAATTTGTCCAAAGCGGCCGATACCCGCAATGATGACGGTGCCTTTTTCTTCAATCTGATCGGCTTCACGGTCATTCGACTCAAGCTCAAATCTTGGCAAAATGACTTTATCGAACAGGATAAATAAACCCGGAGTCAGGAACATCGAAAGGGCGACCACCAGTGACAGAGTTTGAGCAATATCTTGTGGAATGACATGATTCTGCACCGTAAAACTAAGCAAGACGAAACCGAATTCGCCTGCTTGGGCCAAGCTGAGTGTAAACAGCCACTTGTTGCTGTTTTTAATACGGAATATCAACGCTAACACGTAAAGAATGGTCGCTTTGAGCAACATTACGCCCAGTGTTAAACCGATGATAAGTGCAAAGTCGTCGAACAGGATACCAAAATTGATGCCAGCCCCAACGGTGATGAAGAACAGGCCAAGCAATAAGCCCTTAAACGGATCGATGTTGGACTCAAGCTCGTGGCGAAATTCACTGTTTGCCAGAACAACGCCTGCAAGGAAAGTCCCTAGTGCTGGGGACAAACCAACTAAGCTCATCAGTGCCGCGATACCGACAACTAACATTAATGCCGTAGCGGTAAAAATTTCACGAAGCCCTGAACTGGCGACGAAACGAAATAGTGGACGACTTAAATAATGTCCTCCAACGACCAGACCAATAACAGAGCCAATAATCACCAAGGCATACGCCCAACCCGGTAAACCTGTGACTAAACTGAGCTCATCATGGTGATCGGCTGCACTGCTGACCGCCGCCTGAGCTTGTTCCACCAACTCGGGGAGTGCCAATAGTGGGATAAACGCCAGCATAGGAATAACGGCGATGTCTTGGAACAGCAATACCGAGAAGGCATTCTGCCCCCCCTCTGTTTTGTTGAGGCCCTTTTCATTAAAGGTCTGTAGTACGATAGCTGTTGAAGAAAGTGCGAAGATCAAACCAATTGCAAGGGCAATAGTCCATGGTTGGTCAAACAGTAAAGCGACACCCATGATGACCGCTGTTGTCCCACCGACTTGTAATCCTCCTAAGCCAAGCAAGCGATTTCTCATTGACCAGAGCATCTTTGGCTCTAACTCAAGGCCGACCAAAAACAGCATCATCACAACACCAAATTCAGCAAAATGCTGGATGGTGGTTGTTTCTTCTCCAACTAAACCTATGATCGGTCCAATGACGACGCCTGCAATTAAATAACCGAGTACAGAACCGAGCCCAAGTCGCTTTGCAATAGGAACAGCGATGACAGCGGCAACAAGATAGATAAATGCCTGTAGGAAATAACCGGTCATTGTAAACCTCCTACAATAATTTCATCCAAACAGTGGCAGAGTTTTTCGACTTTTGCAGCTTTGTCGTAATCGACTCTATCTTCAACCAATGCCGATAACAGTGCTTGCCAAGCCTCAACATGTGTTTTGATACGACCGTCTTCTTTCGCGGTACGTGCACCAAACAGAGCGAATGGAGCAAGGTATTCCATACCTGTCAGTGTCGCCATTTGTTCAAGAGGTTGGAGTAATTCACGTATGGTGAAGTGGTTGTATCCTTCTGTTTGGTACGCTTCTTCTTGACCACCCGCAGTGAGAGCACAAAGAAACTTTTTACCGTGTAATACAGTACCATCGTGGCCATAAGCAAAGCCGTACTCCAATACCAAGTCTTGCCACTCTTTTAAAATTGAAGGTGTTGAATACCAGTAAAGTGGGAATTGAAATACGATTACATCGTGGTCGATTAGGCGTTGTTGCTCACGATCGATATTGATGTTGTAGGTCGGGTATTCGTAATACAGATCAACCGCTGTAACTCCTTCGACTGCATGACAGGCTTTAAACAGTGGTTGGTTAACTTCAGAGCGTCGCTGAGAGGGGTGGGCATAGAGTACTAAAACTTTATTCTTTGACATTATCCAGTTCGCAGATCTTAGGTTTAGAACTTTATTGTTGCACACAGATCAACTTTTAACCATTGGTTACTTTCTGCTAAGTCATGAAATAGTTTCAGTTTTTTTGTTGATAAAAAGTTGAGAACAAGTCCAATAGATCGCTGAGATGATTCACGGTCAATGAAGCATGTTGAGTAAATGTACTCGGTTTACCATGAGTCACGAGACAAGACGGCATACACGCGTTACTTGCTGCTTGTAGGTCATAGACATAATCACCTACGTAGAGAATTTGTTGCGGATCCAATTGCCACTCTTTTGCGAGTGCTAGAAGTGAATCTGGAGCCGGTTTAGGTGGGAAATGTTCGCGACTGATGATACGAGAAATATTAAGCTGATTGTGGGCAACCTTGCGCTGAGAAGCTTGTTGACAGTTGCGAGTAATGATCGCGGTGTGAAGTTGCTGTTTGGCGATGAAGTCAAGTAACTCATGACAGCCGGGCATAGGCGAGGAATGATCTGCATCATCCAGCTCGTGTTGAAGGACTAACTGTTTGGCCCTTAGAGCAGATTGAGTGCACTCCAGCTCATCGATAAAAGTCAACAAGTCGACGTCCTTGGGACAGCCGACTTGTGTTCGTAACCATTGAAAGTCCAAGTCTGAGCTGACTAAAGTATTGTCCAGATCAAAGACGATCGCTTTAATCTCGGGAATTTCCAGCACAACAACATCCATGAACTTTTCCTTAGCGCAATTTAGGCGAACTCTTGCTCCAAGTAAGCCACAATATCAGAAGACTCGTACATCCATTCTACTTTGCCTTCTTTCTCGATTCTCAGACATGGCACTTTGATTTTGCCACCGCCAGCTTCGAGTTCAGAACGGTGTGCCTGATTTGTTTTAGCATCGCGCAGCTCAACATTGACTGACTGACGCTTCATAGCACGACGAACTTTGACGCAAAATGGGCACGCCTCAAACTGATAGAGGGCAAGAGACTGAGCTTTTTCATTGACCGCCTGCTGGTCTTCTTGCGTACGCTTCACGCCTTTTGGTGAGAAGACAAAGTTAAGCAATAGGATAACACGGCCAAGGAACCAACGGATGAACTTCATAATCTTCCTTTCAAAAACAACAAATTGAGCGACTTTAATGTGGGTTTTCTCCCACTTTTGTATCTCGAATAATGAGTGTTGGCATTGTAACCAAGTTCCCTGTTAATTAGTACTTATCTTGTGCTGCTTAGTGACAGTAATACCTAATCGTTTTGCCAACCTGGTTAGATTTGCTCGGTCGGTTTTTAGCTGTCTGGCCGCTTTAGCCCAGTTAAATTCTGCTTCGGTTAACGCAAGTGTAATGAGTTCTCGCTGAAAAGCTTCTGTCGACTCACGTAGCCCCTGAGTTCCATTTATCGCTTCAATCTGTTTTGCAGGGCTTGGTATCGCCACCGAGTTTTCGGTGGGCAGAGAATGGAGCTCACCGATATCGTCAATGGATACGGTGATCAATTTGCCATTGTTGCCCTTTGCTCGGGCTTTTAAAGCCGCGCGATTAATGACATGTTCCAGCTCTCGCACGTTACCCGGCCAGTTATAACGCGAAAGTACGAGTTGGGCATCTTTCCCGAGCTTTATTTGCACTATTCCCAGTTTACGACGAGCCTGCTCTAAAAAATAACCCGCTAGCAAAACGATATCGCCTTCACGTTGTCGGAGTGGCGGCACGCTGATCGGATAAACACTGAGGCGATGGTAGAGATCAGAACGGAAACGGCCTTCGCTGACTTCTTCTTTTAGGTCACGATTGGTCGCTGCAAGCACACGCACATCGATGGTCTCGACCTTATCCTGCCCAACTGGCTGGATTTCATTGTTCTGCAAGGCCCGTAGAATCTTACTTTGTGCCGCGAGTGGCAGTTCACCAATCTCATCGAGAAATAGGGTACCGCCATCGGCAAGGGCAAACTTGCCAAGGCGTGATTTATCTGCCCCGGTAAAGGCGCCTTTTACATGGCCAAACAATTCACTTTCGACCAAGCTTTCTGGGATAGCCGCGCAATTGACGTAGACCAGGGGCTGCTTACGACGATGAGATAAATGATGGAGGCTACGCGCTACAAGCTCTTTGCCTACCCCTGTTTCTCCGTTGATCAAAATGTTAAAGTTGGATGGAGCGACTACATCAATGTCCGATTTCAACGAGATCATTTTACTGCTGGTTCCAATGATCTCTCCTCCATCACGCTCCCATGCATCTTCATTGAGTTCTTCAAATCTTTGCTGTGTCTGCTTAGCTTGGTGTTCTAGTTGGTTAACGGTCATTGCCACTTTAAGCGTTGAAGCTAATATTGCGGACAGGGCGTCTAAACTGCGAGTAGGGATTTGGTCAAAAACGTTGGGTGTTAAGCTATCAAGCGTCAGGATGCCAAGTAGTTTGTCCGAGTATAGCAAAGGTAACCCCATACAGGCGTGCATCGGCAGGTCACCATCGTAATCGAGAAGGAGGTTGTCGAATGGATCAGGCAGTTCACAGTCAGCGTCGAAACGCACTGCGGCTTTTGATGCGCAGATCGCCTCGAATCTTGGGTGTTCCTCAACTTTAAAACGACGGCCTAGTGTGTCTCTTGTTAAACCTTGAATGGCAAGTGGAACCAAAGTGTCACCTTGCAGAGACAGTAAAGCGACGCTGTCACATTGGATGGCTTTACGAATCGCATCAAGCAACTTATTGAATCGGTCATGTTCGTTGTGACCCGTCGCGAGGCCAATGGTCATATCGATCAGTGTAGAAACTGAAATGTCTTGCATGGTAAGGCTAAGCTCCAGAGTGCGTCGGTTACTTATGTGCAAAATGCAGTGAAGTAAAAGTAACCAATACGAATGTGTGATTATTATATTTTAGAGTCATTTGGACATAATTCAACTGTGTCATAATGACATTATGTCAAAGGATAATACTATAAAATCCAAGTAATTAGGTAGTTTTTAAACTTGGCATCAATTGTGCTCATAGAAGGGAAAAGATAACCCCCCCACTGAGGAGAGAATCAAGATGCTCAACAATCAACATATCGAAGTCGTAAAAAGTACCATCCCTTTGTTAGAAAATGCTGGCCCGGCTTTAACACAGCATTTTTATCAACGAATGTTTTCGCACAACCCAGAGCTGAAAGATATCTTCAACATGACGCACCAGAAAACCGGTCGTCAAAGTGTTGCTCTGTTTGAAGCGGTAGCGGCTTACGCCAAGAATATTGAAAACCTTGAAGCACTGACATCAGCAGTTGAACGCATTGCACACAAACACACCAGCTTTAACATTCAAGCTGAACACTACCAGATTGTTGGCCATCACCTAATTGAAACCTTGCGCGAATTGGCTTCAGAGGCATTTACCAAAGAAGTGGAAGAGGCATGGACAGCGGCATATCTGTTCTTGGCAAAAGTGTTTATTGATCGTGAAGGCGAGCTGTATCTTCAGCGTAAGCAAGCCATTGGTGGCTGGGAAAACGCACGTCAGTTTGTGGTTAAACAGAAGCAACCTGAATCAGAATACGTTACCAGTTTTGTGCTTGAACCAAAGGATGGTGGTGATGTGTTGGATTACAACCCTGGCCAGTACGTTGGTGTTGAAGTTAAGCCGTCTGCAGGCGAGCACAATGAAATTCGTCAGTACTCTCTGTCTCAGAAACCTAATGGCAAAAACTACCGAATTTCTGTTAAACGTGAAGTTGGGGAATACAATGGATTGGTATCTAATTTCATGCATGACGAAGTAAATGAAGGCGATACAGTTCATTTATATGCACCAGCAGGTGATTTCTACTATCAAGATAAAGACGCGCCAGTGGTTCTGATTTCTGCCGGCGTTGGCGCGACACCAATCCAGTCGATGCTGCAAACATTGGCTGCGGCTAATAAAAAAGACGTCTCGTACCTTTACGCTTGTAATAACGCTGAACAACATACCTTCAAGAGTGAAACAGAACAGCTGATTTCACAGCGCGGTTGGCAGCAGTTTACATGGTACTTAAACGATCAGGCTCATTTCGAAGGACAGATGAACCTGTCTTTAGTGGAACGCGAGTTACCGTTAAGCAGTGCTGACTTTTATCTTTGTGGGCCGGTCGCGTTTATGGAAGTGGTGGTTAAGCAGTTAGAAGGATTGGGTGTGACAAGAGATCGAATTCACTACGAAGTGTTTGGACCTCATACCAATCTTTAAGATTGATAAAGGGCTTCCCATTGGGAAGCCCTTTTTAATCAACCGAAGGTGCGTTTGAACCAGCTCCAGATAGGATTGCTTCGTTGCGTTACTGGGGAGTTGTCGTTTCCTAAGTAGTAGCTCGCGAGATACTGTGTCCGGATGGCATTGACATCTAGACCAGAAAGGTCGTTTTGTAGATTAGCGGTTGTTGCAGCGTGGTCATTAGCCAGGCTGAAATCCATTTTCAGATAACCCTGAATATAGAGCCAGACATGTGTTACCAGAGTTAGCATTTGATAATCTTGATACTCGAATTGCTTGGCATTTTGCTCACCAAGGTTATCGTGTAATGCTTTCCACATGGCTTGAACCGCTTCTCGGTTGGTTTCAACGCGAGACAGGCACTCAATATGCGCTTTCGTCATGATGCCGAGTAAATGGGATTCGTCGGCGCTATTGGGTTTATTCTGTTTTACTTTGTCAAACAAGGCCGATTGTTGCTGCAAAAACTGCTGCCACAGTTTGGGATGTTCCTTTACGGCGTCCAGTGACTCTGCGCTAATAGCTGTGAATGCCTGTTCCAGATCAGTCATTAGATTGTAGAGTCTCGATCTGAACTTCAAATGAGCCTTTGTCACAGTCAATAAACAAACTGCTGCCAGTAATCATCACGGATAAATCCATTCCGCGTTCAACGACTTCGGACAAAGCATCGATGCCTTCTGCACTGAGTCGATATATATTGGCGTCATATTGGTGAGATTTGTTTTTGGTTTGTGCCCACCAAACGTCAGATTTGCTGGTAAAGGTGAAGATGTCGACCCTTTTAGCTAAGCGAGTGGCTTTCTTAATACGATCAAGGGAAGGTTCACCAATTTCAATCCAGTGTAGGATCGTATCATCAAGTGCTTTGATCCAGAGATCCGGTTCTTCAATCGAAGATAGGCCTTTAGTGAATGCAAGTTCTGGTTGATATTGAATACAGTAAGCCAGAATACGCGCCATCATTCGTGGAATGGTTTCTGATGGGTGCTGTGCGATAGTTAGTTGCGGAGAGTCGTAGACGTCACGGTTAGTGTCCGAGAGCGAAATTCGAAACTTATAGATAGTGGGTTTGAGTGCCATAGTCGTTTACTACACATAAAAAAATAGCCAGCTTGAAGCTGGCTATTATAAAACTTTATCTAGCTAGTTAAAAATTAAACTAGTTTGATGTTCTCAGCTTGTGGGCCTTTTTGACCTTGAGATACAGTGAACTCAACTTTTTGACCTTCAACTAGAGTACGGAAACCGTCGCCAGTGATTGCAGAGAAGTGAGCGAAAACGTCAGGGCCGTTTTCTTGTTGGATGAAACCGAAACCTTTAGTTTCGTTGAACCATTTAACTGTACCAGTAACAGTGTTAGACATAATGTATATCCTTGATAAATCTTGTAAAAGCCATGACGGCAACGATAGCGTGGAAAAGGAGATTGCTATTGCGCACGACGTTACGGAAGAAATACAAGAAATCCAACGAAACGGCGAAATAAAAACAAGAACCGTTTTCTAGCTGCCCTCTAGTCTAAAGCTAAGTGGCACTAAGTCAATAAAATTCATATGATAGTTTTCCGTTACTATGCTCTTTTCATCCGAAACTTGCGCTATGTATAGTTTCGGAAATATTACTGTATGGGCTGTAGATAGTGTAACATTCGTTTGTTTAGTGATTTATTCTACCAAATATGGCCTTGATGAGTAATTTATCATCGAATGGTAGTCGTTTGTAAAATCAAAGCAGGACAAAATTATGGGCAAGAGTGCCAGAAAAAAAAAGAATGATGTCGCTTCTCTTCGAGCGAATTTAGACGTCGGGCGAGGTGAAGTACAAGATAATGCGCTAAAAGCGGTTGTCACCAGTCAACTATTTAAAACACGTGTCGAAAAGGCAGGAAAAGGAAAGGGAAGCTTTACACGCAAGCTAAAACATAAGGGCAAAGAGCCCTATTCAAAAGCTGCTTAAACAGCTGCTTTCGAATAGGGCTCTATTTATCGCTACGGGTTGTAACTATCGTTCGATTCGCGGAGAGTAGATAGAATAAGCCGTTACCTGACCAGCGACGATCGCTGAAAACATAAACAGTGCTGAAAGACCAATACTGGGAATAGGTAAAATGGATTGCTCAAACACAGATTGCCCAGCACTGACCAAAACTCGACTACCTGGTACCAAGATGATGATGCCCTGGACAATATAGATAGACCCTGTGAGTTCCATCTTCTTCGCTACCCAAGTGCCGTAGAGCGTGATCAGTACGGTGGTAATCCAAGTCCCCACGACCCAACCACTTTCGAAACCTAGGTAAAACGGTCCCCACATGCCAAGTACAGCAACTGGCAAACCAAGCAGAATGTCTGTTGGTCTGGCATTAAAAATGATGCCAAGGGAGGCTGAAATGAGAAATAGGCCTGAGATATGGAGCCAAGTCGGTATCTCATTGACGTAAGAAGTGATATCCGGCTGCCCCCAAATGGCTTCTCCGATGTTCAAACCCATCATAATGCCGACAAACAATTTGATTAGGGTGAGAAAGCTCTGACCTAGCAGGCTTGTTCCAGATACCAAATCGTTAAATGCCAGACATTCGAGTGAGTTAGCGATGGATAAACCAGGGACAAATAGGACGATAGCGGCGATACACAACGCCCATACGGGAAGATCGACACTGGTACTTGCGAAAAAGGCGACGAGAACACCAGTCACCAAGGCAGCCACAAACTCCACCGCAATGGAGCGTCTAGCTTTGCAGACTTGTTGTGCACCCCAAGCGAGAAAACCGAGAAAGATGGATATATACACCGCCTCTAACGTACTGCCTACTAGCATCAGATATGCTGGAGGAATGCCCATGTTCGCAAGTGCGATCACCCATTTGGGGTAGCCGACAGGTTCCGGAACGGGCTCCTTACTCGGTTGGTTAATTCTAATGATGGTATTAGCCAGTAAACTGAGATTAATCGAAGCAGGTTGATGGCGTTTCATCACCACAGCATTGTTATCGTCGGGAAACTGATAATTAACCGTGGTTGGCGTTGCTTGAATCATGACATCGACGCCATGTTTACGAGCATAAAATTGAGTGTATTTTTCTAATTTGTAGGGAGCGCAGCCACTACGATGTAAGGTATCACCGATCTCGACGATCTTTTTGATTCTGTACTCTGAAGGCATGGTATGTAGTACGAAATATCGAATGCGCGCAAAGGTACCAGAGCGATATGTTCTATTCGAGTGTCAATCTATTGAACAGTGGCTAGAGTCACACTCTTTCTGATATTTCACAAAGTAACAGAACCAAAAGCGAGAACTTAGATTTCAAGCGGCTATTTGACTCGCTAATCGATGAGCGAAAACGCACCAGATCACAAAATTGGCAATAACTATAGATGTAAATATTGTTACTAAAATGTAACCTTATATTTCTCTTTTTGCTGTTTTAGTGTCTTAAAAGCTTGAACTGTCTGGAACCTTACCTATTGTTTTGTTAACCGTTATTTTACATGTGGAGTGGGGGTATATGGTGGACAAAAAATGTATCAATTTAGGGGTTGAATTTAGTGTTAAAACGGCGAAAATATATGCAAAATGAGTTTGCAAGAATGAAAGGAAGCTTTTTCCCATTTAAAAAGCGAGGTTAAAGATGAAACTATTTCTGGTAATAATGGCATCGATTTCAGCAGGTATACTATCCGCTGATCACCTTCACTCTTTCATGTTGGGGCTTTCTATCTCTGCGTTGGCTGTGGGTAGTTGTTACTGGTTTGCGTTCAGAACCACACGTTTCCCTCAGCTTGCATTGCTATTACTTATCTGCGGTATGCTCTCTAAGTTAACCATTACGGTGATCGGTGTGAGTTGGAGTATGTCGGAAGAGTTGATTACGTCTCCATTGGTATTCGCATTGTCCTACCTCTTCTTCTCTTTAATCGTGACTTATTTGTGGTTCAGCTACCGAGACAGCATTACCCCTAAGCCCAATAAGGTCCAAGAAGCTCAGACATAATCGTTGAAATAAACTAGACGGGTAAAGCCAGTGTTGTGAACACTGGCTTTTTTGTATTAATCTAACCGTATGTGGAGTCACACTCTCATAATTTCATAAAACTTTTCAATAAGCGTAACGATTGATTACAAAGCGAATAAATTTCATTGATGTTTGTTTATACTCAAATTCATCATAAATACTCCGATTGTGACTAGAGTTGGTAACGTCCCATGAAAAAAACGTTTCTTCTAAAAGCAGTACTTTTCTCCTCTATCGCTGCGACATGCAATGCCAATGCGGCGCCTACAATTATCCCTGATCCTCCGACATTAGGGGCTAAGGGGTATGTATTGATTGACTACAACACTGGAAAGGTGTTGGTTGAAAAGAATGCGAATACTAGGTTAAACCCAGCGAGTTTGACCAAACTGATGACCGCTTATGTTGCGGGGCAGGAAGTGAAAGCCGGTAATATCACCTTGGATGATCAAGTTGTGATCAGCAAAAATGCTTGGGCAAAGAACTTTCCAGATTCGTCGAAGATGTTTATTGAAGTGGGTACCACTGTACCTATGATGGATCTATATCGCGGCCTAATTGTTCAGTCAGGCAACGATGCGAGTGTGGCGATAGCAGAATACGTCGCTGGCAGTGAAGGGGCTTTCGTCAATTTGATGAACTCTTGGGCTGAAAAACTGGGTTTGGAGAATACCGCGTACACCAATCCACACGGCTTAGACAGTCGTGGCCTTTATTCTACCCCTCTTGATATCGCGAAGCTGGGCCAGGCCATCATTCGTGATCTACCCGATATCTACCCTCTTTATAGTGAGACTTCGTACACGTACAACGGCATTACACAATATAACCGAAATGGTCTTTTACGGGATCGCAGTATGAATGTCGATGGTATGAAAACGGGCTATACCAGTGGTGCTGGCTACAGTTTAACCACATCGGCAACCAACGGTGATATGCGTTTGATAGCCGTCGTGATGGGGGCAAGCAGCAGCAAAAGCCGTGAATCGGAAAGTAAGCAGCTACTAAGTTATGGTTTTCGCTTCTTTGAAACAGTTGCACCTACAAAAGCTGGTGAGACGGTAACCGAAGCAAAAATCTGGATGGGTGAACAAGATCAGCTGAGCGTAGGTGTTGAAGAAGATATTTACATGACCTTACCAAAAGGCAATGCAGCAAAGCTCACGGCTGAAGTCGAGTTTGATCGTGAATTGGTCGCCCCGATTCGTCAAGGGGAGAAAGTTGGGACCATCATTTACAGTGTTGATGGAGATGAGGTTGCCACGACTGACCTCATTGCTCAGACAGATGTGGAAGAAGGTAGCCTGTTTAAACAATTGGTCGACTGGTTTAAACGATTGATCTCGAGCTGGTTTTAGTTGACTGAAAAAGCGGATGCGTAAAGCGCCGCTTTTTTTCTTAGTGTTGAAGGCATGATTTAAGCACATTGCTATTTTTTATCAGACGAAGTGATGTCTAGACAGGCAGTGAACAAACCAAACTTTTAACTAACGTTAACTCCTCGCTGACATCTTAGTGAATGATAACGCTCAGAATTCATCATACTAAGCGATACAAGGATTCACTCAATGGAATTTACCGAGAAGGATAGAGAGGCACTATACAATACATGGATGTCTCAGAAGTCCAAAATGCGTCTTACGCAAATGGAATTTGCTAAAAAATTAGGGATGAACCAGCTGAGCTTTTCGCAGCTCTTGCGTGGGGACGAGCCTTTGACCATGTCCTTCATTAATCAATTCTGCCGACTACTCCATCTCGATGCTAAACTGGTTTTTCCCTCTCTCAAGGAAACCAGTGAAACCGGTCCTAAGATCGTTTATCTTCAAAGCCGTATGAGTGTTGATGGTGAGATTCAAAACGCTTACATAGAAGGCAACCAAATTGTGGTTGAGTACGCGCATACTCTGAATCAAATATAAGGTGAGTTCTTCTGTTTGGTCGTCGATTTCGATGGTACTCTAGTCTCCCTGTTGTTTCTGAATAGCAAGACCATGTTAGAAAAAGAAAACCTGTTGAAATTAGCACGCGTACAGATGCCATTTGGCAAATATGCTGGACGCGTTTTGATTGATCTTCCTGAAGAATATTTGTTGTGGTTTGACAAGAAGGGCTTTCCCAATGGCGAGCTGGGCGATCTCCTCAAGCTATGCCTTGCGCTAAAAATTGAAGGATTAGACAGCGTTGTTAAGCCGTTGAAACGCATGTAACCCGAAGAACTTAAATAAAAGACTTACTATGAACTTTGATATTGAAACCTTGAGACATCACCAATTGGTTGAAGATGGTCAATTGGAGGGGTGCTACATCCATCAGCCAGCCCAAGGTAGCCAGCAAGATGACCACGCCGTCTTGGAAGAACGACAAGCGTTAGAAGAGATGGGGTTTAAGGTGGTGCAGGTTCAGGCCAAAGGCAGAACAACAACCTTTGCAGAGGCGATGCAAACACTAATGATGAAGAAGGGTTATCAGCCCAATTCCTAAGGGTAACCCGCTTGGTATCTTTACCCTATCCCGAAATAAATCCTGTTTCTAATATAAAGAGTCAGAGCGTTAGCTGACTCTTTGTGCTTCTATCACACAGTGGCTTGAACAAACATCGGTACACGATTCGCTTTGTATTCTGCAAGAGTAAAAACTAATAGCTACCAAGTATTATCTTGTACTCTTGTTTTCTTACAATGCTATTTGAAATATTGAGTCGTCGAAGATATTTCTCTCGGTTGCTTCACGTCAATTTCATTGATTTGCCCAAACCGATTTGATGCGCTTCACTCCACTTATTCACCTTACGGTTTTAATGATTATATTGTTATTTATTTTTATCCTAGATGATATATCAGTAAAGCGCTTGTCAGTCAGTGAATCTAGCTCCCATTACACAGGGTATTGGTTAGGTGGTTGAACTTCTTTTTGCTAAATAAAAATAGCCTTTACGATTTAATGGTATCGAGCTCACTAAATAAAATATTATTTGGGCTTAATTATGATTAACGCAACAGGCATAATTAGGACGCCTGTGAACAGGATGTTATGGTTTTTGGGACAGCGACCGAATTCAAACTCATCCGCCAATTATCGTCAATTGAATATCCACGAGGCCTCAACGAACCAGAGTTTTGATATCGGAACAGTACTTTTTCAGGAGATGCCCCACATGCCAACCCAGCATGAGCCTAATCGTCGCCCTCTAGCGGTGCGTGAAATATCAGTGGCCAAACGTATTGCCGTTTGGTTAAGTCAGAAAAACATCACCCCTAACCAAATTTCACTAATGAGTATGGCCTTTGCTGCAGTTGGTCTTATTTTCGCGATTGGCTACCACCTATGGCCAATGGCAATTTGGTTGGTGCTGTTTGCTCTGATGATTCAAATGAGGTTGTTATGTAACCTTTTTGACGGCATGGTCGCTGTAGAAGGCGGTAAGAAAACGCCTGCTGGGGAATTGTTTAACGATGTGCCCGATCGCATCGCCGATCCTCTATTGATCATCGCTGCTGGCCTGGTGGCTAACTCTGCGTTTGCTATGCCACTTGCTTGGGTAGCGGCACTGCTTGCGGTACTTTCCGCTTATATTCGCGTATTAGGCGTGAGTATGGATTGCCCTGCGGATTTTCGTGGACCAATGGCAAAACAGCATCGTATGGCACTGCTGACAGTCACCTTGTTACTGATGGCATTTAATCAATGGTTTGGCTTCCTACCAATCTTTATTAGTGCCTACTTAATGGATATCGCGCTGCTGGTTATGGTGCTTGGCTGTGCATTGACCTGTTGGCGTCGTTTGGTGTTCATTTTTAATACCAAAGCGCAACTGAGCCCCCTTTCTGCGACGGAACAAGGTTGTCAACAAGACGAATCGCCAACCAAAGAATCAGACCAAAAGCCAATAGGGGAGATTGATCATGATTAATATCCCAATGCATTCGCTACATATGATGGCGGCGATCACACTTGTGCTGGTGATTGGTACGCTGGTTTATCTGTATTTATCACGCCGTAACCCAAGCAAAGATTATCACGAACTCAAACTGCGTATTCGCTCTTGGTGGTGGATGATAGGGATTGTGTTCGTTGTACTCTACCTGCCGACCCAATACACGCTGATCTTTGTTGCTTTCTTGAGTTTTATGGCGCTGAAAGAGTTCCTTTCAATAGTGCCTACCCGCATGGCCGATCGACGAGTGATTTTCTGGGCATACCTCTCTATCCCATTTCAATACTATTGGTTGTCGATCGGTTGGTATGGCATGTTTATCATCTTTATTCCGGTCTACATGTTCTTATACCTGCCAATGGTGGCGGTATTGATTGGTGATACCAAAGGTTTCATTCGCTCAGCTGGTATCATTCATTGGGCGCTGATGCTAACGGTGTTTTGTGTTAGCCACATGGCCTATCTCTTAGTACTGCCTAGTAAGAACCCAGAGGCGGGCTCCATGGGTATGCTACTGTTCTTGTTAGTCTTTACCCAGTTTAATGATGTGTGCCAATACGTGTGGGGCAAGAGCTTTGGTAAACATAAAATTGTACCGAAAGTCAGTCCAAATAAAACGTGGGAAGGCTTTATCGGTGGTGCAGCAACCATCATCATCACCAGCTATTTTGTTGCACCTTATCTGACACCGCTAACTTCCGTGCAGGGTTTAGTCGCTGGTATGATCATCACCTTCAGCGGCTTTATTGGTGATTTGGTCATTTCATCAGTCAAACGCGACTTACAAATTAAAGATACCAGCCAGTTTATTCCTGGGCATGGTGGTATTCTGGATCGTATTGACAGCCTGATGTTTACGGCGCCTTTGTTTTTCCATTTCATTTACTATCTCTACTACTAGGAGGACGCGATGAGAATGTTCAAAGTTCTGTTCGTCCTGCTATTCGTGAAACCATTGGTGTTTGTTGGCTTAGGGTTAAACCTTATCAATAGGCAAAACTTGCCGCTGAAGGGCCCAGTGGTGGTCGCAGCGAATCACAACAGCCATCTAGATACCTTGGTGTTGCTGGCGCTTTTTCCCATCAGTATGGTACACAGAGTGCGCCCGGTAGCGGCGGCGGACTACTTCCTTAAAAACAAAGTTTCGGCATGGCTGTCACTCAATGTGTTAGGCATTATTCCCATTCATCGTTCTCCGAGTAGCAGTGATCGTCACGCGGTTTTTGATGAGTGTCATAAGGCACTCAACCAGGGCGATATTTTGATCATATTCCCTGAAGGCAGTCGCGGTGCACCGGAAACCATGAGCGGTTTAAAGAAAGGCATTTATCATTTGATTAATCAACATCAAGCTTGCCCTGTTGTTCCGGTTGTGATGCGAGGGTTAGGGCGCGCGCTACCGAAAGGCACCGCGATGTTTGTCCCCTTTAATTGTGATGTGGTATTGGGTACACCGATTGCGACGTTTGACAGTGCGGATGATTTTCTCGTGACCATGCAAACCGAATATCAGCAATTGGCACAAGCGTGTATCGTCACTAACTACGAAGAGTAAATACACTTTATTGCCTCACTAACGTGGATAAACGGTGAGGTATTATGCTTTCTGCAAGACCCACAAAATGTGCCGTAGGCTTTGACCTTGGCATCTTTGGGTTTTGCCCCTTGGATTGAGATATAGCTATCTTCAGGAGATGAACCAAACGGTGGCTTGGTGCTCTCATATCACTCAAAGGCTGGGTAAACCACATAAAAAAGCGCGGCCCAGAGCGCTATCAATATAGCGCCAATTTTTAAAACCTTAGCCATCAATTTGTCCTTCTAAATCAATCTAGTAAGGCTTGGCGCGTGTTATTAAGATGTTTGTAACACCCAGAAATAAGCGGTGTCATTATCATCTTGTATCGGCCCGGGCATTGTTTCCCCTTGTTTGAGAGAGATAACGTCCGAAGTCAGGTTAGATTGCCATAACCCACTGATTGGGCAGGGTGTTTCAGGAAAAGCAATGTAAATGGGTGGTAGCTTATCTTTCGATAGACTTTCATCAAAGCCCTGTTTGCGTGCTTCTGCTACCCAATCTTTAGGGTAATAAGGCAAATGGCTGTAACTACTATCGTCTAAATCAAATAGCAAGGTCACCATGGCAGCTTCCAGTGACCAGTAACCAAAGAAATTAGCGACAGGTCTTTTGTGTCTGCCATACCAATAGCAATCTTTCATGCCTTTATACCAACCACGAAGGTAAGCTTTTACACTTTCTTCACGCTCTTTTTTGCTCGGTTCGAGCGGCCCTGTTTTTATCGCGTTGTACAAATGCTGATAGCTGTCGGGAAAGACCAATGCTTCTTCTGTGTTGTCTGGAATACCACGTACATTAAACAAGCGGAACAACTGCGCCATACAGGCCTCGCCACTTACTTCCGGTGATGTGCCATATAGGCGAGTAATAGTGGATAGGTACTCTGTTTTTCCCGCTAGCGCTACAAAGCTTAAGCACCATAGCAAGAATTGAAAGGAATCGGGTTCCCAGAAAAGGAAATTTTCATCATGGAAATCGGATTTATGTCTTCGTAATTCTCTCAGAGCAATGTCAGATAAAATGTTCACCTCGTCAAGCTTATTACCTGCTGAATAATTTAAAAGCGCTCTTTGGAACCGAGAACTCACCATAGACCAACTTATACGAACTCTGTGAGTTAACTCTTTATTATTATCTTTTAAAAGATCATACCTATACGAATCGTCTTCACAAAAAAAATCGTTCAATTCTTCATATTCAGCATACACTAATAACGGTTCTCTACGTATTTTTTCGAAATCTGCAACTTTCAACTTCATAGCTCTACAATACCTATAGCTTTTGCATTCTTATCCAATTGGCTCACGTTTACCACACTGCCCGATGAATCAACAATCATTAACCATCTTTGATAGCCCTCATCTTCAATATCTCTTCGAATTTTGGGAGGTACTTCATCGTCAAGTCTATCTAAAATCCACCTATCACTCATTTGTTTGGCAGACTCATAACCTTTGCTGCCTTTCGTTGTAGTCAACATGGTATCTCGTGCGATACCATCGCGATCAATGTATTTTCCAGTTTCAGTCCGGTACTTGGCTTCAGTAACAACATAAGGCGGTGGCGGATTGGAATTTTGATAAACCCCGTCAATACCTCGCCCACGAGGTTTGTCTGTCATCTTCCTAACTTGCCGGTCTTCAGGTAACAAGTTAATAAAGCCTCGCGTTTTCATATGGTGATCGCTAATAATCTCACCATATATCCCTTTTTGGGTGTTTTTCATCGAACGAATAATATGGGGATCAATCTGAGCAACGCTATCATCGAGTCTATGGATGGATTTAGT
>NZ_JXXU01000003.1 GCF_000967495.1 Vibrio neptunius | reverse complement strand
ACCGGAACCACCTTCGCCACTTCCAGAG
Organism: Vibrio neptunius; assembly: GCF_000967495.1. Lineage (GTDB taxonomy): Bacteria > Pseudomonadota > Gammaproteobacteria > Enterobacterales > Vibrionaceae > Vibrio > Vibrio neptunius. The sequence continues at coordinate 96,137 of NZ_JXXU01000003.1, read as the reverse complement.
CCGGCTTCCCCACCATTATTTTCATCAGATGGCTCACCGTCTTCTATTGAAGGGCCTTCTCCGTTTGTATCACTTTGATTATCGGTCGCACTCGCTGACGTATCTTGCGCATCTTCAGTACTATTCCCGGCATCTAGCTGTGCACTATCACTGCAACCAGAAAGGCCAACCATTAGGCTTAATCCGCACACGAGTAAAATAGAACGATGTACTGGTATACCTTTATTTTTATCGACTGTTTTAGGGTTAATAATGCCCATAATTTTATTCCCATCTATGACCTTACATATGCGCTTATTCACAAAACTGAGCAAGCTAGACAAGAATATTTAGTCGGAGCACAAGGGGTGACTAATTGATATTAATTTATAAAATATAAACCATAAAAATCATGAACTTAAGTAATAATATATTATTAATAATGTTATAATTGATACGTTAAACCGATATTTGCAGAGCAAACCACATTGAATGATAGCTGCTTGTTGAGTTAGGGTCGCTACGCGATCTTGTTGTACCCTGAACATACTTGGTGAGCATTGATGATCAAACCAGCAAACAGAGCGTCGTGATCAGAGCACTTTACCGCTCGTTATCATCATAGCTTTACCAACTTTTATAGACTGCAAGTTGAAGCGGCGATACGCAGAAGTCACTAACAAACGCCAACGGCAGTGCGCGCCAGTAACTCTCTTTTCTAAGCCGAGAAGGGATAACGTCAAACATGCTGCGATGTTCAGGTTTACTGTATACTCAGTTGATGCTGTCAAGATATTCAATGACATTTGCTAGCGCTGCTTATACAAGCATGCTTTTCGACAAGGTAAATTCGCTGATGGTTAGGTTATTCGGCGAAATCACATAAGCTTTCACTACAAATGGGCAATGTAAAATGTGTTATTCAACGATGATATAAACCAGAATAGTGAATTTTTATCCTTAAGATGAGAATAAATAGTTCACATGCCGATCAAGATTATTGAAAGGTAAGGTATAGAAAACATCCAAAATGGAAATAGAGAAATGAAAAAAGTCGAGTCAAAAATAACTCGACTATATTTTATCGAAAATTGTTCAGGCCTTAATACTCTAACTCGATATGATTAAGTTGTATTTCACCTTGATCCCAGGTTGTTCTACAAGTTACTTTTAACGAAGTCGAACGACGATATTCATTGTCAATAAATCGGGAGAAGTCTACGAAGCCACCATTACTTTTCAGGCCCGTCCATGCAAAGCCGCCAGGCATTCCATAGTCAAATATTTTCCAGCCCGTACCGTCTGAAATTCGGCGTAATGTTGAAAACTCACAACCGCCAGGACGACCAGCCTTCATACCCGTTAGGTAAGCATGCATATTGACCTTAACATTCCCCATATCATCATTTAAAGGGATATTACACACAAATTGACGCTCTGTTCTGCCAAAAGATGGAGCAAACATGAACCGACCATCCGCAACTCCAACTTTTTCGAGCGTCAAAGTTTTCATTGCTTGTTCAAAGTTACCCTCTTTGGCTAAATGCTTTTCAAATGCTGAATTCTTTTTCACAACATCTTCATGACATACGCTTGCTGCAGGGTATGTCTCAACCTTAGCGAAAACGTTAGTAGAAAATAAAGTGACCAACGCTGAAACTGCAATAACATTTTTCAAAACTTTACTCCTTTATAATTCCCTATTCATTCTGCATATTTAATTTAAATATTAAACCATAAACCTGGCAAATAAGATGATAACGACAAAAAACATATTAATAATAGATATTAATATCAATTAATCTGTTCAATTTTTAATTAAATATGATATATATCAAGAAACCTTAGCCATATGTCTAAAACTACAAAGCCAATATTTAAATAACGGTAAATAAGTCGTCCAGTAAATATAGGCTTGATGTAGATGTAAACTTTGACATTTTTCAATGTCTATAAATCTGACTTCTATCTTTATCTAGTATTGAGGCGCTATCTTTTTGACCGTGGACAAATACAAAGGTGAGTCAAAAGTGAGTACTCGAAGTCGTCACGTTTAACGATGTTATGACGTGGAGAGGCATGTGTTTAGTAAAAGGAAACTAATGGCAGGCTTACCATTTCTCTTTTGAGTGATTGAAGAGCGGAAGGGTACTCATTTTGAGTGGATAACACAGTAGGGATCAACAAAAAACGGGCAAGTTATGACACCAGTCTAGTCACACAACTGGCGCTTAACCTTACGAATTGAATAGCGATACCACTCACCCTGAAATTAAACCAGTGCCCTCTCTTCCTCTCGCAAGGTCAACACTTCGTAGCCGGATCTAGTTACCAACACTGTATGCTCCGATTGTGCAGACAGTTTTTTATCTCGCGTGACAACGGTCCAGCCGTCTTTCTTTGTTTTTACCCTTGCCGCACCTTGATTCACCATAGGTTCAATAGTGAAAGTCATGCCTTCCTTTAAGGTCAGCCCATGATTGGGTAACCCGTAGTGAAGTACCTGCGGGGCTTCGTGCATTTCGCGGCCAATACCGTGGCCACAATACTCTCTAACAATGCTATAACCCTGGGATTCGGCATATTGTTGAATCGCATGTCCTACATCACCCAATGTCGCACCGGGTTTAACTTGTTTAATCCCTTGCCACATAGCTGAGTAGGTGACTTCAACAAGCTTTCTCGCTAACGGCGTTGCCTCAGGCATAACATACATTTTACTGGAGTCTGCGATAAAGCCATTTTTCTCCAGCGTAATATCTAGATTAACAATATCTTTAGGCTTTAAAAACTGGCTGATTTTTGGCACACCATGACACACCACATCATTGATGGATGAGTTCAACACATATTGATAGCCATACTGCCCCTTACTCGCAGGCCTAGCTTTGAGCTGATTAACAATAAATTCCTCTACTTTATTGTTAATGTCCATTGTCGACACTCCAGGCTTTACGTAGGTATCTAGCATATGGAAAACCTCCGCAAGCAAACGGCCAGACTCACGCATTAATTCTGCCTCTGCAGCCGTTTTAACCGTCACATTATGACTCAATCGCTTCTCCTTGTTCCGAGACCACATTAGCCGCCGATACCTCAGCTGATTTCATCAAGTCGGAAACAATTTGATTGAACGACAATTGAGGATGAAGCTCTGCCAACATACCCATTTTTATCCAAAACTCCGCTTGAGAGTTGATAGAGCGAGACATAACTGAGCTGGCTTTTCTTATTTCTTCGTGTAACTCATCAGAAATTTTGACTATACCCAAAACAATAACCAATATATATAAAACATATACGAATTGTATACAGATCATTTAATTCGTCAAGCCAAACTCTGATCAAATGACACACCTGACTTCGAACTCGCTTACCCCTTTAAAAAACTGATCTGACCAGATTTTGATAGTAGATTCCGCAAGCCTTTTACGCTCAACAACTCATATCAAGCCTTACAATACGGTAGAAATTTCAATCATCTGTTGGTTGACAATTAAACAGTCGCTGTGTTGCTCTAGATAGGCGGCGCGCCTACACTGCAAGATAAATGTCATTAAAATAGAGTTCTAGACGGGGTATTGAAGCATATGATTACAGATTACGATAAATATCTAAGCTCTGAGCTGCCAAATTACTGGGGAGAGATTAAGACGTCGTGGAAATCACCAAAAAGTGGCAAGTACATCTACCTAGAGCTCACCAGCGGTCATCCTTTCCTCAAACACGTCGAAGATTTTGTTAACGAAAACATCTCAGCTAGGAAAGTGGTGTCCCCCACAGCAGAAGGTGCCCGTATGCATTACGCCTTCGAGATGAAAAACAATCCCGATAATAGCGAAATGATGGTGACAAGAATGACGCGCAGAATGAAGGAGGGTAAAGGTGACGTTAAGCCTCCTGAGTCTGCGAACATTTCCATTCGCTCTTTGAAAATCATTTACAACAAAGAGTTGTTAGCGACTTATAAATCGTTTCTCAATACCAATTACTCACTTGGTGAAAACTCAGCCAATAAGATTGGTGCCACCAAATTCCAGTCTAAATTTCAAAATGACACCGATTATACGGATTTCTGTGCTCCGGTGCTTAACCGAAGAAATGGCGAGTTAATGCTGTTCCATGGCACTTCACCTTATATCGGTGATTTGATTGCAGGAGGCGGATTCAGACCCGATCTCGGCAAGAAAAATGCGAAGTCTGGATGTTATGGGATGCTCGGCCAAGGTGCCTATTTCTCGGATAACTTCTCAAAGATAATGACCTATTCAACTTGTCCTCAATGTGGTGACTATCGCTGCTTCTGCAGAGACAGCACAGGTAGGAAATTTAGTAAAACGGCGCTCATTTCCAGAGTGTGCCTCGGTCATTCAAAGCTCTTTCCTCACCTTATTCATAAAGCCATTCCGTTCACTTCCGCCAGAAGTGCCTTTAAAAAAGTGAGTTCAGTTCAGGCGAAAGAATTAGGCTATGACTCGGTGATTTCTCGAGGCACAAATAATCACTTCTGGAATATTTCCAGCGGCAATAATGAGTTTATGATTACTGGTGCTAGCCAAGCTTACCCTGAGATCATTTTTGATTACGTTATTGGTGAAGATAACGTTTCAGACAATCACTACTTTATCGATCTTATTTCAGGTGCCTTGGCTAAGTACGACAGTGCGATTAAATTTCGCCAAAGCAGTCAATCCAAGCAGGCTGTGAGAACGCTGAAAAACTTAATCACTCGTAGAGATTCCGACAAACTAGTGACCGCAGTGAATTACTATATGTCTGTCTCTGCCAAAAGTAGCGTATTGGCCAGTCAGTACGGAAAGCCGCTCAAACCAGGTTCTCGTTTGCATAAATTGCTCCAGAGCGCGATGGTACAAAGCGGCGCTTACCAAGACTATTAAGCGAATGCTTCCTAATAGCCGGCCCGACACTATCGGGCCACCATTTTTTCCTCTGTATTTCAGCTTGAGATCGCTGTATTTTCCTGTACTTTACCTGATATTCGCTTGAGCGTTTTTTTCGAGCCTTTGGCCACCTCTATTTTTAGGTAAATATACATGTCGCTTTCAGATATCAAATTCGTCGCTGCCGATATGGACGGCACTCTCTTGGATGAAAACAGCCATCTTAACCCTGAATTTTTCGAACTCTACGAGCAGCTTGAACAGAAGCAGATCATGTTTGCAGCGGCGTCAGGGCGTCAATATTACAGCCTGATGGAGACTTTCTCTCCAATTAAAGATCGTATGATGTTCGTCGCTGAAAATGGCACGCTGGTCATGCATCAAGGAAAAGAGCTTTACAGCTGCACGATTGATGACAGTGCGATTGAAGCCATTATTGAGCAGGCACGCGCGATCAGCGGAACACACATTGTACTTTGCGGTAAAAACTCAGCTTACATTGAAACGCAAAACCCGCGAGCATTGGAAGAATTTGCCAAGTATTACCATCGCTGCGAGTACGTTGAAGATCTACTCAGCGTTGAAGAAGAGTTCATTAAAGTCGCCATTTGTCACTTCAACGGCACCGAAGAGCTCGTATTCCCCACCATGAACGAGCACTTTGGCGACAGTCATCAAGTGGTAGTCAGCGCTAAGATCTGGCTCGATGTGATGAATGCGGAGGCTTCTAAGGGCGCAGCCATTAAACATCTCCAACAGACGCTTGGCTTCAGTCATGAGCAAACCATGAGCTTTGGTGACTACCTCAATGATTTGGAAATGCTCAAAGAAAGCTACCACTCGTATGCGATGGAGAATGCCCACGAGACCATAAAACAATCCGCTCGATTCCGCGCACCCAGTAATCGAGAGAATGGCGTCCTTCAGATCATTAAGGACAAGCTGCTTTAAAGCGCATCCACTTAAAGCCCGTCAGCGTCATTTTCGGGCTTTTTCTCATCTTCGATTATCACTGCCTAGGCTTTATCTTTCTCCGATAGGTCTGCGAGTTGCTGCGTGATATCTTCTTGCCTCTTGGAGCAGCGTTCAACTGTCTCTGCTGTCACCTTAAGGGCTTTGGCCATCTGAGACACATTATGCGTTGCACTGAATACCGTACTCTGAAGTGGTCTTAGCAATAGCCAGTACACTGCCCCGATAACAGCGATCAAGATGACACCGACTAAAGTAACGATCAACACGATCTTAAACTGCAAATCGTCGAAAAATCGCTGACTCTTTTCACTGACCACTTGTTGTGAGTGCTGAATAGCAGCAGGGAAGCTCGCAACAGACTCTTTGGAGATGGTGACCAGTTGATTGAGATTGGCAATAGTCTCACTCAGCGTCTGCTTCTGTTGTTCGGTCAGATTGTCACTGTGCGCTATGCCATCAAGCGCACCCGCAATGTTATCCAAGGATACACGAGTTTGATCGATGGACTTCTCAATCCCTTCCAACTCCAGCGTCACATTAACGTCAATGAATGCACTGTCATTCTCAGAGTTTTGCTGCCCAAAAGCACTCAAAGAGATCAATACAAGCCCTAGCATCATCCAGATTTTCATCGATTTGGTCTCATTATCTTCACGTCTCTTTTCAATAATTTAGCTTTCCTTTCAGCGTGTTACTGAGATAGATAGCAAAAACGAGAGTTAGCCCCTGAAACGAACGGTAAAAATCAGCGCGATACCTCCCAAAATCAGTAATGACGACATGACTGCATTTAAAGTCAGCATTTCACCCAGTAGTAAACTACCCGCAATAAACGCAATCACAGGTACCGCCAATTGAGACACAGAAGCTTGAAGCATCGAAAGCTGCTTTAGAACCTGATACCAAACAATGTAACCCAGTCCTGATGCGAACACCCCAGACAATAGCGCCCACGTTGCTCCCTGCGCAGTGATAGACTCCAATGAGAGTAGAGCGGGGCTAAACATCAGAGCTATCAGGCTCGCTACCAAAAAACCATGAGTTATCGACTGAGCCGCATTGGGGGTGTTACGGCCCAGCAAGGTGAACCCCGCCCAACAAATACCTGAGACCAACATTAAAGCTGCGGAACCCAAATCGGGCGTCTTGGCAGATGGCAACATAAGCACAATAAAGCCGGTTAGAGAGAGGCCAATGCCGATGCTCTCTCCTATTTTGAGGCGATGCCCTGTCATTAGATGAAAAGCAATCAAAGCCATCTGCACCGTTCCAAATAGAATTAACGCGCCGGTCCCTGTGGTAAGCTCGGTGTAGGCGAATGAAAAACAGACAGCATAACCAAACAATGCTCCCCCAGCCCACCAACTCGCTTTGTCACGGATAGAGTCGTAGCTCATCTGGCCCCTGAAAGCTAAGATAAGCCATAACGTTGCCGCTCCAGACACCAAACGAAGCCAAGTAAATGAGCCAGGGTCAATGGCATCATTGGCCAGAGCGAATCGACAGAAAAAGGAGTTAGCGGCGAACGCCGTGAGCGCAGCGATAAGAAGAATAGATTTATGCATACATATCCCTTTTGACCATAGGAGTGTATGGTGAAAGCTGAGGTTTAGGATAGTTCGGTTGTTTCTGTTTAATACTCGAAAGCTATATCGATAGACAATTAAAAAGCCGCGATGATTATCGCGGCTTAGACTCATGGATGAGTTTAGTGAGACTGTTCACGGCTTAATTGTGCAGAATGGAGCTCTTGATACACTTTCGCTTCTTCCCGCCCCATATATTTGCCTAATGTTCTGACTGGCACCGACGTCAGGTCGACAACAATCAAGCCATCCAGTGCAAAGTTAAAGGCAGGGTCAACATTAAAGCAAACCAGCTTACCGTTCATTCCAAGGTATTGTCTCAACAACACAGGTAACCCCATACCTTGCTCAAGGCGACTTAGCACTTTAGAGAGCAGGGGTAAATCAGCCAATGAACTCAACATATCCGGACGCCAGAATTCCTGACCACTTTTCTCTAATGGTGTAGTTGGCGATACGAGTTTTGCTTTCTCTTCATCGTAATAATGAACAGACATTACCGATGCAATCAGCTGTCTCGCAACCGGACTATAATCGTTGCTGATACTGACCGGACCAAATAAGTGCGTGTATTTCGGATGGCGCTCAACAAACTTGGCGATGCCTTTCCATAACAGGAGTAAGGAGTGCATGTTACGCTGGTATTGTTTCGATACCACAGAACGCCCAAGCTCAATCGACTGACCCAAGGTATCAACAAACGCTTGGTCATAGTTGAACAGACTGGTGGAATATAGCTGTTCAATCCCGCCTTTAGCAATCAGCTCATCCACCAGACCTAAGCGGTAAGCACCCACTAACTCTTGGTTGGCATGATTCCAAACAAATAACTGATGATAGTGCGGGTCGAATCTGTCTATATCGCACGATAAACCGCTACCTTCACCGACTTCACGGAAGCTTTCTTCACGCACTCGGCCAATTTCCTGCATCATGTGTGGAATCGCATCCGTTGGAGCGCAGTAAACATCAAAGTCACCTTGTTCGAGGAACTTGTAGTGTTCAATCTGCGACAACTCATTCTCCAATGTGGCAACACCAACAGGAGCAATAATTGGCTCGGCCTCATCCGTCTGGGTTGCAGACGTCAGCGGCTTTCCCATGCTGCCCATTAAATACGTATTAAGACGGAAGTACTGGGTAATATCTTCTTCATCCTCAAAACCTTTGATTTCTGAGAATGGGATGGCATTGCCGATTGAGACAGATATCGTCTGCCCTGCTTTGTTCAGCAGTTCACGTCCAAGTAGCGCCGTTCTTAGCAAAGGATGGATTCGTCCCGCTTGGTAAAAGAGCTTACTGTTCATGCCATTGATAAAAACCGGCACCGTTGTCGCTTCGGCATGCTTGACAAACTTGGCAACAGATTTACTCCAAGCTTTATCAGTGATTTTGTTTTCATTCGCCTGCCAAGCAGACACTTCGCCGGCAGGGAAGATAATCAACACCCCACCCTCTTTGAGATGCTGATTGGCTTCTTTAATCGCTTTTCTATTGGTTTGTCTGGCTTGTTCTCCGCCAAATACGTTCACTCCAATGAACAGGTCATTCAGTTCAGGAATGCGTTTAAGCAGCTCATTCGCCAGTACTTTTACGTCCTTTCGCGCCTTAGAAATCAGTGACGCGAGAATGATCCCTTCAATGCCACCAAATGGATGGTTAGCAACAATCAGCACCGAACCTTGGGCGGGGATATTTTCCAGACTACCATGGTCGACTTCATACTGGGTGCCAATTCGGTTGAGCGCTTCTTGCATAAACTCAAAGCCGTCTTCCGGCAAGATATCTTGCTTGTAGAGAGCGTCGAGCGTTGATAAACCCGTTGCCCACTCCACCATTGACTCACCAATACCAAACGGTGTTTTTCGCGGCAATCTGAAAGGACTGTCCAACATATTAAGCTCCTTTTGCTAGCAAGTTGTTGGTAAAGGTTCCTTCTGTTTTCACATCACGAATGAAGAGGAATACACCGCACGCCCAAACAATACATGCCATACCAAATAGAAGACCGCCATCATCACCAACAATCTCCCCCATAGCGTTGAACTCAGGCATTACAATGCCTAGTGGGGTAAATAGGTGGAAGAAAATCGCACCTGTCATGATACCTGCACTCATTGCCGCACCAACACCGTGCAAGCGAGTAAACAGCAGGATTGAAGCAATCAGCTCAGACAAACCAATCAAGTAACCACCGTAAACACCAAACCATTCAATCCCTGACCATTCTCCCAAAGTGCCAAAGATATGGTCCGTCTCATAAGAGCCAGAGAACTTGAAGAACAACGATTGAATAAAAACAAAGGCAATGAACGCTGAAGGAATATGCTTAATCGGAGAAAATTTCATAGAGGGCAGTCCTTGTTAGTTAACGAGAGTTGGCCAATTGATATCAGCTTGTTTGATGTGACCTGTACGGTCGTCATCCCACCAGCTTTTCACTTCTGCGTCGTAGTTCAAGTAAAGCTTACCGTCGACGATCGCCCATTGTTTTGGATCCGCTGACGCAAAATCGTTTTTAGCTGAAATTGCCCAAGCGCAGTAACCGCCATATTGAGGTGCGTAAGCTTCAGGGTCTGCTTTAAATTTGTCTAAGTTCTCCTGAGAAGAGAAATACCAGTCAGCGCCCTCATACTCGACTTGCCACTTGCTATCTCCTTTGACAGGCTTGCCTTCGGTAAAATAGGCCACCGTGTCATAACCGCTTACCGCTTTGCTGCTGAATATTCCGGTGTAAATTTTATCTGCTGACCAAGATGGGAAACTGACTAACATGATTAAAAGGGCAAATAACTTCTTCATTTAAAGACTCCTTGTGCAACAACGTCGGCCTTCAAACAACTTTGTGTCGTTCGAAAATCAACATTGCGGTGATTGTCGATTGATTGGTAGTTCATTTCTTGTTTAGTAGAAGACACGACAACTGAGCTAAAACTTACAGTGCGAGCGTCATTTCTTTCCATAAGAGGAGAAAGATGTGGATAGCTTTCATCAAACGTCTGATGAAAGCGCTTACCTATCTCTTCATCTGGCGTCGTCAACACCAATTCGTTAAATAGGTTTAGGCGATATTGTCTCGCATCTTCGTAGTGCAAAGCCGCAGAAACTATCGGAGCAAACGCATGTGAACGCGTAAGTTGTTCCCCATCCCATGTCCATAGCACGGTTTCATTCGCGGTTCTGCGTGTATCGAAAGAGACCACAGTGAAAGGTGCAAAATGTGTGAGTGTCATTTCCAACAATCGAGCATCGACAGTTTTACTGGAACAACTGCTAGCAAGACGTTTAATGATCATGCCCCGACTGGTTAGCGGACCTTGTGGTGTTTTCCCTTGGTAGAAGTTAAGCAGACACACAGTAACACCGTGTTCATTGGCGGATATCCAACTACCTCCACCGACAGGGTCAATCGGCATCACACAATGCACACCATCAATGACTAGACTTTGTGGCTCAAGCGCTGGCAGGCGAGAACGCTGCTCATCGCGATTGAAATAGACTTCGTAGTGGTTATTGCCATGGTAAATCCAAGATAATGTACACATAGATTACTGCGCCCTTTGGTAAGTTGCCGTCGTTGGTGCGACGCCAAAATGGCTGTCTGATGCCACGCCTCTTAACGATGCCACCACTTTCGCCATCGCAAAGTGATGAGTGGCGTGTAGCGCGGCGAAAGTAATTTCGCGAACGAAGGTCGAAGTCACTTCTTCAACGTGCGTTTGAGAGAGCATCACTTCTGTTTCAACTTGAACTGGCTGGTGTAATTCATTGGCTGGTAAAGCAAACAGCCACTCAATCAACTCAGCGATTTCCTGCTTAGCAACATTAATATCTCGCTCAACGTTGTGACCACGGCGACGAACGTTGTAATCAATTTTGTCACGGTCCAAACGAATTGCATGAAACAGGTCGAGCCAATGACGGTAGTGCTCTCCAATCGAGCTGCTCACATGGGGTTGAGCAATATAGGTATAATCTTCCGGTTGCAGCGTTTCTAAAAACTCGTAACCCTGATTGAGCGTCTCAATACAGCCGACAACGGCCTGAGAAGGCTGATATTTGGCAAGCATGGCTGAAAGCGTCGAAGTATTGTTCATAAACATTTTTCCTGCGCAGAGCTATTAATCGGTCATGGGATAAAGCTGAGTCAGCAATTTTTCTTCTCGCCACGCCCGTAATAGCGCACCCAGAGAAGGCGTCTGATGGCCTTGTTGTTTGTGTTTGGAGCCAATTTGATAAAGCAAACGGTACTGTTTAAGCAGCGTACTGAAGATATGCGACAGTGATGTGTCGCTGTCCCAGATATGCGCGGCTTCACTACTCGCTCCATTGATTTCGAGAATGTCGAACGCTTCACCACGCATTAATGCGTTGATATCTTTAAATTTCACATCCAGACGACCGTAGTTAAAGCCTTCAAAGTCACCGAGAACTTCGTCCAGCTTTTGTTCGAGAGCCTCCGTGATGAATTGATTGCCATCGCGGAAGATACAACCACGTGAATGGCTACCCGCAAATGCCAACTGAAACTCGTCCCCTTCAGGAATAACCACATCGAGATGTTCACTATGACGAGGTAAATACAAATGCTGAAGTTTGCCTGCACGTGGACAGTGTTCAATCAACTGTTTGAGTGAAGAGCGGCCATCACCCATCACACGTGGGGAGTATTTAAGAGTGATGGAAATAACCTTGCCTCGCTCCTCTCCCGGTTGTCTGACATAGAATATTCCCGCTTCAGCACTGTAGTCTGAGCGAACTTGCAACAGAAAGCGTCCTTGAGAAGGAAACTGAGCGATATAGTCTTTGAGTTGTTGGTCGCCATTCACCAACTTGACCCCAACCCCTCGGCAACCCAAATCAGGCTTTGCCACAAGAGGGTAAGTAATTCCTTGCTGTTTGAGTTGTTCTTTTGCTTGCGTAAACAATTGCTCTTCATTGGTGTCAGATTTCTCCAACGTAATGAAAGGCAAGATCCACTGGCGAGTAATATCTCCAGCCGCGCTGAAAATGTCGTGTTTGGATTCTCCAACCATGCCGCTAAGTTTGATCGCAGGGTTAGCAATCAGCGGTAGCGCCCAATCTCTGTGATACAGGCTTAATGCTGCACTTTGGACAACCACAGGGGCATAAACAAACCAAGCTGGTAAAAATTCAAATGGCGAGATGACTCTTTTCGGTTCATGGAGAACTGGCATTCCCGCATTGACCTTCCCTTGTGGAATCATTTCGACATTAGCGAGCTGTGTCATAAGAGCCTCTTAAGAATGTTTTTGTAATAATTTTATTGAGCATCCACATTAAGCATAGACCTGCTGGAATCAGCACCCAGCTAACGTGACTCTCTTTCAGCCAGGCCACACTGCCTAACTGGTAGAAGGAACCAAAAATCAAAGTAGTCCAAAGCCCTGTTGCACCAATCACCGCGACAAAAAATCGCATCATAGGCACATCAAGAAAACCGCTTAGCGTGAAGCCCACAGTACGCAGGCCCGGAATGAAACGAACAATAAACAGGGTAATAAACGCGCTCTGATGAAGTTTCTTCTTTACTTGACGAACACGTTGATATTGGAAAATTCGATATCGTAGCAAGCGTACACGTTGCGCACTCTTCCCCATCAGATAGAGGCCAAGGTCGCCTGTGGCAATTCCAACGAAGATAGCCGCTAGCGCGATACTCATTGGCATTAACTCTTGTACTGCGAGCGTTGCGGCGGTCACAATGGCTAAGTCTTCCAGTAAATATGAAAGCAGGATGATGCCAACAAACAGCATTGCGACTGATGTATGCCCAGCGTACAACCATGCCTGTATCTGATTTGCTAACTCCATCTCTAACCTCAGTAATACTTCTTCAAATCTTCAGCGCTACTCGCATAGGCCGGCTAACTATCCATGGCGTTTATCACTGCGCCATGGTTAACAAGATAGGGAAATCAATAAGAAAATTTCACATACATAAAATTTAGTTGAAAACAGTTCGCTAAGAGGAAGAAATGACAGAGTTTTTTCTCGATGCCATTCAAGACTCAATGGTACCATTCGCAAGTACGTTGTCATTTAGCAGACAGTGTATGGCACATTCAGGGGGGCTTAGTTTATCCCGACTACGTTAGCGCGATGTTCACTGCACCTAACGCTGAACTCATCCGGTAGAGCTTGCTACTCATCGGTTGTCACAATTTCGACACATCCGAGTTGCCTTTTCTAAGCCCGCATCGCTTACTATCAAGTCTAATTAAATCAAGGTGTTGATATCCATGACCATTCAGCTTTTGCCCGTCCCTGAACAAGAATTTCCTGAGGTGTTTTCTAGTGTCAAACAAGCACTATATGATCATGTTGATGCGGTCTTCGGCTGGGATGACCAGTTTCAGAGGCAGCGGCTGTCAAGCGACTATCAGCCAGAGTGGTTTCATTGGATTGTTAGCCAGCAGAACAAGGTCGGGCTAGTGTGCTTCAAACCTTACGACACCGCTTACCACATTCACTTGTTGATCCTCTTTCCTCAGTATCAAAATCAGGGTTTGGGACAAGGGGTCATGCAGCAGATCAACACTCTCGTTAAAAGTGAAGGCCGCAACAAAATCACGTTGTCTAGCTTCGCTCGCAACACCAAAGCTATCCAGTTTTACACTCGGCTAGGCTATCAAGTCATTGAAGAGGATGAATGTTTTGTCTCAATGGCATTGCATTGGTAACGGCATCAAGGAAAGAGTCAATTGCCCATTACCAGACCAGCAATACCTAGCCTGCAAGCCAAGGAGACACGAGACAAACCGTTTGTTTGTCAAAGTCCAGCTCCGCTTCAACGCCCAACGGTGTCACCAGCATAGGATGTGTGTGGCAACTGTCAAAACCGCACAGAATGGGCACTTTTTGGCCGTTCAACACCTCATTCAAAACATCAAGAGGCGTACGGCCTGTTCCTTTGTCATCAAACAGCTCATGTTTACCAAGTACGATGGCAGCGACACGGTCGAACACGCCGCAAAGCTTGAGTAGATTAAAGCTGCGCTCTACCACGGCAATGTTATGAAGAGAATCTTCGATAAGCAGGATGTCGCCTTGAGCAATGTCAGGCATGTAGGGGCTGCCCCAAATCCCATTCATGGTGTTCAGGTTTCCACCAATAATACGACCTCGTACTTTCCCTTCACCAATAAACTGCCATTCATTGGCGATCACTGGTTTGGCCTTAGTTTGGGACTCCCAGTCCATCATCACATCAGTCCAGGCTTCAGGCATCTGATAGCGATATGGTAGCGAAGGCGCGGAACAGAGCAGAGATTCAAACGAAGAAAAAGTCTCATCAACCAGAGGGGGAAACTCACCAAATGATGCAACCAAAGCGGGGCCATAAAAGGTGATAAGCCCTGTCTGAGCATAGATCCCCAATAAAAGAGCCGTGACGTCAGAATAACCGACAATGATTTTCGGATCCGCTTTTAAGGCCTGATAATCAATATAGGGCAGTAAAGCGTTGCTGTTATTGCCACCGATGGTCGAAATAATACAACGAACTTCTGGGTCACGAATCAGGATGTTAAGTTCCTCGGCACGATCTTGAATGGAACCCGAGCGATAATGATCTGACTTTCCGGTTAGCTTACCATCTTTAAGTCTAAACCCTTTGCTTTCGAGATACGTTTTAGCTCGTAGGAACCGAGTCGGGGCAAAATGAGTTGCCGGTGACGAAGGGGAGAAAAATCCTATGGTGTCGCCGTTCGATAGGTGACTTGGTAATAATATAGACAAAGCGGGTACTCCTTAACCCAACAAAATTTTTTCAAGTGCCACGTTTTGATAAAGGCTATCCCAGATGACTTTTACCATCGTGGTTAACGCCTCCATTCGTATAGAATGTCTGGAAGCCCTTCCTCGTTTTCTGCGTCGCCGCCAATCGCAACAAAACCATGGCGCTCATAGAATTGCTGAGCGCGAATGTTGTTTTCGAACGTTCGTAAACTCAAGCGACCTGACGACTGCTGTTTGGCCATGACCAAAAGCTGGCTACCTAGCCCCATTGACTGATAATCTCGATGAACATAAAGCTGATTGACTTCACTGTCATTAATAGCAACAAAGGCTACAGGCTGACGCGTTTCGTTGTTTATCACCACATAGATGTTGTGCGTTTCAGGTAAGATATGGTTGAGGAAAAATGCCTGTGATTCAAAAGTATGCACTGGTGGAATTCCGATTGCGGCCTGCATCGAATCGTGCCACAAGCACACCACATCCTGTGTATGCTGTGGCTCAAAAGTAATAACTTCAAAGTCATGTTTAAGCAGTGTCGTCTCCAACTTTCTCGTCCCTGTGTGATGGCTTGTTGCTTTAGATTTGGTTACCTTAACGGGTTGACGCTAAAAAGCAAAAGAGCCAATCAATTGACCGGCTCTTTCTGTTACTGATGTAACATTATTTAAGTTTATAGAACACCGTTGCCAGTGGCGGTAAGCTGAGAGACAACGACTGAGACTGACTTTCGCTTTCAACCTCTTCTGTTCTCACTGAATGCTTGACGGCATACCCACTACCGTTATACCTATCATCATCGGTGTTGAGTAACAACTCATATTCACCGGCCAATGGCACACCTAAACGGAAAGCATCATGCGGAACAGGGGTAAAGTTGGTGATGATAAGGATCCGCTCTCCGTTATCACTCAATCGTTCATGAGCTAAAATCGATGATTCTGCTGCATCTTGCAGACGCCACTCAAAGCCGCGTGGTTCGCAATCCAGTTCATGCATCGCGCAT
Organism: Vibrio neptunius; assembly: GCF_000967495.1. GTDB lineage: Bacteria > Pseudomonadota > Gammaproteobacteria > Enterobacterales > Vibrionaceae > Vibrio > Vibrio neptunius. Next base: position 79,929 of record NZ_JXXU01000003.1, on the reverse strand, counting down.
TCAGAGGTATACAAGTTGTTGAGATCGCGAGTTAGTGCTTGCACACCTTGGTGGCGTTCAAACTCCAGCAGGAACCATTGTAACTGATCGTCATGATTCCACTCCGCCGTCTGACCAATTTCAGCACCCATAAAGTTGAGCTTCTTACCCGGTTGAGCATACATGTAACCAAGATAAGCACGTAAGTTAGCCGTCTGTTGCCATTCATCGCCCGGCATCTTATTGTGAATCGAACCTTTACCGTATACCACCTCATCATGAGACAAAGACAGTACATAGTTTTCACTGTGAGCGTATACCATTGGGAATGTAATGGTGTCGTGATGGTACTTTCGATGGACAGGATCTTCCTTAATGTATTGCAAAGAATCGTGCATCCAGCCCATGTTCCACTTAAAACCGAAACCGAGTCCCCCCATGAATGTCGGAGCAGAAACGCCGGGGAAAGCCGTTGATTCTTCGGCAATGGTCATCGCGTTCGGGAAATATTTATATACTTCCTCATTCATCCATTTGAGAGTCGCAATCGCATCGTAGTTTTCGTTACCGCCATCGACATTGGGAATCCACTGATCGTGGCTACGAGAATAATCAAGGTAGAGCATAGAGGCGACAGCATCGACTCGAATACCATCAATATGGAATTGTTCAAACCAGTACAAGGCATTGGAGACTAAGAAGCGGCGAACGTGCTCACGGCTTAAATCGTATATGTAGGAATTCCAATCCTGATGCCAACCACGGCGTGGATCCGGATCATGGAAAAGCGGTGTTCCATCGAAATTGGCCAGTCCGTGATCGTCAGAAGGGAAATGAGCCGGAACCCAGTCGAGCACCACACCAATTTCAGCTTGGTGACACTGGTCAACGAAATATTTAAAGTCATCCGGCGAACCGAATCGACTTGTTGGTGCAAACAACCCAACAGGTTGATAGCCCCAAGAGCCGTAGAAAGGGTGCTCAGAGACCGGCATCAATTCAACATGGGTATAACCCATATCGACCAGATAAGGAATAAGCTGATCAGCCAATTCACGGTAGTTCAAGAAATCGCCATGATCATTGCGACGCCATGAGCCCGCGTGAAGCTCATAAAAAGACAATGCTTCCTTCCGCTTTTCCGTGACTGGTCGATTTTTCCACTGATTATCTTGCCAGTCGTAGCGGGCGTGATCATAAGTCACCGAGGCAAAGGAAGGGTACTGTTCTGCATACGCTCCCCAAGGATCTGCCTTATGCGGTAGCCCTTCGCCGTTTGGCCCTTTTAGCTCAAACTTATACTGAATCCCTTCTTCCAGACCCGGGATGAAAATACCCCAGATACCATAGTCGAGACGCTGCATCGGCGTGCGTCGGCCATCCCACTGGTTAAACTCGCCGACTAAGCTACAAGCTGAAGCATGGGGTGCATAAACGAGGAAACGGATGCCCGAGATAGATTTGCCATCACGCTCAATCGTCACAAACTGCGCGCCCATGTGATGGTACATATCTTTCGGCGTATGCAGGTCATCGTATTCTGCGTAAATAGCATGATACTGATAGGGATCATCGACCAGTTGTACTTCCCCTGCCCAGTCAACAGCGAGCTGGTAATGGGTAAGTTTCAGATCGCGTTGCTGCTGCAGAATAAAACCAGACGCTTCTTCACGCTCTAGTTCAACGCGTTCTTCGCCTTCAATGACCAGTTCCACTTTGTCGGCCCCAGGCATCCATACCCGAAGTGCACCGTGTTCTGGGTCCAGAAAAGGTCCAATAAACGAAAAGGGATCCGCATACGACGCGTGTGAAAGTTGGTTATACACTCTGGTTTTTTTGTCTAGTGTTGAAGCTTTCAAGTTATTCTCTCCCTAACCTAACTTTCTAAAAAACTCCGAAAGTCTGCTTACATTTTGAGGTAGATAATTGCGGACAGGAACGCGGATTTAAAAGCGTTGAAATCGAGGCGCAACGTAAACAGCTTTTGGTTTATAAAACAAAGCCCGCTAATGGATGCGGGCTTAATATAGCATTATGAAAGTCTACCGAATTCCTGTTTCACATAGAGTGATAGAGTCGATACTTTTCTATGTTATTCGAGATAAGATCCTGTTATTTACTGACCTTAGCACGCACTTCTGTCAGCTTATAAGCAATGCGGTTTACCCCTTCCTGAGCAAACACTTCATCTAGGTTCATCGACAATTTACGACGCCAGTTTGGGTATTCCTCAACGGTACCAGGAATATTGACTGGCTTATCCATTTCCAACCAGTCTTCAAGCTGAACACTCAACAATGTTGAAGCACCCGCTGCAACATGCAATTGCAGTGCTTCTGCAAGATACGAGTCCATAGGGACATACTGCGCATCTCGGCCAACCCCTTCAGGAAGATAACCATGCCAAGCGACAGAGTCCAAAATACCCTGTTTGCTCTCTAAACGGTCGGTGAACAAGCCTTTAAGTTGCTCGGCATCTGGGTACAAACCCAGTTCTTCACCCATCTTAAGATCATCACAATGCCAGAAACCACGCAATGTCGGCATGTCGTGCGTACACAGAGCAGACATCGATTGATTCGCATAATGAGCGGGCGAAATGTAACCGCCATCGTCTTCAGATGTTTCGAAGAAAAATACCTTGTAAGAATGCACACCCGCTTCACGGAGAAGTTCTACAATCTCATCGGGCACTGTGCCTAGGTCTTCACCAATCACACTGCACTGGTGACGGTGAGATTCAAGTGCCAAGATCGCGAGCATGTCTTCTACTGGATAGTAGATGTAAGCGCCTTTGGTTGCATTTTCACCCTTTGGAATCCACCACAGTCGCAGTAGGCCAAGAACATGGTCAATACGCAGCGCACCACAATGCTTCATATTGGCGCGCAACAATTTGATGTATACGTCGTAGCTGGTTTCCTGAAGCACTTGTGGGTTCAATGGCGGCAGACCCCAATTTTGTCCTAATGGGCCAAGTACATCAGGCGGAGCACCAATGCTGGCATCCATCACAAGGTTACCGTCATCTGCCCAAGTCTCCGCCCCAGAATCGGCGACACCAACCGCTAAGTCACGGTACAAGCCAACAGACATGCCTTTCTCTTCCGCTAATGCCTGAGCTTCATTAATTTGGATATCTGCGACCCACTGCAAGTACATGTAGAGGTGCACTTGATCGAGGTTCTGCTCAATAAACTTCTGAACCGCGGTATTTTCAAAACGACGATACTCGTCAGGGAAAACCGGCCACCCCCAGATGTTGGAATCTTCAGCATGCAGGGAAGCATGCAGAGCATCAAACGCCGCTTGATGTACTAGGCTGTCGCCACCTTCTTCAACAAAGGCTAAGAAAGCTTGAGCACGCTCAGTGTTGTTATCCAAGTGACGCTTTTTAAATTCACTGAACAGCAGTGGCAAAACGCTCAATTTTAGATCAGCCACTTCAGTGTAATTCACCCAATGCGATTCGCGAGCTTTTTGCAGGCGGTGTTGGAATTCTGCACTACCCACACGTTGCTGCGCTTCTATACTCAGTGCAAACTCAGGAACAGAACTGACATCAATATACATGATATTCAGCCAACGTCTTGAAGATGGGCTGTAAGGACTAGCCCCTTCTGGGTTTGCAGGGAAGAGTGAATGAATCGGGTTCAGGCCGACAAAATCTCCCCCTCGGGAAGCAATATCAGCCACCAGTTGTTTTAGATCACCGAAGTCACCAATTCCCCAGTTGTGCTGAGTGCGTAAGGTGTATAGCTGAACACTCGGTCCCCACATTTTTTTGCCAGCATCGATTTCCTCTTGCTTATAGCAAGATCTTGGCGTGACAATCAGAGTCATTTCATAAGGTGACTTACGACGCTTACGAATAATGGTCAGCTTGTGGTAACCCCAAGCCAAATCATTCGGTAATGCAAACACTAAAGGGCCACCCTCTTTACGCTCGTCACGAACGATTTGAGACTGAAGATAGCCTTCAAGTACCTCTCCCTGCTCAGTATCTAAACGCCAGCTGAACTCGCTTTCACGGGCACTTGCGCCCAGATTAAGTGCAACTTCTACTGGCTCGCCATCACGCACCACCAGCACAGGATCTAGTACGTCTTTCTTGTGTTTTTTCTCTGCTGATTGCAGAAGAGTGTCATCATTCGTTGTGTCGTAGCCTAAAGATCTCAATAAATAGCGAATGGTTTCTTCGTCTACTTTTGCCTCATCTCCCCACGCGCTAACGTAGCTGTCGGCAATTCTTGCCATTTCGGCGACTTGTTGTAATGCGTATTGTTGTTTCATCGCTCTCTCCGAAGGACTACATACCTTCAAAATGTAGGGTTTTTATTAATATGTAACGTAAGAGAGCCAAGGCTTCACAGCCTTGGCTTTGTTGTTAGGAACTAGCGTTTAACGGCTTCCAGTTTCCAGATGTTATTGACGTAATCTCGAATAGATCGGTCTGAACTGAATTTGCCAACCAGTGCCGTATTCAGAATCGCTTTCTTCGCCCATCCGGCTTGATCACGATACTGTTTGTCCATATCCTCATGCGCTTTGACATAGGATGCGAAGTCCGCCAAACATAGATATGGATCACCACCATCCAGTAAACTGTCGTAGGTCGCACGCAATTTACCTGGTTCACCCGGGGTAAACTCTTCACCCAGTAGCAGCTCCAGAGACGCTTTTAGTAGCGGGTCTGCGTGGTAATACTCAAATGGGTTGTAGCCTTGTGCTCGCAGAGCTTCAACACCGTCCACTTCTAGACCAAAGATGTAAATGTTGTCGTCACCGACTTCTTCACGAATTTCTACGTTCGCACCATCCATCGTACCGATAGTTAGTGCACCATTTAGTGCCATCTTCATGTTACCTGTACCTGACGCTTCTTTACCGGCCGTAGAGATTTGCTCTGATACGTCAGCAGCTGGAATGATGATTTCTGCCATGCTAACGCGGTAATCAGGAATGAAGACGACTTTCAGCTTGTTGCCAATACGAGGATCGTTGTTAACCTTCTCAGCAATCTTATTGATTGCATAGATGATCTCTTTCGCTAAGTGGTAACCCGGTGCCGCTTTTGCTGCGAAGAACACAACTCGTGGCGCCATATCGAAATCAGGATCGTTCAGTAGACGATGGTAGAGTGACAGAATGTGTAGCATGTTTAAGTGCTGACGCTTGTACTCGTGCAAACGCTTGATCTGGACATCGAAAATTGCGTTGGTATCAAGTTCGATACCCATGTTTTCAGACACCCAGTCCGCCAGACGCTGTTTGTTCTCTTTCTTCACTGCCATGAATTCTTTCTGGAACTTCGCGTCATCCGCAAACTTAGCGATTTGCTCTAGCTGCTCCAGTTTCGCTGGCCATTCTGTGCCAATTTTGTCAGAAATCAGTGCAGACAAACCCGGGTTACAGAATTTCAGCCAACGACGTGGCGTGATACCGTTGGTCACGTTGTGCAGGCGAGTTGGATACAGCTCATCAAATTCAGGGAACAAATCACGCTTAACCAGTTCAGAGTGCAGTGCAGCCACACCATTCACCGCGTAAGAGCCGATAACACACAGGTTCGCCATACGCACCATACGGTGGAAGCCTTCTTGAATGATCGACAGTTTCTGCTGTTTTGCAACATCACCCGGCCACTTCTGACGCACTTCCTGTAGGAACAGGTGGTTGATGTGGTAAATAATCTCCATATGACGAGGCAGCAGACGTTGAATCAGAGACTCACTCCACGTTTCCAATGCTTCTGGAAGCAAGGTGTGGTTGGTGTAAGCAAACGTCTTTGAGCTGATATCCCAAGCTTCATCCCAACCGAGACCTTTTTCGTCGATCAGGATACGCATCAATTCAGGAATCGCGATCGTCGGGTGCGTATCGTTGAGCTGGATGGTTTCGTATTTTGGAAGTGACGCCAGTGTGTGTCCAGCTTGTTCGTGACGACGAAGAATGTCACGTACTGATGCAGCCGAGTGGAAGTATTGCTGCATCAAACGCAGCGTTTTACCTTTCTCATGGTTGTCGTTCGGGTAAAGGACTTTGGTGATATTGCCTGCATCTATCAGCGAGTGCTGAGCTTCGAAGTAATCACCATTGTTAAAACTAGCGAGAGAGAATGGTGCAATCGCCTGACATTCCCAGAGGCGCAGTGGGTAAACGGTATCAGATTCGTAACCCACAATTGGCAAATCCCACGGCATCGCTTTTACAGACATACCCGGAACCCAACGACGCTTCTCTTTGCCGTCCTCACGGTAAACTTCAACGTGACCATAAAAACCAATTTCCTGAGCTAATTCAGGGCGTGCGATTTCCCATGGGTAACCTTCTACACAACGCCATGCGTCCGGCGCTTCCTGCTGGTGACCTTCTTGGAACGATTGCTTAAACAGACCATATTCATAGTGAAGGCCATACCCCACCGTTGGGAATTCTTGTGCCGCTAGTGAATCCATGAAACACGCAGCCAGACGACCCAAACCGCCGTTGCCCAATGATGGGTCACGTTCTTCTTCAAGCAGGTCTGTTAAATTTTGCCCCATCTCTTCCATTGCTGCCGTAACTTGCTCATATAAGCCAAGACTAATTAGGTTGTTGCCCGTCAAGCGGCCAATCAAGAACTCAAGAGATAAGTAGTTAACGCTTTTTGCGTTAAGGATTTTGTCATCCTGCTCAGTTTGCAGCATATCAAATGTTGTCTGCTCAGCCAGAGCTCGGCCCATTGCCAAATACCATGCACGGCTTTCGGCTTTTTCGACCGTCGTAGCATAAGTCGCGGTCAAATGTTTCTTGACGCTTGCTTGAAATGACGCCTTATCAAAATTTTTCTGTTGCGTAGGTTTCATTAGAGAAATCTCACTTATTGGGTTTAATCCATCTGAGACATATCGTGCATTGACACGACAACCAAAACATCCTCCCAGCTACACGGCTTATTAGGAGGAGGATGCAGGGCGTAGAGGGCGTATGACCAGAATCTCAGTGATCTAACTCTCAAATCAAGCGAGTCCACACCTTAGCTCTGGTGATAAAGATCACACCATCAACGGGTTTCACCTTAGCGCTGATGTATGAAGGTTAGGTGTTGTGATTCTCAATAAAATAATCAATATGCATATCCGATCACATATTGAAGGGGTTGTTTACGCAACTTTCATTATTTTTTGGTGCAGAAGAAGCGATAACTCTCACTTATAGATTCATCATAAGGTGACAAAAATCACAAATATAGGGCGTAGAGACAAGGAAAATGTGAAATACGCGAAAATCTGGTGGTTGATCAATAACTGTCGCTATTGTTCTCAAGTAACATCCCTGTCATTAGGTCTAACTGACCAAGTTTTCATCCACACACTCTGAATAGAATCTGGACAATAGAATCTGGATTCAAGAGTGTTTAAGAACAGGGAAAAGAAGATGTGGATTCCTTCGAAATTAACCCGTCCGGGACGTTTACACAACGCAATTGTCCGCCCAAGAGTTCTCGATTTATTACAGCAAGCCCCCTGCTACAAACTGGTACTATTCCGCTCGCCAGCAGGATACGGAAAAACGACAATGGCTTCGCAGTGGCTGTCTGATAAAGCCAATACTGGCTGGTACAGTATTGATGAAAGCGACAACGACTCATTCCGTTTTATCAACTACTTGCTAAAGGCATTGAACAAGGCGACACACAACGCCTGCCCAAATTCTCAGAAGCTGGCAGAAAAGCGCCAGTTTTCGTCACTTCATTCTCTTTTTAGCGAAGTCTTTGCCGAGTTCGCCAATTTCCATCAAGAGTGTTATCTGGTTCTGGATGACTATCATCTTATCTCTAACGATGAAATTCATGAGGCCATCCGTTTTTTCCTCAAACACATGCCTGACAATCTCACGCTGGTTGTCACTAGCCGTGCGACACCACCGCTTGGTACGGCAAACTTACGTGTCCGCGACCTGATGATAGAGATCAGCGACGAATTGCTGGCATTCGATACCGAAGAAACCACCCGATTCTTTAACCAACGAATCGCTGATGGGATTGATGATATCACTGCTGACAACTTGAGAAACTACGTAGAAGGCTGGCCTTCTGCACTACAGTTGATCGCACTTCAAGCTCAGCATCAACATAAAACACTGGCACAATCTGCCGAGTCGTTCTCACAGTTTAACCACGCTCATCTATGGGATTATCTGGTGGAAGAGGTGTTTGACCTATTGGATGCAGAAACACGCCTATTTCTACTGCAATGCTCTGTCCTTGATCACTTCAATGATGTGTTAGTATCAGCTCTGACAAAGCGTGATGATGCCCTAAGTATGATTGAGTCACTCAATCGCTATGGTCTGTTTATCCACCCGCTTGAAGGTGAGCAGAACTGGTACCGTTTCCACAATCTATTTGCTGAATTTTTATCCCATGAGCGCTCAGCACGTATTCCTCAGCAAGAGCAAGAACTGCATCAAACCGCTGCAAAAGCATGGTTAAACTTATCTTCTCCGCATCAAGCACTTCGGCATGCGCAAAAAGCCGGGAACCGCCAGCTTACTGCTGACATCTTGAGTCAATCTGGTTGGAAAATGTTCAATGGTGGCGAATTGCAGACGGTAGAGAAAGCGATCAACACCCTCGCCCCTGAACAGCTCTACAGCGAGCCGAAATTGTGCATGCTTCAAGCATGGTTAGCGCAAAGTCAGCACAGATACAACGATGTTGGCGATCTACTGTCCAAGGCGGATGAGCAAATGGAGGCGCTCAATGTAACACTGAGCACCAAAGAGCAAGGCGAGTTTAACGCCTTACGCGCTCAGGTAGCCATAAACCAAAACGAACCAGAGAAGGCACTCGAACTGGCTGAATTGTCACTCGGGCAACTTGATAGTACGGTTTACCGAAGCCGCATCGTGGCTACGTCTGTTGTTGGTGAAGTAAACCATGTACTGGGTCATTTGAGCCGTGCATTACCTATGATGCAGCAGACCGAGAAGCTAGCGAGGCAGTATCAAGTTTACCATCAGGCGTTGTGGGCAATGCTGCAACAAAGCGAAATTCTGATTGCCCAAGGTTATGTTCAAGCGGCCTTTGAAGTACAGGAAAATGCCTTCAAGCTCATCGAAGAACAGCAGTTGCAGCAAGTTCCAATGCATGAGTTTTTGCTACGTATTCGTGCACAGATTTTCTGGTGCTGGAATCGTCTCGATGAAGCCGAAGAGTGCGCGTACAAAGGGCTTGATGTACTCGGCAATCATAGCCCAAGTAAGCACCTACATAGCTACTCTATGCTCGCGCGCATCGCTATTGGTCGTGGTGAGCTGGACAAAGCCAACAAGTTCATTGAGCAAATTGCTCACCTACAGAAGCAGTCTACCTACCATGTAGACTGGACGGCTAACGCTTCGTTGTCTTTGATTCTGTTCTGGCAGGCACGAGGCGATATGGAAGCCATTCAACATTGGCTGGAAACAACACCTCGCCCAGAAAAAGCGTGTAACCACTTTACCCAGCTTCAATGGCGGAACATCTCACGTGCACAAATCAACCTAGGCATGTTTGAAGAGGCAGCTCAAACGCTGAAATTCCTGCAAGAGCAAGCCAATCTCAACAGCCTAGTCACAGACAATAATCGCAACCTAATCGTCGAAGCCGTATTGGCAACGGCACAGCAAGATGAACAGCGCGCTAAATTATTGCTCAAACAAGCCTTAGAACTGACGAATCAGACCGGTATTTTGGGTAACTTCTTGGTAGAAGGTGGCAAGATCGGCCATGTTCTAGAAAAGCTAGTCAACAAAAATGAGTTGGCTGATCTTGAACGACACCGTGCTCAGCAGCTGCTCAAGGATATATCGACGACTCAGCGCAGCCGCTCGGTGCATTTTGATGAGGAGTTTGTTGAGAAGTTAGTAAACCATCCAAACATTCCAGAGCTGGTCCGCACCAGTCCTCTAACTCAGAGAGAATGGCAAGTACTCGGATTGATCTATTCTGGCTTCAGTAACGAGCAAATTGCTCAGGAATTGGACGTGGCAGGCACCACCATCAAAACCCATATCCGTAACCTATATCAGAAGCTCAATATCGCAAACCGAAAAGAGGCGATAAAAACTGCTGAAAACCTATTACAATTAATGGGTTATTGATACTAGGAAATCACTCACAGCAAAAAGCCCTGACTATCAGGGCTTTTTTACATCTGCTCCGCACCCTTCGCGTGCATCAGTTTCAAATGCCGCTGGATTGCCGCAAAACTCTGCTCTCGAAACCATCGATGGGCAGGATCTTTTTGATGTCGACTGTGCCACAGCAGATAGTAACTATGCTTAGGCAAGTCGAAAGGCAATGGTTTCACAACATAATCAAATCGATTGGCGAAGTAGCCCGCCAAATGCAAAGGGGCGGTAACCAGTGCGGCACTCTGACAGACTAATTCCATTGCCGCAGTGAACGATGGCACTCTGGCAATCACCTTACGCTGAACCTTGCGCTGTTCGAACTGCTCGCCCACATACTGACGCATCTCTCGCATACCATGCACCATCACATGGCAAGCACTAAAATAATCATCCAGTTCAAGACTAGCGTCAGCCAATGAATGATTACCAGACATCAGCACTACATATTGGTCTTCAAGCAGTTTTTTGCCGTAGATATTCTCAGGAAAGTAGTCGAGCGTGGTCGCCAGTACATCAATCAGGCTGTCACCGAGAACGCTGACATGCTGATCTTGCCACAGCTCTCCATTTACCCCTGCGTTTGGGGCCAATCTAAGCAGTTCAGAAGACACCAGAGGCACACTCGATTCAGACAAAAATGCCGTGTAGGCTAGTCTGAACTCTCGTTGACAAGCGTGAGGCAAAAATGCTTCCACCGCATAAAGCTCATCTAATGACTCAATCAACTCAGGCAGTTGAGCGAGTAACTGCTGGCCTTTGGCACTGACCACAAACTGTTTGCCTTCACGAATCAAAATCGGGTCATCAAAGGCTGTTCTTATCTGGCTCAAGGTTCTGCTCATCGCTGACTGAGTGACGTTGAGCTGCAGTGCAGCCTCGGTCAAGCTACGAGTTTGGAGCAGTACCAACAATGGACGCAGCAGTTTGTAGTTATTCATATCACCTTCTTAGTATCACAAAGACTTAAGCATCCATACATCGCAGCCGTTGTGCACGGTGCCTTCTAACGGCGCAGTGAGGTGCTCGAAACCTAAACTCTCATAAAGTCGCACCGCCGCAGACATATTGGATAAAGTGTCTAAATAACAGCGTCCAAAACCTTGTTGCTTAGCAAACTCTAAACAGGCCAACGACAGAGTTTTACCCAAGCCAAGCCCTCTACTCTCTTTGAGTAAAAACAGCTTCTTCAATTCACACGTTTGCTCATCTTGCCCAAAAGGCGCAACGCCACATCCCCCAACCACCTTGTCATCTAAGAGCGCAACTAAGTACAAGCTCCGGTTCTGTTCATGATAATGCTGACTCATATTGTCGACTTCAGCATCAGACGGCCCAAACCCTTCACCTACAGCACCATACTCTTTGCCGACCTGCTTGATTATCTGGCAGATATTTGTGTCATGTTCCGCAGCGATAGGCACTATACGAAGGTTTTCTTGGCTCATAGTCATCTCTCTTAAATATCATCTTGGACAGCGATTAGAGTAGAACCAATCAAAGATGAATTAAAATCACTTTAAATCATATTTATCATGATAAAAAGTGATTATAGAGGACAATTTCCCCTATCAAAATCTTTAGGGTTTACATTGTAAATTAATCTGAAGTAGGCGATGACTGACAAGAAACAAATACCTAACAACCACGACAACTGGAACCAAGTCACATTATGACGCTATCAAATACAGGCTTTGGTCAGCCTGTTATTGCACTCTCCCAGAAGCCTGCCAGAATGAAAATCATCAGCATAATGAAAGAGATAACAAACAATGGCTTGGTTGAGAAAACGGCTTCTTCCTGCGGCAATGATGGCAGCACTTACTCCTATGAGCTCAGCTTACGCCGATATCGGTGATACCCCAGTGATCGGTGGGCTATTTAATTCAACAGAAGTGCTGAAAAATCAAATCACCTCGTCATTGTCCTACTCGACGCGCTTTACTCGCGACATGACCCTGTTTACCATTGGCGGCGTCACTCTAGAGACCTACCTACTGACATTACCACTTGATGCAAGTACGAAAAGCCGGGTCATGACCCAACTTGCCGATCCGACTTATTCCATTCCTCTCGGCTATTTTCTTTATCAGTTCTACGATCGCTACACAGGAATAAGCAGTGACGATGAATTTAAAGCCTACCTGCAAACAGTGTATGACAAACAAGCTCTGAAAGGCTTTGAGCATTCGCTCTTTGCACTAGAAGAGAAGGTGAAAAAAGAGCCTAAACAGCACGCTAAAGATCAGGCTCATCAGGAAGGTATCCAAATTAATGGTCAGTTTATGGCGGCCATGGTGACCGTATATGATGCTTTGGTTCAGATTGGCGAATGGCAAGATATGGACCGCCTGCCTGAGCAATACACCTATCTGACCCAATCACCTGATGATTTAGCATTGGTCGCTAAGATTCAACCTATCGTGGTTGGCATCATGCAGCAAGCCGCCACGGGGATGGAAGATGGCGACATGAAAAAGACCATACTCGGCATTGTGGCCGATGGTGCTGCCGACAGAGCCAGCGAACCGAATAACAAAGCGCAAGCGTTAACCATTACCTTAGTTGACTTTGTGCGTCTCAATGTGCTGAAAGCCTATCGCCAGTTTGTTTATCAGGATGAGAGACAGGAGCGTCTCAATGACTGGCTACAAAACGCATTTGACCACCACCCTCAACAGGCCATTGAGTTTCTCGAGTCACAACAGAACCGCCGCTTCGCTGTTCAGGTAACGGTCGACGGGTTGCAACAAGGGTTAATCGAAGGACTGGTTGATCCAGATAAGCCTTTTCTCTCCCACGCTTACCAGCAACATCTTAAGAGTACTGAGCTCGGTAGCCCTGTCGCAACAAGTAGCCCAGAACACGTTCAATCCATGCGTTTTCTTCAGGTTCTATCAGAACAAACGTATCGTGACCCTTATTACTTACCGTTCTTCAAACGACTTTACCAAAACCATACCGACTCCATTGCTCAGGTCGGAATCTCTTCCACACCGACGATCAGCGTAAGAAACCTACCTATCATCAAAACAGGGGCAAAAGTGTCTGGCGAACAAGGAACAGGAATTCCGAATTTCCACTTTGTCGACCGCAACGAAGACAGAGCCTATTACTTCTTTGGTAACGATGCTCTTCAACTCGATCGCTTAATGCAGGCCAATCAGGTTCAGACGATGTTTGACCGACTGGTTCACCTGAAAACCCTGAATTGTAACGCCCAATATGACTGGAATGCCCATACCAGCTACGACGGTCTGGTTAACCTTGGCGCTGGCGAAGCACTGCGTGACTTTGGTGAGAAACGTTGTTTGAGAGAGCTGAATGAAAGAGCCGAAGTGGAAAACGTGTTAACGAAACAGCGTCAGTCCCTCATCGACAATATTCAAAGCTATCAAGAGATACCGCTATGGGACTTTTACACCAAGCTAACCCGCAAATGGAAGATTGAACAGGACATCACGAGTTATACAGAGCTAGATGGACAAGGTATGCCAGATTACGCCCTGATCTACAATCCGTGGCCAGATCACTTTGCCCACTTTGTAGGCCCTTTCAGCGATGAAATCATTATGCCAACCGGGGAACTCAACCGCCTCGATTACTGGATACGTCAAATTGAACAAGCGTACAAGGACGCCGGCATTTATCAGCAGACCCTTTGGGGAATGGCAGGGGACCATGGTTTATCTCCGGTCTACTACACCTTAAATCCGGAGAAAGCGATCTTTGAACCACTTTCAGCATCACTCAACTACCCTCTAGTGATCAAGAAAATCTCATCGGATGAAGGCGAAGGGCCGAAAATCACCAATGCATTAAATTATCCGAGTAACCAAGGTGTCGATGTGGTGGTAGCCTCTACCGCTGGCGGCAACTTCATGATGGATATATTTAATTCGCAATCGGGTTGGCAAACACAACCAGTCTATTCGGAGCTGACCAACTGGACACCGGTCAATGCACCACAAGGGAAAAAGCTCGACATCATTGCCGAGTCAGTAGAAAAGCTGGCAGACAGTCTCGACTATCTAGCCGTCAGAGAATCAACCTGTGATGAGACAAAGTGTCAGGTACGTTTGGTCGCTCAGCGTGACGGCAAACGAATCGATGAGCTCATCATCAAACAAGGAGAACGCTATTTCTACCAAGCCAATAGCAAAACAGCGTTACTGGAAGTCAACAAACTCAACCCTTATCTGCCTTCACCAAATCAAGCACAGCTTGAGACGTTTGCTCAGTTGGTCAATCAATGTGTCAATCGAGCAGACATCAACAACCCACAAAGCTGGTGTGATGAAATGCAATGGCGCGAACTGACCCAGTTTACGCCGAGGCCTGATTCCGTCGTACAACTCGCCAAGCTTTACGCCGAACCACGAGCAGGCACAGTGAATTTGTTCCCTCGGGAAGGGATTGGCTACAACACGAAAGTACCGGGTCGCCATGCGGGTGAAAGCTATTTGGAGAAGGACGCCTTTATCGGATTTTGGGGCGCTCCAATTGGCAAACAAGCTACGCCACTGAGTAGTGAGGAGAACGGCTCTCTGGCTCCGACTCTGTATCAATATCTGACTGGGGATGACGTTAAAGCCGGAGAAAATGGTTGGGGGTATCCATCATTGCTTAGCAAACTCGATATTCACTAAGCCTCCCTCAATAACAGAAAGCAATAACAAAAAAGCGCCTTACGGCGCTTTTTTGTTATCGAGCAATCAGAATTTCTTCGGTGCATAACCTGTCATAACTTCAAGTCTCAGCTCTTTACCCAGCTTAGTCATTGGGTGAACCACGATTAGACCTTTGACTGACCTTTTCAGCTTACCCATGTCTGCTTGTTCTTCTTTAGTAATTGCACGTGAGAACGGCATGTCGATCAAGCTCTTGCGCTCTTTGTTCATGTCGTATTTCTGTTTGCTTTTCATCACGTGAATTTTTTTGCTTAGCTTATCTGCTTCGTCAGTGAACTTAGTCACCATTTCCTGATCACCACGAGATTTCGCCGCATCCAGCTTACGCTGACACTTGTCCAGACGATTGTGAAGGTTTTGAAGTTCTTGCTTAGTACTCATGGTATTGATCTCATTGAAACAGAAAAGGGCGGCGAGTGTAGCACAAGCTGACTCGCTGCCCTAATTTTAGTCGTTAGCCGTGTTTTTGGTCGTAATCTTTGATGGCTTTTTCGAGCAACTCGAAGTCTGGTTGAGTCAGATACTTACGCATAGCCGCAAATTTCTCTTCAGGCCATTGGTAAATTTCCAGCACCACCAGCTTATCTATCAGCTCAGGGGCAAAACGATATTTAACCAATCTGGCAGGATTTCCACCGACAATCGCGTATGGTTCCACATCTTTGGTCACAACACTGTTGGCCGCGACAACCGCACCTTCACCTACGGTCACGCCCGGCATGATCATGGCACGCATGCCTATCCATACTCCGTCATCAATGACAGTATCGCCTTTACCTTGATAAGAGCGCTCAACCTCTTCCAAAAACGGATAGAGACAGAACCAGTCCGTTCTATGGTTGTGATTCCCACCCATCAGAATAACCGCTTGTGCTGCAATGCAAACATAGTCACCGATATAGAGCTGATCAATATCCCACCTCGGCTGCCATTGCTTGCTGACTTCGTCCCCATGCAAGTAGCGGACGACGGACTGTTCAAAACCGTTATCCCAACAATCACTGTAGTAGCTGTGAGTCCCCTTGATATGAATGTTTTTGTTCTGCACTACCTTATGCAGTAACTGAAATGTCGACCAATGTTTTTGTGGCATGACAAAATCCTCAATGTTTAATTCAGATTTGCCACGGAACGAATTTCGTGGCGTTGCTTAGACGTTCAGCTAAACAACGCTTATTGGATGCGAGGCTGCTTGAGCAGCGGGATGATTTTCATAGTCTGGTCTCCTTTCGAGGCGCAACTTTACGCGAAAAGGCGGTTTTTATGTCAATATTGAGTCAGCATATTAAATATACAGATAGATTGAGTTTGCCTATGTTTAAACACCTTTTACCGCTGGCAATTGTTTCTGTGACGACAGCGATAACGCCCGCAAGCCAAGCCGATAAACACACCAATTTATAAGTACCAGTGGCTGATCAATCAAGCCACTCACACGTAGAAGATAAAAAAGGATAAGCCTATGACTCAACTTACGATTTTCTACGATGGTACCTGTCCATTGTGTGTGAAAGAGATGGAACATTTAGCTCATTACGATGGCGAGCAACATTTATTGCTCGTTGATATCCACTCCGAAAACTTCCTCAATTACCCTGAGATCGACGCAAAACAAGCGTCTAAAATCCTTCATGCCGTTGATAATAACGGAACACTGCTGCTCGGTTTAGATGTCACTTATCTCGCATGGAAGCTGGTCGGAAAAGGCTGGCTGTACGCTCCATTACGCTGGAAACTCATCCGTCCAGTTGCAGATTGGTGTTACCTCAGATTTGCGAACAATCGCTACACCATTTCTAAGTTGCTGACTGGAAAGAGAAAATGCGATTCTGGTCAATGTTTTCGATAAAACAGAGATCTTACCTCTCAGCGAACACGAGTTAACCTATCAAGATTCACAGTACTGCCTCGATAAATTGGCTAGTCTTATACAATAAACGTTTAGTTTATGTTCTCTTCACTGGTCACAAAACCGAGCGGTCAAGGGGGTGTAAACCAAATTTATAACAACAGGCGTTTCATGCCAGAAGCCTCTCTGGCCATATTAAAACGCTAAGACCTTTTGAAAGACAGGATGTTTGTATGAGTCTAACTATTCGAAGTCGCCTGTACATTTTGGCGCTTGTTCCATTACTGGTAATTGCAATGGGTATGCTTGGTTTCACTTACGTTAAAACCAATGAACTCAATGATCAGCAGATTGAGGTAACCCGCACTAACATGATGAACATGAAGAAAGCGGAACTGAAAAGTTACCTTCAAATGGCAAAGTCTGCCGTCCGGCCTTTTCTTGACAAAGGCGCAAGCCTAGAGGACGCCTACCCAACCCTAAAAACTTTAGAATACGGCAAGACAGGTTATGTGTTTGGCTACAATTCCCAAGGTATTCGTAAAGTCCAAGGTAGCAGTAGCGAAGGGATTGGCGATAGCTATTGGAACCTGCAGGACAAACACGGTAATTACCTAATTCAGGATCTGATTCGTAACGCCAAAACAGGAGAGTTCACCACTTATTACTTCCCTAAACCCGGCGAGACCGAGGCACTTCCCAAGCTGAGTTACTCGATATATATACCTGAGTGGGATTTGATGCTAGGTACGGGATTCTACACCGACGACATAGATGCCATTGTGGCCGAAATGGAAAGTGCGACCACAGAAGCACTACAAGAAACCCTGTCTGCCATCATTATTTTCTGTATCGTGATTGCGGGCGTCGTTGCTGCCTTCGCCGTCGCCGTTAACCGAACCATCCTTAAGCCGTTAGAAATGTTCGATACCTCGATCAGTTCCTTTGCCAGCGGCGATGCTGACCTGACCGCCCGTATGGAAGATTTCGAAGCTCCGGAGTTTTCCCAACTGAGTAAAAACTTCAATGCTTTTGTCGCCAGTCTGCAAACCATCATTCGAAGCGTCAGTGATGTTGGTCAACAGGTCGTCTCAGAGACCAGCGATATGTCAAGCCGTGCTGCAAAAGTCGATGAATTGGCTTCAGGTCAACGTCAAGAGACTGAGCAAGTTGCCACCGCGATGACGGAGATGACCACAACAGCATCCGAGATTTCGAATAATGCCAGCCAAGCCGCGCATTCAGCTAAGGAAGCCGACGACAATGCCAAAGAAGCTCAAGACATCGTTAATTCTGCGGCGCAGTCTGTCGAAGCCCTGGCCGAAGAAGTCTCCCAAGCGAATGGTGTTATCTCTCGCCTTGAAGGAGATGTACAAAACATTTCCTCATCTTTGGAAGTGATTCAAGATATCGCCGAGCAAACTAACTTACTCGCACTCAATGCGGCGATCGAAGCCGCACGTGCCGGTGAACAGGGCCGTGGATTTGCCGTCGTGGCCGACGAAGTTCGTAAACTGGCGAGTCGCACCCAAGACAGTACGGGTGAGATTCATCAGATGATTGAACAATTAAAAGCGGCCTCAGATGATGCAGTAAAAGCCATGGAGTCAAGTCAGAAACGTGGTGCCAGTACAGTAGAAGAAGCTAATGCTGCTGCTCGGGCCCTGATCCAGATTCAGGAGTCCATCGGCACCATCATGGATATGAACTCACTGATTGCCACCGCGACCGAAGAGCAAAGTCTCGTCGGCCAAGAAATTTCGCAGCGCATAGTCGTCATTTCTGACCAAAGCTCACAATCCGCAGAACTAGCCAATGACAACCGTTCAGGAAGCCAAGAGCTAAACCAACGAGCCAACGAGCTTTACGAACTGGTGGATCGATTTAAGGTATAAGCACATATTACTCAATAGCCCGCAATGCTTGAATTGCGGGCTTTTTTATCGTCTAAAACGCCGACGAAATTCGCTGGGTGTCAACCCCATGATCTGACTGAACACCTTACGACACGCACTGGCGTTTTCATACCCAACCTGGTGGCTAATCCACTCAAAAGAACGAGTTGAACCTTCGAGGTAATCACAAGCCTTCTGCACTCGTACTCGCTGCAAATACTGGTTTGGATTCATACCTGTGGCTTTGACAAATCGACGCTGAAACGTTCGCTCGGTCAAGTTTGCTTCAACAGCCAATTGTTTTACCGACAGTGTCCGAGAAAAGTGAGCACTGATTCTGTGCTGACTTTCAACAATTGCAATATCACCATGAGAAAATGATGGCGTGAACTGCTGATAAAACCTCTGTTCTCTTGATGCAGTATCTATGACCAACATCTTGCCCAGCTGTCGCATGATTTGTGGTGAAGCATACCTAGATACCAATTCCAGTCCAAGATCCAACCAAGACATCATGCCGCCTGCTGTAATCACATCTCCATGATCAATTAGAATTTGATTTATCTCCGTAGGCTGCGACGGGTACTGTGACTTAAAGGTCTCAGCTAGCCCCCAATGAGTAGTCAAAGCCCTTTGTCCAATAATCCCTGACGCGGCCAAGATAAACGCGCCAGCACACGCCGACGCAATCACACTGCCACGACGATGTTGCTCAACCAACCACTCAAGCGTTGGTGTGTCTGGTTTTCGGTAGAACTGGGCGTCAATGCTGGGCGGGAGTAGTACGACATCAAATTGCTTGGGAGGCATATTGCACGCCTCAACAATGTGCACGTTGAACTCAATCTCAAGTTCACTCTCACGACATACTCGGTTGGCTAGTTGAAAAAGCTCTTCGAAACCAAACACGGCCGATTTGAGAGCAAAAGGATAGTTAAATACGGCAATATTAATCTTAGGCATGCAATGTCGTTTTTAGCATTATTTATGTCATTTTAGACTCTAAAAAGGCCAAAAATAAAGCGCCATAATGACTCCAATTTGAACGACACCAAATAGGAGAGGCAACATGAGCCAGAAAGCACTACTCGTCATCGATCTACAAAACGACTACTTTCCAAACGGAAAATTTCCTCTTTGGAACACAGAGAACACGTTAACCAATATCAAAGCGGCGATTAAAAAAGCCCAACAGAAACAGATTCCTGTGATTCACATTCAGCATATTGCAGACCCTGCTATGGGTATCGCACCCTTTTTCAACCAAGGTAGTACTGGTGCAGATATTCACTCAGAGATCCTCGCGAGTGCACCGGAAGGGAATATTGTGGTTAAATCTTTCGCAGACAGCTTTGAACAAACAGAGCTAGACGATGTGCTCAAAAAGCATGGGGTAACTGAAGTGATTATTTGCGGCATGATGACGCAAAACTGCGTGACTCATACAGCGATTTCCAAAGCAGCAGAGCAATATGAAGTATCTGTACTGGCCGATTGTTGCACCACCACCGATGAAATGATTCATAACATCGCCCTTCATGCGATCTCTGCACGCGTTCCGTTGATAAATACTGAACAATTGATTTAAGGCTCAATTAAGGCCTCTTATCCAACAGAGGCCTTCTGCTGATGACTCATACAAAACAAATCACTATTGCCTTAGCACGTAGATTTCACCTCATAGAGCAAAAGCTCTCATCTTTGATTGTTATCCCACCAATCAAGAAATAGTAAAATATCAATTTCAATAATTTTATAAACCGTGCGCATATTTATAGATTAACTAAAACAACAATATGCAAATCAGTGAATAGATGCATAGTGTGAAAATTGTAATCAGGTTCTCTTTGCACAACGAGAACCCAGTAAACATGCTTGATGTTTGTAGTAGGCCATGTTCAACAATCTCTTTTACTATTCAAAGGAAGACAGTATGTTTAAGAAATTATTAAGTTGTTGTATCGCCTCGACTCTTTCAGTCGTCTCAACCGCGGGGCTTGCGCAACAAAACGAAGGAGGAGCCATTGCATCTGAGGACCAAATGCTTGCGCCTTTAATGACAGCGTCGGCAAAATCTGCGATTAAAAATCAATACATCGTTGTGCTAAAACAACCACTGACAATGAGTAATGATCAACAAGCCCTTCAGCAGTTTACCCAACAAACTGTGTCTGGTCTCGCTAGCCAACATGCATTTAAAATCGATAAAGTTTATGACCGCTCGTTAAGTGGTTTTGTCGCTACCCTTTCTGATGAACAATTGAAAGCCCTGCGTGCTGATCAACAAGTCGACTTTATTGAACAAGACCAAATCATCTCGCTCGATCCTGTTATCTCGGCGAACGCCACTCAAAGCAATCCTGTTTGGGGATTAGACCGCATCGATCAGCGTGATTTACCACTCAGCAACAGCTACACCTACAACTACGACGGTTCAGGTGTGACAGCTTATGTTATCGATACTGGTGTGACAAACACTCACGCTGAGTTCGGTGGCCGTGCAAGATCAGGTTATGACTTCGTCGACAACGATAGTGACGCCACTGACTGTAACGGTCACGGTACTCATGTAGCGGGAACCATTGGTGGTGCTCAATACGGTGTGGCGAAAAACGTCAATATCGTCGGTGTACGTGTACTAAGCTGTAGTGGCTCTGGTACAACTTCAGGTGTCATTGGCGGTGTGGATTGGGTCGCTGCCAACGCCTCTGGCCCATCGGTGGCCAACATGAGTTTAGGTGGGGGCGTTTCAACCGCTCTTGATCAAGCGGTAGCAAGCGCGGTTCAGTCAGGTGTCAGCTTTATGCTTGCAGCTGGTAACTCCAACGCTGACGCTTGTAACTCCTCACCAGCTCGCGAAGCGAGCGGTGTGACTGTCGGTTCAACAACCAGCAGCGATAGTCGCTCAAGCTTCTCTAACTGGGGTAGCTGTGTTGACGTGTTTGCGCCCGGTTCGAATATTAAATCGGCTTGGTACGATGGTGGCTACCGCACCATTAGTGGTACATCGATGGCAACACCTCACGTAGCAGGTGTCGCGGCTCTGTATCTGCAAGAAAACAACACTCTGTCACCAGCTCAAGTATCAACGCTGATCAGCGAACGTGCGAGCACAAACAAAGTTAGTGATACTAAAGGTACCGTCAACAAGCTGCTATACAGCCAAACAGACAGTGGCTGTGACCCAGATTGTGGCACACCGAATCCAGGGGGTGAGTTGACTAACGGCCAACCAGTCACTGGTATCAGCGGTAGCAGCGGTGAACAAAAGCATTACTTCATCGACGTGACTGCCGGTCAGACTCTGACTGTCACCACTAGCGGTGGTTCAGGCGATGCTGACCTCTATGTTCGCTTTGGTGCTAAACCAACAACTAGCTCTTGGGACTGCCGTCCTTACCGCTACGGAAACAGCGAAACGTGCACAGTGTCTAACACACAAAACGGTCGCTACTACGTGATGCTTAATGGCTACACTAGCTTTAGCGGTGTGAGCGTCCAAGCGAGCTACTAACGGCCCCCACAACCTTGAAAAATCATGCCAGTCAGTACTAACTGACTGGCATTTTTTCTAAAAATTGGAAGTCAGTTAATACTGTATATCGCCAATTTTACAATAACCATTTGCATCTCTGGTTGTATATATCGTGGCTTTGTTATTACTGGTTCTAGCAAGCATTGAGAGACTGACAACCGCTTGATAAGTTGGGTCAGTTGGATTGATGTATGCAAAGCTTGCTTTATCTGAAGACGTATCGCAAATTTTGACACCTCCATCTAAGAAGATTCTGTATTTTAATTCAGAGGCAGGAGCGATTTCTACTTTGGTTACCCTGCCATTTACCGTTCCATCCCAAGCAAACGCATTCGAGATAAATGCAGTCGCTACAATCAGTACCAAATTAATAGTAAATCTCATCTGTTATCCTATAGATTGATATGTTTGAACGCATTCTAGTTGCCTGCATTCTGCTCTGTAAAGGGTTCTCTGTACTCCACTTCAATAAAAAACCTAGGACGGAAACATCCCAACATAAATTGGCCCTCCGCTTTTGCAAAAACCTCCATATTCAGGGCAAAATGTCCCAGCCTTGTATGTGCAAAGCAGAGTAAAGAGATATAGCGTTCAATGACGAGATTTATGCTGACAGTTGCTCAGCCAGAGCGTTTGTCACCCCTTTGGCGCATGATTGGCATTAAACTGTCGTATCAGAAATGCTAATTTAATTATAGGCTTTTGTCTCAACCATTCGATATTGGACATACCATGAAAGTGAACACTAAAAAAATATCAAGTGAACGTAAATCAAGGGCATGGAGCCAACAACATCTCGCTGATGTCAGTGCTTTAAGTTTAAGAACCATTCAAAGAGTTGAGAAGGAAGGAACAGGTTCACCGGAAACAGTAAAAGCATTGGCGGCAAGTTTTGCATTAGACGTTAATCAACTTCTGCTACCCGAAGCGCCTCCTAAAAACTCATCCAAGATAAATGTCAAAACGAAACTCACCGCTTTGTGCTCTTCAATTGTCGTTTTTTTTGTCAGCGCTCTACTATTTTTTGTTCAGCCTACAATGGCTTCAGGGATTGAAATCAACGCAGATCAGATAGAACAATCTGATGCAAACGACTCTCAGATCTTCAGTGGCAATGTAGAAATATTTGTACCTGAAGATTTGACGTTTGAAGTCGAGTCAGATGAACTGTGGGGGACAGAAGCCGCTTCCGTTGTAACAGGAAGCGTAAAGGTAGTGCTAGAGGATGCGACATTAGTCGTCGGTGATGGTGTTCTTATCAAAGTCGATAAAGGGATTAAAATTACTACCGACTACGCGGAGCTTCGTCCGTTACCACTGGGGTAGAATACTGAAACCATTGTCGATGGATAGCCCTAGACACAGAACAAGCGCTGCATGGATTTACTGGCAGTAGTCTTCGGGCAGAAGAACGTCGCCTGAATGCTCAGCAAGATAAGTAAGTGCGTCAATCACTCGGATAGGCGTTAACAAGTTGTCTTCATGACAAGGATCGAGTTCAAATGCTAGGTGAATTCGGTTTTGTTCAATTTTAACAAACAGGTTGCCCTGAGGGGCTCTCTCCTGCGTAAGAGCGAAGACGCCGACGCCAATAAAGTGTGCGCTGTTGATGTTTCTCGTTGGGTAGATATCACATTTCAACTTATTAGCGAGTGCTAAGAAGTCGAGTAGTAAGTTGATCTGCTCATCTGAAACACTATCTAATGCTTGGACATGCGGCGCTTTGCAGAATCGCTCTAAATACCCAATCATCTCATCGATATCGTTGTTAAATAGCATGCTAGCTCGTCTTTATGGAGGAGTGGCGATTGTACCTTTCACTCACAACATAACAAGAGGCTAGACGTTACTGTCTGATCAAACGCAAAATGAGACTGAACTTATGCCATAGAACCTGCGTATCTAAGGCTTGTTTTTCTTATTTTAAGCGGTGTTGTACTTATATGAATCGAATTAACCCAGCTAAATTACTTAACAGCAAATGGACTGCCAAAGAACCGGTTAATCGGGAAAAGCACTTCTTGGTTTCTGACATTGAGTTCGATGACGATGGTGTAGTGATCTCCTGCAAAATTGAAGCGATACTCTCGAAAAAGGAATATTCTATTGACTGGCAAGAGTTGAAACACCAAGCTAAGTGGCTTCAAGGTTGGAAGTGAATACGGTTTTATCTATCAAAACTATAAGTAAGATTTCCAACCTCTGATATTGAGTGAGTTGCACGACTCTCGCCCCACAAGCCTCTTCAATAAGGGTTCAGAATAGATTAACCTGAACCCCTAGCAGTGTTATCGGTTACTCAAGAGCCGCTAGAATCGTCTCAGCCTTGCTCACTTCAAATTGCTTAGGTTCTTCGACATTTAACTGAGTCACCACACCGTTATCGATAACCATAGCGTAGCGCTGCGAACGAACCCCACCGAAGGCCGCTGTGTCCATTTCGAGTCCCAGCGATCTTGTAAAGCTCGCATCACCATCGCCCAACATCATAATTTCATTAGCATTTTGCGCTTCTCCCCACGCCTGCATAACAAAAGCATCGTTGACTGAAACACATGCGATGATATCGATACCCTTGGCTTTAATACTGTCGGCAAGTACGACGTAACCGGGCAAATGAGCTTCTGAACAGGTTGGCGTAAATGCGCCTGGAACAGCAAAAAGCACCACTCGCTTGTTTGCAAAAAGCTCCTCTGTGTTATGGGTAATCATACCCTCAGCGCTTAGTTCACTGAGGGTTGCGGTTGGTATAGATTGGCCTTTCTGAATCATGTCTGCATTCCTTGTTTTGTTTGCAGGAACAGTGTAACCGCCAAAGCAAAGCGGAACCACCTACATAAAGTCAGGGTATGAACTGGAGGCGAGCTAAGATGCAGAGCACTCCACTTAAGCAGATTAGTAACTTGATGTGACGTTAGTGTTTAAGGTGATATGACTAGGTTTTTGTAGTCGTATTGATCACACCTCATTGTTTTGTGTTCTGAATCTAAGCCGTCTGAAAAACACTTTTTTAACAATCACGCTATGACAATGGATGGAATTTTGCGCTATATGTTTCACTTCTGTGTTTGCTAGCTTTGCCAAAGCTAGCCACATGTATACAAAGTGAAGTATCATTGTTTTATCAAGGAAATAAATAGGTTGAGGGTGACAAGCCGCCTATGGCAAATCTAAAAAATTCTGTGGCGAAAAATATAAAAACAAAAGTCGCTGGTCAAACGCAAGATGACGTGGTCTATTGCCATATCTTCGATGCAATACTTGAACAACGCCTACCACCAGCAACCAAGTTGAATGAAGAAGCTTTGGCCGAAATATTCGGCGTTAGTCGAACCATCATACGCCGGGCTTTACTTCGATTATCGATGGAACAAGTGGTCAGCATCAGGCCAAACCGCGGTGCCATGGTATCTGCACCAACCAAAGAAGAAGCCAAGCAAATCATCAAAGCGCGGGAAGTCATGGAACTTGCCATTGTAGAGCTTGCCGTTGAACATACCACCACAGCTAAAATAGATGAATGCCGACGTTTAGTAGAGAAAGAAAACGAAGCCTTCGATAACGGTGATTATGGTAAAGGACTTCGACTGTCTGGTGAGTTTCACATTAAGCTGGCCGAAATGGCAAACAACGCCCCATTGCTCGCATTCCAGAGAAGCTTAGTATCGCAAACGTCATTGCTGATTGCTCAGTACGAGACTGGCAATCATTCAAACTGTTCGCAAGATGAGCATACGCAGCTACTGGATACGATTGAATCTGGTGATACCGAGCAAGCAATCAGCTTAATGGAAGCGCACTTGTCTCATATTCGTTCCAAGCTCAACCTTGATAGCAATACTGCGTCAAATGACCTCCATGTCGTGTTCTCAGAACTACTGAAAAGCAAATAATCCACTCATTCTTCATAATCTAAGCCCGGCTCCTGTGCCAGGCTTTCTCCAAATCACATTCATTGTATACAAAATAAAATACAAGGTTAACTCTATTTTCCTTAAACCCCCTACCTGCCGATAGAAATAAATTTCAATAATTTCATAAACTTAATGAATTAAATCGTATCTTTGACCTTTTTACCCCCCTCTATATGTTGCAATATTGTAAAATTAAAGTTGACCAGGAGGTCAAACTATCCAATTATTGACCCAGAGGTCAGAAAATTATTTTTGGAACAATAGTGTCAATGCACAAGGAGGTCTCTTGATTACTTTCCTACTCAATCAAGAACTCAGACAAGAGAGTGAGCTGTCACCAAATATGACAGTGCTGCAGTACCTGAGAACACATGTACAAAAAACAGGTACGAAAGAAGGCTGTGGCTCAGGCGACTGTGGTGCCTGTACCGTGGTACTCGGTGAAGTGGTCGAAGGCCAACTTCAATATCGCTCAGTGAATTCTTGTCTGACGTTCGTATCCGCACTACATGGTAAGCAGCTGATCACCGTTGAAGACTTACAGAACAAAAACAAGCTTCACCCAACTCAGCAAGCGATGGTCGATTTCCACGGTTCTCAATGTGGCTATTGTACTCCAGGTTTTATCATGTCGATGTTTGCTCTAAGCAAGAACAAACCTGCGGCGAATAAGGAAGATGTCATGGAGTCTCTGGCGGGTAACTTATGCCGCTGTACCGGATACCGCCCTATTGTTGACGCCGCCTTATCTCTGGCTTCTGATGAACCATTGATGGATCAGTTTGTCGAGCTGGAAAAAGAGACCATTGCTCGGCTAGAAGCTCTTCAGGGACAACCCGCCAGTCTGAGCCAAGGTAACCTAACAGCATATATCCCTCGGAGCATTGACGAACTGGCACAAATTTACACTGCAAATCCAAAGGCCAAGCTGGTTGCTGGCGGTACTGATTTAGCGCTTGAAATCACCCAATTCCACCGCGAGATTGAAACTTTGATCAGCGTAAATCTGGTCGAAGACATGAAAGTATGCGAAGAAAGTAACGATGCTCTGCACATTGGTGCTAACGTTGCGATCAGCGATGCGTACCAGCTTCTGACTCAACATTTCTCTGATTTTGGTGAGCTGCTGCATCGCTTTGCTTCTCTGCAAGTCCGTAATCAGGGCACATTGGGTGGCAACATTGGTAACGCCTCTCCTATCGGGGATGCGCCACCGCTGTTGATTGCACTGAATGCACAAGTGAAATTGCGCCGTGGTAAGCAGACCAGAATCTTGCCGATTGAAGACTACTTCATCAGCTATAAAGTCACCGCTCAGCAGGAAAGTGAATTTATCGAGCAAGTGATTATTCCTAAATCAAAAGCGAACGAAACCTTCCGTGCTTACAAGCTTTCCAAGCGTCTAGACGACGATATTTCTGCGGTTTGTGGCGCATTCAATATTGAGATTGAAGACAATAAAGTCATCAATGCCCGCATCGCTTTCGGTGGTATGGCGGCAACGCCAAAACGTGCAACGCACTGTGAAAATGCGCTATTAGGCAAACAATGGACACAAGCAACCATTGATGCCGCGATGGCTGAAATCGATAACGATTTTGAGCCACTGAGTGACTTCCGTGCCAGCAAAGAGTATCGCTCTATGACAGCAGCGAACATGCTGCGTCGCTTCTATATCGAGCAGACTCATCACAACAACCAGATCGAAACAAGGGTAACGTCTTATGTCTAACGCACATCATCAGACCATGACTCAAGAAGAGATGGTCGCCATCGTAAAGCAGGATCTGAAAACCGGCGTTGGTAAAAGCGTAAAACACGACAGCGCCCCGAAGCAGGTGACAGGTGAAGCGGTTTATATTGATGACCGTTTGGAATTCCCTAACCAGTTGCATGTGTATGCACGTATGAGCACTCAAGCTCATGCTAAAATCACCAAATTGGATGTCTCGCCGTGTTACGAATTTGAGGGCGTTGCGATTGCTATCACCCACGAAGACATACCGGGCCAGTTGGATATCGGTGCCATTCTGCCAGGTGATCCACTGCTTGCTGACGGCCTGGTTCAATACTATGGCCAACCCGTACTTGCCGTTGCCGCAGATGATATGGAAACCGCACGCAAAGCCGCGCAAGCCGCCATTGTTGAATACCAAGCCCTACCGCCAGTACTCGACGTGAAAGAAGCGCTTGAGAAAGAACTGTTTGTTACTGAAAGCCACCAGCAAAAACGTGGCGACTCAGCGGCTGCACTTGCCAAAGCAAAACACGTGATTGAAGGCGATCTGGAGATTGGTGGCCAAGAACACTTCTACCTTGAAACTCAGGTCAGCAGCGTGATGCCAACCGAAGATGGCGGCATGATCGTATATACCTCGACACAAAACCCAACTGAAGTACAAAAGCTAGTCGCCGAAGTGCTTGGGATTGCGATGCACAAAGTCGTAATAGACATGCGTCGCATGGGTGGCGGTTTCGGGGGTAAAGAAACGCAAGCCGCAGCGCCAGCGTGTATGGCGGCAGTCATTGCACACCTAACTAAACGCCCAACTAAGATGCGTCTGCCTCGCATGGAAGACATGACCATGACAGGCAAGCGTCACCCATTTTACAACCAGTACAAAATCGGATTTAACGATGATGGTGTCATTGAAGGGGCTGATATCATCGTAACGGGTAACTGTGGTTACTCTCCGGATCTGTCGAGCTCGATTGTTGACCGTGCCATGTTCCACTCAGACAACGCGTATTACCTAGGTGATGCCACCGTGACAGGTCACCGCTGCAAAACCAACATAGCGTCGAATACAGCTTACCGTGGATTTGGTGGCCCGCAGGGGATGATGACCATTGAGCATATCATGGATGAAATTGCCCGCTATCTGGGTAAAGATCCCCTCGAAATCCGTAAAGCGAATTACTACGGTGGTGAGGGGCGTAACGTCACTCATTACTACCAGACAGTTGAAGATAACTTCCTGCCAGAAATCACTGAGCAACTTGAACAAAGCAGTGACTATCACGCCCGTCGTAAAGCCATCGCTGAGTTCAACAAGCAAAGCCCGATCCTTAAAAAAGGTCTGGCGATCACACCAGTGAAATTTGGTATTTCTTTCACTGCGACTTTCCTGAATCAGGCTGGTGCGCTCATCCATATTTACACCGATGGTAGTATTCATTTGAATCACGGTGGTACGGAAATGGGTCAGGGTCTGAACATCAAGGTGGCGCAAATCGTTGCTGAGGAGTTCCAAGTAGATGTTGAACGTATCCAAATCACCGCTACCAACACAGACAAAGTACCGAACACATCACCAACCGCGGCCTCATCGGGCGCCGACCTCAACGGTAAGGCCGCCCAGAACGCCGCACTGACCATCAAACAGCGTCTGATCGACTTCGCTGCCAGTCACTACAAAGTGTCAGCAGAAGAAGTGGTGTTCAAAAACGGTATGGTCGTGATTCGTGATGAAATCCTGACTTTCGAAGCCTTTGTCCAGCTGGCCTATTTCAACCAAGTATCGCTATCGAGTACAGGTTTCTACCGCACACCAAAAATCTACTATGACCATGAAAAAGCGCGTGGCCGTCCGTTCTACTACTTCGCGTACGGCGCCTCTTGTTCAGAAGTCATTGTCGATACCCTGACAGGCGAATACAAAATTCTGCGCGCAGATATCCTGCACGATGTAGGGTCTTCTCTTAACCCGGCCATTGATATTGGCCAGGTCGAAGGTGGCTTCCTGCAAGGTGTAGGCTGGCTGACTACAGAAGAGCTGATCTGGAACGAACAAGGTCGTCTGATGACCAACGGGCCCGCCAGCTACAAGATTCCGGCGATCGCCGATATGCCTATCGAGTTCCACACTCACCTTCTGGAAAATCGAGCCAACCCAGAAGATACCGTGTTTAACTCCAAGGCTGTCGGTGAGCCGCCATTCATGCTCGGCATGTCCGTGTGGAGTGCACTGAAAGATGCCATTGCCTCAGTTGCCGTTGAAGGTGCTATACCTAAATTAGATACGCCAGCAACACCAGAGCGTGTGTTGATGGCAATCAATGAGGTAACGCAAACGCAACAACAAGTGGCAAAACAGAACACGCAAGAGGTTTAAGGGGTTATTTAAGGGTTTACCGTTCAAGGAGAGACGTATGTTTAAGGACAATTGGATTCATGAACTGGCACAGCTAGAGAAAAACAGTGAACCTTGCGTGATGGTGACCGTATTGGAAGATCGTGGCTCAGTGCCACGGGATGCGGGCACAAAAATGTTGGTCACTCGCGACCGTTTGATTGCCACCATTGGTGGTGGTCATCTGGAGCACATCGCCACCAAAATGGCGCGTGAAATGCTGCTCGCGGGTGAACGTTCACTGAAAGTGGAGCGCTTTAATCTCGGGGCTCGCTTAGGTCAGTGTTGTGGCGGAATGGCAACACTGAGCTTTGAGCCAATAGGCACCGCGCAAAAACATCTAGTGGTATTCGGTGCTGGCCATGTTGCCAAAGCACTTTTACATATTGTCTCGACGCTCCCTTTCCGTGTCACTTGGATTGATGAGCGTGAAGACGTATTCCCTGATGAACTCCCTCGTAACGTATCCAAGCTGGTGAGCGATGATCCGGTCGCTGAAGTACGCGACATGTCACCGAATAGCTACTATCTGGTCATGACGCACAATCATCAGCTCGATTTTGAGTTGGCAAAAGCCATCATAGATCGAGACGACAGTGCGTATTTCGGCATGATAGGTTCACTAACCAAGCGCAAAAAATTCGACATGCGTTTGGCGCAACGAGGCTACAACCAGCAACAAATAAATACGATGATTTGCCCAATTGGAATAAGCATGGTGAATGGAAAGCATCCTGCTGAAATTGCGGTATCGGTTGCGGGTGAATTAATCGCACACTATCAGGGAATTTCGCTTGAAGAAAAACGCCCTACGCCACACAGTAAAGAAGAACAACTGAGCGATTCATCATTGGAAGAGAAAATCGCCTAGCCCCAAAGAGGGCCTTTAAAGGAAGTAAACATGACAACTCAACGTAAAGCTTATCGTGCAAGCCTTCTGCACAGTATTGCTGACCCCAAAGACGTCGGACTGGAAAACTCGTATCAGTTTTTCGACGACGGTCTTCTCGTGGTAGAAGACGGCCACGTCGTCGATATCGGTGAGACAGAAGAGGTGCTTAAAAGGCAGCCAAAGAACCTTAATATCACCGAATATGAAGACAAGCTGATCACATCAGGTTTTATTGACACCCATATTCATTATCCGCAAACCGGCATGATCGCCTCTTACGGTGAGCAATTGCTCGACTGGTTAGAAAACTACACCTTCCCGGAAGAAAAGCGTTTCAAAAATCCAGTGTACGCGCATAAGGTCGCAAAACTTTTCTTCAATGAGTTGGCAAGCAACGGTACCACCACAGCATTGGTGTTTGGCACAGTACATAAAGAGTCGGTCGACGTGTTCTTTGAAGAGGCACAGCGCCGCAACTTGCGTATGATCGCAGGTAAAGTGCTAATGGATCGCAACGCACCAGACTACTTAACTGATACGCCAGAATCTGGCTACGAGGCATCTAAAGAGCTGATTGAAAAATGGCATAACAAAGGTCGACTACTTTATGCGGTTACACCTCGTTTTGCGCCAACCAGTACACCTGAGCAGCTAGCAACTGTAGGAAAACTTCTGGAAGAATACCCAGATGTGTACATGCATACCCACCTTTCAGAGAACAAGAAAGAGATTGAATGGGTGCTTGAGCTGTTTCCAGAACGCGACTCTTATCTGGATGTCTATGACCATTACGGTCTGCTGCATAAACGCTCTGTGTTTGCTCACGGCATTCATCTCTCTGATTGTGAATGTCAGCGTTTGGCAGAAACTGAATCGGCAATTGCCTTCTGTCCAACATCGAATCTGTTCCTCGGCTCTGGTCTCTTCAAACTGCCTAAACTGGAAGAACATGGAGTTCGCGTCGGTATGGGCACCGATGTCGGCGCTGGCACCAGCTTTTCGATTCTCGAAACGATGAGTGAAGCGTATAAGATCATGCAACTTCAACAAGAGAAACTGCACCCATTGAAATCCCTATTCTTAGCAACGCTGGGCGGCGCACGTTCACTCCACCTTGAAGACAAAATTGGTAACCTTGAAGTGGGTAAAGAAGCGGACTTTGTCGTGCTGGATTTGCACGCAACGCAACTGATGCGTTTCCGAATGGAGCAGGCTAAAACCTTGGAAGAAAAGCTGTTTGTGCTGATGAGCCTTGGCGATGACCGCACTGTGTCTCAGACGTATATTTATGGCGAGAAAGCCTATGATGTGGAAGGACGTATCGCCGCAAAAAAGTTTGCTAGTTAACTCAGTCTTTTAGTGAAAACGCGCTTGCAAAGCAAGAGCGTTTTTTTTATTTCATATCTCTTATTGATTCCCAAAATCAATCTCAAAATAACAACGTCAACAATGATTGAAATAAAAACATATAAAACAACAACTTAAACAATAAAAATATCGGCACAATAACTGCTAAGTTTCATCGTAACAGTGGAGGTGTTGAATATGAGTGAACAAGCTAAATATTTTGGCCAAAATAAAATGGTTTTATCCAAGGGAGACATTATCGACAAGGAGCTATTTCACCTTGTCTCAGATATTATTGAACGTTACATACCAAATCCTAACCAAGCACATTTTCTCGATGTCGGTGGAGGCGAGGGTAGCTACGCAGACAAACTCATCGGCCGATATCCAGGCTGCCAGGTCACTATCGTTGACCCTGACGAGAATGCATTGAACGAGAACAATCCGAATAGTCGCAAAAACCTGATCCAAGCCCATTACCAAAGCTTCGACTGCTTCTTCAAATACGATTTAGTCCAGTTCAACTGGGTACTCAATCATTTTGTCGCGCCAAGCTACTCCAAGACGCATGACTTACAGTTAAAGGGGCTGAAAGATGCTTACGACATGCTAGCACCAGAAGGCATCGTGGTGATTTTTGAAAATCTGTATGAAGGTGCTGACCACTCCAATGTGCCAGGCAAAAGGATCTATCAACTCACCTCCTCTACCCTGATTAAAACCCTAGTCGCCAAGTTAGGATCAAATACTGCCGGGATCGGAGTGTGTTTTAATTCAGAGCTGTTCTGGCGAGAGCAACTTATCAAAGCAGGCTTTAATAGCGTCTTCTCTGCCCACTGTTACGACTTTGGCAATTTAAATCCCATTAAAAAATGGCTGCTGGGTATCGAAAATCAAAGAGTGGGAATGATCGTTGGCGTGAAATAGGGTTAGAACGACACACTCATACGTGTTGCTCCAACATCTCTTTCAACCACTCTAATTTAAATGGTTTAGGAAGCACGTTATCAAAGCCTTGCTCTTGGTAGTTCTGTACATCACTTTCAAACGTGTTGGCGGTCAGGGCAATGATAGCGGTGTCTGGCGCAAGGTTGTCACGCTTTATCTGTTTGAGTGCTTCTAAGCCATCCATTATCGGCATTTGAATATCCATCAATATAATGTCGAATTGCTCATGACTGAGTAGGTTGACACACTCCTGCCCGTTATTCACAGTCGTAACTTCAGCTTCCAAGGTGGCCAACATTTTCTGCGCGACAATTTGGTTCATGCGAATGTCTTCAACCAACATCACGGAGACGCCTGAAACGTCAGCCTCATCGACGGTGCACTCTTGTTGTGAGTCCGTATTCGCCAGCGCTTTTAAACAATCAAGCAAACTGAACAAATCGTACGGCTTACTCAATAATGTCATGTTTTCGCTCGGCAGAAGTGTCGTATTGATATTGCCATACACTATCAGTGTTTGGTCGTCACGGCAGTGTGCTTGCTTGAGCGTACTTTCCAAAACATCATCATTGCTCAGGTAACATAATACCGCATCCCCATGAGCGTCATGCAGCCCCAGCTTGTTGAGACCTTTGGTAATCAACTCAGTCGCATAGTGGTTGTCTGAAAGCACTCTCACTGCTCTGGTCGCCTGCTTGTCATCAACTAAAGGCACAGAATCAATAATACTCACAGGGACTTTGATGGTGAATTCACTCCCCTCACCCAGCGAACTTTCTACACTGATAGAACCCCCCAACAAATTCACTAAAGACTGGCATATCGACAACCCCAGCCCTGTGCCTCCATACTTTCGGGTAATCGAGTCATCTGCTTGGGTAAACTCCTGAAACACCTTATCAAGCTGCTCTTGAGTCATACCAATCCCTGTATCCCTCACTACGATATTGAAAATCCCAGACTCTGAGCTGAGTGATATTTGGATCTCGACGTGACCGGATTCTGTAAATTTGAGTGCGTTGTAACCTAAGTTATTGATTATCTGCACAAGCTTGGTTTTGTCTGATTTTATCTTGTAGTTTCGATCCAAAGAGACTGAAAAAAAGACATCAACCCCTTGCTGCTTATCGAAGTTAATAAACACGGTTTTAGAGACATCAATCAGCTCACTGATAAAGAACTCATCGCTCTCCAATTTGGACTTACCTTGCTCAATCTTGCTGAGATCTAACACGTTATTGATCAATTTGAGAAGGTGCTCCCCCGAGCTGTTGATCATCGAAAGGAAGTGTCTGGTTTGCTCATCAGACGATTGGTAATACTCTTTCTGACTCAAGCCAATAATGGCATTCAGAGGAGTACGCATTTCATGAGACATGTTGGCGAGGAATCGGGCTTTCGCGATAGAGCTTTGCTCAGCGTTGCGCTTCGCCTCCTCCATCACCTTGGTTCTTTCCTCTAGATCTTTACCTAGCCTAATCTGGTGTAGATACATCCATGAAATCACACTAATCATCAGCATGGAACACAACAAAATGATACCTAAATAGACATACTGCTTGTTGTAGAAAGATTCTTTGAAGTCGAGAAATTCGATCTGCTGGCGTTGCACCTCAGCAACAAAGTCAGCTAGATAAACATTGAGCCTCGAATAAGTGCCGTCGATGCGATTTATCACAGCATCGATGGCGTCCACATTGGTAAGACTAAGCTGGTCTATCGAGTCGAAAACAGACCGAATATCCCCAACAACTTGTTGCAGCTCATTCAGATTACCAAATTGTGCATGTACACGATTGGTTCTCTCTGCGAGGAGATCCTGCAAGATACTCGACTTATAAATTCTGGACTTGAACCTAAGTTTTGACAGGCTCTTCTCATCTTGCAGGGCGGCGAAAGAGAGTACTTCAGATTTGACGAACAGCAGTTTTGTTTTCGCTGAAATATTGTTATTGATTATCGTAACATAAGGCTCAGAGGAAACATTTTTGATTTCAGTTACAGAATAAAAAACGTAAGCAATCACCATTAGAAGCAAAGCACACAATGCCGAAATAGTGACAACAAAGTAACGTCCCCTATCCCAAAACCGTTCCATACTGTTTACTCGATAACAATCTCACGAACTTGCCACACTGACAGGCTATAAAACAGATCATTTTGGATCTCGGGGTTATCAGTGAAAGGGAAAACAACGAAGAAAGGACCTTTACCGTCTATGGTCATTTTGATGCCATCTTCATGTGTTGCCAACAAAACACCGTATTTTTTAATGTCTGATATCGGAATACTGACCACATAATCATCCCAAGCAATCACTTTAACCGTTGAACCTTGTGCTCCGACATAATCCAACAACGCACTGAGTTTCGGTCCTTTGTATTCGACAACATTGGAAACGACATGGTTGTTGGTTTTGATCGTTCCTTGCTCAAGTTGCTTGATCATTGCAGAATCTAACTCAGCACCATCGGCAGTGTTGGACTCGGTGATCGCTCCCGACACCCAAAGAACTGGGTCACCTTCTGGAGTAGGCAGAGCGTAAACCACATTGGCCAATATCAAACCAACCACCAACGTAATAAACCATGTTGTTTTGCGCATAGCTATCCCTCGAATATCCTGCTTCAATTATTCACACTATTTATCAGTGTTCAGAATCAGTATAGACAAGGATTGATTAAATGCCTTTTCAACCCTTTGAAGTCAAAACAAAAGCTGCACATTTCAGATAGGAAGTCCAAGGCCAACTTTACCCGGTTGGATCACCACTTTGGTCGAAAACTTTTTGATGTTTTGGTTGGACATAAATAGACGCCTCGACAGTGCATCATAAGCTTTCATATCCCGAGTGACCACAATGACAACAAAATCCACGTCGCCCGCCACATAATAAAACTGCTGAACCTGCGATTCGGCTTCTAGTACATGAATAAACTCATCCAGCGCGGTTTCTCCACCGCGCTCCAGAGTAATATCCACCAATGTAGTGATGAATCCCGGAAGTTGACCAGCATCCAGCACCGCCACTTCTTGCTTGATCACCCCATGTTGTTTGAGTTTTTTGATTCGCCGCTGACAAGCCGATGGGGATAAACCAATCTCCGCACCTAATACTTCACTACTGATTCGACTGTTGTTCTGAAGAGCTCGAAGAATGTGATGATCAAAAGCATCCATGCAATTATTCCGCGTAAAATTAAGATATACGCTTTTTTATAGGCGTTTACATGTCGATATTCAAGCGAATCAGCAGCGGAACAATCTTATAATAGCGTCATCATCATCAGAAAGGACACAGCATGAAACGCATTCTCTACAGTGGCAATCGTAATGCCTCTAGCTGGGCATTCAGGGCTTGGTTGGCGTTAAAAGAACAGGGGATTCCTTTTGAAGAACGGATTATCGACATCCGCCGCCCGCAACGTTGGGAAAATCTGCAGCATATTGGTACCTTCTCTCCACCAGCGGCAGTGCCCGTGCTGGATGACGATGGCCTGATCATTTTTGACTCACTAGCGATCGCTGAATACGCCAGTGAACTCGGTGAAGGTAGCTTGTGGCCAGAAGACATTAGCGCACGAGCCAAAGCCAGATCGTTTGCCTCCTGGCAGCATTCCACTTTTGGCCGTGTCTGCTCAGCATTATCGTTTGAGAGCGCATTTTATCCTGACAAAAAAGCGCTGAGCCAAGATGAAACGGCGCAAATTGAAGCCATTTATCAGCTCTGGAACGACACCATTAACGAGTACGGTGGGCAGTACTTGGTGGGAGCGTTTTCCATCGCAGACATTATGCTGCTGCCATCGGTGGTGCGTTTTTCTTCTCACCTTGAGGCCGATGAGCGATGGCCTTATACCCAACGTTGGTTCAGTGAACTGCTCAATCGCCCATACGTAAGAGAATGGTTAGATGAGGCTTACCAGCAGGAGCCCATCTATCTGCCCGGCTACCGTAACGATCCCTAGCCTCCAATAAAAAAGCGGCCTTATGGCCGCCTTACGAGTTAGAACTTGAACTTGGCCACCAGCTGGCTGAGAAAATTCACATTGTCTTTCAGATCGGCACAATGATGGGAGGTTTGATTGACCATTTCAGTGTTGCTGCGTGCCACATCAGCAATACTCGAAACATGCGGAGCAATTTCATTGATAACCTGAGACTGTTCATTGGTCGCGGTGGCGGTCTGACTACTCAGTTGGTGAATCTCATCCACAAACTGATTGATCGACTCTAAATGCTTCTCAGAAGCCTGAGCGGCGGTTAAACACGCTTTACCGGTACTGTGACTCTGGCCAACTTCTTTCACCACTGTATCGCTGAGGCCCTGAAGATTTTCGATAATGGTGCGAATTTCACTGGCTGAATCCTGCGTACGTGACGCTAATGTGCGCACTTCATCCGCTACCACAGCAAACCCTCTTCCTTGATCTCCCGCACGAGCAGCTTCTATCGCCGCATTGAGTGCAAGCAAATTGGTTTGCTCCGACACGCCACTAATCACATCCAGTACCGTATCAATGGCGTTGATGTCATTGGAGAGTTTCTCAATACTCTGACTACTCTGATCCAACTGTCGGCTCATCGCTTCGGTATGAGAAAATGTGTCACTGACCGATGACAGGCCATGTTTCACTTCTACTGTCGCTTGCTGCACATTGTCTGACGTATTGTTGGCATTGCTGGCGATCTCTTCCGAGCTAGCGCTCATTTCATGGATCGCTGTCGCGACTTGGTCAATGTTCTGCTCCTGCCCTTGGATCTGATGTTTCATCTCACTGGCTTGAGAATCAATATGATCAATGGTTGCCACCAAATCAGCGCGCGAGCGGTCGATCTCTTGCAAGACATTGCCCATATAAGCAACAAACTGGTTGTAACCACGGGCAATGCTACCAACTTCGTCATTACGGCTTTCATCAAGCCTTTGCGTTAAGTCACCGCCGCCGCCACCGATTTCCAACAGCAAATCGGCCGTGGTCGACAATGGCTTGAGCAGCGTGTTGGTCATATAAGCACTGATGACGATAAATAGTAAGGCCACTACCACGCCGATGTAGGTCATGGTCTGAATAAACTGATTCAGCTCCGCCAGCACTTCACTTTGAGGCTGAAGAGAAACTAGTGTCCAACCGAGCTCTGGCAAAGCAATAAACCCGACAATCATGGCGCTGCCGTTCACTTCAGCTTCAATGATATGTGAGTCTGTGTCACTGAGCTTTCCCAGCTC
This sequence comes from Vibrio neptunius, assembly GCF_000967495.1. GTDB lineage: Bacteria > Pseudomonadota > Gammaproteobacteria > Enterobacterales > Vibrionaceae > Vibrio > Vibrio neptunius. Next base: position 41,358 of record NZ_JXXU01000003.1, on the reverse strand, counting down.
CGCTGCCAATTCTCGAAGCTGTAAGTCGTTGAGTGATTTACCAACCAGATTGGCATCTGCGTGAATCTTCACTACTCCTTGATTGTCGACCAGCATCAGTTGACCTTGCTCACCTAGCGAGTAGTTTGCGACAGTTTTCCCCATATTTTGTAGCGACAAGCCAATCCCAGTAACACCAATACGCTTGCCCTGTTGCATCACCACATGGTTAACAAACACAGTCGCTACACCAGTAGAGTCATCGACATCAATCGATAGCTCGACCTTCTTGCCACTGGCGAGAAAACCATAAAACCATTGGTCATCGTTAGACTGTGCCGACATGTCTTTCAATTTTCCGGTAGGAATGTAGTAGCCACTATCAACGGTATTGACGTAGAATGCCGTCAGTGCACCAAACTGCTGCTTGATACGGCTAAGGACATCGACGATTTCTTCACTGCCCTCACCTGCAAATTCAGTCAGTTGGGAAAGCTCAGACATCACATCTGCGATAACCAGCGGTTTCTCCAACTCAAGCTTAATTTTATTACTCACTTCTCCCAACGAAGCCGGAAGCTGCTGCGAATAGGTTTGGTCGAGAATGATCTTACGACCTTGGCTAACAGTAGTACTGATCAGTACGATGATCACCAGAACCACTGCCAATACTGTCGCCAGTATGGTTTTGTGTCTTATGCTGATAGCTAATTTCGTCACATCTAAATCCTTTTATGATTGACCAATATAGGGCCCATCTAATGAGCCCGCGAAAAGAGAAAGAAGGTAGAAATGTCGCTCTCAGCCTTTCATTTACAACTAATGCATTACCTATTAGTAGTAAACGTAGCACAGCCAAAATTTCTGCATGCGTTGATTGAAGATAAACATCACAACTTCAACAACCTTGCATTTCTTGCTTCTTAACAACTATAAAAAACCCCGGAACGTGTTCCGGGGAAAGGGAGATGCACTGTCTGGAGACAGCCGGGAATGAGGAGTCGGCATCAGTCGGCAGGAAATCAGGCCGATATTCAGTCCCGCAGCGCAGTTACTGGATAACTGCACCTTGTTCCACCCAAACGCCGATAAGAGATCGTTCCTCATCGGTCATCTGAGTCAGGTTGCCCAGCGGCATCACTTTAGTCGCAACGGACTGAGAAATGATGCGTGGGACATTAGTTAAGATCTCTTCAGGGGTATCTAGTACAACACCTCCAGGCGCAACCGCAAATGCTGCATGCGTTGGCGTAGCAGAGTGACATACAGAGCAGCGCTCCTGAATGACCTTGTTCACTTCGGCAAAGCTGACACCACTTGTTGTAGATGCTGCTTGCCCCTGAGGAGCCTGCTCAGCGGTTGCTGCCAATGCGGTTTTTGCCCCAGCTTCAGCAACAGGCGCAGCCTGCTGTTGTACAACCGGTGCTTTCGCCACTGGCGCTGCTGGTCGGTTCGCATAAGGAGAAGTCACAAATGCCAACGTGATCATACCCAAAGCCGCCACAGGGATCGTCCAGGCAAATTTCTGACTGCCATGACGTGTGTTGAAGTAGTGTCGCACTAGGATACTGAAGATCGCCAGACCCGCTAGAATCGCCCAGTTGTACTCCGAACCGTAAGTGCTCGGGAAGTGGTTACTGATCATGATGAACAGTACAGGCAATGTCAGGTAGTTATTGTGGCGAGAACGCAGTAAGCCTTTCGCTGGCAGTGCCGGATCCGGTTCGCGGTTTTCTTCAATCGCACTCACCAGATTGCGCTGCGCAGGCATGATAACGCGAAAAACGTTACCCACCATGATAGTACCTATGATGGCACCAACGTGGATGTAAGCACCGCGACCACTAAAGACCTGAGCCAATCCGTAGGTGGCTCCAACAAGCAGCACAAACAGAACCAGTCCCAGCAGCATTGGGGTTTTGCCTAAAGGCGAATCACACAAGAGATCGTAAATGAACCAGCCTGCGACTAACGCCCCCACACCAATCGCAATCGCAGTAGTAGGTGACAGGCCAGAGCCCGGTGCAATCAGATAGATTTCTGCATTGAGGTAATAAACAACCGCCAGTAGCAACACACCGGTAATCCAAGTGAAGTATGCTTCCCATTTAAACCAGTGCAGGTGCTCTGGCATTTCTGGTGGCGCTAGTTTGTACTTTTCAAGGTGGTAGATACCACCGCCATGAATTGCCCACAAGTCGCCTGACAGGCCAGTTTTCGGGTTAACGCGGTTTAGGTTGTTCTCCAACCAAACAAAGTAAAACGATGCACCAATCCAGGCGATCCCGACTATCATGTGAACCCAGCGAATCGCCAGATTCAACCACTCCGTGATATGTGGATCCATAATAAACTCCTATTTACTGCCAGCGCTTTCCATCACAAGGGAACCCTGTGATGGGCAGTGCCAGCATTACAACGCTTGTTCCATGCGTTGCTCTTCATTCGTGCTGCTGTTGGCTGGAATATCTTCCAGATGCACAGAGACCAAATCGGTGTCGAAAAACACTTCATCACAGTTATGCCCGTCACCACCTCGATCAACGATCAAAAACTGATCATGCTCGGTCAACGCCAACACCGGATGGTGCCAAACACCTTTGTGGTAATTGACGCCTTGCCGACCATTGCTGATAAAGGCACGGCTTTGCGACAACTGGGGCTGATCTCCTTTCGGTGCAACAACAATTAAATAAGGTTGCCCAAGCAACGGAACGAAAGCCTGTGAACCAAGCGGATGACGTTCCAGCATCTTAATCGTTAACGGGTAGCTCAGCGGCGTGGCCTGAAAGATACTGATGATGGCTTCACCACCTTGATCTTGTACGTCCGTGCTCGCCAGCTTGTGGTAACGACGGGTTGAGCCGTTATTGATCATAAAGTAGTCGCTGTTTTCGACTTCAATAACGTCGCCAAATTCAGCAAACGTCTCTTTGGTGAGTGGCTCTATTTTTAATCGGCGAGTTCCATTGCTCATTGCGCTTCCCTCGCTTATTCCGCTTTAGTCCCGAACAAACGCAGACGGCTGATACCACCATCTGGGAAGATATTCAGACGAACGTGCGTCACAGCGCCCAGTTGATTCACTTCAGAGACAAACTCATGAATGTCGTGTGCCTGGAGCTTCTGTGCTGGTAAAAGCTCACGCCAGAACAGGCTTTGTGTCGCCACTTGGTCATCCGTGCCACCTTTAACGTAGGCCGCCTGAATAGAGCAGCTGTCTGGGAAATTGCCTTTAAAGTGCGCAGTATCGACCACAACACGGTCAATATTACCCGCATGGCCCAGCGCAACGATCACCCAGTCATTCCCTGGTGTACGTCGACGTGCGGTTTCCCAACCATCACCCATATTTTCGCCTCGGCCAGGGCCAAGAATGTTTGATTTATTACCATAGTGCTCGTCACTACATGCCAACGCACGACCACCATTTTCAACAGCGGCTAAGTCCACTTTCTGCTGAGCATCAATGCGGTCCCAATCTACGCTTGGTCGGCCGTAAACACGAAGACGTGCCACACCGCCATCTGGATAGATGTTAAGACGTAAGTGAGTGAACACTTCGTCGCTTTCAATTTTCTCAAGGTGATGATGATCGCCTTGCAAGCTCATTGAAGGCAGAATTTCTTGCCATTCAGTCGCATCCGTTGGGTCGCCATCTGGTGAGTAACACGCATCAATTGATGCCGACGGTGGGAAGTTGCCCGTAAAGAAAGAGGTATCGATATCAACGCCTGCAATTACGCCAGCTAGGCCTAGGCGAATCACACAGTGGTCGTAGCCTTCGCCACGTTTGCGACGACTTTCCCAGCCATCCATCCATTTGCCATTGTCATCATAAACTCCTTCCTTCCACTCTGGCACTTCACGGCGCAAAAGGCGGCTTTTATCAGCAAAGAAATCGTCGGTCGCGTAAATAGCTTGAGCGCCCAGTTTTTCATCAGCGAGGTTTATGTATTGTTCAAAATCTAAGGACATTTCCTTCATCCTTCCAATTAATCAAAAATAGGTTAAGTGAGTCAGTTATCTGCTCTCTGGAGAGCGTAATAGCGGGATAGTCGCCAACTCTGTGACTTACATATCTCGCAGGCGAAACAGCGCAATCTTGTTGATTTCCTGAATCGCAGTAGCAAACTCAGTTTCACTATCATTTCCTAATCGCATCTCGAACGACTCAAGAATTTGGTAACGATTGGCCCCTTTCACAGCCATAATGAAGGGAAAATTGAAGCGACTTTTGTAGCGGTTGTTATAAGTAGTAAATGTCTCGAACTCATCCGCGGAGCATTGGTCGATGCCAGCCCCAGCTTGTTCAGCGTTGGAAGCTGCGGTCAGTTCCCCATCAACGGCAGCGCGTCCAGCTAAGTCTGGGTGAGCCTTAATCAGATCCAGTTGTTGGGCTTTATCTGCAGCCAGCAAGGTTTTAGCCATACGCTGATGCAAGTTTTCAATTTTGTTGTCTTCGGTATCAAGCCCTTGCTCAAACACAGATTCAGCCACCCATGGGCTATGCTCATACACATCACCAAAATGAGAGACAAATTCCGCGCGAGCCATCTCTGATGGTTTGCAAGTACGAAATTCAGTCATATTACTTTTCCTCTTGTAGTGTGTATGGGTGGTGCTCATGCCAGTGGTGAGCAATATCAATGCGTCGACATAGCCACACATCATCATGTTGTTTAACGTAATCGAGAAAACGCTTGAGTGAAGCGAGACGGCCAGGTCGACCAATTAGACGGCAATGCAATCCAACCGACATCATTTTGGGTGCGGATTCACCTTCCTCATATAGAGTGTCGAACGTGTCTTTCAGATACTGGAAAAATTGTTCGCCAGAGTTGAACCCTTGAGCGGTAGAAAAACGCATATCATTGACATCCAAGGTATATGGAATCACCAATTGCGGCCGGCCCGCTTCGGTGTGCCAATACGGTAAATCATCATCATAGGCATCAGAGTCGTATAAAAAACCACCTTCTTCAGCCACTAAACGACGAGTATTTGGGCCAGTGCGTCCGGTGTACCAACCGAGAGGTCGGCTACCTGTGATCGTTTTGATGATTTCAATCGCTTTTGTCATGTGATCACGCTCTTGTGATTCATCCATATACTGATAATCGATCCAACGATAACCGTGACTACAAATTTCATGTCCCGCTTGCACCATGGCATCCGCCACATCAGGGTGTCGCTCAATCGCCATAGCTACAGCAAAAACGGTGAGTGGAATTTCATATTCGTCAAACAGGCGTAAGATACGCCACACACCAGCACGGCTACCGTATTCATAGATAGACTCCATACTGATATGTCGCCCACCCTTGATAGGTTGAGCCGCCGGAATCTCAGAGAGGAAAGCTTCAGACTCGTCATCTCCATGTAGAAGACAGCGTTCCCCCCCTTCTTCGTAATTCAATACAAATGACACTGCAATACGGGCATCGCCCGGCCATTTGGGATGCGGAGGATTTGCCCCATAGCCAACCAGATCTCGTGAATAATCCTTATCCATTCAGGCTCTCCTTAAAAAGCATGGCGTGATTGCAACGCCACATCAACTTTACAAATTCATTGTATACAATAAATTATCTTTATGTAAAGATTTTGTTTTCAACGTTAATGCTTATAACTACATCTTTATTAATCAATGGCTTAACAATTTAAACCCTGCAATAAACACCAAATCTCAGTTCACATAATTCATTTTCCAACTCCCTCACTAATAACATTTCTATAACAACAAGCTTTACTACATAAAAATTTTGTGTACATATATAGATATCCAACAAAATCACTATACAGCTTTGTATACAATTAAAAGCCCCCGAAAAAGCTAAGGAGAGCGCGACGCGCGGACAGGAATTATGGGAAAACTAACCACACACGTATTGGATACAATGCATGGTCTGCCTGGTGCAGGCATACAAGTTGAACTGTTCAGAGTGGAAGGTAGCCACCTAACCAAGATTAAAACCGTCACAACGAACTTTGATGGCCGGACTGACGAGCCGGTTTTAGAAGGCGAAAATTTTGAGCTTGGTAAGTATCAGCTTGTTTTTCACGTTGCCGATTATTTTCGCAGTAAGGAAGTTGAATTAGGCGATATTGCGTTTCTCGATGACGTCGTAATCCGTTTTGGATTGGGTGATAAAGATGCGCACTATCACGTTCCGCTATTGGTTTCACCTTATAGCTTCTCGACTTATCGGGGCAGCTAGCGAATAACGACAAGCATCACCCAACCGTGTCATCACCCATCAATCAGAACCATTGAAGTTCGCCTGAGGTAGAGACGTACGGCGAAGTGCTGTCTTCAATTCACGAAACACCAACAAAAGGACTTGCTGACATGAATGAAAGCAAAACAGAACTGCTTAACACCAAAGGCGAATCTGGTGGCTTTTTGGAACGCTTTTTCAAACTGAAAGCACATGGAACCAGTGTCAAGAATGAAATGATTGGGGGTATCACCACCTTTGCCACAATGGCGTACATCATTTTTGTAAATCCTCAGATCATGGCCGCTTCTGGAATGGATTCAGGCGCTGTCTTCGTCGCAACCTGTATCGGTGCAGCCATCGGTTGTCTGTTAATGGGGTTATTTGCTAACTGGCCTGTCGGTCTGGCTCCAGGTATGGGCCTCAACGCCTTTTTCTCATTTACCGTTGTTAGCGAAATGGGCTATAGCTGGGAAGTGGCACTCGGGGCGGTGTTCCTCTCTGGTATCCTGTTTGTTGGGATGAGCTTCTACAAGATCCGCCAGTGGATCATCGAAAGTATCCCGGAAAGCTTGCGCTTCTCGATGACAGCAGGTGTCGGACTATTTCTTGGTCTGATTGGCCTTAAAACTGCAGGTATTGTCGTCGAAAACCCAGCGACTTTAGTCTCATTGGGTGATTTCACAAAACCAGACGCTATGCTCGCTGCCATCGCATTCCTGATCATCGCTGTGCTCAGCGAACGTAAAGTCTTCGGTGCAGTTCTTATCGGTATTCTGAGTGTCACTCTGATCGGTATGATGCTAGGGCTGGTTCATTACAACGGATTCTTCTCTACGCCACCCAGTATTGCTCCCACCTTCATGGCAATGGATATTTCTGGGGCATTTAACATATCGATGGTGAGTGTGATTCTGGCCTTCTTGTTCGTCAATATGTTCGATACTGCAGGCACCCTGATGGGAGTGGCTGAAAGAGCTCACCTCATAAACAAAGAAACAGGTAAGATCGAGGGATTAAGCAAAGCATTAAAAGCAGACAGTATCTCCAGTGTTGCAGGTGCGTGTGTGGGATGCCCTCCGGTCACCAGCTACGTTGAAAGCGCCGCTGGAGTGGCTGCAGGTGCCCGAACAGGTCTTTCTGCCATTGTCGTTGCTGTTCTTTTCCTCGCTGCTATATTTCTATCACCTCTGGCGGGGATGATTCCTTCATATGCGACGGCTGGTGCACTGATCTATGTTGCCTTTGTCATGATGAGTAGCATGCAGCACGTCGACTGGAAAGACTTCACCAATGGTGCTCCCGCTGCGATTACCGCACTGATGATGCCACTGACCTTCTCAATTGCTAACGGCATTGCATTAGGCTTCATTACTTACACTGTGCTCAAAGTTGCCACGGGTAAAACGAAGGACGTCTCTATCTCGATGTACATTCTGACACTCATCTTTGTTGCCAAACTGGTTTACATCTAATCCGTCTCTACCCTCTCGCCTGAGCACCCACTCAGGCGAGCCCCATACAACTCAATTCCCTTGCACTCACCGGCGTTTGTCGACATCCGCCACCTATTAGATTTACACGCCCCTACTCAAGGAGTGGTAACCAGCTAAGCCCACTCTCTCAATTCAAATCAATAATACTGGGTCGGCAGAGATCCCGTTTGAGAACTGTCGATTGACAGCAAAACGTCGGTTGGTTAGATAACCGCTCTTGCCCCTAGCATCAGGCCAACGTTTTTAATACCATAGACAAATTCCCATTATGATGGCTTGCCGATGAAACTTATTCGTTGACGTTTTTTTCCTTTTTCCAACTCAACAATCACTTTGTTAAATCTGAAGGGGTCGCTTGCGACCTGAAAAAGGAACGACATGTACAACAAGACGGCAAGTTTTATTCAAGCGGATGGGTTCAGGCTAAAAGTCATTGAACAAGGCCAAGGACCAACACTCCTAATTATCGGCAGTGCAGATTACTACTATCGCATTATGCCGAATGACATCTATCAACATTTTTACTGCGTATTCATTGATCACAGAGGTTTTGCGCACTGCGAAAGGCCTGTTCATTTACATGACGTGTCATTGGAACAGATATCAAAGGATGTTGAACGAGCCTGCAGTCAACTCGACATTGAACCTTGTTGGGTGATGGGACATTCTGGCCATGCATATATGGCTCTCGACTTCGCCTACCGATTTCCAACTCGTGTAAAAGGGTGTGCTTTAATCGGCGCGGCGCCAAGCTTATCAGAGGAAATGCGAACTCTGCAGATGGCTAATTGGCAAAGACATGCCTGTCAGGATCGCAAAACGGCGTTTGAGAAAAGTATTGCTTTATTGGCAGGTGATATTCAGCTTGAGCCTGATAGAAAGTTTGCCCACCTTTGCCGACGATTAGGTCCAATGCGCTGGTTCAATCCAAACTTCGATGAGCTCCCTTTGTGGCAAGACATTCCTATGCATACTGCCTTGCTCGATAAACTTTGGGGCAATGACTTTGCTCATTTGGATATCAGCACCTACACGCAATCTATTGTGGTACCTGTACTGGCACTGGGAGGCCTTCAAGATTTCAGTATTGCGCCGCTTTCTGCTTGGTCAGATATTCATCTGCCTTTCCCCAACATAAACCTCGTCAGCTTACCTGAGTGTGGTCATACACCGATGCTGGAACAGCCAGACGATTTCATATCTATCTTACGGGACTTTGTCAATCACTAATACTGGGCCTCGGAATCTCTCCGAGGCTTATTTTTTGCTTGATAACACGATCCTTCCCACCGAAAAATGCTCGCACTTTCATTATACTGGTGAATCAAATTTACACTGCAAATCAGACGCTCATAGTACGGTAAATATAGGATTCACTCTTAGTATGGAAACACTCTCGATTGCGCAGGCTCAGAAGCTCGCTGTCCTGTCGCAAGGTTTGCCACAAAGCCAGAAATCAGGCGGAGCCTTACAAAACACGCTTTCAGCATTTGAGCGTATCGGTTACGTACAAATCGACACTATCTCGGTTGTTCAACGCGCCCACCATCACACCTTGTGGAGCCGCAATTCAAAGTATCAACCCAATCACCTTGATAAGCTGGTAAAAAATCGTTCTGTATTTGAATACTGGTCTCATGCTGCCGCTTATTTACCCATGCGGGATTATCGCTTCACTCTGCCACGTAAACAGGCGATAAAATCCGGAGACCAGAATCATTGGTATCGCCGCGATAACCAGTTGATGAATGACATCATGAGTCGAATTGAGCACGAAGGGCCATTAATGGCAAAAGACTTTGAGTCTGCGGGCGTCAAAAAGCAGGGCTGGGGAACCAAACCCACTAAGCAGGCGCTGGAGAATCTCTACATGCAAGGTGATTTAATGATCACCGAAAGACGCAACTTCCACAAGGTATACGACCTGACAGAGCGAGTCCTGCCGCAAGGGATAGATACCTCAATGCCAAGCGATGAAGAATATGGGCGCTATTTGGTGATGAATTACCTCAGAGCACACGGCTTTGGTCATCTGTCGGAAATCAATTACCTACTAAAAAACACCAAGCAGCTGGTGAGTAATACGTTGGCGCAATTGTACCAACAAGGTGAAATTTTTCCATTTAAGGTCGACGGTCACACCTATTACACGTTCCATGGAGCGTTTGATTTACTCAGTAAGCGCCTCAATCGCCAGAAGGCCAAAATACTCTCTCCGTTCGATAACTTACTGATCCAGAGAAAACGTGCTCAGAAGATTTTCAACTTCGATTACCTTCTTGAATGCTATGTGCCAGCGGATAAACGTCAGTTTGGCTACTTCTGTCTACCTGTCATGTGGGATGGAAAGTTAGTCGCTCGCATTGATTGCAAAGTAGACAAGCCAACCTCAACACTTCAGGCGCTGAGCTTACATATTGAACCCACACTGAGAAAGCGAGACGGCTTCCACTCAGCTCTCGAACAAGAGCTATCGGATTTTGCCCGATTCAATCAGTGTGAGCAGTTTCAAATACAGCAGATTCACGCCAAACCTTGAGATTTAAACAAGCCCCGACTAGGGCAACCAATCGGGGCATTGAATGCAGTGAAAGCCGATGATCAACTCAAATTAGAACACTTTTTTGATCGCGGCATCGGCACATTCCACATCTAGGTGACCACCTGGCGCTCCACCTACACCAACAGCCCCTATGAGGTTTCCATCAAGCTGAACAGGAACGCCTCCCGCTAAGAATAGCAAGTTATCGTCCATGTTTTGCAAAGGCTTTAAAATTGGCTTGTCAGCAATCAACTTCATCAGGTTACCTGACGGCTGTTTCATGCTGGCGACAGTAAAGGCTTTCTTTCGTGAGCTGTCTAAGGTGTGGATGCCTGCGCCATCTGAGCGAAGTTGAGCCAGTACATTGCCCGATAGGTCAACCACTGTCGCTGATACTTTATAGCCTTTCGTTTCACATTGGTGAACGGCTTCTTTTGCCAAATTGAAAGCGGACTGAGAGGAAATTTGCGTTACTGCTACGGTGTGACCTTTATCTGCGGCTGACGCATTAAAAGACATGGAAAGGAAGCCAAAAGACGCTACTAGTACGCTAAGTTTGATGGTTTTCATATTCACTCCTATGAGATAGACCTTGTTTGATTCAACAGGTACATCCTAACCAAGGCTCGATTACTGAAGACTTTCTCAACCATTACAAAACTGTAATCTTGGTTAAATTCATGAAAGGTTATTGGTAGAGTATGAAAGACTGTTTAGGGAGAGTGAGGAAATGGACCGCTGATGAAAATACTGTTGATTGAAGATGACACCCACATTGCACGCTTTCTTGTCAATGGCTTCCAGCAGGAAAGCTGTACCATAACACACGCCACCAATGGCATTGACGGGTTACACCAAGCCATCAGCGAATCTTACGATGTGATTGTGCTCGACATCATGCTGCCACAGAAAGATGGCTTTGAAGTTTTAGCTCAACTCAGAGGAGAAGGCTATACAACACCGGTTCTCATCCTCAGCGCAAAACACTCTGTTGATGAAAGAGTTAAAGGGCTGCAATCGGGGGCGGATGATTATCTCATTAAGCCATTCGCTTTTCCGGAACTGCTAGCTCGCTGTCAGTCATTGGCCCGCCGAGGTCAGCAGAACACTGCCCAAAGTTATCAATTGAGCTATAGCGAATTATCTCTGGATCTGCTCAAGCACTCACTTGAAAGAAATGGCACCTCGATTCAACTCAATCAACGAGAATTCATGTTGATCAAACTGATGCTGGAAAACCCTGAAACCGTCCTTTCAAAAACCGCTATTCTTGAGCAAGTCTGGGGCCATCAGTTTGATCCGCAGACCAATGTAGTGGATGTCCTAGTCTGTCGTTTACGCAGCAAAGTGGACAAAGGCTTTGATAGCCCATTAATTCATACTCTCAGAGGGGTTGGCTATGTCCTCAAGTCATAACATTGAGCAGGCACTGACCAAGGCACGCAACACACTACTGATGCGTTTTATGGCGATCTTATTGCTGTGCCTGATACTGGTTGAAGTCGTGGTGGGTGTGATGTTCTTCTTCGATTTATATCGCACCGAGAAGAAAATCCTCAACTCAATGGCCACGGAATACCAGCGTATTCTTACCTACGATTCAGCCGATCAACTGATTCACGTCTTGACGGCAAACCCGCATCGCCTGATTGAAAACAATATCGCAGCCTTTTCTATTTCGAAAGAGCGTGCTGCCAGCCCCAACTTTGTCGCTGGTGATAGCAACTTGCCAGCCGACATCCAACTCGATAAGTACCTCACTGGTGATAAATCCTGGTTCACGGCTTTCATTCTTAACCCATATATATCGCTGCAGATTAAAGGAGAAGCACTGGATTTTTGGTTAGTTCTCGACAATCAACCGCGTTACGCCATCGCCTACAAACAATGGCTGATGACCTTGTATGCGTTGATTGTGTTGGTTGCTATCACGACCTTGTTCACTCACCGCATTATTCGCAGTGCGATGTCACCACTGGTGACACTCGGAGATTCTCTGGATAAACTCAGCCAAGGCAAATTAGAGATGACGGACAAGCCAGCGGCTATGCCACAAGGACTGAGCGTCATCAGTGCCAGTGTGCATGACGCTATCGCCCGGCTGCACCATGTCACCACCACACTCAATACGACCGTCGATGCTATTGCCCATGATATCCGTACTCCCTTATCACGGATCACGCTCAGTTCACAATCCGCACTGTTAGACAACAAAGACACCCAGAAAATGGAGCACGCTTTATCTGATTGCGCTGAATACGCCATGCAAGCCAGCAATATGCTTACTGCTTTGATGAAGCTCAACGATGAAGTCACTGGCAAACGTGATCAACAAAGCACCTCAACCCATGTCTCTGAGGTGCTGAAAACCGTCGTGAGCTGGTATGAAGACGTAGCGGATGACAAACAGATTCAATTGCAGGCAACGGCTGACGACAATCTCATCATTCAATCAGACCCAGAAAAACTCACTCAGGCGCTGGTTAACTTAGTCGATAACGCAATTAAATACACCGAAATGGGCGGTAAAGTTAGCCTAAAAGCGCTTAAAACAAGTGATCATCAGGTTGAGATTCTTGTCTCAGATACGGGCATTGGTATCGACAAACAGTATCAGGATTTGATTTTCGAACGGCTCTATCGCATCGATGCGAGCCGCAGCAATATTGAAGGTTACGGGCTAGGCCTATCACTTGCCGCCGCTATGGTTGATAACTTAGGTGGTAACATTCAACTGATGTCTGAACCGAATCAAGGCAGTACATTTACGATTACATTGACCGCGAACTCAAACAGTCATTGATAAAAAGTCCCCTTTTCATGTATTACATAGCTCATCGACTGTAGCGCCATAAGCGGAACTTAACCAATAAATTAAACATCTTATTGTCCCATGGGGCAGCAATCATACTCGCAAGATCGATTTTTCCTTTCTTCACCACGCCCTTTGCTTTGCTGAAATTCAGAAAACCCTCTTTACCGTGGTAATGTCCCATTCCTGATGCACCCACGCCGCCAAAAGGAATATCATCTGCCATCACATGAATCATAGAATCGTTGATGCAAGCACCGCCAGAATGAGTCGTATCAAGAAGCTGATTTGCCCGGCGCTGATCATCATCGAAGTAGTACAGCGCTAGTGGCCTCTCGCCCGCTTGAACGTACTCAGTCACTTCCGACATATCCGAATAGGTGATAACCGGAAGAATCGGACCAAATATCTCTTCCTGCAACACCAACATGTCGGTCGTTGGATTAAGCACAAGCGTCATTGGCATTTTTCGAGTGCCCGAAAAGTCTTCATTTTCAGGGTTTATCTCAATTAATGTTGCGCCTTTGTCCTGTGCATCTTGTAGATACTGCTGAAGTCGGTGTAGCTGGCGTTCATTAATGATCGCAGTGTAGTCGTGATTGTTTTTCATGCTTGGATAGCGGCTGGCGAACACTTCACTAAATGCCTCGCAAAACTCCTCCACTTGAGAGTGATGACAGAACACATAGTCAGGAGACACACATACCTGACCCGCATTAATCGCCTTACCAAATGCGAGACGTTTGGCCGCTTCTTTGGCAGAGTAGCTAGTGTGAATAATAGCGGGCGACTTCCCTCCAAGCTCCAGTGTTACAGGCGTAAGGTTCTCTGCCGCAGACTTCATCACTAATTTTCCAACGCTGGTTGCACCCGTAAACACTAAATGGTCAAAAGGTAGCTTGGTGAACGCACTGCTGACCTCAACATCGCCTTCCACAACTGCCACTTCATTATCATCAAAAATAGAGCTCAACATCTCTTTCATTACCGTAGACGTGTTCGGGGCAAATTCTGATGTTTTGATCATGGCTCGATTGCCTGCCGCAAGCGCACCGATAAGCGGTGATAAACCCAGAAAAATCGGGAAGTTCCAAGGGACAACGATGCCAATCACACCGAGTGGTTGATATCTAACTTCAACCCGAGACGGCTTAAGGGAAAGAGGCACATGGCGTTTTTGCGCTTTCATCCAATTGCGTAAATGCTTTTTGTTGTATGCAATACCTTCCAATGCAGCAAGAATCTCCACCATAATGGTTTCCGCCGAACTACGGTTACTGAAGTCAGCACTGACAGCCTCAATAAGCTTATCTTTGTAGTCCAACACCGCGTAGTTCAGCTTTTTCAGCTTAGCGATACGCTCATCTGCATTTGGCATTGGGTTTTCTGCAAATGCTTGTTTCTGAACGTCAAGCACCTGACTTAGGTTGTCAAATGAAGAGTGTGAGTGGTCTATCATTACGGCTGTCATAATTCTGTCCTCCAATCTGATTTACACAAATTATACGAAGAGAACGGCAATAAAATAATTGAATATTTTTCTTACCCGTTGCCAAAAATTGGAATAACCAAGTTTATACTGGAGCTATGCACAAAGTTTGTCGGTGTTGGAAAGATCCTTCATTAGCCAAACTCTACCAGTGGCATACAATCAATAGCCATGAAACCAACCCACACTGACTCATTTGCTAATGTGCTATGTGGTCGACAATTGAAGAGAAGAACTATGCTTGATGTTTCGGATATAAAGCTACTGCAGAAAGTGACAGAATTGGGCAGTATCAACAAGGCTGCTGACGAGCTTTATATGTCGCAGCCAACTTTGAGCAAGCGTATTTCACGACTGGAACAGACTCTGAATGTAAAGTTGTTTTTCCGTCATAGCTCAGGAATGCAACCGACTGACGTGACTAACTACCTGATAAAAAACGGACAGTTGGTGCAGGCCAAATTGGATTCCATGTGCCGACACGTCGAACGACTTGCTTCTCTAGAAGGCGGTAAGCTGAATATCGGTGTTGGGCCTATCATTGAGCAACTATACTTTCCCAAAGTCCTATTGGGTTTTGTCGAGCAAACCAGCCAGGTCAAGACGTTACTCAAAACCGCGAATGCCAGTGAACTGCTCACTATGACAATGGATGGCCACCTTGATGTCGCTGTAGGACCATTTAACATTGATGACTTACCCAATGAGCTGATTTCCGCCCCTGTGCAAGGTGCGCCTATAGTGTTTGTCGCTCGTCCAGAGCATCCATTGTTTAGCGACAAGAAACCCAATTGGGATAAGCTTAAACAGTACCCAGTGATTGCGCCTGATGCGGGTAACACACTCAAAAGCCATCACTCAAGTCAGTTCAACAGTGACTTCGTCCAGATCACCTGCGATAACTACACCACATCGAAATCTCTGGTCAAGACATCAGACTTTGTCACCGCGGGCCCGAAACTGCTCTTTTCCCGCGAGATTCAAGAACAACAGCTGGCTGAGATTCCACTAGAATCGAATATTTACTGGCAGTCATCTTGGATAGCGCGGCGAGAAGCGGTCTACACTCCAGCAGTCAACAAATTCATTAAGATTCTGGAAGCTAACGCGCTCACCCCAAGCTAAGTGGTGTCATCCTATCGAAAACTGGCCTGAGCACAGCTGCTCAGGCCAAATCATCAGATGGTTTCGTTAACGCATTGCTTCGAAGCTGAGTGGGTCCGCGTTGCCATCACAATCAAACTTAGCGACATGTTCGTACCCCCCTAACGTCACCGGTACACCACTTTTCGCATTCCATTCAAAACCGCACTGCTTGCTCTCAATCAGGCTGTAAATGTAGCTGCTACTAATAGACAGCGGGTCGCCGTCATTGCTGCAATCAAACTTGGCTATATGCTCATTACTACCCATTGGGCTTGGTGTGCCTTTGGCGGCATGCCATTGCAATCCGCAGGAAGAGCCGTAAATATTGGCATAGATGTAACCGTCTTCGACCTGCACAGGATCGGCTGAGCCATTACAATCAAATTTTGCCACATGCTCATAGCTGGCTAGCGCGATCGGAGAGCCCTTGTCTGCATCCCACTCCAAACCGCAACGTTTACTTTCAATCGTGGCATAGGCTTTTTTCGCCTCTATATCGCCAACAAGAGGAAAGCCATCAAGGCGTAATCGATTTTGCTTGATACCTAGAAACTCTAAAATCGTTGGCACAATAAAGGTTTGGGCTGGCAGGTTATACAGGCCGTCAAAGTCTTGGTTCGCTACCGAAACATAAGACTGATAATGGTTGTGCAAAGTTTGGTTGGAAGCAATAAAAATGGTCTTTTCACTCGTAGTCTGGTTACCATGACCACTGCCTGTTCTAGCATTGCGGCCATGATCTGTGGTGACCAGAACTAACCAATCCTCGTTCTTTTCAAGCTGGCGTTTCTCAACCGCATCTAGCAGTTTACCCAGCCTAGCATCGCTGTCTGTAATTGATTTATCGTACTCGTCACCCCAGCCATGGCTATGACCTGCACTATCAGGCTCATCCAAATGAATAAAAATTAGATCAGGGCTTTGAGAGTTCAGAACATCCAAGGTTCGATTTACACTGTCATCGTCACCGCCCCCTTCAGAATGAGCTGTCAACAGAGGCATATCTGCAGGGAAATACAGTGTATTAATCGTTCCCCAGGTCGAAAATGAATACATCTGAGCTTGGTCGTTAGCAGTGTGAACCTGACGAAAGATACTCGGCCATTCAGAATCAGCGGGGCCAACACTATTGCTCGATATGCCATGTTTGTTGACCCAAACACCCGTTAGAATCGTCGTCCAACCTGGGCCGCTGCTGGTCTTCTGTTCACTGAATCGCCCTTTGACACCTCCAGCATAAGCTTTCGTTATCTGGAGACGATCAAAAGCAGGGGTCGACAATTTACCGATATGTTCAAACTGCATGCCATCAATACCGACCAGTAAAACCTTCTTATTGCTCGCCTGCGCAGAGGTAGCAAACATAAAAAGCAGCAGAATTAGCCAACGAAACGCTGTTAGTCCTTGTGTCATGATTGTTATTCCTGTGGAGTTAAACACGCGGACGATTTAACACAGCATTCATGACATCAATGTTATCTGGTGATGAATTTTGACAAGCAATAAACTCAATAAGATAGCAGTATGCGAACTACATAGGTGGACGCATTGCAGTCAGATTGTACTCTAACGCGGAGCTAATCAGTTTCGGGGTCGGAAGTTTTGGCCTTGTGGCACTAGACTGATGAACAGAGCCCTGTTGGTGTAATTCATCACCTAGTGTCGTCTTATAAATCAACTCGTCTGAACCGCTTGGCTCATTGTGACATAGGTAGACTTGAGTCGAATCTTTGAGCTCGTATATCTTCGCCAATGACTCATACGTCGGATCAGTCGCTTCAACCGACGACCCTTCTCGCGAATGCAAATGTGAGTCCCCCACAAACAATGCGTCACCAATCTTAAAGGTTAGATCAGATGGCGGATGCCCTGGGGTTTCCAAGATTTCTATATGCGAATGACCAAAATCCAGTTGCTCATTTTCCAGTAAGAAATGCTCAAAGTGATAAAGATCGGTGAGTGACAGATCATCCTTGCAGCTAGCGTAAACCTCTTTGACATGATCAGAAATGTAGATTGGCGCTTGTAGTACTTTACTAAGATAGAACGAACCCGACAAATGATCAGCATGAATATGTGTTTCAAGAATCGCGGTGACATGAAGTTGATTTTGTTCAATATGGTCAATAATTTGCTGCGCGGATTCAAAACTGATCTGACAGTTTTCCTCATCATAATCAGCAACAGGATCAATGACTATTGCCTCATTGGTGTCCGAATCTGCCACAACATAACTCAGGCTACCGGATTGAGGATGAAAAAAGTGCTGAATATTTTGGGTTGTCATTATGCCCTCCCAGAAAGACCGCTTTTGATTGAACGTAACGTTGAGTTTAGTCGCGATTGACGTTTAACGAGAGGTGCATAGACCATTATTTGATTCCCTTTTTAGGGAGAAAAATTACATTACGATTTTTTCTGTTTAAGAATCAGGCCAATACCAATTTGGCGATGAAAGAGGGTCCAAACCCGGAATAATCGTCTGACCAAACTCCTTGTCCAGTTGAATAGCATTACATTCTGGATGCTCCGACAACGCCGCAATCAAACGTGGAGCATGAGACACAACCCAGACCTGAGTATTCTCGGCCGCGTGAGAAATCAAACGCGCCAAAGCAGGCAACAAATCGGGATGAAGACTGGTTTCAGGCTCATTGAGAATCATCAGACTTGGTGGTCGAGGCGTGAGAAGAGCGGCCACCCATAGCAAGTAACGTAAAGTCCCATCGGACAACTCAGCACCACTTAATGGCCTTAAAAGTCCGTGCTGGGAAAACTCCAATGAAAATCGACCATCGACCTGATTGACGATGCGGATGCTAGCGCCAGGAAAAGCATAGTCGATGGCTTTATAAAGCACCTCTTTATCACCAATTTCGATAATGGTTTGTAAGGCAGCAGCCAGATCACGGCCATCATGATGTAAAACCGGAGTGCGAGTGCCAAGCTGAGGCTGCCTAGCTGGGGCGTCTTTGTCAGTCCTGAAGTGATCGTAGAACGCCAGCCGCGAATCGTTTCTCGCAGCATAAACGCCTCTGGCGTGGCCATCGGGTCGGCAATTTGATCAAACAGGCTATGATACGTGGCAATATGGCTAGAAATGACTTGCCATTTTCGTCCTTCACGCGCTTTAATTGCTGAGCCATTTCTGTCTATTAACGCACTGGCAGGTCGATAAAACGGACCATTCCAAATACATTCTCGTTTGATCTCAGGGTCAAAACCAAACATTGACATAGTCGGTGCTGGTAAACCCAACGAAATCGCGTAACTAAACTCTTCGGTTGCGAAGCCAAGCTTGAGACGTTTAACATTCTGCCTAACCGTGGCTTCAACGGCGTGTTCACCTCGCTTCATCGAGTTGGTTATCTTTTCCGGCCCTGCCCAAAATGTTGAATCAAGGCCACCTTCAGTTGCTAGCGCAGATACAACACCACCTTGCGCGGTATCAGCCAACAAACGCAGAGCTTTATATAAATTGGATTTACCGGAACCATTAGCTCCCGTTATCACATTCAATCTGCCTAGTGGCATAACCAGATTTAGAATTGAACGATAGTTTTTAATCGCCAACGCGGTAATCATAGTCCCCTCTCATCTGAGCTAAGCGATACACCTGTTACTTTTGGACAAAGACAACCGTAACATTCGCAGTTTTGGATGTCATGCAAACACCGCGTATTGAAGAGCATCACAGTATGGCCCAAACCTTTTTGTGAGACGTCCAGCACAAATCTATCAATTTAGTGACTTGGTATAGCCAATCGGGCATTTTAACTAGTCTTTTGGTTAGATCGATACAGACTTTGTTTTATATAATTGTTGATATTCTAAATTGGTTAAGAAATTTTATAAGAACATCTATAAAAATATATAATATAGTTAACACTTTTCTTTTTAATAATAAAGAAATTTTTTGTTGGTGTCCGATGTTGAATATTAGGAAAGACACATTGATAAGATTATTCTTACTTATAGTTTTATTTCCGAATTTCTTGAATGCTAAAGTATTAAAATTTGGTAATGATAATATAGAATTCATTTCTACTCGTGGTGATAAGTTTAATCTATATCCTGAAGTAAATAGATTTTTAATAGATAAATATCCAGACTCGATATCAATGTCACCAGACAGCAAACATATAATCATACAGAAAACGCTTATTAGCTCATACGTTGATGAATCAGGAAAAGAATCAGAAGAGATAAAAGGTTATTGTGACATAGTAAGAGTGGATTCAGGATGTGTAATTGGTACCTATAGTGGTGAGGTATGCGGGGCAAACTGGTCTACTGATAGCAAGCTACTTACATCCTATGGAGAAATAAATATACCTAATCATTCTGAGCAACTGCCTCCCAAACTGATGGTCAGTGATATTGATTATCAAGATATCGATTTTACAATCGAAAGTTACATGGCATGCTATCCAATCACCGATGAAAATAAGTCTTTCTATATGGAGATATCGAATAAGATTCTAAAGAAAAATAATAAGATTTCTGATTATAACGTCATAAATGAAAGATTAAATAACCTAAAAAACAATTACAAAATAAAATTAGAATTTCATAGCCAATCACTTTGCTACAAAAATGAGTTAGTACTATCAACAGTAGTATTGGAGAATGACAATTTAGTATCATTTTGCCTTGATAAACAGGATGTTATATATAGATACGGAAATATAGACAACGTAGAATTGACCTTTAGCGAAAGCTCTAGAAGAAAATTTTACTATGTTAATGAGTCTGGCGGTTCCGTTAACGATAAATCTATATTTTTTCACATCGGAAAGTACAAATACTTATATAAGAATGTAACTTCAAATATAATACTATCAGCAGAAAAAAAGAATTCAAATGGTAAATGGGACAGGGTATTTTTTAAGCGAGAAGATTTAAAAAAACGTGGGAGATACGAATCATTTCCAGATCTCAAATTTTTTACTGAAGTCCAAAGAACCGAGTATTGGAATGGGGATTGGTAATTTATCGAGTGAACTTTAAATCAATTTATATAATGATTCTAGCGTTAATTTGATTCGTAAGGAGTAAATAAACTTTAAATGCTATTATTTAATACTACAAGGAGAACAACCACAGTCATTAAAGTTATATTAATTCTTATCTGTGGAGTTCTTTATCCATACACTAGTCAAAGTTCACAAAAAAAGGTGATAAATGAACTCGACCTAAGAGGTGTATCTGAGTATCTAGAACAAAACTATCGGTTAGAGAGGCTTTCGTCTCCCTTCAATAGTTATGTCTACATACGAAACGAAAATAATTGCGGTGTGTTATCCAAAATTGACCACGATAAAGCAAGAATTTTAAGCCTTCCTGACAAAAGCGTGATCGCATTATGTGGCGATATTTCCTATTTTGATAATACTATTTTACTTTATGATAAGCCAATGGGATTTGGTGGTCGCATAGAGTACTCTTTCAAGCTAAATAAAAAAGAAATAAAGCTAGAAAACATGTATTTTAGTGATAATTTGGGTAATTACTATTCGATATTAGACAATAAAGAAATGATGATATCCTATGACGAAGACCCTAGAAAGAGGAAGTTAGTAGCGATAAAATCAAACTCAAAAACAATTTGGCTTTATGATATTAAAAATGAAAAAAGTGGAGAAAAAATCATTACCAAATTAAAAGAGATATCTATCAAAGAAAATGAAGATATCATAGTAACTCGTGCTACAGAAGAGTATATGGAGTCTGAATTTTTCGTGTTCTATAAACTGGAATCAGACCGCTTTCAAGGCTATGTTTTGGAATCAGATATAACACTTAACTAGTAAATATCAGTTTAATTAATTCAGATTAAGAGATTAATTTAAAATAACAATCATGGTAACTATATGATTTTAGTATTAAGAATATTTACTTTGATAATTATCACATACTCTGGCTACTCGTTTTCTTATCAGATGTATGATTTTTACAATAACTATGCAGAAAAACTCAAACAGCGACAGTCAGAATATAAACAATATGACACAGAGCTCAATACTCGGTACAAAGCTCTCAAAAATAAGTTGAGAACATTCGAATTAGGCGAAGATTTCAAAGAGTCCCAGATCGAATGGATAAATTATAAGAATCAAGCTTGTTCTGTAGCAGAGTTTTTTCCTAGCGGTGAACCCACTACTGACGTAATGACAAAGTATTTAATCGCAGAATGCAATTCATGGGTGACCAAAGCAAGGTTAATTGAGTTTAACTATATAGAAAATAAAAATGTGGAATTGGCCTATTTAATATCCAGTCGAGGAAATAATAATACATACGTAGAACAGAGGCTAAAATCATGGAATGATTATATAAAAAAAAGTTGTCGAATAAATAAAAAACTACACAAAGATAATAGATCATCTTGCGAAATGAGATTAAATTTCTATTATAAGGAAATATCGTTGTGATTAGCAATGTTACTGGAAACATAGTTACTATTACTTTCACAACATTCATTTTTTCTTCCTCTATTTTACACGCTTCTGAGTCAGAAATGGGGATGAAATTTAACAATAACATAGCCTCTGTCAGAGTATGCGAGAATGAAATTTGTAGAAATATTTATTTAGAATACAGTGGCTTAAATGACTTTATAGATATAAAAAATTCTCTACTCCATATGAAAATTATTACTACCTCTCTGATACCTTTTCCGGAGCCAATGAATGTGGGAAAATATATCACTTAAACAAGTCAAAAGATGCTTTCGTTTACATAAAGGATAAGAACATGGAAGAAGTTACTCTCTGTAATATAAAACAGTCCGACGACTATATTATTGATAGTAATAGAAGTTCAGCTTTAGAAACTTATGAAAGTGTATGGAAAATAAAGAATGAAAAGTTATTACTAAGTTATGAAGACAAGATTGTAGGTGATTTTTACATAAAGAGAAAAACTTCGAAAGAAGAATTTTTAGTTAGCCATGAGAAAGATATATTAAAAAGACAAAGACTCCATGCTAAAGTCACTACCAATCGCTCCTATTTTTATGATAAAGAGTTTAACAGACTCGGAAGTTACGTTATTGAAGGTGATGAAATTAACATCACCGAATATTACTATGATGGCAATATTGAATGGGCACTTGCAAAGTATAATAATACAATTGGTTATCTAAAAAAAGATTCATTACTCGTGAGCGTAAATTAATATATTATTGATATAAACCGACAGGAATAAAAAATGAATTTACTGTTTACATTCACGCTTATGTCTAGCTTCATAGCCACTGAAAATTTTGATGGGTATTATTCATTAGAGTGTGATGGTTTTCATGAACCTTCTGGAAAAGTATTAATCGAGAATGGGGAAGCAGTGATTGAATTGGCAACTAATCAAATATATATCAAAACTCAAGTCCTGAATCAAGATGATAGTTTTCAACTATATTATAAATCATCAGATATTGGACTAGGAGGCTTTGATATACCATTTGACAAAATAGATTCTACATATCCGATTGCACAAATAAACCAAATAAGAAGTGGAATCGCGCTTAATTGGTTTGGGTTAATCGATTCCGATGGAAAAAAGATTGATCTCCCTTTTTATACCTTACCTATCGATAAAGGTATATTGAAACTACAAAGGTGCAATTAATAATGAAGTCAATTTATGTGATATTAGTATTGTTTCAGTTAATTTTTATGAAATCGTCCTTAGCTTTTGAGGATAAATATTTTCACGCAAATTTTGAAAACTCATCTTTTATAATAAAAAGCAATCCTATAGAAAACGACCTTTTTATCTATAAAGAAAATAGTTTGTTCGTCAAAGCTAGTAACTTTACTATCGATGGGTACAGTGTTTTCAAGGAAATAAAAACCACATCAGATGGATTTATTATAACTAATAGAGGCAATGATTTTTCAGGACAATTTGATATATATATAAAATATGAAAGTGGTAGGTTTATTATAACTAAAACAAAGTCATATATTAGTTATGTATCAGATGGTATTTTTTTAGTAACCAAAACATGTCAGAAGGACACTAACATATTATTAGAAGATGCGATGGTGTCTGACTTAGAGCCTTTTCTATCAGTGGAAGGTAACAAGAGTTTTAATGACTATTGTCACGTCGATGTTGATTCTGACTACGGTTTATCAGAGATTGAAAGAAAATTTAGCCAAAAAGAAGTAGTTATAAGCCAAAATATATTGAGACTTTTGATTACTTTATATCCTATAAAAAAGGAAAATCAAGTTTATTATAATAATATAGCTTATTATATCTCTAAGGCAGGGCATCACCAGTCTTCGATTGATATTCTGGAAGATCTAATCGCTATAGTTCCCAATAGAACTGTCGCTTACCTAAACCTTGCAGACTCATATCAGGCATTAAAGAAAAACAAGCTGGCCAAAAAAAATTACCAGATGTATTACGAACTTATGAAAAAAAATAATCGATCTAATAAAATTCCTGAGAGAGTGTACATCTATCTTAAAATTGACCACCTTAAAGATAGCATAGTAGAACGCCCCCTATCATCAAAGATAGCAGTGTCCCACTCCAAACCAGTTTATAGAAGTGTCGAAAATCAACTTTGGATAAATGACACCTTATATACAGGCATACTAGATGTCTCTCATATTTCGAGTGTTAACCTTTTTGACTTCCAGGGCAAACCTGCATTAGATGTTACCAATAGCAATGGAAGAAATGCTAATTTAACCTTTCACCCAATGTATCCTGACAAAATTAATTGCATTTACAATAACAGTAAAAACAAATTTAATGGTTTACTCAATAGGAATGCAATTTGCGGCCTAAAGCTCGATATGAGGTACGCATTGGACAGTTATTCGTACTTAATCTCTGAAGTAAGCAGGGAGGAAGAAGATTATACTTTACCCAGAACCGCTGATGGTCAAGTTAAGCAGCCACTATCCATTACGATCGTAAAATACCGAGATGGTGACAACTATGTTTCCATCAACTACTCATCTTTGGGCAATCTTATGGCAGCTAAACCAACGTTGAAAGCGACCATAAATGGACGCAGTGTAGAGTCCCAAAACTACTACATCCTATACAATACACAATCTATTTTGACTTCTTTTATCTATTTCTCCGAGCAAAAGGGCAGCTGGGAGCAAGTAGAACTACCACCACTTCATCAGATAGAGCGTCAGTGACACTCTTAGAGGCTTTACTGCGGAATGAAAATAAAAAACACTCTAGTAGCATTCGCTATGGCAACTGCATTTCCTGCTTTCTCAATTGACACACTAGTGACAGAACAAGGGTATAGGATTAATATTTCGGAACAAGATGACGAGTTTGCTCCCTATTTTCTATCAATAACCAATGGAGGTAAGACGACCAAAGTTGATGAATATTCCTATGAAGGCGCAAGACCTATAATCGATTCAATGAAGATAGTAAGCTTAGAAAAGTCTAACAACCTTATCGTTCTCGTATACTGGAATGTTGCAAACCCTGAACTAAGAGGAACGGTTTACAAAACTTACGTTTATACGTTGGAAAATGGCATTCTTTCTATAAACAAAAAAATCACTAATGATCGTAATCTAGAAGGTTTCGAAGGTATATACAACGAAGGTGAAGGTGGCAATGGTCAATATCAACTAAAAGAACTACCACAAGTAGAAGAATATCTACTATCTACGTATTCTCAATCTAGTAAAAAACCAAGCAAGCTATCTATGTGTAATGAAGATACAGAAGAAGTTTTCTCATGCACTTTAGAAAACAATAAGAAGGTATCTTTATGTGGCATAGGATCTAGTTTTATTTATCGATATGGTACTCAAGATAATATTGAGCTTGAATATCCAAATGAAGGTGAAAAACCTCTGGATTGGCGCTTAATTCAAGGCCCTAGCCTGACGCAAGAAGTATTCTTCAACAGAGGAAAATACAATTACACTCTCAGCTATTCAATAGATGTTGTAGATTTGCTTACTGCTGAATTTCTAGATACCTATGCTTTGGACGTGGAGCATAACGGAAAATCCATCTTTTCTAGAACATGTAAAGCAGTTTCCAAACCATTTCCTCCTCATTTTGGTGCGAGCTTTCAATAGTCATGAAAATTAGAAACACCCTAGTAGCATTCGCTATGGCCACTGCATTTCCCGCTTTCTCAATTGCCACATTGGTAACAGAACAAGGGGATAGGATTGATATTTCCGCACAGGATCACGAGTACGCTCCCTACTTTCTGTCCATCACTACCGGAAGTAAGACCACCAAAGTAGACCAATATACTGTTGAAGGAGGACCGCCGATTTTCAACGGTATGGATGAGATATCCTTAAGAAACAACCCGTACCTTTTAGTCCAAATACTCTGGGACGTAAACCACTTCGATATAAAAGGGACTCAATATACTTCTTATCTGTACAAGTTTGAAAATGGGTCACTGATACGTGAAAACAACATATCTCAGGACAACAACTTAGAGGGTTTTTCTGGATACTACTCTGATGGCAGTACAAGCGAGTATAAATACGATACGTTACTAAAGGTTAAAAAATACCTGTTATCTACTTACGAACAATAAAAAAGCGCCCCGTCCTTTCTCTGCTTACACAAACATGCCGGTATCGGATATCTCAGGCATAAAACCGTTATCGGCTTAGCAGGTTGAGGAAGGAGCGCTCAACTCGTTAGATGGGTAGTGGAATCAGCTCCAGACCCAGTACACCGCTGATGCTCATCACCACCAGCAGAGAGACTTTAAACACCGATTTCGACCATTGGACGTAATTGCTGTAGTCAACCTTGCGAAACGTCACCTGCGTCCACATAAAGCACACCGCAGCGGCAACCGCTAGGTATTCATAGCCAGCCTCTCCTAATAGGAATAAAGCCAGTGAGACGGCACCAAAAGCCACAACATACGCCTTCATATGGCGATGAGCTTTGTTTATACCTTCTTTCACTGGCAAAACTGGAATGCCCGCGTCGCGATAATCTTGCATACGAAACATCGCAATCGCGTACGAGTGCGGCATTTGCCATAAGCAGAACATAGTAAACAGCAGAATGGCTTCAAGGCTGATGTAGTTTGTTACTGCCAGATAGCCGACTAGTGGTGGTACTGCACCGGAAATGCTCCCCACTAACGTGCCGTACACAGAGGTACGCTTGTACCACATGGTGTAGAAAAACACGTAAAACACGTAGCCCAGTAGTACTACCACTGCCGATAGCGGGTTGGCGAGCTGAAACAACAAGGCCGTCCCGCCAAGCAGCATTACCAAGGCGTAGACAAAAGCAATATCGATATTGATGTTACCTTTGACCGTTTCACGATTCTGAGTGCGCTTCATCTTTTGGTCGATGTCTCGGTCAAAGATGTTGTTCACAACACAGCCTGAAGCAATCACAAGCCCGACACCAGCGAGTGTCGCCAGTAACAAATGCAGACTGGCGTGCTCTGTTTTTGCGGCGAGGAAAAACCCCGCCGCAACAGATATCAGGTTGCCGAAAATGATGCCCGGTTTGGTAATAGACAAATAACTTTTCAGCATACTCTGGCCTACAGCTTCATATTGACGTTCATGTTGTAGATGATCCACACCGAGCCGGCGATAAGAATCAAGACAACGATAGCAGTAAACATCAGTGACACTAAGTTCCAGCGACCATCGGAAGTTTTCACTTCCATATGTAGGAAGTACTTAAAGTGCACAAAGATTTGTACCAAAGCACAGCCGAACAGAACAACATATGTCATCGTGTCAGGCAGCGATTGCGTCCAAACAAAGTAGAACGGAATCACGGTCAAAATCAGAGATGCAACGAAACCTTTAACGTAATCCGACGCACCCGTTTCCAGATGTTGATCCATTACATAACCCCCAACAGATAAACGATGGTGAAGACACAGATCCAAACAATGTCTAGGAAGTGCCAAAACAGACTCAGGCAGTTAAAGCGCATCGCCATATTGTCGTTTAGGCCTTTCGTCGCCAGTTGGTGATAGCACACCGCCAGCCAAATAAGACCAAACGTCACGTGCAGGCCATGAGTGCCCACTAGCGTGAAGAACGCAGACAAAAATGCGCTCGCCTGTGGGCCGTAGCCCTCAGCAATCAGGTGATGGAACTCGTACACTTCCATGCCGATAAAGCCAAGCCCGAGCAAGAACGTCACTTGCAACCAACGCTTTAAGCCCGCGACATCTTTGCGTTTCATCGCAATCATGCCAAAGCCAAATGTGATACTACTGAACAGCAGCAGCATGGTTTCAACGAACACAAATGGCAGTTCGAAAATATCTTTACCTGTCGGCCCGCTAATCGAGCCGCTTTCTAGTACTGCGTAAGTCGCAAACAGGGTCGCAAACAGTACGCAGTCACTCATCAGGTAAACCCAGAAACCAAACAGTTTGTTGCCGCTGGTATCGTGGTGATCATGATCGTGAGAGGCGATGTTAGCTTGCATACGTCACCTCCAGATCGTCTTTCTTATTATCATCTTGCACAGGTTTTTTATTCGCTTCTTCAAACTGAGCACGGCGCTCAGCTTCAATCGCTTTTATCTCTTCGACTTCAACGTAGTAGTCCACGTCATCGTTGTAGCTATGTTGAATACAGGTCACGATGATGCCGACGAAACTCGCTGCTGCCAGCCACCAGATGTACCAAATCATCGCAAAACCAAATACCAGCGCCCATGCAGACACATAAATACCTGTTGGCGTGTTCTTCGGCATATGGATGCGTTCGTATTCCACTTCTTTGGTTGGGTCGAACTCACCGCTCTGCTTCTGATACCAGAATGCGTCTAGCTCGTCGCCTTTTGGTAAATGCGCAAAGTTGTAGAATGGCGGAGGTGAAGACGTCGCCCATTCAAAGGTACGGCCACCCCATGGGTCACCGGTCAGATCACGATTCTGTTCGCGATCACGGATACTGACGTAAATTTGAATGAACTGGCATACCACACCCATCGCAATCACAGCAGTACCTGCCGCCGCAACAGCCAATAGAGGGAAATACTCTGGGTTAATGTCTTGGCTCAAACGACGAGTCATACCCATAAAGCCCAATGCGTACAATGGCAGGAAAGCCATCAGGAAACCGACAATCCAAAGATAGAAGGCCCGCTTGCCCCACGCTTCGTTCATCGTGAAACCCGTCGCTTTAGGGAACCAGTAAGTGATTGCCGCAAAGCAACCAAACACCACACCACCGATGATGACGTTATGGAAGTGCGCGATCAGGAATACTGAGTTGTGAAGAACAAAGTCAGCACCCGGAACTGCCATCAATACGCCTGTCATACCACCGACAGTAAAGGTGATCAGGAAGCCCACCGTCCACATCATTGGTGTAGTAAAGCGGATGCGGCCTTTGTACATGGTGAACAACCAGTTGAAAATCTTCACCCCAGTTGGGATGGAAATGATCATGGTTGCGATACCGAAGAAGGCGTTAACGTTCGCACCCGATCCCATAGTGAAGAAGTGGTGCAGCCATACGACAAACGCCAGAATAGTAATCACTACCGTTGCCCACACCAAT
The DNA here is from genome assembly GCF_000967495.1 of Vibrio neptunius. Taxonomy (GTDB): domain Bacteria; phylum Pseudomonadota; class Gammaproteobacteria; order Enterobacterales; family Vibrionaceae; genus Vibrio; species Vibrio neptunius. Next base: position 12,138 of record NZ_JXXU01000003.1, on the reverse strand, counting down.
GAAGTGTACCCAAACAATTTCTTGCGAGAGAAAGTCGCGGTCACTTCCGAGAACACACCAAAAATTGGCAGGATCAGGATATACACCTCAGGGTGACCCCATGCCCAAATCAAGTTGACGTACATCATCACGTTGCCGCCAAGATCATTGGTGAAGAAATGGAATCCGAGGTATCGATCCAGTGTCAGCAAAGCAATCGTGACTGTTAGGATTGGGAACGAGATGATGATAAGGATGTTGGCACATAGAGACGCCCAAGTGAACACTGGCATCTTCATCATTGGCATAGACGGAGTACGCATACGCAAGATGGTGGCGAAGAAGTTCACCCCTGTCAGCGTGGTACCAACACCAGATATCTGCAAAGCCCATATCCAATAATCGACCCCAACTCCTGGGCTAGCATCTATCCCCGACAGAGGCGGATACGCTAACCAGCCAGTACGACCAAATTCACCTAAACCAAGCGACATATTGGTCAGAATCACACCAACAATAAACAACCAGAAACTGAGGTTGTTCAAATAGGGGAAGGCGACATCACGAGCACCAATCTGCAATGGAACAATGATGTTCATCAGGCCGATCACCAGAGGCATCGCGACGAAGAAAATCATGATCACACCGTGCGCGGTGAAAATCTGGTCATAGTGATGAGGCGGTAGGTAACCCGCTTCTCCTGCAGAAGATAGTAACTGCTGACTGCGCATCATCACCGCATCGGCAAATCCGCGTATCAGCATTACCATCGCAACTGCGATATACATAAAGCCAAGCTTTTTGTGGTCTACTGACGTAAACCATTCGTTCCACAGGTACTGCCATTTCCCTGCTTTGGTCACCGCGCCAACCACTGCCAAGCCAACCAGAGCAACAATCGCTAAGGTGATGACAATGATGGGTTCGTGGTATGGAATTGAATCGAGAGTTAATCTTCCAAACATTACGATTGTCCTTGGTTTTCAGGCAAACAGTTCATTGAACCAGGATGCTGGGTCACGACATCAGTAAACAAAAACGGCGGAACACTGGAGAACAGCGTCACTGGCTCAGCGACACTTGGCGCTGCCAGAGAGCGGAATTGCTCCCAGTCTTCGATGCGATCTGGGCTGGCTTTGACCTTCTGCACCCAGTTCAGGAATGCGGCGCGATCAGGCATAGCCGACGCAGTAAACTTCATCTGCGAGAAACCTTCGCCGCTATAGTTAGAAGCAAAACCTTTGTAATCGCCTTCATGGTTAGCAATCAGGTTGAGCTTGGTCACCATGCCCGGCATCGCGTAGATCTGCGTCCCGAGGCGTGGGATAAAGAACGCGTTCATAATGTTGTCTGACGTCAGTTTGAAATTGACTGGCACATCTTTTGGAAACGCAACATAGTTAACCGTTGCAATGTGTTCTTCTGGATAGATGAACAACCATTTCCAGTCGAGTGACACCACTTCAATCGTCATGGGTTTCACATCACTTACCAGAGGCTTAGAAGGCTCCAGTTCATGCGTTGAACGCCATGTAATGGTGGCAAGAATCCCGATGATGATGATCGGAATCGTCCATACCACCACTTCGATCTTGGTCGAATGAGCCCATTCGGGCGCATACTCTTCGTCGGTGTTGGTCGCTCGGTATCGGTAGGCGAAGTAAATCGTCATCAGAATCACGGGGATCACAACGATCAACATCAGCAACAGAGCAGTAATAATCAGCTCTTTTTCCTGGACACCAATAGCCCCTTTCGGGTCAAGCAAAGCAGAATTGCATCCTGAGAGCAGCAGAATGGCGATCACCAAACTTGCCCTCGACAAGATGCGTTTATATCTTGAGGCTTCCATTAACTTTCTCGATGTTTGTCCGGTTGCAGGGCAATGCCTGAAGGCCGGTTGTTATAGTCATTAGAATGTTTATGTGTTGAGCATGTGCAACATCGAAAATCAAAGTGCCAGATCATCAACAGATACCCTGTAAAAAACCATGCTATTAACGTGGTTTAATTGTTACACTTTGAAATACAATGTTACATTCTGGGCATTATGCTTAGATCGACAATCAAGCTCATCTGTCGAACTTGGAAACTAACCTTTCATTTATGAAATTGAACCGTGAGTTTGCAGCGGATTACCTTCCACAACACCAATCACGTGCCACAGAAGAAAGCCCTGAAAAGTAAGGGATAGCTATAGGTTTGTCACTCAGAGAAATGTAGGTTGATTGAATGGCCTCCACCACCTCAATCAGCGCGATCTAAAAGCCTCAAAACGTGATCAAAGTCAAACAATGGAGATCACGTATTTTTTAAATGGTATTCATAGATAAAACAATTAATCGAACCGATCATTCCGTCGAGAAATAACTTTGACCCAACTGACAGGCCAAACGAAATGAGTTCAGGTATTGAAGAGATAGTCAGCCCCTGCGTTTAGGCAAAGCTGACGGGGAAATTCACAGACAATACGCCAGTTAAACCGCCTACCCTAACGCGGCGACTGAAAACAAAAAAGCCTCAGCAGTTGCTGAGGCTTTAGCAGGCAAAATGTTACTTGATCCCATACTTGGCGAGAATCTTATCGAACGTACCGTTAGACTTAATTTCCGCTAAACCCTTGTTGAACGCATCGATAATCTCTGCATGTTTGGGATTGGCTAAACCTGATGTGACATGCAATGGGTTGACCGAAAGCGCATTGCTGGTGAACTCAAAATCATCGAGGTTCATACCCGCTCCAGACAAGGTGGACTTAGCCACTAGCTCATCTTCCAAGGTCAAATCGATTCGCTTCGCCATAAGTTTTTTTGCGTTGGAGACTAAATCATTCGCTTCCGGTTTCTTGAAGTTAGAAGCGCCAAGAAAGTCATCGCCATAACCGTAGTTACGAATGATACCGACCGTTTTGCCCGACAAGCTATCCATACCGTTGTATTCGAAGTCATCGCCTTTACGTTTAATGAACTTCAGCGAGTTTTCCAAATAGGGGCCGCTATAATGCAGATAAGACGTCCTTTCGTTGGTAAACCACGTCGCGACTAACACATCTATACGTCCGCCTTTCACTTCATTGAGTGCACGCGTCCAAGGCATGATCTTAAAATCAACATCATGACCTTGAGATTTAAATGCCTCAGTAATAATTTCAACTGACACCCCGGGGCTGGCGCTATCTTTCTGCACAAAAGGTGCCCAAGGGTCCTGCGCTGCGGTAATCGTTGCCGTGTAGCCAGTTATTGAAAATAGGGCTGTGAAAGCCAGTAAAAGCAAATTTCTCATAACAAATCCTCTTTGAAACAACTTATGTACGGAATTTCGCCATATGGCTGGCGATACTCTGACTTAAGCCCAGAACTTCTTCTGTTCTTTGTGCATTTTGGGTCGCGCCAGAAGACACTTCATTGGTCGCTTCCGATGCTTCTACAATCGCTTGGCTGATTTCCTCTACAGCCATTCTTTGTTCATCGGTTGCCTGAGAAATCTGTCCACTGCGGTCCGAGATAATCGTGATCAAACTCTGTACTTCACTAACCGAGCTTTGAGAATCGCTAACCCGTGAAGCGGTAGACTCCAGCAAGGTTGCAATCCGAGTCAGTTCATCCTCAACCGATTTGGTTGCGACGCCTAACGCGGTAATGTTCTTTTGAATCTGCTCGGTAGACTGGCTAGTTTTCACTGCCAAGTTACGCACCTCATCCGCCACCACAGCGAATCCTCGTCCCTGCTCGCCAGCACGAGCCGCCTCTATGGCAGCATTCAGCGCCAGCAGGTTGGTTTGCTCAGAGATATCGTTGATCACGTTCAATACTGTTGTGATCTTGTCGCCCTCTTCAATCAATATGTGCATCTCAGCATTCACATGGTTCATTTCCTCACGCATATTGATGATGTCGTTGGCTGAGTTTTCGATCGCCTCATTAACACTGGCGGCTAAACCTGTGGCGGCCTGTGCTTGATCAGCGGTTTCTGACGCCGTGTCAGCAACCGTCGCCACTGATTGGTTCAACTCCGTAGCCGCTGCTGCCACCGTGGCGAGTTGGTGTTCTTGAGAGCTCAGCTTTTCGGCATTGGCGCGTGCCGTTGCACCATTTGCCGACGCCTTCTCTCCTAACGCTTCTGAGGATTGATTGACATCTTGAACGATAACTCTCAAAGACTCAGTAAAACTGTTGATGCCGTTGGTAATAGCGTCGAATTCTCGATATTTGGCCGGGGCAAGTTTGTTGGTGAGGTCACCATCTCCTGACGCTAAATCCTTGATCACCTCCGTTAATTGGGAGATCGGCCTTAATACGGTAATCGAAAGCACAACTATAATGACGATAGATATAATGATATCGAGAACAAGCAACTCAATGATGTTGGTTTGCAAAGAGTCCGCTAATTTGGCATCCATGGCGTGGGTATCGTAATAGACGGTGACTTCGCCGACGCTATTCTCTTCACCGTAATCGACAAACGTTAGAGGCGTCGTTTGGCTGTTTTCATCGGTGTAGGCCTGCTTGTCGGTCACGTCAATCAGTTGTTTATCCTCACCTTCTCCCGTCTGGGTGAGAAACAACAGCTCACTGCCTTGCGCATCAATGAGTTTGATCGCAGATATCTCGGGCAGATCCAACTCTGCCGACATCGCCACTTTTGCCGTATCTAAATCAAAATCCCACACCGCTTTTGGTAAACTGATTGACATCCGTTGGCTAGTGTTTTGCACATTAATCACTAGCTCTTGATGCAAGTTACCTTTGAAGTTTTGATATTTAATAAATGCTGAGACCAGCAATACCAGCGTCAAAGCGACAATAACTTGGACTAAAAATACTACCTTTAACCTTTTCAAAACTTGCCCCTTATGATTTTCGGCAGTTAATAAAAAAGTAGTAAGTGATTAATCAATTATCAAATTAAACTTTAAATGAGATGCTAATCACATTATTTCATATATAAAGATCGTCATTCGGTAAAAATTGAATGTCAGAACAGAAAAACTGACAAGCCTGATTATGCCTAGACTCACTTGTCAATGATCAGTTTGTCTAGATGAATAGCTACTGACTTCAATCAGGTTGCTATCAGGGTCAAGAATTAAACCGAGGCTTGAATATCTGAGACAGTAAGAACAATGTGGTCAATATGGCTAATCATCTAACCTCCTTATCTAATCCTACCCTGACTGAATACAATCACTGAGCTATACCAATGAACGGTAGACACAAACCTTACGTTGTTCACCGTGTATCTCAACCATCCGGTCTTCGCGGTACTCAATCCCCAGTTTTTCAATTACAGATTTTGAACGCTGGTTACACACTAAATGCTGAACTTCAATCTCGACCAGATTCAGGTGCTGTTTGGCATACTCAATTAAGGCTTGGGAGGCTTCAAACGCAATGCCTTTGCCCCAATAAGGTGTGCCTAACCAATAACCCAGAATGCCAACACCTTGTCTGAGTGTTGGAAGGCTGACAGCACCGATGATGTCATCACACCCTTTGATCGTGATGGCAAAAACCACGGCCGTTTGCTCGGCAAAATGATGACAATGGGTCTTGATCCATTCCACTGCCATATTCGATTCGTAAGGGTGAGGAATATTCGCCGTCATCTCAGCGATGACTTTTTCTCCCGCTAAGAGCGCAACCCTCTCGCTGTCTGATAAACGAAAGGGTCTTAGTACTAATCTGTGTGTTTCTATATTAGGTTGCATTACATACCTTGGTTTACAGTGTAAAAATGACCAGTGTGAAGCTATTGTTCACCAAGCCCTACTTGAGTGTTAAGAGTCATAGTGAGCTCAGAAATAGACTCTTGATCAATTCGATAATAATCCGTCATTTCGCCAACAATTTGAAAGCCATGTTTGAGATAAAGATTTTTGGCGGCAAGATTGACTGATAGCACATTTAAATCAAGCCAGATGATCTGCTCGTGGTGCTGACAAAACTCGAGCACAGATTGGATTAACCGACTGCCGAGTCCCATTTTTCGGCACTCTTTCTCTACGCCCATCCCCAGCCTAACCCGATGGGAGCAATACGCTTCCATATAGCGTCGAAGGTCAATGTGGCCGCAAATCTTCCCCTGTACGTCCTTCGCGAGCCACAGTGGCCTCCACCCAATATCTGAAAACTCAGCACCCACTCCGTCGATAAACTTCTGCTGTGTTTGAGTCGGAATAGTCGTGTTATTACGAGATAAAGGTTGAAAAAGTGGCGTGCCATTGACACCGTTTTCTCTAAGTTGACGTTCAAGGTAAGTAAAAAAGTCAGGTAAGTCAGCCGTTTCAGCCTGAACAATGGATATCTGCATCTGGGTATTTTTCGCAAGTAAATCGGTTATAGCTTCAGTTTGAAGCCCTCTTGGCTGGGTATAAAACCCAGTTTTTGCTTATTTCTCTAGCTCTCTAGCTCTCTAGTTCTTTCGCAATGCGTTCTATCCTCACTAACTCCCAAAGCGACACACTGGTGACCAGTTCGATCAAATCATCTTCCTCTCAACATGAATTAACGGACGAGCTAAGGATAAGCGACAGTATCAGACGCTATGCAACAACACGAGTTCGTTGAGTTAAAAACGTGCCTCAGGTAGGAAGTCTTATCAATAAACACGGGCCCGCAAGTTGTGTGGCAACAGCAGAAGGTGCTTAAAGGAAGAACCAAACGGAGTCGTTGCGAGCAATGTGCATTCCAAATGAGACAATACAGCCGATGTTGTAACCAGCAGGGCTTTTGCTGTATCTCGAGTGCTGAATAAAAAAGCCATTTCTTCGCAGAAATGGCTTTAGGCTACCTCACCAACCCGCTCTGGGTTAGTTTGGGTCGTCCAACGATTTTTCTAGTGGTTTAGGCGCTAGTACTAGGGTGGGTTGCTTCTCAATCCAATCCCTAACCCACTGCTTACGCTTGTCTTGATCGTATTTCTTCCATATTTCTGCCGCCGATTTATCGACGCCATCACTGCAAGATTCTTTGCTGACTAACCACGGCATGTCGCCAAAATAGTGTTCATCGGCCGTCCCGATCTCGGCAAGAGAAGGAACACAAATCACCAAATCACGGTGTTTGTCGTAATCTTCGCCTCCCACTAAACCGACCTGTTTAAGGTGAGCCACCGACAGCTCAGGAGAACCACTATTATAGATAGAGTTGCTCGGTTGAATCACTTGACCAAACGGCCTTAAGCCCTTGAGATTAAGCCCAGTGGGAGAAACATACCCGAGTTCGAAACGCATGCAATACACCACATAGTCTTTACCCCGAGACAAATCATTCTCTGCCTTTAAGCGCTTAATCGCTTGATCTAAAAACCCTTGCAGAGAAGGCATCTCGTTAAGGCTATCTACTTCGGCTGAGGCGCTAAATGCCCACTGCCCCGCATGGTGTGTAAACCCTCCAACATGATGCATCTTGGTAAAATAGATCGGCCCTTTCACCTTCTCATCATAACCATCGAGCTCCATTTGCATACACATATTCACCGATTTCCAATCCATCTCGAGGCGTTGGTAGGTGTCTTTTTCGTGGTTTTCACCCAACAGCAGCATGTAGATTGAGGCTGGATCTTCTTTACCTCGATTTCCCCACCTGAATCCATCACGCATAATATTGTCGGCGGATTGATACCACTTAGGCTCATTGAAAAAGTTCAACCCAGAGACTTGGGTTTCGATAGCCACCACCTGCTGTTTAATGCCATGAAGCACAGGGATAGTATTTTTGCTGCCTTCCTCGCTGCGCAGAGTAAAACTTTCTAGCAGTAAATCCCTTTCAAGTAGCTTGAGGTGCTTGTCACCGACACGGGTTTGCAGCAAGACAGATTTTTTCTCTGTGGTGAGCACACCCACCTGAATTTCGTTTTCTTCATTGTTCGCTTCGCCTTGCTCAAAAACCAGAGGAAGATAAAACGCACTCTTGCCATCTTTTTGTCTGATTGCCATAGAGTAACGCATATTTCTGAAGCCACCCGCCCCCACATAGCGGGTAAAGGAATCGGAATCACCGTAGTTAAACGCGGCGTGAGGACCAGAGGTCAGGGGCCCAAGCAGCGTATCGGTCAACAACAATCGCGCTTTTGATGTGATGGGTTTGAGCCCATCAAGCATCACTTCACCGAAGCGATAACAAGGCGTATGCTCTATCGCAATAAGCACTCCGTCATCATCCAACTGGTGATCACGATAATAGCGTTTAATATCATCATTCAGCTCAAAGTCACTGGCCTTCATCGGCAACATCCAATCACTGAATGCAGGGCCCTGAATATTGTAGCCGTCGACCCTATCGTAACCTATGGTCACCATACACGGTGTATCGTATTCCGATTTGAGTATTATCTGCACTTTGACTTTGTCGTATGGGCCAATATGCGCATGCTCGGCTTGTTGAATCCAATCCCGATAGGTTAACCACGCAGGCTTATCTTGTGGTGTTTGGGCCGCCGATTGAATCAATACTCGACAGTAACCGATAGCCTCTTGCTTCAATTCATACACTTGCGGGTTAAACGACTGAGAAAAGTGTTTAAACAAAGACTCTTCAGCATGGTCGTAGAGGGTGGTTTGCACCGGGAACACACGGTTGAAAGCACCCGAGGCTTTTGAATCACTGGCTAGGGGGCTATAACTGTAGGGGTGAAAACCCGCTAAAGCGTCGCTTCGCCTTGGCAGTGGCATGCCTCTGCTGCCATCGGGCATATTCTTAAGCAGCTTATCATAGTACTCATCGTCACAACGATTTTTCCAGTCGGCCGCTAAGGTGGTGCCCTTGATGGTGTTCACAGACCAATTGTCGCTAAGTATATAGTGCTCGATGTATTGCTGAACTTGGTATCGTTCAACCAAGTTTTCAAATCTTTCGTCAGAACGGTGCTTCGCTCTCACCCCGAGATCGGCCAAGAGTAATATCAAGCCGTTCATCGCCAATGCTCTGAGTTGGTAGCGTTTTAACAACTCTTTCTGTGCCTTCTCACTATCAAGGTAGGCAACCAACTCTTTATAAGTGTGACAGCTGAACTCTAGGTCAATATTGGTATTGCGCAGCTTTGCCAACAACTCCATATGAATCTTAGACAAACGCTCTAACTCTCGAACCACATCGTGCTTTTGGTTGAGATCGGTAAAGAAGGAATCTAAAAAGGCATTGTCGATGAACTTAATCGCCGAGGTCAGTGCCTTATTGGCTTCTGTAATTAGCAAAACGCCTCGCGCGACGGGAGCAATAACGGGAAGGTAAGAAGCAACATCAACAACCCCTTCAAAGATTGCCTTGCGCAACTCAACTTCGGCTTTGTCTTCGTCCGTCATGGCGCTTTCCACCGCCAACCGAGAGCGCTCCATCGCTTGTGAACCATAGCGGCTCGGGTGAAACACCACATCCAATGATGACATATAGATGCGAATCTCTACGCGACGGTTTTGGCGCAGATTAGGGTTATTGCGATCGATGCTTTCGCCTTTTTTCGGGATATAGATCGGCTCACTCTCACCAAACACAGCCAGAGAGATCCTATCTTTAAACACATCGGATTTCTCCAGTAGCTGCTTGGCATAATTAGCCCGCTCCGCCGCGACCTTCATATTGGCTTCTTCGCTGTCAACCTGACAGGCGTGGCCTTCAATTTCAACCCTTAAGTTAGACTCACTTTCCAGCACCTCAGCCAAGGCGCTGGCGAGCTCAACAAACACCGGCTCATTGTGTTCAAGCTCACTTTTTCGGGAGTTAAAACTAAACTCAATTTTAATCCCTGCACCACGACGGTTATTGACCATGGTCGCGGCAATATCACTGTTGCCCGCTCTAGCTTTTTCCAGCGCTTGCTCGATCTTTTGTTGCTGATAGTCGCGGCTGGTGTTCCAAACCGGGATCTTGTCCAAATAGTCATAAGCGACTTCGCCTATGTCTTGCTTGGTCTCTTTGGCCTTTTGCGCCATTTCAACAACCGTTTTGCCCTTGGTGTACAAATCAGCAACGCTGCCGATGGTCCCTATCACGTTAAGGCCTAATGTGGCTCCGCCACTCAACCAAGCCTCTACGACTCGACCAGCGACCACGCGTCGTGCACCCAGCCGAGATTCAATCGCCGACGATAAGCCTTGTGCCAAGGCGGTTTGTTGATCAAACACCTTAGCGGTAAACAGGGCTTTCAAACCCACATTGGCAGTGGCAGGGTTTTGCAAACTGCGTAAGTTATCTAACGCCTCTTTGGTACTGTAGACACCATAATAGAGCTCACCAGCCGCTTGCATTGCATCGGGCAGCTCCGATTTGACCGCGTCCCAATACAGCTTGGAGACATTGTTCAGTACTGCTTGTCTTCCGTCCTCGCCTAAGGTTTGTTGCAAACTGCCGCTCATTAACCCCGCGCCGAGCTCCACCGATGCATCGCGGATGTCTTTAAGCAGGGCGATGCTGCGCGCCGCTGGGGTCGTGGCCGCTTGGCCTTGGGCGTTACCCGTTAGGTAGTGCTTCATATGGGTAAAGTACTGCGGATACTGATACATCAGCGACTCTTCAAGAGAGATCATATCACCGCTCACAATGGCAAACTGACCTAGAGGGGTTTGGGAAGAAAAGGTGATTTTTTCACGCAGTTCATAAGTGTAAATGGTATCAGCACCGTCTTGATAACTTTCTATATTTGCCCGTTTAATAAAATCGGGAATCTCTTTCATTAGATTAGGGTTGAATTCTATCCTAATGCTGTATAGCCCTTCTTCAAACTCAGCCGGGTCTAGATGAAATAGTGCGCATGGGTATTGCTTAGCATCCTCAGCCAGTTCATTTTTCGGCAGCGCGGCTTGAACACTCGGACCAATTGGCACATATTCCCCCACTTCGGTGCCCGCTTGTTTGGTAACCTGAAACTTATACAGGCTGACGAGAGCACCGGCGTAGCCTTTATCTGAAAACACCACCGCGCAACTGGCAACTACCGGTAAAACAAACCCTTCAAGCGGCTGCTTGGCAGCGCTTACTGTTTGGTGCCAGGCATTGTAGGCTTGCTGATCGGCCGTTAGTTGGCCGCTGGCATCGCGGCTATAGGGCGGTGCAAGCTGAGCTGGGCTAATCGCGGTTAGGGTCAGTTCGGCCTCACTGTTACCTAACGCATTGCCCAGCTGAGTGATTTTGGCACTAAGCTCTTTGGCGCTTAAATCTGCCAGTGAAGCGAGCAGTGGCAGCGGCGGAAAGCGAAAGCGATATTGGCGTTGTTCGCTCTTAGCGATCGGGGAACCTAGCACATGAATCGGTGATTCGGGTTTAAGCGCTTCATATACCCCGTGCTCATCGGGCTGACCATTGTTAATTTGGCTGAGTTTAAAGTCATGCCGGGTGGCCCAAAGCTCGGGCTTGTCACTATCGGTGACATTTAACAGCGGCACCCGAGCCAGCGGGCGCACATTGGTGATCTCTTGGTTCTCGATTAAGCTGGTTTCAGCATGCCAGGTTGGGTATGTTGTTTTGTTAGTTTTCTGATCCAGCTTTCCTTTAAAATAGACACCAAATAGATAGTAATTGGCTGGCAATGGGATGGCTTTATCGACTGGAGAAGTGCTCATAATGTCTCTCCTTTAACAAAATCGCCATTATTGGCAAAAGCGTTATACAGAGAAGACCCTTGAGATAGGTGGCCTGTACCTATTTGCTTCCATTTCTGATAGGTAACCAGTTTTTTATCTGGAGAAAGTTTACTTAAAAGAACTCTGGCAGCCCCATCTCGGATATAGTTAGCATCTTTACCCAGTATCTCGAAATAGCGGAGTTCTCCCATCGCTCGAGGGATAATTTCTTCCGATTGAAACGTTTGATTTTTCACATCAATTAAAAAACGGTATTTTCGGCTTTCACCCCAGACATAGTTTCCGTTAGGACTAATACTTCTTTTATGAAACTCATAATCTTGAAGATTATCCTCGTCTGCGTTAACTCCAACACCAAATAGAAATTGGTCTTTGGCCTCATCATAGACAGCTACACCAAACTCATTAGCCACCACACGTCGACCATTATAAATCGTCGCGTACTCATTAAACTCGGTATCGACTTGCTGCTTTTCACCGCTGTTTAAGGTGTATTTCCAGTCTTTAAATTGGTCGACATAGTAGAGGTAGCTACTGTCTTCAGCCCATAAAAATTCTGGATAGCCCCGTGAGCGGCCCAGCTC
>NZ_JXXU01000002.1 GCF_000967495.1 Vibrio neptunius | reverse complement strand
GCCCACACAGATTGATAGGTTTATATTGTTAAAGAGCGTTCTTCTTTTGTGATTAACCTCACTTCGGAAGAGGCGGTCATTCTAGCGAGATAAAGTTTAGTGTCAACCACTTTTTTCAAACTTATTTTCAAGTGTTTCCACTTGGCTAATAGACCTTGCTAACTGAGCTTTATGGTTTCGAAACATAGGCTTCGAAGCGTTCCCGTGTCAGCGAGGGGGCATTATAGAGATCAAGATTTTCTTGGCAACCCCTTTTGATGATTTTTTTAGTTTTTCTTACCTTTCGGTTAAAGCTTGACCCCAAACGACCAAATATCACTCTTATCTTCACAAATTGCTAAACTTTTGAGCGAATAACGAGACCTTTTTCCAGTTGGTGTATTCGACCTCTTTACTGGTGTCCGTCTCGCCTCCAGTCATGCTCATAATTAGCTTAATCATAATTTTATCGAACCAATTATATCGTGGATAGTAAAGAGCACCTGCGAATACGCCGATTAACTTTGGTTTCCAAGATGACTTGACTAAGAACTTGCGAATGTAAGCACTGCCTTCAGGTGTGTCCTTACCTTGCGCTTCTTTTCTGGCAGTCAGATTGACACAGAAGAAGGCAACCTTATTAGAATCTAGCTGTTGTTTATACCGTTCAATAAACTGGTACAGACGTTTGTTCAAATGGCCATATCGAATTGAAGCTCCAATCAATACCTTGTCATACGATACGAAATCGATATTTTCCGCACTGTGTAGATCTTGCGTTTCCACGTCAAACTCCGCTAGTTCTTGCTCTATATAACGAAGTATCTTTTGGGTTTGCCCTTCGCGAGAAGAGTAAAGAAATAGTGCTTTGGTCACAAAAGCTCCTTAACTACGCCAAAATGTCGGAGTTAGTAGAATCAATAAAGTAAATATTTCAAGACGTCCAAACAGCATAGAGACAATTAACACCCATTTGGCTTTATCATTGACATCACCAAAATTAAGGGCGACTTCTCCTAAACCTGGACCAAGGTTATTTAGAGTTGCGGCCACTGCAGAAAAGGCACTGAGCTCATCCATACCTGTAGCTATCAGACCTAGCATACATACGACAAAGACTAAAGCATAAGCAGAGAAGAACCCCCATACCGCATCTACCACACGTTGAGACAGTGCCGTACCACCGACTTTGATGGTGTAGACTGCTCTCGGGTGTACCAAACGCTTTAACTCACGTGCTCCTTGGAGGGTGAGTAACAAGACACGTATGACTTTCATACCGCCACCCGTTGAACCAGCACAGCCTCCGATAAAAGAAGAGAACAATAGCAATACAGGTAGAAATAGAGGCCACTCTGAAAAGCCCGTTGTCGTAAAACCAGCAGTGGTTGAGATAGACACCGTCTGGAACAGCGCCTGGTCGAACGCATCATAGACAGAATCGTAGGAATGGTGATTAAGCAAGATAAGGAAGCATACAACAAAGAGGAGTGCCTGTATGAAGATAAAAGCACGAAATTCAGGATCCTTCCAATAATACTTAGGATGAACACCACCAGACGCGAACGCGGCAAAATGCAAAGAATAGTTACACGCAGAGATCAACAAGAATACGACTGTAATCATGTTAATCGCGTAGCTATCAAAGTAGCCCATACTAGCGTCATGAGTTGAGAAGCCACCGATGGCTATCGTAGAAAAACTATGGCCGATGGCATCGAACGGTGTCATTCCCGCCAGCCAGAACGCCAAGGCACATGTGATCGTCAAGCTCAGATAGATGTACCACAGCGCCTTTGCTGTTTCAGCAATTCTTGGTGTCATCTTACTGTCTTTCACGGGGCCGGGAATCTCAGCTCGATACAACTGCATTCCCCCGATACCCAATACAGGCAAAATAGCGACGGCAAGTACAATGATTCCCATTCCACCAAACCACTGTAGGAATTGACGATAGAAAAGTACTGCTTTAGGGAGCTCATCAAGTCCAACAATGACCGTGGCTCCAGTGGTGGTCAGAGCAGAAAAAGATTCAAAAAAGGCGTCTGTTACTGACACGTTAGGGTTATCAGAGAGTAAGAAAGGAAGCGACCCCGCACTACCTATAACCGTCCAAAACAAAACAACGATAAGGAAACCATCTCGCGCTTTAAGTTCATGTTTATGGCGTCGATTTGGCCACCAGCAGATAGCACCACAGATAAGTAGGACAAAGAAAGTGGTGACAAATGGCACACCCGCTCCGTCACGATAAATCAACGCGACTAGCGCAGGCGCTAGCATTGAGACACTAAAGAGTGCGAGCAATAGCCCGACAATTCGAATAATTGAACGAAACTGCATGGATAGATGATGACTGAAGCTGAGCTTCCGACTTCCTGATTCTCTTTATTTTCCGTCTAAAGGGGTAACCAAAACTCTGGCTCCACTTTTGTTGATTATGGTTTGGGTAAAGTCACTCACATAGCGAAGCTCAATTTCCACGACCATCTTTACTTGTTCACTATAGTCAGTGTCCACTTGTTGCGCGCCAAATTGCGGCAATAGGTTCTGGATAATAGCAATTAAGCCATAGTCTAACTCCAGTAATAGCTTTGTGGTTATTTTTTTCTCAATAGTTTGAAGCAGCTTGAGAGCCTGCTGAACACCACCACCATATGCCTTGACCAAACCACCCGTGCCTAGCTTGATTCCGCCAGAGTAACGAGTCACAACTGCTGTAATCTCGCCCACACCAGCTCCCGATAGTTGAGCTAAGATAGGTTTGCCAGCTGTACCAGATGGCTCCCCATCATCACTGAACCCCCATTGCATAGAGTCTTCTGGTCGGCCTGCTACGAACCCCCAGCAGTTATGCCTCGCATCTGAATGCTGCATTTTTACCTGCTCAACAAAAGCCTTGGCTGCCTCTACCGAAGGGGTATGTACCAGCTGAGTGATAAATACACTTTTCTTAATTTCTTCTTCAAATAGAGCAAGTTGAGCTGGAATAAGATAGGGCTGGTCGTTCATATCATTGCGTCAGTTTTTATTATCATGCCATTTTATCATGCTCTCCTAATAAGAGCCCTTAAAAGATCGGCCACAGCGCACAATGTTAAACACTTGTTTAAAAAATGTATTGAATTTAACTCTAGCTGAGTCCACACTAAAACAACTGGTCTAACCAGAATAAGAATAAAGCGACATTTCTATATGCTGGCCCACAAGCCTTATGCTTGAGGCTGGTATACGCGCAATCCCAAGATTGTATGTCATGGAGATAGATAATGATTTACCAAGCCGAAACCCTACAGGTAAAGGAATTACACGACGGTATCGCTGAGCTAAGTTTCTGCTCACCAAATTCTGTCAACAAGCTCGACCTCGCCACTCTGGAATCACTCGATAAAGCTTTGGATGCCCTGAATGCATACCAAGGTCTAAAAGGCCTGTTACTGACTTCAGATAAAAATGCCTTCATTGTCGGCGCAGATATCACAGAATTCTTAGGTCTATTTGCTAAGGAAGAAGCCGAACTCGATAAGTGGCTACAATTTGCCAACAGCATCTTCAATAAGCTTGAAGATCTACCTGTACCAACCATTTCTGTACTGAAAGGTCATACTCTTGGTGGCGGATGTGAGTGCGTACTCGCTACCGACATGCGCATTGGTGATAAAACCACAAGCATTGGCTTACCAGAAACAAAACTCGGTATCATGCCTGGCTTTGGCGGCTGTGTGCGCCTCCCTCGCGTCATTGGTGCTGACAGTGCCATGGAAATCATCACACAAGGCAAAGCTTGCCGCGCAGATGAAGCGCTAAAAATTGGTCTACTAGATGCTGTTGTCGACAGTGAATCACTGTATGAATCAGCACTAGCAACACTCAAACAAGCAATTAATGAGAAGCTAGATTGGCAGCAACGCCGTAAACAAAAAACCTCTGCACTGACCCTAAGTAAGTTAGAAGCCATGATGAGCTTCACTATGGCAAAAGGTTTAGTGGCACAAAAAGCAGGCCCACACTACCCTGCGCCAATGAAAGCGGTCATCGCCATTGAAGAAGGTTCACGTTTTGCACGTAATGAAGCCCTAGATATTGAACGTAAGTACTTCATCAAACTGGCTAAATCCGAAGAAGCGAAAGCGCTGGTTGGCCTTTTCCTTAACGACCAGTACATCAAGGGCATTGCCAAGAAAGCGGCAAAACATGCCAACAAACAAACTGAACGCGCAGCCGTGCTAGGTGCAGGCATTATGGGTGGCGGTATTGCTTACCAGTCGGCTCTCAAAGGCGTGCCGGTTATGATGAAAGACATTGCTCAGGCATCGTTGGACCTCGGCATGACAGAAGCCTCTAAGCTGCTCAATAAGCGCTTGTCACGCGGCCGTATCGATGGATTTAAGATGGCGGGTATTCTAGCATCAATTACTCCTAGCCTACATTACGCAGGGATTGAAAATTCGGATGTGATTGTTGAAGCCGTAGTAGAAAACCCGAAAGTCAAAGCCGCCGTATTAAGTGAAGTAGAACAACAGGTCAGCGAAGATACTGTCATCACTTCCAATACTTCAACGATCCCAATTAACTTATTGGCCAAGTCACTTCAGCGCCCAGAAAATTTCTGTGGTATGCACTTCTTCAACCCAGTGCACCGAATGCCTCTCGTTGAGATCATCCGTGGTGAACACACCTCTGATGAAACCATCAATCGTGTTGTCGCTTACGCCGCTAAGATGGGTAAATCGCCAATCGTGGTCAATGACTGTCCAGGTTTCTTCGTTAACCGTGTACTCTTCCCGTACTTTGGCGGCTTCAGCATGCTACTTCGTGATGGTGCAGACTTTACTAAAGTCGACAAAATCATGGAGCGCCAGTTTGGCTGGCCAATGGGCCCAGCTTACCTACTGGATGTAGTGGGAATTGATACTGCACACCACGCACAAGAAGTCATGGCGCAAGGTTTCCCTGAGCGTATGAGTAAATCATCTCGCGACGCCATTGATGCATTGTTTGACGCCAATAAGTACGGGCAAAAGAATGGCAGCGGCTTCTATAGCTACAGTGTCGATAAACGTGGTAAACCGAAAAAGACCTTCAGTGACGAGGTTTTACCGATTTTGTCTGAGGTATGCAGTCAAGCTCAAGAGTTCGACGATCAAACCATCATTCAACGTATGATGATTCCAATGATTAATGAGGTCGCACTGTGTTTGCAGGAAGGCATTATTGCTTCTCCACAGGAAGCCGACATGGCATTGGTATACGGTCTAGGATTCCCTCCATTCCGCGGCGGTGTGTTCCGCTACCTAGATAGTGTGGGTATCGCTGAATTTGTAGCGATGGCAGAGCAGTACCAAGGTCTTGGTGCTATGTATCAGGTTCCACAAATGCTGATTGATATGGCTGCCAAAGGCGAAACCTTCTATGGCACTCAGCAACACGGTTCTATCTAAGGAGATTCCCACATGGCTTTACAAACAAGAAACGTCGTTGTCGTAGATTGTCTGCGTACACCAATGGGGCGCTCCAAAGGTGGCGCTTTCCGACACACACGAGCTGAAGATTTATCAGCCCATTTGATGAAAGGGATTCTGGCTCGCAACCCTCAAGTTAATCCGAGCGAGATTGAAGACATCTACTGGGGCTGTGTACAGCAAACGTTAGAACAAGGCTTTAACGTTGCGCGTAATGCAGCACTACTTGCAGGCTTGCCAATTGAAATTGGTGCGGTAACTGTTAATCGCCTATGTGGTTCATCAATGCAGGCTCTGCATGATGGTACACGCGCTATCATGACAGGCGATGCTGAAATATGTCTGATTGGTGGTGTTGAACACATGGGCCACGTACCAATGAATCACGGTGTGGATTTCCACCCAGGCATGTCTAAAAACGTCGCGAAGGCAGCGGGTATGATGGGTCTGACAGCCGAAATGCTGGGTAAGCTACACGGCATCAGCCGTGAACAGCAAGACGAATTTGCCGCACGCTCTCATGCTCGAGCCCACGCTGCAACGGTTGAAGGTCGTTTTAAAAACGAGATCCTGCCAACAGAGGGGCACGCTGCCGATGGCACCCTTTTCACGCTAGACCACGATGAGGTGATTCGTCCAGAAACATCAGTAGAAGGGCTTTCTCAGCTTCGTCCGGTATTTGACCCTGCGAATGGTACAGTTACAGCTGGTACGTCATCCGCCCTTTCAGATGGCGCGTCCGCCATGCTGATCATGAGTGAAGACAAAGCCAATGAGCTCGGGCTTACGATTCGAGCTCGTATTAAAGGTATGGCAATTGCGGGCTGCGATCCGTCTATCATGGGTTACGGTCCAGTTCCTGCAACCCAGAAAGCTCTGAAACGAGCTGGCCTGTCAATTGAAGATATGGATGTAGTTGAACTTAATGAAGCCTTTGCAGCTCAATCACTTCCATGTGCAAAAGACCTAGGTCTGCTAGATGTGATGGACGATAAGGTTAACCTCAATGGCGGTGCTATTGCACTAGGGCACCCACTAGGTTGTTCTGGCTCACGCATCTCAACTACATTGATCAACTTGATGGAGTCAAAAGACGCCAAGTATGGTTTAGCGACTATGTGTATCGGTTTAGGCCAGGGGATTGCCACTGTATTTGAACGCCCTTAGTTGACATTGAACTACACAAAAAGGCCTGCTCAGCAGGCCTTTTTATTTGAACAACGAGGCTTTCTTCTCATTCAACTACAGACATCCGAGCTCATTGAGATAGTTTTAAACTTCATGGCTTCAAGTCGAATGTCTTTGCTAATTGGTTTTAACTCAGTTTGATGCATAACGCAGCCAGTCGTTATGTAACTTATCCCCACTACCTAGATAATCCACCATCCACTGAATCAATTTGTGATTGTCATCTTTGCGCCAAACTAGGCAACAGCGACTGATTGGCTTGTCATCTGGCAATAACTTCTCAACCAACTGACCTTCATGGATCAGTGGCATCGCGATATGACGTGGCATATAGCCTACGCCGACCCCATTTTTTAAGCACTCGATGGCACTGTACCAGTTAGGCAGCAGCAAACGGCGCTGGTAAGGATAATGACCAGTGTGACGTTTGGGCAGTACATTGGAAGTATCATCAAGGCAGATCGCAGGAAACTGACTGACAAATTCTTCAGTAAGGTTTTGCTGGCGTACACAAGCGTGACTAGGTGAAGTGACAAATGCCCAATCTAAGATACCCATATCCCGAACTTCAAAATCTCCCCCCACAGGAATCGCCGACGTCGCCCCAATGACAATATCAGCTCTGCCCTGAGATATGGCCTCCCAAGAACCGTTGAACACTTCCATATTGATCTGCAGTTCAGCGTAAGGAAAGGTTTGATAAAAATCTTCAATCAATGGCTTGAGACGCTCCAGTTTAACCACATTATCTAACGTCAGTTTGAGTGTTTTCTGCCAGCCGTGCGCTGCACGCTTGGTTTGCGCTTTCACTTCTTCCATCTGTCGAAGCATTGCCCTAGCCTGTTCAAGAAACACTTCCCCTGCGGGCGTCAGCTCTACCTTTCTTGGTAAGCGACGAAACAGCACAACATCCAATTCCTGCTCCATTTGACGAATGCTGTAGCTAATGGCAGATGGCACTTTATGCAAGACCTCCGCTGCCGCTGTAAAGCTGCCAAGACGAGCCACTGTATCCACCAGCTCTAACGAAGTTTGAGAAAATACACTCATAGCCACCTTTCAAATTTTTTGATGAATAACTGCAAATTTTAGCGTTTCAATTTCACTATCACGAAAAATAGAATAGCAAAGTTAATAAAAATGTTGGCGCCAACTTTAACAACCCATGAATTTTTTTGAATGGAAAGATGATGAAAATCTCTAAATTACAACTTTTCTATTTAGCCTCGTTATCAATGCTAGGTTTTATTGCCACTGATATGTACTTACCTGCCTTCAAAGCAATGGAAGGTGATTTTGCTACTGGCCCAGAACAAATTGCACTGTCCTTGACTGTATTTCTGGTCGGTATGGCGATTGGCCAACTTTTATGGGGACTAGCATCGGACAAATTTGGCCATCGAAATACGCTAGCCGCAGGTTTAGGTTTGTTTACCGTGGCCTCTTTTGGTCTTGCTTTCAGCGATCAAGTTTGGCAATTACTGACACTTCGCTTCGTTCAGGCCATCGGCGTCTGCGCTCCTGCAGTGATCTGGCAAGCGATGGTCATCAAACGTTACTCCAGCAGCAGCCAACAAATCTTCGCCACCATTATGCCGCTAGTAGCGCTATCACCTGCTTTAGCACCGCAATTGGGTGTTGTACTGGCAGATAGCTTTGGCTGGCACAGTATTTTTGTTGCTCTGACACTAATGGGATTGTTGCTAGTAGCCACGACGATGGCACAAAGCAATGAAAAGGAGCCAGCTAAGCAGACTAGCATGAGCTCAGATATCAAAGCACTAGTAAGCTCAAAGACTTATCTGGGCAACGTCATGATGTTTGCTACCGCATCAGCTGCATTCTTCGCGTATCTGACCGGTATGCCAGAAATCATGGCTCAGCTTGGCTACGAAGCCAAAGACATCGGTCTCAGTTTTATTCCTCAGACGATCGCCTTTATGGCTGGTGGTTACTTGGGCAAAAAAGGGGTGGCCAAATACGGGGATGAAAAAGTACTGCGTCAGTTGATTGGATTATTCAGTGTCGCCTCACTACTCGTGTTTATCGCCTCACAATGGCAGCTCACATCCATCTGGCCGATTCTTGCACCCTTCTGCTTAATTGCTGTCGCTAACGGTGCGCTTTACCCGGTTGTCGTCAACCGTGCATTGGCCAGCGCTAAGCAGAGCCCAGCCACTGCGGCAGGGTTACAAAACAGCTTGCAGATCTGCGTCAGCAGTCTCGCCAGTGCGTTAGTCGCGGCGATGGCCAGCCAAGCTCAAGTAGTCACAGGTATTGCAATCGTGATTTGTATGAGCGGTCTGTGGATTGGCTACATTGTTTCTAACCGTCAATTATCGCAGCAGTTTACTGCCCCAGACAATTCTCGTGTCGTTAGTGACGAGTAACCAATTAAAAAGAGCCGCGTTGTGCGGCTCTTTCTTCGACAAAGCAATTACTTGCTCTTCAATCCCCATTTCTCAGCAGTTTGTTTGAAGAAGCCTTGGGTCTTTTTCAGTTCAACCCAGTGATTAATGTAGTTAATCCATACTTGATCGTCCTGCGGCAGCAGCATCGCAATCGGGGTAGGTTTGCGTGGCTCTTTTACAGGCACAATCGCGAGTTGTTTAAACTTCTCAACTAACGTTGCTGCTTCAACATTCGATGTCACGGAAACATCTGCACGGCGAGCTAATAATTCTTGGAAATCTCGCGCCGGCGCTTCAATCACAATGTGTTTTGCCGAAGGAAAGAATTCTTTGACCATCTTTTCTTGCACCGTCCCCAATGTCGCAGCAACTTTCACCTCTGCCTTGTCAAAATCGCTCCAGTCTGTGAACTTTTGCAGATCTTTTTTCTGTACCACAGGGACGAAAGCCAAGTAGAAATACGCTTGGCTGTAGCCGGCTACCTTCGCGCGAGACATATTCAAAGAGGCACTGCCCGTAATGTCGTACTTATTGGCGGTGATGCCGTTGACCAATGTCTTCCAATCCGTTGCAACATATTCAACTTTGACGCCTAAATCTTTGGCCAGCTCAGTGGTTACATCAATGTCAAAGCCTCGGTAGCTATCGGTAGCCGGATCTTTCATTGTCATCGGATTCCAGTCCCCAGTCGTCCCTACCCGTAACACCCCGCTATCAAGAATCTCATGGAGTCGACTTGTCTCGGCCGCTGCCTGACCAATTGACAAAACACACAGTCCGAGTGCTAGGATGAACTTGTTCATTTAATCTTCCTTAAAGTTATTACGCTCTGTGATCGTTCACTGCTAACATAGCAGCAACAAAGCAGTTTTTTTAGACAATACAGGATGTAATGTGACCTATCGTTATTTCTGGCTGACCACCACTCTCCTTCTCACTGGCTGTAGTGACTATCAATGGGGCTGGTATGTACTCGATCCTTCGACGGAGCAAGGTCAGACAAACCTGAAGTTTCTAAGCACAGGATTTTACGACACCATCACGATTTCGCTATTGAGCATAACTCTGGCAATGCTAATAGGTTTGTTGGTTGCCCTACCTTCACTATCAAATTCAAGATGGATCAATGGCCTGAATAGAGTTTATGTTGAGGTCATACGCTCGATTCCTGTACTCGTTCTGCTATTGTGGGTCTATTACGGCCTACCAACACTGCTGGATATCTCACTCGATCATTTTTGGGCAGGTGTTATCGCCCTAACCGTTGCAGAAAGTGCTTTCATGGCGGAAGTTTTTCGCGGCGGGATCCAGTCCATCGCCAAAGGGCAACATGAGGCTGCTGAGTCACTCGGACTGAATTACTGGCAAAAAATGCGCTTGGTCATCCTGCCACAAGCATTTAGACAAATCCTGCCACCACTCGGTAACCAGTTTGTCTATATCTTGAAAATGAGTTCGTTGGTCAGCGTGATTGGACTGAGCGATTTAACGCGGCGAGCAAATGAGCTGGTGGTCAATGAGTATTTACCCCTTGAGATTTATACTTTTCTTGTGCTGGAGTATCTGATTTTAATTCTGTTGGTATCGCAGGCAGTCAGGTGGCTAGAGCGACGTATTGCGATTCCAAGTAACTAGCTATAAAAAACGCCGCAATAAGCGGCGTTTTTTAAAGATTTAGGTTTACTTTTGTTTCACTGGGCGCTGCCAGCCTGTGATTTTGCGCTCTTTCGCGCGAGTAATCACTAACTCACCTTCTGCAACGTCTTTAGTTACTGTCGTGCCAGCGCCGACGGTTGAACCATCCGCGATAGTAACAGGAGCCACCAGCTGACTGTCAGAGCCAATAAACACATCGTTACCGATGATGGTCTTAAATTTATTTGCGCCATCATAGTTACAAGTGATCGTGCCTGCACCAATATT
Organism: Vibrio neptunius; assembly: GCF_000967495.1. Lineage (GTDB taxonomy): Bacteria > Pseudomonadota > Gammaproteobacteria > Enterobacterales > Vibrionaceae > Vibrio > Vibrio neptunius. The sequence continues at coordinate 81,548 of NZ_JXXU01000002.1, read as the reverse complement.
TGTGCGTTGACCAATTTCCGCATCACCCAAATAGGTCAGGTGATTTGCTTTAGAACCCTCGCCAATGCGTGCATTCTTCACTTCAACAAAGTTACCCACATGAGAGTCATTACGCATCTCTGCACCTGGGCGTAAACGTGTGAACGGACCAACTGTACACTCTTCACCAACCGTCGCGCCTTCAATCACACTGTAAGGGCGAATGACACTATTGTCGTCGATTTCACAATCTTTCAGTACACTTCCAGTACCAATGATCACGTTGTCGCCCAAGGTTACTTTGCCTTCAATAATGACGTTGGTATCGATTTCACAATCCATACCACACTGCAACTCACCGCGCAGATCAAAACGTGCCGGATCGCGTAACATAACGCCCTGCTCCAACAACTTTTGAGCTTGCATAGACTGAAAAGCACGCTCTAAACGAGCTAACTGAGCACGGTCGTTAACGCCTTCTACTTCAATTGGGTTTACTGGATGAACAGCTTCTACCGCACGACCTTCATCATGAGCCGCGGCAATCACATCTGTTAAGTAATATTCGCCCTGAGCATTATTGTTATTCAGGCCCGATAACCAACGTTTCAAGTCACCGCCAGTAGCAACCATTACACCAGTATTAATCTCTTTGATCAGCTTCTGCTCTTCCGTCGCATCTTTCTGCTCAACGATGGCAACAACAGGGCCATTGCGACGCACGATGCGCCCATATCCCATCGGATTATCCAATACCACCGTCAGCAACGCGATACCACCTGTAGGCTGCGCATCCAATAGGCTTTCTATTGTCTCTTCTGAGATCAGCGGTACATCACCGTAGAGAACGAGGATCTTCTCGTCATCTTCAAACTGAGGAGAAGCCTGATCCACTGCGTGACCAGTACCTAACTGATCAGCTTGCAGTACCCAGTTCACAGATTCCTCTGCCAGCTCAGCCTGCATCTGATCACCGCCGTGACCATAAACCAGATGAACATTCTGCGCGCCTAAACTGCAACACGTATCAATCACGTGTTTGGCCATGGGTTTACCCGCCAAGGTATGCAGTACTTTTGGCTTATTCGAGTACATGCGAGTGCCTTTACCCGCTGCGAGGATCACCGCGCTAAATTTCATTCAGTAACCTATATGCTTGTTGTTAAACTGATGGCTATTCTAGACACTAATCAGGGATTAGTTAATTGATCTGGAAAAATTTCCGTTAAAAATTAAGCAAAAAGGCGGTCATATGACCGCCTTTATCATTTTTAAAACACCGCAATTGAATTAACGACGTTTCTTTGTCAGCTCGATAACACGTAGCTGAGCAATGGCTTTCGCCAGCTCACTGGCCGCTTGAGCGAAGTCCATATCGCCGTGCTGATTCTGGATACTCTCCTCAGCGCGACGCTTGGCTTCTTCTGCCTTCGCTGCGTCTAGTTCTTCACCACGGATAGCCGTATCAGCCAGCACAGTCGCTGTACCTGGCTGAACTTCCACCATACCACCAGAAACATAAATGATTTCTTCGTGGCCGTGCTGTTTCACAATACGCACCATACCAGGCTTGATAGCGGTCAGTAGCGGAGTGTGGCCGTGGAAAATACCTAGCTCACCTTCGCTACCGGTCACCTGAAACGTTTCAACACGACCTGAAAAGATTTTCTTCTCAGCGCTTACTACGTCTAGGTGAAAGGTTATTGGTGCCATATCGCCTCCTAGTTAGCCTTATAGCTTCTTCGCATTCTCGATAGCATCGTCAATTGCACCACAGTACATGAACGCTTGCTCTGGAATGTCGTCGTAATCACCAGCTAGTAGACCTTTGAAGCCACGTAGAGTCTCTTTAAGAGGTACGTAGATACCAGGGTCACCAGTGAATACTTCCGCTACGTGGTAAGGCTGAGTTAGGAAACGCTCAATCTTACGTGCACGAGATACAACTTGCTTATCTTCTTCAGATAGCTCGTCCATACCTAGGATCGCGATGATGTCTTTCAGCTCTTTATAACGCTGAAGTGTCTGCTGAACGTTACGAGCGATATCGTAATGCTCTTGACCTACTACTAGCGGGTCAAGCTGACGAGATGTTGAATCTAGTGGGTCGATCGCTGGGTATAGACCCATCGCTGCGATGTTACGGTTAAGTACAACCGTTGCATCCAAGTGCGCGAACGTAGTTGCAGGAGACGGGTCAGTCAAGTCATCTGCAGGTACGTATACCGCCTGTACAGACGTGATAGAACCTTGCTTAGTTGACGTGATACGCTCCTGAAGTACACCCATTTCCTCTGCTAGAGTAGGCTGGTAACCTACCGCAGATGGCATACGACCTAGAAGTGCTGATACTTCTGTACCCGCTAGTGTGTAACGGTAGATGTTATCAACAAACAGTAGTACGTCACGACCTTCGTCACGGAAACGCTCAGCCATTGTTAGACCAGTCAGTGCAACACGTAGACGGTTACCTGGTGGCTCGTTCATCTGACCGTAAACCATCGCTACTTTTGATTCTTCAGGCTTCTCAACGTTTACAACGCCCGCTTCCTGCATTTCAAAGTAGAAATCGTTACCTTCACGAGTACGCTCACCAACACCTGCGAACACAGATAGACCAGAGTGTTGTAGTGCGATGTTGTTGATAAGCTCCATCATGTTAACGGTCTTACCTACACCTGCACCACCGAATAGACCAATTTTACCACCCTTAGCGAATGGACAAACTAGGTCGATTACTTTCACGCCAGTTTCTAGTAGAGCTGTTTCGTTTGATTGCTCTTCGTAGCTTGGTGCTTCGCGGTGAATAGAGTAAGTCTCTTCTGCACCGATCTCACCACACTCGTCAATCGCGTCACCTAGAACGTTCATGATACGACCTAGGGTCTTAGTACCTACTGGTACCGAAATTGGAGCGCCAGTGTTAACCACTTCAACTCCACGACGTAAACCATCAGAGCTACCCATTACGATACAACGAACTACGCCACCGCCTAGCTGTTGTTGAACTTCAAGAACTAGACGCTCTTTTGAGTCCGTTACGTTTAGAGCGTCATATACACTAGGTACTTCGCTCTGTGGGAACTCTACGTCGACTACCGCACCGATGATCTGTACGATCTTACCTGTAGCCATCGTTAATCCTCTAAACTATTTCGTTTTACCTAAGCTTAAACCGCTGCAGCACCTGAAACGATTTCAGACAGTTCTTGTGTAATCGCAGCCTGACGGGCTTTGTTGTACACAAGTTCTAAGTCTTCAATCAGGTTGCTGGCGTTGTCTGTTGCAGCTTTCATCGCAATCATTCGAGCCGCTTGCTCACAAGCAAGGTTCTCAACCACACCTTGATATACCTGAGACTCTACGTAACGCACTAACAGTGCATCCAGCAGAGGTTGTGGCTCAGGTTCATAGATGTAGTCCCATGAGTGCTCACGCTGCATTTCTTCGCTATCTGATTTAGGCAAAGGTAGCAATTGATCGATCGTTGGTTCTTGAACCATGGTGTTCACAAATTTGTTGAACACTACATACAGACGGTCCAGTTCACCTTCATCGTATTTCTTCAGCATTACGCTTACAGAACCGATTAGGTCTTCTAAGCTTGGGCTATCGCCCAGACCAGAAACCTGCGCAGCGACTTTAGCGCCACTGTTGTTGAAAAACGCTGTAGCTTTAGAACCGACAACCGCCAGCTCCACTTCAGCACCTTTCTCTTTCCAAGCTTGCATGTCTATAACAGCTTTCTTGAACACGTTAATGTTCAAGCCACCACACAAGCCGCGGTCTGTAGAAACGATGATGTAACCAACTCGCTTCGCTTCACGCTCTTCTAGGTACGGATGACGGTACTCTAGATTTGCGTTTGCCACGTGACCGATCACTTTACGCATTGTTTCAGCGTATGGACGAGAAGCTTCCATTGCATCTTGAGAACGACGCATTTTTGAAGCTGCTACCATTTCCATCGCTTTCGTAATTTTCTGAGTGCTTTTCACACTACCGATTTTATTACGTATCTCTTTTGCGCCGGCCATCGTTACTCTCCATTAGTTGGTGGCAGAGACTGCCACCGACCTATTACCAAGTTTGGGTTGCTTTGAAGTCGTCAGTCAGTTTCTTAAGCTGAGCTTCAACTTCATCGTTATAAGCACCCGTCTTGTCGATCTCAGCTGCAAATTCAGCGTATTGACCGCGAGCATACGATAGTAGAGCCGCCTCGAAATCTAGCAGCTTGCTGAGTTCAACATCTGCTAGGTAGCCGCGCTCTGCCGCAAAGATAACTAGAGCTTGGTCAAATACAGACATAGGAGCGTACTGCTTCTGCTTCATTAGTTCTGTAACTTTCTGACCGTGGTCTAGCTGTTTCTTTGTCGCTTCATCAAGGTCAGACGAGAACTGTGCGAAAGCCGCTAGTTCACGGTACTGAGCTAGTGCAGTACGAATACCGCCTGATAGCTTCTTGATGATTTTCGTCTGAGCTGAACCACCTACACGAGATACTGAGATACCTGGGTCAACCGCTGGACGAACACCTGCGTTGAATAGCTCAGTCTGTAGGAAGATCTGACCATCGGTAATCGAGATTACGTTAGTCGGTACGAATGCTGAAACGTCACCAGCTTGAGTTTCGATGATAGGAAGAGCAGTCAAAGAACCAGTCTTACCTTTCACTTCACCGTTAGTGAACTTTTCTACGTATTCTGCGCTTACACGAGCAGCACGCTCTAGTAGACGAGAGTGAAGGTAGAAAACATCACCAGGGAAAGCTTCACGACCCGGTGGACGTTTTAGTAGTAGAGAGATCTGACGGTAAGCGACAGCTTGCTTAGATAGATCATCATAAACAATCAGTGCGTCTTCGCCGCGATCACGGAAGTATTCACCCATCGCACAGCCTGCGTATGGCGCTAGGTATTGTAGCGCTGCAGATTCAGAAGCAGATGCAACAACAACGATAGTGTTCGCTAGCGCGCCGTGCTCTTCTAGTTTGCGAACTACGTTAGCGATAGTCGATGCTTTCTGACCGATTGCTACGTAGATTGAGAAAATACCAGAGTCCTTCTGGTTGATGATTGCATCGATCGCCATTGCTGTTTTACCAGTCTGACGGTCACCGATAACAAGCTCACGCTGACCACGACCGATTGGGATCATTGAGTCAACAGATTTGTAACCAGTTTGAACAGGCTGATCAACCGATTGACGGTCGATTACACCTGGTGCAATCACTTCTACAGGTGAAGACAGTTTCGCTTCGATTGGACCTTTACCATCGATAGGCTCACCTAGCGTGTTTACTACGCGACCTAGTAGTTCTGGACCAACTGGTACTTCAAGAATACGACCAGTACCTGTAACTTTCATGCCTTCCTTAAGGTCAGCATATGGGCCCATTACAACTGCACCAACCGAGTCACGCTCAAGGTTAAGTGCCAGTGCATAACGGCCACCCGGTAATTCAATCATTTCACCTTGCATCACGTCCGCTAGGCCGTGAATGCGGATGATACCATCGCTTACCGAAACGATAGTACCTTCATTGCGAGCTTCACTAACAACATCGAAAGATTCGATACGCTGTTTGATTAGATCGCTGATTTCCGTGGAATTAAGTTGCATGCTCCAATCCCCATTAAGACTGCAATGCATCGCTCAGGCGGTTCAAACGACCACGCGCTGAGTCATCGATGACTAAGTCTCCGGCTCGAATAATCACCCCACCAAGTAGGGCCTCATCTACACTGCAATTCAGCTTAACTTTGCGTTCAAGACGCTGCTCAAGTTTGCTGCTGATACCTGCAAGCTGCTCATCAGAAAGGTCTGATGCTGAAATAACTTCAACATCCACTTCTTTCTCATGCTCTTTTTTAAGAGCAAAGAACTGTTCACAAATATCAGGAAGGGCCGCTAATCGGCCATTCTCTGCCATCACCTTCAATAGGTTTTGGCCATGAGCATCAACTTGATCGCCGCAAACTGCTACAAATACTTCTGCCAGTTTATCGGCAGAAACCGAACCCGTTAGGAGTTCGTGCATCTGTTCGTTTTTAGCTACTTCAGCAGCAAAAGAAAGCATTTGACCCCATTGGTCCAACGCGCCTTTTTCCACTGCAAAGTCGAATGCTGCTTTAGCATAGGGGCGTGCGATAGTAGTCAAATCAGACATAGGCGCCCCCAGACTTAAAGTTTTGCAGTAATGTTGTCGAGAATATCTTTGTGCGCATCCTTATCGATAGAACGCTCAATGATTTTCTCAGCACCAGCTACAGCCAGAGTTGCAACTTGTTTGCGCAGCTCATCGCGTGCACGGTTGCGTTCAGCTTCAAGTTCAGCTTCCGCTTGTGAAAGAATCTTCTGGCGTTCTGCCTGAGCTTCTTCACGAGCTTCATCTAGAATTTGAGCTTTGCGCTTGTTCGCTTGCTCGATGACCTCTGTTGCTGTGCGCTTCGCTTCTTTCATCTGTTCAGAAGCGTTTGCTTGCGCTAGATCCAAGTCTTTTGCAGCACGTTCAGCTGCTTGTAGACCGTCAGCAATTTTCTTCTGACGCTCTTCGATCGCTTGCATCAATGGCGGCCATACATACTTCATGCAGAACCACACAAACAGTGCAAACGAGATTGCTTGACCTAGCAGAGTTGCGTTTATATTCACAACAGCTACCCCTTCTATTCGGACTTAGTATTAATCAATAACAAGCCAAAGCTTGTCGAAAGTTAAGAGTGATTAACCTAGTTGACCAACGAATGGGTTCGCGAATGTGAATAGAAGTGCGATTACGATACCGATCATTGGAACCGCATCAAGTAGACCCGCGATGATGAACATCTTAACTTGTAGCATAGGAGCCATTTCTGGTTGACGTGCTGCACCTTCAAGGAATTTACCACCTAGAAGTGCGAAACCAATCGCAGTACCAAGAGAAGCAAGACCGACGATAAGACCTACGGCGATTGCAGAAAAGCTCAGTAAAGTTTCCATTACTATCTCCAATTTATAGTTGTTGGCTAGTTGCCCAAATAAAAAGCTTTAAAAAAATTAATGATCACTGTCTTCGTGTGCCATTGACAGGTAAACAATTGTCAACATCATAAACACGAAGGCTTGAATCGTGATAACCAAGACATGGAAGATTGCCCACGGTAGTGAACCCATCCATTGCAAGTACCATGGTAGCATTGCCGCACAAAGAATGAATACAACCTCACCCGCGAACATGTTACCGAATAGACGCATACCAAGAGACAGAGGTTTCGCAAGTAGCGAGACCACTTCAATCAGTAGGTTAAACGGAATCATCAGTGGGTGATTGAATGGATGTAGTGCTAATTCTTTAGCGAATCCACCTAGACCTTTCACTTTGATGCTGTAGTAAATCATCAGAGCGAAAACGCCTAGAGCCATAGCCATGGTGATATTCACATCAGCAGACGGTACAACCTTAAGGTAAGGAATACCAAGCCAATGCTCTGCTGGGTAAGGTAAGAAGTCGATTGGCACTAAGTCCATCAAGTTCATTAAGAATACCCAACAAAAGATAGTCAGTGCTAAAGGCGCGATCAGTGGGTTGCGTCCATGGAACGTGTCTTTGACGTTTTCCGCGACAAATTCAACGATCATTTCTACAGCACACTGAAGCTTACCTGGTACACCCGCTGTTGTTCTCTTTGCTACCTTGTAAAAGATTCCTAGGAAAATTAAACCAGTAAACCAAGAAAAAAACAGGCTATCGATATGTACGTTCCAGAAACTTGCCTCCTCCGCTACAAGACCTAACTTATAAGTAGAAAGGTTTGTAAGGTGGTGGGAAATGTATCCGGACGCAGTTAGCGCTTCACCTGGCGCAGCCATAACTCATCCTATTTTTTGTTGTTAATGAATAGCACTGGCGCACAGATATTAATACCTAGAGCCAGCAAATAGGTTAGCTTAAGGGGAACAAGTTCCACCTGTATATACATGTAAGCAAAGGAAAAAAGCGCCACTGTGATAAGGATTTTCAGTGCTTCACCTGCATAGAAAGAGTTCGCGATACGCTTTGCAGCGCGAGCCCCACCATACATGAAAGCAAACAATGCGAACACCGCATTAGCAACAACAAAAATGCCGCCACCAATCAGTGCTGAAAGCCCCCATTCAGCATTCACAGCCACTGCCATTCCTGCCGCCATTAGTGTAACCGCGCCAAACTGGATCATTAACAATCGCTTTGCAAGCTCTCGTCCTGGTCTAGCTAACGCAGCTACCATGTATTCGTACCTCGAGTAAAATCCACAGCGTTACTACCTCATGCTGGGAAATTGGCGAAAATTATACGGTGAGTCCTATTGAATGCAATTAAAACACCGCAAAAAGTTACAATTTTGTTTACAAACCGACAACTTCCGCACAAAAATTCGTTTTTTTACACAATTGATCGAAATCAATTATCTCATTTAGCCTTCAAGCTTGGCAATCAGTTGCTCTAATTTGTGAGGCTCATCAAGACTAATCGTAACTTTCGACGCACCGTTCTTGGCACGCACGATTGCCACTTTAGCACTGAGCATTTCACTCAATTTCTGTGACATTTGTTGTGCCTCAGTGTCTTGAAGCTCGTTTTTCTCTTCAGATTGCGGCTGGAGACACTTTTTCACTAACTGTTCTGTCTGACGAACAGTCATTCGCTTCTTCGCGACTAGCTCAGCGACCTCAACCTGCTCTTCTCCTTCCAATGCCAAGAGTGCGCGTGCGTGACCCATTTCGAGCATTTTTTCCGAAAGGAGATACTTGACGTCCATTTCCAGCTGATTCAGTCGCAACAAGTTACTCACAGTAGCGCGCGACTTACCGATCACCTCAGCCACTTGCTGGTGGGTGAGAGAAAATTCTTCCTGAAGACGATCTAGAGCGACCGCCTCTTCGATCACATTAAGATCTTCCCGCTGAATGTTCTCGATCAACGCCATCGCTATAGCTGCACGATCGTCAACGTTTTTGATCACACACGGCACCTGCTTTAGACCCGCTTTACGTGCCGCACGCCAACGTCGTTCCCCTGCGATGATTTCAAATTTGTCGTTTTCAACCTGACGAACCACAATCGGCTGAATAATCCCCTGAGACTCTATCGAAGCCGCTAGTTCTTCCAGTGCTTCAGGCTCCATATCCTTACGGGGCTGATAGACACCAGGCTTAAGGCTGTTGATGCTTAAATCCGTCAGTTCCCCATCAGAGGAAAGCTCTTGGCTGTGCAATGCACTTTGCTGTTTTTCACGTGCGAGCGAGCTCGTTGAAAGCAGAGCATCAAGCCCTTTACCTAAACCACGTTTAGACATGAGACAAATTCCTTTGGTTGGGTTATGCAGGGACTTCATCGCGGCGCAGCATTTCTCCGGCTAGAGCCAGATACGCTTTTGCGCCTGCGGAGTATTTGTCGTAGTACATGGCTGGTTTACCATGACTTGGCGCTTCAGCCAGACGAACATTACGCGGAATAACAGTGCGGTACACCTTGTTACCAAAGTGCTTTTTCAACTGATCGGACACTTCGTTTGACAAGCGGTTACGAGGGTCATACATGGTGCGAAGCAGACCTTCGATTTTAAGATTTTCATTTACCACCGCTGCCAGCTTACTGATGGTATCCATTAATGCTGTTAAACCTTCCAGTGCAAAATACTCGCACTGCATAGGAACCAAGACCGAATCTGCTGCGGCCATGGCATTGATTGTAAGAAGGTTTAGCGATGGAGGACAATCGATAAAGATGAAATCATAGTTATCACGAACTGACGCAAGAGCGTGCTTAAGACGAACTTCACGTGCGAACACTTCCATTAGTTTGATTTCAGCGGCAGTAACGTCACCGTTGGCGGCAATCAAATCATAATTGCCAGAGGTTTTGCGACACACGACATCATCAAAGGCGACGTCTTCAACCAACAACTCATAAGCAGTGGCATCCACCTGATACTTATCTACGCCACTAGCCATAGTAGCGTTACCTTGCGGGTCGAGATCAATCACCAAGACCTTACGCTTGGTCGCGGCCATAGACGCGGCTAAGTTGATACACGTTGTTGTTTTACCAACTCCACCTTTCTGGTTGGCGATTGCTACGATTTTTCCCACGGTGAACCTCGCTTTTATTCCTTGCGGGTTAAGATTACTAGATGACGCTCACCTTCCAATTCAGGAACTTGTAAAGCTTTGATGTCGGTCACAGAACACCAATCTGGAAGCTGGTCAATTTCATCTTGAGGCAGTTGGCCCTTGAGGGCCATAAAACAGCCCGTTTGTTCTTTTGGTAGGTGATGACACCACTCCACCATATCAACCATAGAAGCAAATGCTCGGCTCAACACGCCATCAAATTTGTCTTGTGGCTGAAACTCTTCAACACGGCTTTGAATCGGCGTAACATTACCGATCTTGAGTTCATGCAGCACTTGTTTTATGAAGCGAATACGCTTGCCAAGGCTATCAAGCAAATAGAACTCTTTGTCTGGATTCATAATAGACAAAGGGATCCCCGGTAGGCCAGGACCTGTACCAACATCAATAAAACGTTGGCCTTGTAAGTGAGTGCTGACCACTATGCTATCTAGAATGTGTTTCACCAGCATGTCACTAGGATCACGTACAGATGTCAGATTATAAGCTTTGTTCCATTTGTTGAGCATTTCAACATAACCAACAAGTTGCTCTCGTTGACGATCTGAAACTTCAAGCGTGGTTTTAGCAATCAGTGAGTCCAATTGATGGCGTAATACACTCATTATGCCTCCTCACCTTTTTTCAGCATGCCTTGTTTCTTAAGATGAACCAGCAAGATGGAAATAGCCGCTGGTGTAATTCCAGAAATGCGTGATGCGATACCAATAGATTCAGGCTTAGATTCATTCAATTTCGCCACCACTTCGTTCGATAGGCCTTTCACGTTGGCGTAATCCATATCAAGTGGCAGGTGCGTATGTTCATGGCGTAGAGATTTTTCAATCTCGTCTTGCTGACGCTTAATGTAACCTTCGTATTTAACTTGGATTTCCACTTGCTCTGCCGCCTGATGATCTTCCATCGCAGGCGCAAAGGCCTCTAGCTCTGTCAGCTGTTGATAGGTCATCTCAGGACGACGCAGCAAATCTTCACCACTGGCTTCACGCACCATTGGTGTTTTTAGCAATTGGTTAAGCGCATCAATACCTTGTGATTTAGGATTCATCCAAGTGTCTTTCAGGCGCTGTCGCTCTTTGGTCATGTTGTCGATCTTTTCGTTGAAACGTGCCCAACGAAGATCATCGATCAAACCAAGTTCACGCGCCTGCTCTGTTAAACGCAAATCTGCGTTATCTTCACGCAGCAACAAGCGATACTCGGCGCGTGAAGTGAACATACGATATGGCTCTTTCGTCCCCATCGTGGACAAGTCATCAATCAAGACGCCAACGTAAGCTTGATCACGACGTGGACTCCAACCCTCTTTGTCCTGACTGTACAAACTCGCGTTCAAGCCAGCCATTAAGCCTTGCGCAGCAGCTTCTTCGTAACCAGTGGTACCGTTGATCTGGCCAGCGAAGAACAAACCATTAATAAATTTAGTTTCGTAAGTCTGTTTTAAATCACGTGGATCGAAGAAATCATATTCTATCGCATAGCCTGGTCGCACGATGTGGGCATTTTCAAACCCTTTCATAGAACGGACAATTTGAACTTGGACATCAAACGGCAAACTGGTTGATATACCGTTTGGATAGAGCTCATGCGTGTTCAGTCCTTCAGGCTCGATAAAGATCTGATGGCTGTTCTTGTCAGCAAAACGCATTACTTTGTCTTCAATCGACGGGCAGTAGCGTGGACCAATTCCCTCGATTACGCCCGCATACATAGGGCTACGATCTAAGTTATTGCGGATCACTTCATGTGTTTGATCGTTGGTGTGAGTGATAAAACATGGGATCTGACGTGGGTGCTGCGTTCTTTGGCCCATAAAGGAAAATACAGGTGTTGGATTATCACCATGTTGTGTTTCCAATTGAGAGAAATCAACACTACGTGCATCAATTCGTGGTGGCGTACCTGTTTTAAGGCGATCAACTCTGAATGGCAGTTCGCGTAAACGATCCGCTAAAGCGATCGATGGAGGATCGCCTGCACGGCCCCCTGATGAGCTCTCCATACCAATATGGATCTTACCGCCAAGGAAAGTGCCAACTGTTAATACAATGGCTTTCGCGTGGAAACGAAGCCCCATTTGCGTCACAACACCTACGGCTTTGTCTTGCTCAACAATCAGATCATCGACAGATTGCTGGAACAAAGTTAGGTTTTGTGCATTTTCTAAAGCCTCACGGACATAAGCTTTGTACAGGGCACGGTCAGCTTGAGCACGAGTTGCTCTAACTGCGGGACCTTTGGATGCATTGAGGGTTCTAAATTGAATACCAGCGTGATCGATAGCTTGGGCCATTAGGCCTCCCATCGCGTCGACTTCTTTGACTAGGTGGCCTTTACCTATACCGCCAATGGCTGGGTTACATGACATCTGACCTAAAGTGTCGATGTTATGCGTCAATAACAGCGTTTTTTGTCCTGTGCGAGCTGATGCGAGTGCGGCTTCCGTTCCTGCGTGTCCGCCACCGACAACAATGACGTCAAATTTTTCGTGATAAAGCATGAACTGACCTCTGGTATTCAATAGAGAGATGGGCAGATAAAAAGGAGCGCTATTCTACCTGCTTTCACATTGATAGAAAATCGCTTTTCGCGTTTTTAATCTAAGCCTCTGACAAAGCTTATTAATATAGGATCTCTATATATGATCTTTTATTAGATCTATTATAAGGATCGACGATCTCTGTGGATAAGTAAAAAATGATCAACAAGATCATGGATCTTAAACAGATCAAATGATGTGATCTTGCCTTGATCAGATCGAGGATTACCTGAGATCAAAATGGCTAGTTATTCACAGGTGAAAAATGAGTTAAGAGTTATTATTTGGATAACTATAGGTTAATCACCGGATACTTTGTATTTTATCCACAGGGAGAACGATTTAAATTTAACCGGATTGAGAAAGAAGAAAGGAAATGACAATGAGCAATCACTTCCTTATTGGGGTTATAGGCTATCAATATGGTCGGCTAGCCAAACCTCAGCGGCATCTTCTGGGACATCATGACTGAGCACATCGATTGTCAGACAGTCTGCAACCGGTGTACCACCGATATCCTCGAGTAGCGCATGAGCATGTTGGCCCGCAGCACAAAATGTATCGTAACTGGAGTCGCCAATCGCTATCACGGCATACTTAACCCCAGACATTCTTGGAGGAGTGTTTTGCAGGGCTTGGATAAATGGCTGAATGTTATCTGGGTATTCACCGGCACCATGGGTGGATGTGATTAGTAGCCAGGTGCCTTCAGCCGGGATCTCACTCAGATCAGGTTGATTGTGAATACAGGTCTCAAAACCTTTTTCAATTAGGAGATCACTGAGATGATCGCCAACGTATTCAGCACCGCCTAATGTACTGCCAGTAATTATTTGGATCATAGGGTTTCCTTTTACCTAAAAAACACGCGACTCAGAAGTCGCGCGTATGGGGATTATTTGCCAATGCAGAAGGAGGAGAAGATGCGCCCGAGCAAGTCATCTGAGCTGAACTCTCCGGTGATTTCATTGAGGTGCTGCTGCGCAATTCTCAGTTCTTCTGCGAGGATTTCGCCCGCCATGTAACCTTCCAGTTGCTGCTGACCTATATCAAGGTGTTGAGCCGCTTTTTCCAGTGCTTCTAGGTGGCGACGACGAGCCATAAAGCCGCCTTCGTGCCCACCCGCAAAGCCCATGCACTCTTTAAGGTGCGTACGTAGTGATTCGACGCCTTGACCTGTTCTGGCCGACAGACGAATCAGCGTTGGATCGTTGACATGACTGATGCCAAGTGTTTCATCGGTTTGATCGACTTTATTGCGGATCACCGTCATGCCGATATTGTTCGGCAATCGATCGACGAAGTCAGGCCAAATCTCTGTCGGGTCAGTGGCATCTGTGGTGGTGCCATCGACCATGAACAAAACGCGGTCGGCTTGCTCGATTTCTTCCCACGCTCGTTCGATACCTATTTTTTCGACTTCATCTGACGCATCGCGCAGACCTGCTGTATCGATGATATGCAGTGGCATGCCATCAATATGGATGTGCTCTCTCAATACATCTCGGGTGGTGCCAGCAATGTCGGTCACAATGGCAGACTCTTTACCTGACAGAGCGTTCAGAAGGCTGGATTTGCCTGCATTTGGTCGACCGGCAATGACTACCTTCATCCCTTCACGCATGATAGCGCCTTGTGTTGCTTCTTTGCGCACGGCTGTCAGGTTATCAATAATCGTCTGTAGGTCGGCAGAGACTTTACCATCGGCAAGAAAGTCGATTTCTTCTTCGGGGAAATCAATTGCGGCTTCAACGTAGATCCTCAGGTGTATCAGAGACTCTACCAAAGTTTGTATTCGATTTGAAAACGCGCCTTGAAGCGATTTAAGGGCCGATTTTGCCGCTTGTTCTGAGCTGGCATCAATTAAGTCCGCAATGGCTTCTGCTTGGGCTAAATCGAGCTTGTCGTTGAGGAAAGCGCGCTCTGAAAACTCACCCGGGCGAGCAGTGCGGATCCCGGGAATTTGCAGGATGCGCTTGATCAGCATATCCATAACGACTGGGCCGCCATGGCCTTGCAGCTCTAGAACATCTTCTCCGGTAAAGGAGTTTGGATTAGGGAAGTACAGCGCGATACCTTGATCGAGCTGAGTACCATCCTGAGCCGTAAATGGTAGATACTCGGCGTATCTTGGACGTAACTCTTTGCCTGTTACCTCAGAAGCGACTTTGGCCGCAAGGGGACCGGATACGCGAATAATGCCGACACCGCCTCGTCCGGGCGCAGTTGCTTGAGCGACAATGGTCTCTGTAGTCATAGTGGTAGCCTGTGCGATGCATACCCTGTGAGGGTAAATAGTGAATGAGATGAATTGTAATCAGCCAAAAACAAAAAGGCGACCTTTTGGTCGCCTTTCTCGATTATTTACGCCGACTCGTTATTTTGAGTGCAAGCCTTTCTTCTCCAGCGCCTTATAAATCAGCGTCTGTTGGATCAGAGTCACGATGTTCGATACTAACCAGTAAAGAACCAGACCTGATGGGAAGAACAGGAAGAAACCAGTGAACAGAACAGGCATGAACGTCATGATTTTCTGCTGCATTGGATCTGTCACTGTGGTTGGGCTCATCTTCTGGATCAGGAACATGGATGCCCCCATCAGTAATGGCAAGATGTAGTAAGGGTCTTTCGCTGACAAGTCAACAATCCAGCCAAAGAATGGCGAGTGACGCAGTTCCACCGATTCCATTAATGCCCAGTACAGTGCAATGAAAATAGGCATCTGGAAAAGCAGAGGTAGACAGCCACCTAGTGGGTTTACTTTCTCTTTCTTGTACAGTTCCATCATTTCTTGGCTCATACGCTGGCGGTCATCGCCAATACGCTCACGCATCGCTTGCAGTTTAGGCTGTAGCATGCGCATTTTTGCCATTGAGGTGTACTGTGCTTTTGTCAGTGGGTACATCGCACCACGGATAAAGAAGGTCAATAGAATAATAGCTAGACCCCAGTTACCGACACCATATGGGAAATCAATGAAGCCAAATAGTTCACCACCGGATTGGATAAAAGACAGGAATGTGTGTAGTGGCTTGGCAATAAACCATAGCCAGCCATAATCCACAACCAAATCTAGGTTCGGCGCGGTTTCTGCCATTTGTTGCTGAAGTTTAGGACCTACCCAAAGTGTCGCGTTGAATTTTGCTGAATCACCCGTTGCGATGGTTTTGTTCGGCATACGAACACCAATGTCACCCAGGTTACCAATCACACGAGTGTACAGGTTAGTGCCTGGTTCGTTGCGAGGGATCCATGCTGATGCAAAGTAGTGTTGGATCATCGCTGCCCAACCCTGGCCATCAGGTAGGTTGATAGACAGGTTACGATCCTGCATATCGTCAAAGCTGTATTTTTTGTAACGCGTTTCTTCGGTTGAGTACGCACCGCCACGGTAAGTTGGCATGGTGATGCTGCCGCCCGCGTCCATTAGGTTCTGACGCAGGTGAGCGTACATACCAAATGTCGCGTTGTTACCTGAGTTGTTGACCACATCGTATTCAACGTCAACCGCGTAGCTGCCGCGCTTAACAATAAATGTTTTGGTGTACTCAAGGCCATTTGCTTGGTATGTCATTGGGACGCGAAGTTCATCCTGACCGTCTTCCAAGGTGAAGCTATCCGCATTCACTGAGTAAGCCGGACGATTTGAGCTGCTCAGATCGATACCTTGAGGGCCGACTAAACCACTTTGCGCGATGAACTGATGGCCTGGCTCGTTTTTCAGTAAGACGAACGGGTCGGATGAATCCAGTTCTGCAGAGTATTGGTTCAGGTCTGCATTGATAACATCACCACCAACCGTATCAATCGACAGAGTCAAGACGTCAGTTGTCACGGTAATCGTTTTAGCAGACGCTTGCTGCGCAGGTGCGGGATCTAAATCATCCGCAAGAGTAGGAGCAGGTAGGGTACTGCTTGATTGTGCCTGTTCAACCGGCTGTGGTGCAGGGTTTGTTTCGACTTGCCATTTTTGAAATAACAAGAAAGAAACCAGTGCTAGCGCGATTAACAGGATATTGCGTTGAGAATCCATCGTTATTTATCTCTGTCTTGTTTCTGGACTGGTGGAACGGGATCAAAACCGCCCTCATTCAAAGGGTGGCATTTTAATAGACGTTTGCTTGATAACCAACACCCTTTTACAAAACCGTGAGCTTTTAGTGCTTCTATGGCGTAAGTGGAGCAGGTCGGAGTAAAACGACAGCGTGGTCCGATAAGCGGACTAATAAGACCTTGATAAAGACGGACGAATCCGATTGTTACCCACGCGAAGGGCGAGACAGGCGCTGCCATAATTTATCAAACAGTTTGAATAATTCTTCATTGCTCAGATCTTGGGCACTTTTCTTGGCAATCACAACAAAATCTTTGTGAGCAAGCTGATGTTGATTGTTACGAAAACTTTCACGAGCAAGGCGTTTAAAACGATTGCGACCAACGGCGGTTTTAATCTGTTTTTTTGGAACGGCTAAACCTAATCTAGGGTGAGATAGGTTGTTATTGCGAGCAATGATGGTGAAATGTGGTGAGCCAGCTCGATGAGCTTGCTGGAAGACATTTTGATAATGCTCGGGAGTTAACAGACGTAACTCCCGATCGAACGCGTACGTTTTCAAAATAATCGAAGATTACTTAGAAAGACGCTTACGGCCTTTTGCACGACGTGCATTGATTGTTGCACGACCGTTCTTAGTAGCCATACGTGCACGGAAACCGTGAGTACGCTTGCGCTTTAGAACTGAAGGTTGAAAAGTGCGTTTCATGATAATTACCTTTACTGATCAGTAGTTTTAGGTTCTTAGTTAACCCGGCGTGGGCCATTTGGTCTTCTTTATATATAAAGAGGACAAACCGACGCCTCTCAACAAAGAGGCGGAATTGTAATCACAGTCACACAAAGTGTCAATCATTGAGCAACTGCTAAATTCCGGCCGAGCGATTATACGTAGTGTGAGCAAAATCTCAAGGATCAAGCGATCTTCTTTGATGATCTTTACTCAGCACCTACTTGGCGAAGGAATCTCTGTAAACGAGGATCCTGTGGATTATTAAAGATATCCTGTGGAGAGCCTTGCTCAACGATATTGCCTTCCGCCATAAAGAGCACGCGATCCGCCACTTCTCGGGCGAACTGCATTTCGTGTGTGACCACCAGCATGGTTTGGTGTTTAGTTGCTAACTCCTTCATTAACTGAAGAACTTCGCCAACCCATTCTGGGTCCAGTGCTGAGGTCGGTTCGTCAAACAGCAATAACTCAGGTTGCAGTGCCATCGCACGTCCGATACCCACACGTTGCTGCTGGCCACCAGACAGCGCTGCTGGATAACTGTCTCCTTTATCGCCAAGGCCGATGTCGTCAAGAATCTGCTGAGCGCGTACCAATGCTTGGTCTTTCTTCCAGCCGCGGACGGTGATGAGGCCTTCAGCAATATTCTGACGGGCGGTCATATGGGCAAACAAGGCGTAGTTCTGGAAAACAAACCCTGTCTTACGGCGCAGAGCCAATACTTCCGCTTTAGTATGCTTTTCAGTATCCACGCTGACGTCATCAATGGTGATGACGCCTTTATCGGCATTTTCTAGAAAATTCACCGTGCGCAGCAGGGTAGATTTACCCGTACCGCTAGAGCCGATAATGACGATAATCTCGCCTTGTTTGATGTCGAGATCGATGCCTTTAAGGACTTGCGTCTCACCAAAGCGTTTGTGAATGTTGTCTAACTTGATCATCTTACGTATGCCTTATTCAACTTAGCTTCTGCCCAGATTTGCACGCGAGTCAGTATTACTACAACGCCCCAGTAAATCAAAGCGACTGCAAGGAAGGCCTCGAAAAAGCGGAAACTTGAAGAAGCTTCCATCTGCGCTTTTGCCATTATCTCGGCCACACCTAGTGTAAAGGCTAGAGAGGTTGATTTGATCATATCAATGAAGTAGTTCATCAATGATGGCAGAGCCACACGAGTTGCTTGCGGTAAGATCACTCGACGCATCGCCTGTGTCGTTGTCATACCCACTGAAAGGCTGGCTTCCATCTGACTACGATCGATACCAATGATCGCGGCGCGGATGCTCTCGGCCATGTAGGCAGCAAAGTGCAGGGTCAAACCAATCACAGCCGCGCCGAACGCATCCAAACCGACGAGGAATGGAAAAATCTGTGGTAAGCCGTAATAAAGCAAAAATAGCTGAACCAGCAGTGGTGTTCCACGGAAGAAGCTGATGTAGAGTTGGCTCAACTGATCAAGTACAGGAACGCGAAATACACGGATGTTCGCTAAAATGACGGCTAAAATCAGTGAAAATACTAAACCCCATGTCGCCATTTCCATGGTGGTGCCCAAATACTTGAGCAGTATTGGCATCAGGTTCAGCATGTAGTTAAAATCGAATCCCATAACGTATCCCAGTGAAAAATAGGCCTGTATACAAAAGCAAAACCCACTGCAAAGGAAGGAGAGCAGTGGGTTAAGAGCAAATCCGATTGAGTGTCTCAAACGGACGGGCGATACTCAAGAGTGGTTATTCAGTAATATCAGCCCCAAACCACTTCTGAGAAATTTTTTCTAGTGTACCGTCAGCACGCATTTCAGCCAGTGCTTTATTGACTTCAGCCTGAAGCTTTTTGCCGTTGTCATTGTCAACGAAAGGCCAAGCGTTTTGAATCGTCTCAAAAGGTTTACCAGCCAATTGTAGTGGAAGGCCAGTTTTCTTTATTAGCTCAAGTGCGGACAGACGGTCCATAACAAAAGCATCCGCACGACCGAGTGCCACATCGTGTTCGATACCAGTATCGTAAGTCTTGATCTTAATCTTGCCATCTTTGTCGTAGTTGCGTAGCAACTGTTCAAAGTTTGAACCTAGGTTCACGGCCACTGTCTTGCCTTCCAGATCTTTAATACCTTGGATACTGTCGTTGTCTTTGCGAACCGTTATCTGGGCACCATCAATAACGTAAGGGTCGGCGAAAAGGTATTTGGCCTTACGCGCGTCCGTCATTGTGATTTGGTTTGAAATCGTATCGATACGACCTGTCTCTAACAGACCAAACAAACCAGAGAAGTTTGCTGTGACGTACTCCACTTTGTAATCGTTACGCTTACCGATTTCATCCCACAGGTCCACTTCAAAGCCTTGCAGCTTGTCTTGCTGAACGAAAGTGAAGGGGAAGTAGCGTCCAGACATTCCGACTTTAACTTCAGTGGCGGCTTGAACCGTTGCAGCAGAAAGTGCAACTACTGCTACAGCAGCTTTAATCCAGTTTTTCATAGTACAACTCCATAGTTTTATGGACACAAATACTACTGTCACTTTAGTTAATTAGATAAATAACCAAGAGCAATAACCTAGACGTCTGTGGAATAAGATAATGTATGAATCAGTCGCCAGTGTATGGATTGAGACGTAGCAAAAAATCAAGAGAAGAGTTCGGAATAAAATAACATCTTACAAAAGCTTGATTCACAGACTTATCACCAGATGACGGATCTGTGAGAAAAAGCGCAAATGTGGATCCTTATGTGAGTAAGAATAGGGTAGCTTGTGTTGATCTAGCGGATAATGACGTAAATATTGTGAATAACTTAGATCTTATTCACTGGATCGTCGATCATTTGCTGGCGATCTTGGTTATCAACAGGTAAAATTGCCAATCTTTTTCGATCATTAACTTTGAGTGGGGGCACCGTGTCATCTTCGCTTTGGTTGCAATGTATGCAGCAGCTTCAAGAAGAGCTACCAGCTACAGAATTCAGTATGTGGGTACGTCCGTTACAAGCGGAGCTCAATGACAATACTCTCACTTTATTCGCACCTAATCGCTTTGTGATGGATTGGGTTCGCGATCGTTACCTCAACAGCATTAATCGTTTGTTGCAGGAATACTGCGGCAATGACATTCCGAGTCTACGTTTTGAAGTGGGGAGTCGCCCTGTTTCTGCATCTAAGCCAGCGCCCAAGCGCACGCCTGCTGATGTGGCGGCAGAATCTTCGGCACCCGCTCAGCTCCAAGCGCGTAAACCAGTGCATAAAACGTGGGATGATGACGAGCAGCAGGTGGCAGAAATCAACCACCGTTCAAATGTGAATATTAAGCACAAGTTCAACAACTTCGTTGAAGGTAAATCAAACCAACTCGGTTTAGCCGCCGCTCGTCAGGTAGCAGATAATCCAGGTGCAGCGTACAATCCATTATTCCTCTACGGTGGCACGGGCTTAGGTAAAACGCACTTGCTGCATGCAGTTGGCAATGCGATTGTGGATAACAAGCCAAATGCTAAAGTAGTCTACATGCACTCGGAGCGATTTGTTCAGGACATGGTAAAAGCGCTACAAAACAACGCGATTGAAGAGTTTAAACGTTACTACCGCAGTGTTGATGCCCTGTTGATCGATGATATCCAATTCTTTGCCAACAAAGAGCGTTCTCAGGAAGAATTCTTCCATACCTTTAATGCGCTTTTAGAAGGCAATCAACAGATCATTTTGACGTCTGACCGTTATCCCAAAGAGATCAATGGTGTAGAAGATCGCTTAAAGTCTCGCTTTGGTTGGGGATTGACGGTGGCGATCGAACCGCCTGAACTGGAAACCCGCGTCGCGATTTTGATGAAAAAGGCCGAAGATCATCAAATCCACCTTGCTGATGAAGTCGCATTTTTTATCGCCAAGCGACTGCGCTCGAATGTTCGCGAATTGGAAGGCGCTTTAAACCGCGTGATTGCGAATGCTAATTTTACTGGTCGCCCAATCACCATAGACTTTGTTCGTGAAGCATTGCGGGACTTATTGGCTCTACAAGAAAAACTGGTAACGATCGATAACATTCAAAAGACGGTGGCGGAATACTACAAGATTAAAGTCGCTGATCTGCTGTCTAAGCGTCGTTCGCGTTCGGTTGCTCGCCCGCGTCAATTAGCAATGGCGCTTGCGAAAGAGCTGACTAACCACAGCTTGCCTGAAATTGGCGATGCTTTTGGTGGTAGAGACCATACTACCGTATTACATGCTTGCCGAAAAATCGAACAATTGCGCGAAGAGAGTCACGACATCAAAGAAGATTATTCTAACCTGATTCGTACCCTTTCTTCTTAAATCACAGTATTCTAAGCACTAAATAGAATCATACCGTATTAGTTAAACGAATTCTGATAAGAGCGTACTATGAAATTTTCCATTGAACGTAACCACTTACTTAAACCGCTCCAGCAAGTGTCTGGCGCATTAGGTGGTCGTCCAACTCTTCCTATTTTGGGTAACCTGTTACTGAAAGTTGAAGACAACATGTTGTCTATGACAGCAACAGACTTGGAAGTCGAGCTTATCAGCCGTGTCGCTTTGGAAGGCGATTTTGAAGCGGGCAGTGTGACCGTTCCCTCGCGTAAATTTTTGGATATCTGTCGTGGTCTGCCTGACGATTCTGTTATTACCTTTGTTTTAGAAGGCGACCGAGTTCAAGTTCGTTCTGGACGCAGCCGATTTTCTCTATCTACTTTACCTGCCAACGATTTTCCGAACATTGAAGACTGGCAGAGTGAAGTCGAAGTCTCGCTGACTCAAGGTGAATTACGCGGATTAATTGAGAAAACTCAATTCTCGATGGCAAACCAAGACGTACGTTACTACCTCAACGGCATGTTGTTTGAGATTGATGGTACGATACTACGCAGTGTTGCCACTGATGGCCACCGTATGGCGGTATCTCAGGTTCAACTAGGGGCGGACTTTGCTCAGCAGCAAATCATTGTGCCACGTAAAGGTGTACTGGAATTGGTTAAGTTGCTGGATGCGCCTGAGCAGCCTGTTACATTGCAAATTGGTAGTTCTAATGTTCGTGCAGAAGTGAACAACTTTGTCTTTACTTCTAAACTGGTTGATGGTCGTTTCCCGGACTACCGTCGCGTGATGCCACAAACGACGACCAAAACGCTTGAAGCGGAATGTGATGAGCTACGTCAGGCCTTCTCGCGTGCCGCTATTTTATCGAATGAAAAATTCCGTGGGGTGCGCGTTAACTTAGCGGATACGGAAATGCGTATTACCGCCAACAACCCGGAGCAAGAAGAAGCGGAAGAGATGTTGGATGTCAGCTTCGAAGGTGAGCCAATTGAGATTGGCTTTAATGTCAGCTATGTCTTGGATGTATTAAATACTCTGCGTTGTGAAAAAGTGCGCGTGTCGATGTCAGACGCTAACGCCAGTGCCATGATTGAAAACGTGGACGACGACGGCGCTATGTATGTGGTAATGCCGATTCGACTCTAGCATGCCGCTTTCACGTCTTATTATTCAGCAGTTTCGCAACATTAAAGCCTGTGATATTGAACTATCAGCAGGCTTTAACTTTCTTATAGGTCCGAACGGCAGCGGCAAAACCAGTGTTCTGGAAGCCATCTACTTGCTTGGCCACGGCCGCTCTTTTAAAAGCTCCTTAACAGGGCGAGTCATCCAAAATGACTGTGAGGAGCTATTTGTACACGGCCGTTTTTTGAACTCGGATCAATTTGAGCTACCAATTGGCATTAATAAGCAGCGTGATGGCTCAACAGAGGTTAAAATAGGCGGTCAATCCGGACAAAAACTGGCTCAATTGGCACAGGTTCTGCCACTGCAATTGATCCATCCGGAAGGGTTTGATTTACTAACGGATGGCCCCAAACATCGCCGAGCATTTATCGACTGGGGTGTGTTTCACACTGAGTCGGCTTTCTATGATGCTTGGGGGCGGTTTAAGCGTCTGAATAAACAGCGCAATGCGTTGTTAAAAACGGCCACCAGCTATCGTGAGCTGTCGTATTGGGATCAGGAGATGGCAAGGCTGGCTGAAAACATCAGCCAGTGGCGAGCCACATATGTTGAACAGATGACCGAGAAAGCCACGGAAATCTGTCAGACATTTCTCCCCGAATTTGAGATCCAGCTGAAGTATTACCGAGGATGGGATAAGAACACACCTTATCAGGCTATTCTTGAGAACAATTTTGAGCGGGATCAGGCACTGGGTTACACCTTTAGTGGTCCGAATAAAGCCGATTTAAAAATTAAAGTGAACGGGACTCCGGTTGAGGATGTTCTGTCACGAGGTCAGCTCAAGCTCATGGTGTGTGCACTGCGCGTGGCGCAGGGTCAACACCTCACTGAGATGACCGGCAAGCAATGTATCTACTTAATTGATGACTTTGCCTCTGAATTAGATAGTCAACGTCGTAAGCGTCTAGCAGACTGCTTGAAGGAGACGGGGGCGCAAGTTTTTGTCAGTTCTATTACAGAAAGCCAAATCGCCGACATGTTGGACGAAAATGGCAGGATGTTCCATGTGGAACATGGCACAATAGAACAAAATATATAGTGGAAGATAACTCATGTCTGAAAATTACGATTCATCGAGTATTAAAGTACTAAAGGGCCTGGATGCAGTACGTAAGCGTCCGGGGATGTACATCGGCGACACGGACGATGGTACCGGTCTACACCACATGGTTTTCGAGGTGGTGGATAACTCAATTGATGAAGCGTTAGCGGGTCACTGTCAAGACATCGTTGTGACAATTCATGAGGACAATTCAGTATCGGTACGCGATGATGGTCGTGGTATCCCTACCGAAATGCACCCAGAAGAGAACGTATCAGCAGCAGAAGTTATTATGACGGTACTTCACGCTGGTGGTAAGTTCGATGATAACTCATACAAGGTATCGGGTGGTCTGCACGGTGTTGGTGTTTCGGTAGTAAACGCACTATCAAAGCAAGTAACTCTGACTATCCATCGAGGTGGTCAAATTCATACGCAAACTTACCATCACGGTGAGCCGCAGGCGCCACTTTCTGTGATTGGTGAAACGGACAAAACAGGCACAGAAATCCGTTTCTGGCCAAGTGAAGAGACCTTCTCTAACACAGAATTCCACTATGACATTCTAGCTAAACGTCTACGTGAGCTTTCTTTCCTAAACTCAGGCGTATCAATCAAGCTACGTGATGAGCGTGAAGAAGATAAGCAAGATCACTTCATGTATGAAGGCGGTATCCAAGCGTTCGTTGATCACTTGAATACTAACAAGACACCAATCATCGAAAAAGTATTCCACTTTAACGCAGAGCGTGAAGACGGGATTGCCGTTGAAGTCGCGATGCAGTGGAACGATGGTTACCAAGAGAACATCTTCTGTTTTACCAACAACATTCCTCAGCGCGATGGTGGTACTCACCTTGCTGGCTTCCGTGCAGCCCTAACGCGTACATTGAACTCGTTCATGGACAAAGAAGGCTTCTCGAAGAAAGCGAAAACCGCTACTTCAGGTGATGATGCACGTGAAGGTCTAACCGCTGTTATTTCGGTTAAGGTGCCAGATCCTAAGTTCTCAAGCCAAACTAAAGATAAACTGGTTTCTTCTGAAGTGAAGTCAGCGGTTGAGCAGGCTATGGGTGAGAAACTGTCTGAGTTCCTAATTGAGCATCCAGCAGAAGCGAAGACGGTTTGTACTAAGATCATAGACGCAGCTCGTGCTCGTGATGCGGCGCGTAAAGCTCGTGAAATGACTCGTCGTAAAGGCGCGCTAGACCTAGCAGGTCTGCCAGGTAAATTGGCAGACTGTCAGGAAAAAGATCCAGCACTTTCTGAATTATACATAGTGGAGGGTGACTCGGCAGGCGGCTCCGCAAAACAAGGCCGTAACCGTAAGAACCAAGCGATTCTTCCACTGAAAGGTAAAATCCTTAACGTTGAGAAAGCGCGTTTCGATAAGATGCTCTCTTCACAAGAGGTAGCCACGCTTATCACCGCTCTTGGCTGTGGTATCGGTCGTGACGAATACAACCCAGATAAACTGCGTTACCACAACATCATCATCATGACCGATGCGGATGTCGATGGTTCGCACATCCGTACGCTACTACTGACCTTCTTCTACCGTCAAATGCCAGAGCTTATCGAGCGCGGCTACGTGTACATCGCTCAGCCACCGCTTTACAAAGTGAAGAAAGGCAAACAAGAGCAGTACATCAAAGATGAAGATGCAATGAGCCAATACCAAGTAGCATTAGCATTAGACAATGCTTCTCTGCACGTAAATGCAGAAGCGCCAGCCCTATCGGGTGAAGCACTAGAAAGCCTTGTTAAGCAATACAACTCAGGTATTAAGCTGGTGGATCGTATGAGCCGTCGTTACCCACACGCATTGGTTCATGAGCTTATCTACACACCGCGTCTGACTGCTGAGCAGTGCCATGATGCAGCAGCCGTTGAAGCGTGGACTAAACAGTTGGTTGAGCAGCTTAATGCCAAAGAAGTCGGTGCGAGCCAGTACAGCTTTGAAGTTGAGCAACATGCAGAGCTAGGTTTAAGCCTACCTAAAATTGTTGTACGAACTCATGGTGTGACGCATGAGCATGCGCTGAGTATTGATCTGATTAACTCGAAAGAATACGGCAAGCTGGCCGATCTGTCAGAAGCACTTAACGGCCTGATTGAAGACGGTGCCTACATCAAGCGTGGTGAACGTACTCAGCCTGTTTCAAGCTTTGTTGATGCATTGAACTGGTTAATCAAAGAGTCACGTCGTGGTCTAAGCCTACAGCGCTACAAAGGTCTGGGTGAGATGAACCCAGAGCAGCTTTGGGAAACGACAATGGACCCAGAAACGCGCCGTATGATGCAGGTAACGATTGAAGATGCGGTTGGTGCAGACCAGTTATTCACGACACTAATGGGTGACCAAGTAGAGCCTCGTCGTAACTTTATCGAAGAAAACGCACTTAAGGTTGCCAACTTGGACGTTTAGTATCTTTGATACTTCGCTCTTTCGCTTAATTTCTGTGTCAGAGGTGCTCACATACCTTCGTATGCTCCGCGCCTCTTCCTTGAACTAAAACGAAATAGCTTCGTCTCAAAAAACTAAAATTGTTTTAAAAGACTGTCAGAAATGACGGTCTTTTTTGTTTTCGATATTTTAATTATTTTTCAAATGCTTGGGATGTCATCCTCAAGAAGGAGGAACGACTGAGTTGGGGATCTCTAAAAGCACATTGAAAATTTTTTAATTCGGATCCCTTGAAACTAATTTGCTCTAACCACATATCTATTGTTGAAGAGGGAAGCTGTCTTGCTCAAGAAGAGAAGAAACAGAACCTCTGGATCGCTGATAAGGTATCGCTCAGGAGAGGATGACTTTAGAGGCACACAATTGAATTGATTTGTAGCTACGTCCCAGAGTCAAAAGAACCCGAGGAGTAGTGAACGAATCCCTTAGTCGGCAAGGACCTGTACAAGATAGATCCGCGCAAACTCACGGCTAAGACTATTGCTTACTATGAGGATAGCATTATGAGAACTGTAGATTTCACTCCACTTTACCGCAACGCAATTGGCTTCGATCGTCTATTCAACATGATGGAAGCGAACACTTCGAAGAACACTTCTGGCGGTTACCCTCCATACAATATCGAGCAAAAAGATGAGAACAACTACCGTATTACTATGGCAGTTGCAGGCTTTGCTGAAGAGCAGCTAGACCTTACTCAAAAAGAAAACATGCTGATTGTTAAGGGTGAGCGCAAATCAGAAGAAGAGAAGCAATACGTGTATCAAGGTATCGCAGAGCGTGATTTCGAGCGTAAATTCCAGCTAGCAGACTATGTAAAAGTGGTGGGTGCAAGCATGGAAAATGGTCTGCTGCACATTGACCTAAAGCGCGAAATCCCTGAAGCAATGCAACCTCGTAAGATTGCGATTGGTGGCGAAAACCTAATCGAAGGTTAACTCGTCATATTTGAAGCCACAGCGTTGTTGACTGCATAAATTCCCCTAATCACATAGGTTCCCTATGCTCATAGGGCTGAATTTCTCTGTCGCCTAGCTGTATTTAGAGTTAATGGCTATATATCGGGAATAAGAGTGAAAGAGCACCATCTAGGTGCTCTTTTTTATTGGGCTATTTACGGTGTCATTCCATAGAGGGAGGAACGACCGAGTAGGGAATCTCTACTTACTTTCGTTGTAAGCTTTCTCGACTTCTTCAGCAATAATCTTGATACCTTTCTGCATCATTTCGTCTTCTTGGACATAATTCATGCGCAGACATTGGTGTGCGTGCTCCCAGTCATCTTCCTGACCAATAAAGAAATACTCACCTGGCACGATTAACACGCCGCGTGCTTTCAGTCTTTGATATAACTCCATAGTGGTGATTGGCAGCTCATCAAACCAAAGCCATAGGAACATCGCCCCTTCTGGTTTGTGAATGCGAAAACGTGAGTCAGTGATGGCCGTTTGCAGCAGTTCGACAGCTCGCTGAGACTTTTGCTTGTAAAATGGTTTGATAACATTGGTGCTAAGATTCAGCAGGTCATCATTCTTAATCATATAGTGACCCAAAGCAGGGCCCAGGCTCCCTGGAGCCAAACTGATGATGCCATTCATATTGGTCATGGCCTGAGTCACTTCTTCACTGGCAATCACAATCCCGCAACGTACACCTGGAAGGCCGAGTTTAGACAGGCTCATACATAGGATGGTATTTTCGTTCCAGAATGGCTGAACATCTTCAAAGATGATATTCGGGAATGGCAGGCCATAGGCATTGTCGATGATGAGCGGAATGTTATTTTCGCGCGCCAGTTTATCCAGTTTATGGATTTCTTCATCAGTGAGCACGTTGCCGGTAGGGTTGGTTGGGCGTGATGCACAAATGGCGGCAACTGAGTCATCGACTTTGAGCTGTTCGAAATCAACGTGGTATTTAAACAGGCCATTGTCGAGCATTTCAATTTCTGGATGGTAAGAAACAAAGATATCTTCATCAACGCCTGCATCGCCGTAGCCAATGTATTCAGGCGCTAAAGGCAGCAAGATTTTCTTATGCGAGCCATCTGGCTGCTTACCCGCTAGCAGGTTGAACAGATAAAAGAAGCCGCTCTGACTGCCGTTGGTCAAGCTGATGTTTTTTTCTGATATGTTCCAGCCATAAGTGTCTTTTAATAACTTGGCCAGAGCTTTTACAAACGCGTCTTTGCCTTGCGGGCCATCATAGTTGGCCATGGCGGCCACGAGGTCCCCGTTGGCGAGCATCCCCTCACTGGCTTGGCGAAAGTATTCGAGCATGGCTGGAATAGCGGCTGGGTTACCACCTCCGAGCATGATCGCACCTGGCGTGCGCAGGCCGTCGTTTAAGTCATCCATTAAACGCGTGATACCGGAATACTGATTGAATTTTTCACCAAACTTAGAGAATTGCATTTGTAGTTATACCTAATTCATTGTGATTGCTTTGCATGTCATAGTGACTAGTCGAAGCTAGTCATTCCAAGACTCACCTTGAGCGTAGTAGTCTAAGGATAATCGGATAATCCCTGAACATACCTTAATGTGGTTACGAGGCAAAGCACAAAATTCCGTCACTGATAAAAACAAAGCCCAACTCCGAGGAGTTGGGCTTTGTAGAACCTATATTGTTCGAAATATTACTTCTGTAGAAGTGAAATATCCGCGATCTGTAGGAATAGGTTACGCAGGTTATTCAGTAGCGTTAGACGGTTTTTCTTCAGCGCTTCGTCGTCTGCCATTACCATGACGTTATCGAAGAAAGCATCTACTGGCTCACGCAGGTCTGCAAGCTTGCTTAGCGCTTGTTGGTAGTTACCCGTTGCGAACGCTGGCTCTAGCGCTTCTGTCATTACTTCAACGCTTTCTGCTAGTGCTTTCTCTGCGTCTTCTTGTAGCAGCGATAGATCGATGTCTGCTGCTAGCTCACCATCGAACTTGGCTAGGATGTTGCCTACACGCTTGTTTGCCGCAGCCAGAGCTTCTGCCGCTTCCAGTTCACGGAAGTGAGAAACCGCTTTAACACGTTGGTCAAAGTCAGCTGGCTTAGTTGGACGATTCGCCAGTACCGCTTGGATGATATCCACGCTGAAACCTGCATCTTGATACCATGCGCGGAAACGACCTAGCATAAAGTCGATAACATCAGCTTCTACGCTGTCGTTGGTCAAACGGTCACCAAACAGAGATTTTGCTTTCGCGATTAGGTCTGTGAGGTCTAGGTTGTAGCCGTTTTCAACGATGATACGCAGTACACCTAGAGAGGCGCGGCGAAGTGCGAATGGGTCAGAACCCTTAGGTGCTTGACCAATACCGAAGATACCAACAATCGTATCTAGCTTGTCAGCCATTGCGACAGCAGATGAAATACCAGTGCTTGGCAGTTCGTCACCAGCGAAACGAGGCATGTACTGCTCGTAAAGTGCCAGTGCAACTTGCTCGTCTTCACCATCGTGAGTCGCATAGTGCATACCCATTACACCTTGAGTATCGGTAAATTCGAATACCATAGATGTCATTAGGTCACACTTAGCCAGTAGGCCTGCGCGCTTAGATTTCTCAACGTCAGCGTCGATTTGCTCAGCGATGTAGCCAGCAAGCTCTGTGATGCGGTCTGTCTTGTCTTTGATAGTACCAAGCTGCTTCTGGAAGATCGCTTGCTCTAGTTCTGGCAGGCGGTCGATAAGAGGACGCTTACGGTCAGTGTTAAAGAAGAACTCAGCATCCGCTAGACGTGGACGTACTACCTTCTCGTTACCTTCGATAACATATCGAGGCTCTTTCGATTCGATGTTAGAAACAAAGATGAAGTTTGGTAGTAGCTTCTTGTTTTCGTCATACACTGGGAAGTACTTCTGGTCACCTTTCATGGTGTAAACCAGCGCTTCAGAAGGCACCTTTAGGAACTCTTCTTCGAACTTCGCCGTCAGTACCACTGGCCATTCAACCAAAGAAGTCACTTCTTCAACTAGGTCATCTTCGAGATCAGCAACACCGCCAACGGCAGCTGCTGCTTTTTGCGAGTCAGCAAGGATGATAGCTTTACGTGCTTCGTAATCTGCCATCACTTTACCGCGCTCTTCTAGGATCGAAGGGTATTGCTCTGCAGATTCGATAGTGAACTCTTGCTCACCCATGAAGCGGTGACCACGGATAGTGCGATCTGATGCTACGCCAAGGATTTCACCTTCGATAAGATCTGAGCCCATAAGCATGGTTAGCGTTTTAACTGGGCGGATAAACTGAGTTGTTTTGTTACCCCAACGCATTGGCTTAGCGATAGGCAGGTTACCCAGCGCTTTAGCTGCTAGGTCGACAACGATTTCAGACGTCGCTTGGCCTTTTACTTCTTGTTTGAAAAGAAGCCATTCGCCTTTGTCTGTCACTAGGCGGTCAGCTTGCTCTACCGTGATGCCGTTACCACGCGCCCAACCTTGAGCGGCTTTAGTCGCGTTACCATCAGCATCGAATGCTACTGAAACTGCAGGGCCACGCTTTTCAACCACTTTGTCAGCTTGGCCATCAGCAAGACCTGCAACCTTAAGTGCTAGACGACGAGGAGCGGCGTACCACTTCACGCCTTCATGTGCTAAGTCTGCACTTTTTAACTCAGCTTCGAAGTTTGCTGCGAATGCTTCCGCTAGAGTACGAAGCTGCGTTGGTGGTAGCTCTTCAGTACCCAGTTCAATTAGAAATTCTTTTGCCATGATTACTTCTCCTCTTCCTTACGGCACATTGGGAAGCCAAGCGCTTCACGTGATGCGTAGTACGCTTCAGCAACAGACTTAGTCAGGTTGCGGATACGAAGGATGTAACGTTGGCGCTCTGTTACAGAGATAGCTTTGCGCGCATCAAGGATGTTAAATGCGTGGCCCGCTTTTAGAATGCGCTCGTAAGCTGGAAGCGGCAGTGGCTTCTCAAGCTCAAGTAGCTCTTTGGTTTCTTTTTCACATTGGTCGAAGAAAGTGAATAGGAAATCGACGTCTGCGTGCTCGAAGTTGTACGTAGACTGTTCCACTTCGTTCTGGTGGAAAATGTCACCGTAAGTCACTTTGCTACCGTCTGGTGCGATGTTCCATACGAGATCGTAAACCGAGTCTACTTCTTGGATGTACATAGCAAGACGTTCGATACCGTAAGTGATCTCACCGGTTACTGGTTTACACTCAAGGCCACCAACCTGCTGGAAGTAAGTAAACTGAGTCACTTCCATGCCGTTTAGCCACACTTCCCAGCCTAGGCCCCATGCGCCTAATGTTGGGTTCTCCCAGTTATCTTCGACGAAACGAATGTCGTGAACCAGAGGATCGACACCAAGTACTTCTAGAGAACCTAGGTACAGCTCCTGAATATTGTCTGGCGATGGTTTTAGCGCTACTTGGAATTGGTAGTAGTGCTGAAGACGGTTAGGGTTTTCACCGTAACGGCCATCGGTCGGACGACGTGAAGGTTGTACGTAAGCTGTAGACATTGGCTCTGGGCCAAGCGCTCGTAGACAAGTCATTGGGTGAGAGGTACCCGCACCCACTTCCATATCTAGCGGTTGAACAATGGTACAACCATTTTGAGCCCAATAATCCTGCAGCGCGAGGATCATTCCCTGGAAGGTTTTGATATCGTATTTTTGCATAAGTCAGGTTCGCGCGATTCTTCTGTTGCTGTTATTGATCAAATGTTCGCCGTAGTCATGGCGATTTCTATCACTTTCAGCACATTAATATAATGAAAATAACAATCAATTATACCCAGATATTGCGTAGGGGAGTAGGGCTAATCTTGATTAATTCCTAGTCAGAATTCTCCTTTAATGGATTTTTAATGGCTTATTCGTCCAAATTTTCCTAAAAGGAAGTTTTTGACCACTTTGTTACTTGAGAAATGACATAGAGCTGGATAGAATTGCGTCCATCTTTGGGGAGTAGCTTACCAACACAATCAGCCTGATTGTTTGGTTCGTTCGTCAACATAATTGGTGCACAATCACCATGGCGCTCGAGACTCATCGCCTGATGGGTTTAGCAAGACCTTAGATAAACATCGTGAACCGGGGTGGGGCACGAGGTTTGTCTTAGGTTTAAAATAATTATCCCTGCCTCAATGAGCATGTCGTGAGCGTTTTAGCTATTTCAATTACCACTGTCGCTTTAGCCGAAATTGGTGACAAAACCCAGCTATTGTCTTTACTGTTGGCCAGTCGTTATCGAAAACCGATACCGATTATCGCCGCCATTTTCTTCGCTACTATTGCCAATCACGCCCTTGCGGCTTGGTTAGGCGTGGTTGTGGCCGACTATTTATCACCTGAGGTGCTTAAGTGGGTCGTGGTGGCAAGTTTTCTCGCTATGGCGGGTTGGGTGCTAATCCCAGATAAGTTGGATGATGACGATGAAATTTCTAACCGAGGACCGTTTGTTGCCAGCTTCATTGCGTTCTTTATCGCTGAAATTGGTGACAAAACTCAGATTGCTACCTCTATCTTAGGGGCTCAGTTTGCCGACGCGCTGACGTTGGTGATTATAGGTACTACGTTGGGTATGCTGGCAGCCAATGTTCCCGTGGTTTTGATTGGTAAATTGTCGGCTGATAAAATGCCGCTCAACCTGATTCGTAAGCTGACCGCTCTGCTATTTATCGCTCTAGCGGTAGGTGCAGCATTCTTGTAGAAATGTCGCTAAAGTGTGGTAAAAATCGGATATCTGGTGGAGAAATGCGATAGATCAAACTCTGTGCTAAATTCGTGTAAGGGCGTGATCGTTGACATATTAGTGTCATACTTGTCATGCTAACTTAACGGTGTGAATGATGTTACTCAAGGTCAGAAGAATTCTGTTTTTTCTTCAAACACCTAGAGTATAGCGAGAGGGCAACATTATGCTTACACGTTATATGGGGATGACCCCAAAAAGTCAGAGTTATCTATTCACTTTCGGCTTGGTACTGTGTTTACTGGCAATGGTACTGACCGACATGTGGCTACCGATTGTTGCAGGTTCATTTGTGTTGACCGCATTGACGGTTGAGGCCTGGATTCGAGTCGCGCACATTATCCCAATGCATGAAGAAATGCGGGCAATGCGAAAACAGCTGAGAAAATTACAATCTGAAGTCCACACCATTGAATATGACGAATAAACAAACGGCTGCTCCAGGCAGCCGTTTTTCATTTCAATGAGTTTAGCGTTAACGCTAATCCATTCCTTTCTTGATCAGATACTGATAAGGCAGTTCTTCAGTTTGAGCCGCAATTAGCTGGTGATCCATAAAGCGGCAGAAGCTCGGAATGTCACGTGTGGTGGATGGGTCATCGGCTTTTACCAGCAGAATCTCACCCTCTTGCATGTTACGGATTGTCTTCCTGACCATCATCACGGGCTCTGGGCAGCGCAGTCCTTCTGCCTCTAAAGTTTGGGTCGCCTGTTCTGAATTGATTGTCATGGTCATATCTTTATTACCTCAATAGGAGGTAGATAATACTGGTGAAGAAAAAATATTCAATAACCCCTTGGCAAAGCGATCAAATTGTTTTAACTTACTTAACAAGTTGGTAACATTTAAAACAAGGAGCGCTTATGTTGACAGCTTTAGATCGTCTAACCATCTATTCCGTGCTGTGCTTTATTTCTTTTTGCGCACTTGTTTTACGTACACCAGCAGAATCGTCGTTTATGCCTTTGCTCGGCATGGTTGCGACGGTTGTAGGGATTTGGCTCGAGATGCATCGCTGGCCGAGCGCATCTGAAGAGCAAGAAAATTGATGGTTGAACTTCCAACAACCATTCTCAATTGTAACTACGCTCAATTACATTCCGACACTATCCCCATTTTTCTTGGGCTTCCCCGCTGAAAGGCGGGATTTTTTTTATCTAAAGAGTACAATTCAATAAATATACCCTTCATTTTAAGTGGCTATTTGTGGAATTAGAAGACATCTATCGCCGTGATCTGAATTTGCTGGTGGCGTTGCGGGTTTTAATCGAAGAATGCAGCGTGAGTAAAGCAGCACATCGGCTTAATCTTAGCCAGTCTGCGATGAGCCGAGTGTTAGGTCGGCTGCGTGATATGCTGGGTGACCCCTTGTTTACACGTCAGGGGCAGCATCTGATTCCAACCGAAAAAGCGCTCGAGGTCGACAAAGCACTGGGAGAGCCGTTGGAGTCGCTGCGTCAGGTGTTGTCTCCGATTCAAACTGAACCGCAAAGCTTTGAGAACACCTTCAATATCGCCACCACTGACTATGCGATGCAGACTATTCTGCCCTTTGCTTTGCCGCGTATTTATCAGGAAGCGCCTAATGTGTCGATTAACTTTCTGCCTCTGCAACATGACCGATTAGCTGATCAGTTGACGTATGAGGGAGCGGATTTAGCCATATGCCGACCTATTGGTCCAGTGGAGCCACTGCAAAGTGAAATTCTCGGTCGTGTAGGGGTTTTATGCCTTTTATCTAAACAGCACCCGTTGGCCAACATATCACTCAGTTTAAAGGATTACCTTACCTATCCACATGCGATGATCGCCATCAGTGATGGCGTCAAAACGTTAATTGAGCAGGCTCTGGTCGATCAGCCAAAACGAAAAATGGTGCTGCGGGCTTATCATCTGGAAGCGGCATTGGCCATTGTGGATACCATGCCGCTGATTATTACGGTGCCAGCGGATTTAGCTTATCTGGTTGCAGAGCGTTACGACTTGGCGGTTAAACCTTTGCCGTTCCAGTTCACGCCGTTTGATTATTCGATGATCTGGCATGCACGTTGCGAGCACTCACCGGCACAGGAATGGCTGCGATCTGTGGTGAGAGAAGAGTGTAGTCGCTTGATTGCCAAACGTATCGCAGACATGGGATTGGATTAACACGATTTCTATCGATACAAAAAGAGCCAGCAATGCTGGCTCTTTTATTTTGAATCTTAGAATTACAGCTTAATCACAACGCGACCTGTTACTTGACCGTTAGTGATGTCTTCTGCGTACTTTGGTGCATCGGCAAGAGCTACTTCAGTACAGGCTTGCTCAAAGTAGCTTTCAGGCAGTAGTTCAACCAGTTTTTCCCAAGCGGCGATACGCTTCTCTGTTGGGCACATCACTGAGTCTATGCCTTGCAGGCGAACATTACGCAGAATAAAAGGCATCACGGTTGTTGGTAGGTCAAAGCCACCAGCCAAACCACAAGCAGCTACTGCGCTGTTGTAATCCATTTGCGCCAGTACTTTAGCCAGTACTTTGCTGCCCACGGTATCAACGGCGCCAGCCCAAACTTGTTTTTCCAGCGGACGTGCGGGTTCTTCAAACTCGACGCGATCAATAATGCGGCTTGCGCCCAGTTTTTCTAAGAGAGGACCATTTTGTTCAATGCGGCCAGTCACCGCTGCTACTTTGTAGCCGAGCTTAGCCAGTAGCGTTACCGCTACTGAACCCACACCACCACTGGCACCTGTGACCAGAATTTCACCTGACTCAGGTTTGACACCAGCGTCGATCAGCGCTTGAACACACAGCATGGCAGTAAAGCCAGCGGTGCCGACCATCATGGCCTTTTTGCTGTCGATTCCTTTTGGCAGTGGTACCAACCAGTCAGCTTTTAGGCGCGCACGTTGAGCCATACCCCCCCAGTGATTCTCACCGACACCCCAGCCAGTTAACACGACTTTATCGCCGACTTGGTAGCGAGCATCATCTGAGTGGGCAACGGTGCCTGCCATATCGATGCCCGGTACCATTGGGAAGTTGCGGATGATCTTACCTTTGCCTGTGATCGCCAGACCATCTTTGTAGTTGAGTGATGAGTAATCGACATCGATCAGTACGTCGCCTTGTGGCAATTGTGCTTCGTCGATTTGTTCTACAGAGGCGATGGTGCGTTTTTCTTCTTGGTTTAGAATCAGTGCGTTAAACATAGATGGTCTCCACTACGCGGTAGCAAACATTTAAAAACTGATATTGAGTGTAGACTGAAAGTTACTATGACTAAAATGAAACTTTAGCATTATATACATGCATACAGTGCATTGTGGGAAGTCGCATTGGGCAGAAAAGAAAAAGCCAGTCATGTGACTGGCCTTTTGATGATTAAGAAAGGAAAAACTGATATGACGGATTGTTGGTTTCGTCTTTGCATTGATAGCCCAGCTCTCGCAAATGGGCGGAAAAGCGCGATAAGTCGGCTTCATCCAGTTCAAAACCACACAGTACTCGACCATAGTCGGCACCATGGTTGCGATAATTGAACAGACTAATGTTCCAATGTGTACCTAATGTGCTGAGGAATTTCAGCAATGCACCTGGGTACTCTGGGAATTCAAAGCTGTATAGGCGTTCTTTAAGCTGCTTCGATGGCTTACCACCTATCATGTAACGAATGTGCAGTTTTGCCATTTCGTCGTCTGACAAGTCGACCACAGGGTAACCACCTTCACGCAGATCGTGAATGATGTGTTCCAGCTCTTCCTGCCCACCTTGTAGACGGACACCAACAAAAATGTTGGCCAGATCGTCATCGTTGTAGCGGTAGTTGAACTCAGTGACCGCTCGGCCGCCAATCAGGTTACAGAACTCAAAGAAAGCGCCTTGGCGTTCTGGAATCGTGACTGCCAGCAGGCCTTCACGTTTTTCACCCAGTTCACAACGCTCAGAGACGTAGCGCAGACCGTGGAAGTTCGTGTTTGCACCCGATAGAACAGTACCTAGGTTGCTGTTCTTAAGCTCGTTTTGCTCAGCGTACTTCTTCAAACCAGCTAATGCTAGCGCGCCAGAAGGCTCTGCGATAGCACGCGTATCTTCAAAGATGTCTTTGACTGCGGCGCAAATCTCATCGCTGGAAACGGTAATGTGCCCATCAAGGTATTTTTGACACAGGCGGAAGGTTTCTTCACCGATGCGTTTTACCGCGACGCCATCAGCAAACATGCTGACCTGATCGAGAACGACGGGCTCACCAGCATCTAAAGCGGCTTTAAGACACGCTGAATCTTCAGGCTCAACTGCAATGACTTTGATTTCTGGCATCAGCTGTTTGACCAGCACTGCCACACCTGCCGCTAAACCTCCGCCACCAACTGGGACGAAGATATGATCGAGATGACCATTCTGTTGCAGCATCTCCATACCAATGGTGCCTTGGCCCGCGATCACTAATGGGTG
Source organism: Vibrio neptunius (assembly GCF_000967495.1). GTDB lineage: Bacteria > Pseudomonadota > Gammaproteobacteria > Enterobacterales > Vibrionaceae > Vibrio > Vibrio neptunius. Next base: position 43,919 of record NZ_JXXU01000002.1, on the reverse strand, counting down.
ATCAAAAGGAGGCACAAACGTATAGCCATGCTGTTCAGATAAACGCTCTGCTTCGGCTTTGGCTTCATCAAAGTTATTGCCGTGCAGTACCACGTGACCGCCAAAACCACGAACCGCTTCGACTTTAATGTCAGGTGTGGTTTTTGGCATCACAATTGTGGTTTTGATACCAAGCTTAGTACCAGAAAGCGCCATGCCTTGGGCATGATTACCCGCTGAGGCTGCAATCACGCCAGCTGCTTTTTGCGCTTCAGACAAACTGGCAACCATATTGTAGGCACCACGTAGTTTGAATGAATGAACAGGTTGGCGATCTTCGCGCTTGATTTGCACTTTGTTGCCAATTCGTTCACTCAGGCGTGGCATCTCCTGCAGAGGCGTCACCGTTGCGGCTTCATAAACCGGGGCTCTTAAGATATGGCGCAGATAGTCTGCGCCAGTCTGTTGAGCTTTCCCTGAAAAGAGAGAATCAGACATAAGCTAGTCCTCTAGCTTAGATTTGTCTCGTACCGCCCCTTTGTCAGCACTGGTTGCCATACTTGCATACGCTTTGAGTGCAAAAGAAACTTCGCGTTGACGATCGACCGGTTTCCAGCCTAGTTCGTCTTGTTTTGCACGGCGCTCAGCAAGTTCCTGCTCTGAGACTTCTAGAGAAATAGAACGGTTTGGAATATCAATCGCGATCATATCGCCCTGTTTCACCAGACCAATTGCGCCACCATTCGCCGCTTCAGGTGAAGCGTGACCAATGGAAAGACCAGAGGTACCGCCAGAGAAGCGGCCATCTGTCAGCAATGCACACTCTTTACCAAGCCCCATTGATTTCAGGTAAGTGGTTGGGTAAAGCATTTCCTGCATGCCTGGGCCCCCTTTCGGGCCTTCATAGCGGATTACAACCACATCGCCTGCTTTTACTTTGCCGCCTAAGATGCCTTCAACGGCATCTTCCTGGCTTTCAAACACTACAGCAGGACCAGTGAATTTATGAATGCTTTCATCAACGCCAGCTGTTTTCACAATACAACCATCAAGAGCGATGTTGCCTGACAGAACAGCTAGGCCACCTTCTTGAGAGAACGCGTGATCGATTGAACGGATACAACCATCAGAGCGGTCATCATCAAGGCGATCCCAACGACAATCTTGTGAGAAAGCTTTGGTAGTACGAATGCCTGCAGGGCCTGCGCGGAAGAACTTCAATACATCGGCATCTTCCGTTTGGATGATGTCGTATTGTGCTAGCTGCTCTTTCATTGAAAGGCCGAGTACGGTGCACGCATCATTGTGAAGCAAACCTGCGCGGTCTAGCTCACCGAGTATAGCCATAACACCACCCGCGCGGTGTACGTCTTCCATGTGATATTTCTGAGTAGATGGCGCCACTTTACATAGGTGAGGCACTTTGCGAGATAAGCGGTCGATATCTTCCATATCGAAGTCAATCTCACCTTCTTGCGCAGCAGCGAGCAGGTGAAGAATGGTATTGGTTGAGCCGCCCATCGCGATATCCAGCGCCATTGCGTTTTCGAATGCATCAAAAGTAGCGATATTGCGTGGCAGCGCCGATTCGTCATCTTGCTCGTAGTAACGACGTGTCAGTTCAACAATACGTTTACCTGCATTGATAAATAGCTCTTCGCGGTCTGCGTGTGTCGCTAGCATTGAACCGTTACCTGGCTGAGAAAGACCAAGCGCTTCAGTCAGGCAGTTCATAGAGTTGGCTGTGAACATACCTGAACATGAACCACATGTCGGACACGCGCTGCGTTCGATCTGTTCACTTTGCTCGTCTGAGACTTTCGGGTCTGCACCTTGGATCATTGCATCAACAAGGTCAAGCTTGATGATTTGGTCAGAAAGCTTGGTTTTACCTGCTTCCATTGGGCCGCCAGACACGAAGATCACAGGAATGTTAAGGCGCATTGACGCCATTAGCATTCCCGGAGTGATTTTGTCACAGTTGGAGATACATACCATGGCATCGGCACAGTGAGCATTCACCATGTACTCTACCGAGTCAGCGATAAGCTCACGTGATGGCAGTGAGTAAAGCATGCCGCCGTGGCCCATTGCGATACCGTCGTCAACCGCGATAGTGTTGAATTCTTTGGCGATACCGCCAGCTTTTTCTATTTCACCGGCGACCAGTTGGCCCATATCTTTGAGGTGAACGTGGCCTGGTACAAACTGAGTGAATGAGTTCACGACTGCGATGATTGGCTTACCAAAATCTTCGTCTTTTACGCCAGTTGCACGCCACAGTGCACGAGCACCCGCCATGTTACGACCGTGAGTGGTGGTTGCTGATCTGTATTTAGGCATCTTACTACTTCCTTTATTTTGCCGCGTCTGCTGGGTAAACGTAATCTAACCAGCCCCACTTATCTTTAGTGGTGCCGTTGAATAGTCCAAAGTAAGCTTCTTGCAGCTCTTTGGTAATAGGGCCGCGTTTACCGCTGCCTACGTCAATTTTATCTATGGTTGCAACAGGAACGACCTCTGCTGCAGTACCTGTCATAAACACTTCATCTGCGAGATAGAGTGCTTCACGAGCAATATTTGCTTCGCGTACTTCGTAACCTTTGTCACGAGCAATAGTCATGATCGAATCACGAGTGATGCCCGGAAGGATGGCGCTGGTTGCTGGTGGCGTGGTGATCAATCCATCTTTAATCACAAAGATGTTCTCACCTGCGCCTTCAGACAAATAACCATCAACACTTAATGCAATACCTTCATCGTAGCCATGGCGACGTGCTTCACCACCAACCAGCAATGAAGAAAGGTAGTTACCGCCCGCTTTGGCTGCGGTTGGAATGGTGTTTGGCGCCGCGCGGTTCCAGCTGGAAATCATCGCATCGACCCCTTTTTCTAAGGCTTCTTCACCTAGGTAAGATCCCCATGGGAAAGCAGCGATGATAAGGTCCATTTCGGTGCCCTGCGGGGGACACACCCCGAGGCCAACATTGCCGACAAAACCTAGTGGGCGGATATAAGCACTATCGAGTTTGTTCTCGCGTAGTGTTTCGCGCGTCGCTTCCATGATTTCATCCACGGAGTAAGGGATAGGGAAACGGTAGATTTTGGCTGAATCTTTCAGTCGCTTCGCATGCTCACGATGGCGGAAGATAATTGGCCCTTTAGGAGTGTTGTAGCAGCGCACACCTTCAAATACTGACGTACCGTAGTGCATAGCATGAGTCAGTACGTGAACATTTGCCTCTTTCCACGGTACCAGCTTGCCATTAAACCAAATGTAATCCGCTGTTGTAGTAGCCATTATTGCCTTCCTTTATGCACAAATTTGTTGTTGTAGGTTGTTATTTGGTAGCTCGTCACTAGCGATTTGTGTTACCTCAACTGTGCGCACATCCCAGAGCTTTTCAATCTGATTGGTCAGAAAGGAGATCGGACGATCGCTGTCGACGATGATCTCCACACTGGCAATCTTGCTCTCATGATTCTGTGTACCTGCAACTTGTCTAACAATGAAACCACGATGGCGAACAACACGAAGAACACGCTCCAGCAGTACAGGTTTATCGTCTGCTTTTATGTCGATTAGATATCTTTCCATCTTAAGTGTTCTCCAGCATGTCATTGTTAGAAGCACCTGGCGGTACCAGTGGCCACACGTTTTCTTCTTCGTCGATCAAAACGTGCAGCAAGTACGAGGTTTCACTCTCCAGCATTTCCTGAATCGCTGGCTCAACTTCTTCTTTTGTTGTGATCGTTTTACCAGGAATATCAAACGCTCTTGCTAAAGTGATGAAGTCCGGATTGTCATCCAGAATCGTTTCACTGTGGCGACCATCAAAAAACAGCGATTGCCATTGACGTACCATGCCTAAACGTTGGTTGTTCAATAAAACGATTTTGACCGGAATCTGGCGACGTTTTAGCGTGCCCAGTTCCTGAATGTTCATCATGAAAGAGCCGTCACCTGTAATAAGGATAGACTGATCATCCGGACGTGCGACCGCGGCACCCATAGCGGCAGGAAGGCCAAAGCCCATGGTGCCTAAGCCTGCAGATGTGATGAAGTTCTGTGGGTCTCGGGGCTGAATATGTTGCGCTGCCCACATCTGATGCTGTCCCACATCGGTTGAGACCATCGAACTATCAGGCATCATGTCGGACAACTGCTTGAGCAAGCCCGGAGCAAAAATGAGATCGCCCGGATGGTCGTAACGCCACTTAAAGCCACTACGCAGGCTTTCACTGTGCTTGACCCATGGCGTGATGTCTTGAGTCAGTTCGAGTTGAGGAAGAAGGGAATTGATATCACCACGCAGTGGCGCATGGGCGTGACGCAGCTTGTTGATCTCAGCAGCATCAATGTCGATATGGATAACGCGAGCGTGAGGGGCGAACGTTTCTAGCTTACCTGTCACTCGGTCATCGAATCGCGCACCAACAGCAATGAGCAGATCACATTCTTGCACGACTAAGTTAGCGGCTTTAGTACCATGCATACCTAGCATGCCAAGGTAATGTGGATCGTGACGTTCGATAGTACCTAAACCTTTTAGGGTGCTGACCGAAGGCATTGGGTTTAAACGTAAGAATTCGCGAACGGAGTCTGTGGCTTTACCCAGTTGAACACCACCACCAACATAAAAGACAGGACGGGTACTTTGTGAAAGAAGCGCCTGAGCGGCAGAAACGGCTGCTGCTTCAGGGACGGGATTCGTTGGTGGAGTGAATGGAGGTAAAATGTTAACTGGAGCTTGAGCCAACTGAACATCTTTAGCGATATCAACAATCACTGGCCCTGGTCGGCCTGTTTTGGCCACTTCAAACGCTTCGGCTAAAGTGGGTGCCAGATCTTCAATCTCAGTCACTAGGTAGCTGTGCTTGGTGCAGGATAGCGACATTCCTATCACATCCATTTCCTGGAAAGCGTCTGTTCCGATGTGAGAACTGGCTACCTGACCTGTTATCGCCACCATTGGGATCGAGTCCATAAACGCATCGGCCAAACCGGTTACAAGGTTGGTTGCGCCGGGGCCGGATGTTGCCATACAGACTGCAACGTCCTGAGTTGCACGCGCCATACCGATAGCGGCCATGGCTGCACCTTGTTCGTGACGGCAAAGGATGTGCTCGACGCCACCATCATACAGTGCATCATAAATTGGCATGATAGCACCGCCTGGGTAGCCAAATACGGTTTTTATGCCCTGTTGTTTTAGTGCGGCTACGACTAATTCAGCTCCTGTCATCGTAAGCCCCCTTGGCTACCTAAGTAGCAATGTTGTGTTGTTGTGCACGTCATGTGCGCTCCCATTCTTCCTGCCAGCTCGCGGCTGAGCTCTTTATTTTTCTGTCTATCTGACTGAGTCAGTGTTTATTTTGTCGCTGATTTTCAGCGCTAAAGTTGAAAAAAACCCCCGGACTTTTCAGTGCGGGGGTTTTTTTGAATTTGGTGTTTTATTTTTCGCCCACCAGCCCCCGCGCGGAATCAATAATGACCACGATAATCAGGACAATCAGTGCGTTAATGCGGGCGTTGAAATTCATATTCTTTTCTAATGTTGTGCTTACGTAATAAGGTAAGAATTTGTCTACGTCATTAGTGGTAACATAGAATTCCGTTACATGACAAGCAAAAAGTCATTCTTTTTTCACATTCTCTCATCATCTCATCACGCTATATAACAAGATTGTTAGAAAAGTGTGCAAATTATCAAACAGATAAATGAATAGCAGAGAGTGTAGGGAAAGTTATGGGTCTAGCCATTATTTACAGTCGCGCATCTGTGGGGGTCGAAGCTCCACCTGTGACGGTAGAAGTGCATATCAGCAATGGAATGCCTGGGTTTACTCTGGTGGGGTTACCAGAAACTACTGTCAAAGAATCACGCGATAGAGTACGCAGTGCAATCATCAATTCTCGCTTTGAGTTTCCAGCTAAGCGAATCACGGTCAATCTTGCGCCTGCAGACTTGCCCAAGGAAGGAGGACGTTTTGACCTACCCATTGCACTTGGTATTCTCGCCGCTTCAGAGCAAATTCCAGTCAACGGCTTGGCGGCAAAAGAATTTGTTGGTGAACTGGCTTTGTCGGGTGAGCTGCGAGGAGTGAAAGGGGTATTGCCTGCAGCGCTTGCAGCCAATAAAGCACAGCGAAGCTTGATCGTGCCGAATAGCAACGGGGATCAAGCCGCCTTAGTTGGTGAAGAACAGCATAAATCTGCTCAAAGCTTACTGGAAGTGTGTGCCGATCTTTACGGTCAAAAAAAACTGAGCCTACATCAAACGCCAATGGTAAATCTAACGATGAATAATGGACGTGATTTACAAGATATCATTGGCCAGCAGCAAGGCAAGCGAGCTTTGGAGATTGCTGCAGCAGGAAACCACAATTTGCTATTTTTAGGTCCACCCGGAACAGGGAAAACTATGCTTGCCTCGCGCTTGTGCGATTTGTTGCCGGAAATGAGTGACGAGGAAGCTATGGAAACCGCGTCTGTTGCGTCACTGACTCAGCAGGAAATCAATGCTCTGAATTGGAAACAACGCCCTTTTCGTGCGCCACACCATTCGAGCTCGATGGCCGCTTTAGTGGGTGGCGGTACGATTCCAAGGCCAGGAGAAATTTCGTTGGCGCACAATGGATTGTTGTTTCTTGATGAAATGCCAGAGTTTGAACGTAAGGTGCTTGACTCGCTGCGCGAACCACTGGAGTCTGGCGAAATCATTATCTCTCGGGCTCAGGGTAAAACTCGTTTTCCAGCACGTTTTCAACTGGTGGGCGCTCTTAACCCTAGTCCTACGGGTTACTACGAAGGCAATCAATCGAGAGTAAATCCGCAAACGATTTTACGTTATTTGGGTCGATTATCTGGCCCTTTGCTCGATCGTTTTGATATGTCGCTAGAGATCCCAGCATTGCCCAAAGGTACCCTAGCGGAAGGTGGTGATCGTGGTGAGCCCACAGAGGTCGTTAAGCAAAGGGTTGTTAGTGCTAGAGTGTGTATGTTGGCGCGTTCCAATAAGGTCAATGCGCTGTTGGGTAGTCGAGAAATCGAGGAGTACTGCCCACTGAAAAAAGAAGATGCGCAGTTTTTGGAAAGTGCTTTGCACCAGCTCGGGTTATCCATTCGAGCTTACCACCGAATTATTAAGGTTGCGCGCACCATTGCGGATTTAGACGGTAAGCCACAAATAGATCGTCATCATCTTGCTGAAGCTTTGGGGTATCGAGCAATGGATCGTTTACTCAAGCAATTGACGGCTCAGTCAGTGTAAAGAAAGCCCGCGTAATGAGGCGGGCTCAGTCTTTACCTAGAATTGGTAGTTCATACCAACAGAGAACAAGTATTGGTCTTCATCGTAGAAGTCGATGTTGGCATCTGTTTTTGAGTAACCAGCAAACGAAACCAATGACCAGTCTTGCCAGCCCATGAACTCTTGGTATTCGTATGCAGCGAACAAGCTCAGTTCATCTTCGTCACGTGTTTTGCCGTAAATCGGGTTAGACGCATCGTAAGAGCGGTTGGTGTACCCAGCAGTCAGTGCGAACTGGTGACGGTTCACGATCTTAAAGTAACTTAGCTCACCACCAACTGAATCGAGTGAGTTGGCATCACCATCGGCATCGGTTTTGATGTAGGTTAGTGAGGGTTGTAGGAACGACGTGCGAGTCAGCGGCAGGCGATAATCCCCTTTTAAGTAGATCGATGAAGCGTCACGTTGTAAGGTTCTCCTCTCTGCGGTTGTTAGAGAACTGTCACTGGCTCCAGACTTCTCATTGTCTATGTCACTGGTAGCGTACGCAGTATCCAAGCTGAAGTTGGTCCCCATAATATTGCTGAACTTAAGACGGAATGCGTTGCCTGTTTCGTCTGTGGTTTGGCGCTCTTGACCCGTCAAAAATGGATCAGACCACGTTTCGCCTGACATAATGGTTGGAAGGAACGAGGCATCAATCACCATGCCCGATGAAAGCTGCTGCTTGTAGCCCAGCTCTAAAGCTAGAGTACCTACAGCAATGTCTTCACGAGCCATACCTACGTAAAACTGTTTATCTAGGTTTGCACCAAAGGTATAGGCTAGGCTACCAAGGGGCAGAACTAGAGAACCACTATCTGAAGATGCGGTTTGATTGACATTACTAATGGTTTTATCGCCATCGGTATTAAAGTTGGAAGTGCTAGAGGCAAATCCAGCACTGAGTGACACTTCACCACTAAATCCTGCTTGTTCTGATAGCTGTGCCATGGTTGGAAGAGCAACCAGCGACAGGACAGCTAGAGAGAATTTGGCTTTCATTGAGGGTTCTCCTTGTTATGAACCGTTGCACTTTGTAAGTGGCAGTGGTCGTCGAACTAATCTGACCATCGTCAGAGTGATTCCAATGTGGTTAAGGAATTGTATAATTACACGCTGTTTTATTATTCATAAATGAAACGTTGTAAATTCTATCTTGGATCTCATTAATAAGCGTTATGTTTGCATACCTACTCCTTGTACTGAATGTGACTCTAGTCATCCTTAACTCAGCTTTTTGCTCGGTCGCCATTTGTATCATTGCTTTGATTAAAGTCGTGTTACCAACAAGTAAATTGCAGGCAAAATGTACAGCAATGGCCAACTGGATGATGTGGCTGTGGGCAACCATTAATTCAGCTATTCTTTCTTTGTTTAATCGTGTCGAGTGGGACATTGAAGGTGGTGAAAGTCTGACAAAGGATGGTTGGTATCTGCTGATCAGCAATCACCTCAGTTGGACGGATATCGTGGTGTTATGCTGTGTATTCAAAGACCGCATTCCAATGCCAAAGTTCTTTCTAAAGCAACAACTATTCTACGTTCCATTTATAGGTATGGCTTGTTGGGCGCTCGATATGCCGTTTATGCGCCGTTATTCGCGAGAGTATTTGCTTCGCCACCCAGAAAAGCGTGGTCAAGACTTGGAAACTACCCGTCGATCTTGCGCTAAGTTCAGGCACACCCCGACGACTGTGGTGAATTATGTGGAAGGCACACGTTTTACCCAGCAGAAGCAGAAAAAGAGCAAAGCGGGCTATCAGCATTTGTTACAGCCTAAAACAGGGGGGATGGCTTATACTTTGGCGGCAATGGGCGATCAGTTCGAAAACATCATTGATGTCACTTTAGCCTACCCGGAAAACACCGATAAGCCGTTTCGCGATATTTTGATGGGGCGCATGACTAAGATTGTTGTGCGCACCAAGGTGATGCCTGTGGACGAAAGCGTACGTGGAGATTACTTCAATGACAAGCCGTTTAAACGCCAGTTTCAGCAATGGTTGGGCGGCGTATGGAAGGACAAAGATGAACTGCTAAAAGAGATTCATCAAGATAACAAGTAAACCCATCAAATAACAAAAAGGGAGCTAATGCTCCCTTTTTTGCGTAATCAACTTCATTACTTTTGAGTTAGTAGGAAGTTAACCAGATCGAAATATTCGTCAATGGTTTTGATACTTTGTGCCTGAACAAGGTACTTATTGTTTACGACAACTGCTGGTACGCCAGATAGGCCGCTGTCTTTAAACTGCTTGTCGAAGCGGCGCACCATAGAGTCAACGGCAAACCCTTTGAATGCCGAGTCAAATTTTTTCGCATCAATGCCTTCGTCTAGGAAGATTTGACGTAATTCTTCATCATTTTTTGGTGGCTTACGCATGTTATGAATACGGTTAAACATGACTGGCACCATTTTGTCTTCCACTTTTAGCGCTACCATGGTCGCGTAAGCTTTGCTCATCGACTCACCCATGCTACCACCCATGAAGGAAACGTGATTTTTCTGGAATTTAGCCCCTTCTGGAAGTTGAGCTTTTAGCTGTTCGATGATGGGCTCAAACGTATTACAGTGTGGGCAGTAGAAAGAGAAAAACTCGGTTACCGTTGGCTTTTGTGAAGCCTTGCTGAGAGAAGCTGAAGGAATATCAAGAACTTGATAATGTTCACCTTCTTTGAATTGAGCGGCGTGAGCAGAAAGGCTCAACATAACAGTTGCGACAAGTGCAAACAGCTTTTTCATTATTGACTCCATGTTTGTCATTTTGGCTTCTTACCACTGAGGCATCAGTGAGAGTGGTGGCTCACTCAATGCCGAAATTTGTTCTTTGAAAGCTAATACCTGGCTTTCCCAGTATTTAGGATCGTCAAACCATGGGAAGGCGATAGGAAAAGCAGGATCCTGCCATCTTTTTGCCAACCATGCCATATAGTGCACCATACGTAGACCGCGTAAAGGTTCAATTAGTTTCAATTCGTTAGTATTAAAGTCGTTAAATTCCTGATACGCCTCAAGCAGGATATCCAACTGCATCAATTTATCAGCTCGCTCGCCATTGAGCATCATCCACAGGTCTTGTACCGCGGGCCCATTGCGAGAGTCATCAAGATCGACAAACATAGGGCCATCACGCCAGAGAATGTTGCCTGGGTGGCAATCACCGTGAAGACGAATGATGTTGGCTGAGTCATCCCATTGTTGTTGCAGCGATTGAATCAACAAGTCTAAGTCATTGAAGAAGGCATTCTCTAGATGAAATGGAATAAACTGTGATTGTTCCAGAATCTTACGCGGTTGATGCAGGTATTCTTCGAGGCTGATGGTAGGTCTGTGCTTAAAGGCCATTCGAGCACCGACTTTATGGATTCGACCAAGGAAACGACCTACGCCTTCCAATTGTTCGAGGTTATCCACTTCAAACTGGCGTCCGCCAACACTGGCAAACAGTGCAAACAGATAGCCCTGATATTGATGCAGAGTTTGCCCTTGGATTTTTATCGGAGGGGCAACCGGGATGTCAGACTCAATCAGCTCCAGAGTAAAGTCGTGCTCTTCTTGTATCTGTTCTGAACTCCAGCGCTCGGGGCGATAGAACTTCACCACATAACGTTGACGCTCTTCATCGGTAAACTGATAAACACGGTTTTCATAGCTGTTGAGTGGTAGAAAGCCGGATTCGGCGCGAACGCCAATGCTTTCCAAGGCGTACCACATAAAGTCGGGTGTCAGAGCATCAAAGTTAAAGGCTTGTTGTATCATAAATAAAAAGGGCTCATTGCTGAGCTTTCCTTAGGTTGTTTAGTGTGGGTGATTGTAGTTCATTGCTTTTAAATACAATCACTTAGCATCTGGTATTATATGGCTATTGGTCGCTCAGGGTCATAAGTGTGGTCATTTTGTGGATCTCTCAACTTGTTTAATGGGTTGAGTTTAACCGCATCAATTAAGTGGTCAGGAGCCAAATGCGCGTATGTCATCGTTTGATTAATACTAGCATGTCCGAGTATTTCCTTAAGCGTTAAAATATCTCCGCCATTCATTACAAAGTGACTTGCAAATGTGTGACGCAGTACATGCACCTTTTGCCCTTTAGGTAAATCAAAACCTAGCTTGGTAAATATCTTACCTAATCTTACCTGAGGGTCTTCACTAAACAGATTACCGCCGCTCTCAGGATAAATATCATCATATAGCTGCTTGCTAATTGGGACGGTTCTTGGTTTACCTGTTTTGGTGTTAGTAAATCGGATGCGATAAGGGCTAAGGTTACTTGATTTTAGTGTGATCGTTTCTCTCCATCGCGAACCAGTAGCTAAGCTAATTTCTACGATTTTTAACAGTTCCCAATCATTTTTAAGGTAGTCCAAAAGATCTTGTGTTTGCTTGAGGGTTAAGTAAGTCATTTCTGACTTTTCGGGCGCAGGTTGCTTCAGGTCTTTGAGTGGATGTGCACCAGTAAAGTCACCAGTCTCAATCAGTACTGAAAAGACATTGCTTAAGCAAGAGGTTAGGCGTCTAACGGTGTTTGCCTTATGCCCTCTGGTCATGCGCTCCAATTGCCAGTTACTAATTAAAGCAGCATCAATATTGTTTACAGTGGGATCGCCTAACTCACGGCAGATTAGCTCTACCTTTTTGCGGTAGTTGGTAGCGGTTCGTTTAAGTTGACCTGACTTAATCCACCAAATATCTATAAGTTCAGAAAGGCGGCGTTTGTCTACAGGTAGCCCTAACCACTCTTTATTGTGGTGCGTCGAAAGTATGTGCTTTTCATAGGCCAAAGCCTCTGCTTTTTTATCAAACTTACGCCTGAAGCGCTTGCCGTTTCTTCCTGATGGTCTTAAATCAACAAGCCACTTTTCGCCGTCTTTCTTGATGCTCATATGATTTTCTTCATAACAGGAGCTACAGCTTTACCAATGATTTTGAAGTTGCGCCCGTTCTTGTGGTTAATGTTGAAAGCTGGGTATTTGAGGTTGTCAGAAATGACCTTATAAACGCCGTTTTCGATGTCCCAATGTAAGCGCTTAACGTATACCGCGTCGTCAATTCGAATTACATACACTCCATTTACAACAGGGTGCTGCTGCTCTCTTATGTCTACAAGTAGTCTGTCCCTGTGGCTCAGCGTTGGCTCCATCGAATCCCCATCAACAAAGATTACAGAGCTATAATCTGGCTTGAGACCATATTCATGTAATAACTCTATCGGTAGGCTAAAGATGCCGATTTGAAATTCTGATTGAACCAAAGTTCCCGCTCCTGCGGCTGCATGTACATCGTAAACTGGTAGCTTTGCCCACTCTTCGAATTCATTTAGAGGTTTTAAGCCGTGTGCATTGCTGGGTGGAAGAGACCAATCTTTCTCTAAAAGCTTTTTTTGCTCATTCTTGTCTGTGACGAGCTTCTCAATTATCTGTTTTTGTATGTCTGGGTGAAAGTTGGACATATGGTACTCGACAGCGCGAGCGTGGCCTATGGCTTTCCTTTTTAACCAATTGTTTCTACGTGCTTTTTGTCCTATTCCTGTGATTGTGTTTGGCATGCCATCGAGCTCAATTAGTAAATCGCTCATTACCCACTCTTTCATAAAATTACCCTTAAGAACCTTTGAAAACCATTCGTCTTGTGTTTAAATTGGATAGAACCTTTGGGAACCATTTTATGGTTCTTTAACTGTTTTTTAGGAGTATTTAAGTCATGTTAGGTCATAAACAAACAGAAATGAATAATGTTAACGGTTTTTATGGGTCTTTTGTCACAGTTGAGAAGTACGCAGAGCTAACAGGCTTTTCCATTGCGGCTGTGCGAATGCAAGTTAAACGCGGTCAATTACCCCTTTTGAAGCGTGAAACCTCAAGTGATGCGCGCCGAGTACTCATCAATATGCGAGCCATTGATCAGTTGGCGGAAGAGCAAGCCGCTAAGTACCAAGACTGGAAAGCGGCGATGTAGGGGGGCGATGATGAAGACATCAGAAGAGTTTCGCAATTTCACTGCGAGCATAAAAAGTGCGATGACAGCATTCTCTATCGTGGGTGTGCAGGTTGACATCTCAATCCTTGAATCAGAGTTAGGTCGTAAACGTGCTGGCGATGTCATTCGGTTGATTGGCAGCAACCTACGGTCAGCAAAGTACGGCGCTCTTGTTAATAACCCAATGGAACTCACATACAAGATGCAGTCAGGAAAACTGAGACTTGCAATACGACAACAGCGTCAACGCAATCTTGATAAAAAGACTGGCGTGGTAAGCATTTATCACCCTGAGTGTGCCTTTGAGTAGGGGGACTTATGCCAACCGAACAAGGACTTAAAACCCTAAATGACATCAAGGCAAAGTGGTTTCCGAACGGATACCGCTCACACTCAAAGGGCGGAAAAGATTACCGCTTTAGCCGCAAAGGTCAGGCTGAGTTTAAGAAAGCCGCACGACTTCAAGCCATTAAACACAAAGAGTTTTTAGCGTGAACCATCTTTACGAACCGCAAGCTGAGCGAGAGATTACTAATATCCTTAGCCCACAAGATGTGGGCTATGTGACCGCTTTAGCGCAAGACGTCACCACAACTGAGAAAAATATAGCCGCTATCGAGAGCGGTTTTTTTAGTACTCAAAAAACGGATTGGTTAGAAAGTGAGTTAAATAAAGTTCGTGCGGCGGAGCAAGTTCACTTTCACAACACCAAAGAATCTGCGGAAATTTGGCAGTTGGTTCAGGATGGGAAGCTGACTTTAATTACTCCTGAATATTTCACCAACCCTAGGCGCGGAGCGCACGGCGGAGCCGTGGAGACACTAGGCTTGTCAAAGGGCGGCAAAGTCCGACATGGAAACCGCAAGCACATAGAGCGCTTTATTACCCGCTCACGCCGCCTCAAACCACGCACCAAGACAAAAAGCTTTTACGTTGATCCGCAAGTCTATGGAGTTGAACAAAGCACCATACCGACCGGATGGGTGCGTGATGCTGAGCGCAAGCGCTTGGATTACCTGCCAAGTAAGGGCATGAGCCGTGCTTACCTGCTCAAACGCGAGTGGTCAAAGCAAGTCAAATTGCAAGTGACTTACCACCCAAGCCCAAGTGATGCGCCCGAGGCTAAAACGGGCGAGCGTTACACTCATCAACTCAATCAGAATGCTGTTAAGAAGATATTTGAATCAGGCGCTTACGTGGCAGCATGTCGAGGTGGTTTCACCACTTTTTTGACCCTCACGTTTGATGACTTTCAGCGCGCTAAGCTGTTTGCTACTGATTCAAATGTCCACTTAACCTCGGAGGGCTGCGAGTTCTCACCACTGTCGGACGATATGGCCGCGTATTCCCCGCTGCAAATCACGATTGGCAACGAGGTGTCGCGTTTTCTGGATGCGGCAAAGCGTATGTATCACCGTGGCTTTAGCTACAAGCAAAGCCTCCTGTCTGGTCAGACAAATCTTGCCTTTGAGGGGGATGAGGTCAAGGTGGCGGGTCACTACAAAGCCGCGCCACTGATGGGGCGAAAAAGCAAGGTAGAGCTAGTGGGTCCCGCTCGTGCTAAAGCGGATTTTCACTATATCTGGGTCGCTGAGTGTCCGACTAATGAGCACGGGCAACCAAACCCTCACGTACACATCCTATTGAACTGGCAAGTGGAGCCTGAACATTTCCAAGCATGGGCGAAACGTATTGAGCGTCTATGGGGTCACGGTTTGGCGCATCTTGAGCGCATCAAATACAAAGAGGCGGCAGCGGGTTATCTGATTAAGGCGGTGGGCTACGCGGCGAAAGGCGGCAACGCTGACCAAGGCATGATTAAAGGCAATCGCTACAACATTGCTCGATGTAGCCGCGCCCCGCAATGGGAAGCGCTCGCCAGTTTCGATGTGCACAACATGACTGGAATCATCAAAGAGTGCGGTTATCGCTTGGAGCAGTGGAAAGCCCCAATCAAGCGCGCTATTGCTCGCAAGCAAGCCAAAAAAGCCGAGGCAAAGAAAGCGGTCGATATCAACAAAAAGACCCGACAAGTCAGCGCGGTGGTCAAGTTAAACAAACTCATTAATCAGCTTGATAGCGAAATCCAAGCGGAAAAAGAGCGATTAAACAGTCGTGGTGTTTTCGCCAGTTCAGATAATCAATTCTCTATCAGTTTTGAGGGTGACGACTTCGAGCAAAAAGCCAATGACTTTTTAGAGTGGGCAGCGGGTGCGCGCGGTTGGAGCATGAATACAGATGATCTATATCTGGATGATATTCGCCTTGAAGCCAAAGAACGCTATCAACGTGCCTTCAATGCTTGGCAACTCAAGCAAGCCAACTGGAAGAGCCAGCTAGAGCAAGAGCTACCCCCTGTGATGCCAGAAGATGTATACCACGAATTACGCAACAAGAGCCTAAGTGACCTAGAGCACTATCAAATTCATTAAAACGAGAAAGAACTATGGAAGAAAAAACACTACAAGCCGAAACCACAAGACTGTTAAACGAAATGGATTCGGAATCGCAAGCCTATAAACCGCCGATGGGGTTTGGCTTTATCAAGCCATGGCTAACCAAAACCATTTGGCTATTTAAAGCCTTTAATACAAGGCTCAGCGCCTTAGAGCAGGAGGGACACTAATGGAAAACGAAATCTTAGGCTATGTGGTTTGCCATACCTGCAAAACACCCAAAGCCATTAAGCAGGGAAAAGGCAAGCGCAAAGCCTTTGTCCATGGCCGCTGTCAATGTGGGCCGGATACCCGAACGGGTGCAGCCATGCAAGCGGAAATGAACGCTTATAAATCACTGGAAGAAGTGGAAGCAGAAATCGAGGCGTTAGCCGCGCCAAAACCGGAGGTGGCTCCGGTAGTGAATCAAAGGGAATCGAATCCCAATCAGGAAAGTCAATCCGAAACCCAATCAAAGCCAATCAGCACTGCTCAATGTGTCGGTACGGGGGCAATGATTGGGCTCGTGTTTGGTGGTGTGTTTAAAGTCTTAAAAGCGGTGGCATAAATGGAAAATCAAATGGAAATCGAACAACTGGAAAGCATCGAAGAGGTGCATAGCGAAGTGGAAGAAAAAGCGTTGTTGGCAGAGCTGGACGGGGAAGATTTTGACCCGAGTACCGTCACGGCCAAAGTGGACGCCGAGGCCGCTAAACTGGCAGCGGGTGAAGCGTCCGCCATGATGGCCCTTGGCGTAACCGAACAGTTATTAAAACAGTTCGCTCACCAAGATTTTGCTTTTGATGAAGAGCAAGCCAAAGGGGTAGCAAGTGCTGCGGCTCCCTTGTTTGTGAAATACGGCGGGGAGCTTCCGCCATGGCTGGCGGCTTACAAGGAAGAGTTTGCTTTTGTGGTCGCGGCGGGTGCATTGGGCTTTACCTCCTTTAGCCAAATCAAAGCCCTTAAAGATTTTGATAGGGCCAAAGAGGTGCAGCAAATAGAAAATGAACCGGAGGCAACGGAGGCACGAAGTGAGGCTCAATAGACCACACCCAATGACAGCATTGTTGCTTAAGTATTGCCGTAAAGAATCTGGCTTAAAACAGGCTGATTTTATTAAGAAGCATAAGATTCCGGTTACTCAGGCTACTTTTTCACGTTGGGAAAAGGGAAAGCAAGCGGTGCCTGTTGAGGTGCTTTTGTCTCTTGGTCTGCTCGCTCCTGCGGTGGAGGTGAATTAAATGCAGCCGATTAATGCCAATAATGCCCTTAAGAACGGGCATGTGTTTGCGGTTGGAATGAGTGGCAGTGGTAAAACCTCTGCCGCCAAAAAGCTCTTTATCAAGGCGACGGACCAAGTCGCCATTTTTGACCCTGTTGGCGATTACACAGGTAAGCTGGCAGGGCGAGTAGTACGAAGCTATTCCAACCTCAAAGAGTTCGCATCGGCCTTGATGGCCGGACGCAAGACCAAGCAGGGTTTTAAGATTGCCTACCAACCGACACATGAAACCACACCCAAAGACTTCGATCTCTTTTGCAAAGTCGTATGGAGTCAGGGCAACGGCAAACACGCTAAGGCTTTGAAAATCATTTGTGAAGAAGTGGCCGAGCACAGCGAGAACGCAGGCAAGGCCACGGGCTATCATGGAAAAATATTGCGTTTAGGGCGTAAGTTTAACTTGCACACTATCAACCTTTTTCAGCGTGGTCAGGAAGTCTCAAAGACGATCATCGATAACTGTCAGCGAGCCTGTGTGATGATGCAAAAGACCAAAGCCAGCGCTACCTATTTGGAAAAAATGACAGGCATTCCCGCCAATGATATTGACCAACTCAACCCGCTTGAGTACCTGCTGCAAGATGGTAAGCAGTTCAAAAAAGGGGCAATACGCTGGTGATTTGTGACCCAAAGCCCATTTATTCCCAATACATTCACAATCGGTATTAGGTATCGATTGGCAATCCAGTGCTTTAGTGAAGACCGCCTAATGTTGGGCGGTTTTTTATTAAAGGTTATACATGGCAGGTTTTACACCAAAGAAACTAATGGTTATTGCTGGCGTTGCGGCTCTGGTTGCAGCGGGTGTGGTTTGGGCATCCAACAACGTTGATGCTGTTGAAGACCAAATCGGTTAAGGGGCAGTGCAATGATTTCTGTAATGAAGCTGAACTCTTTCACTGGTGCAGGCTACGATGAGAAAGCCTCTTTGGTCATTCCAACGGGGCCAACCTACGAAGAGATTTTCCTTGAAACCAATCTGCTGCCTGAGCAAATCACGCGCGTCACCATCACCCTAAACGGTGATGAAATTGTGGTGCTTGATGGCAAGCTGATGAAGATGCTGGAAGCCTACAAAGGCATGCCATCGGCGGACGGTTTCTATCACATCCCACTGGCTGACATCACGGCCAAAACCAAAAACGGCATGCGTTACACCTCTCTGGTGACAGAGAAAGGCGACAACATTCTGCTGGAAGTGGAAATTGCCCCTGCGGCTAATGGTGCTCCCGATGTGCAGCTTAAAGGTCATGCCTCCGTATCGCCCGCGCAGCCAGCGCGTGTGGTGGTGCCGCAAATCAAAAAGCAAACCATGCAAGCTACGGCCACGGAAAACGAATTCTTGGATTTGAATTCTGGCCCGCTGTTGCACGTTCGCCGCATGCACTTTGTCAGCGACAAAATCCACACCTTGGAAGTCTCACGCGACTACATCCGTGAGTACGAATCGACCAAGGCCGTCGATACGATGCGCGCCAAGCGAAACCGCCGTTTTTGGCAGTCGGGCTATTTCCATTTTGACCCGATTGTACGCGGCTACTACCTCGATGAGCTTATGCCAACCGTGCATCAGCATGAGCTCAAATTCACGGTCAAGACTTCGGAGCCCTGCGGCTCAATTCCAATCATTGTCGAATCAGTGAAAGTGGTGCGTCCGGACCTTGTTGGCCAAGAGTAAACAGGGGGTGATATGTCATTTTTCGATGACCTGAGCAACTTTGGCAGCGGCATGCTGGATTCGGTGGGAGAAGGGTTCGGCAACCTCGTGACTCACGCGACGACACCCACGCAGACCGTGAACCCAAATACGCAAAAGCAGGTGTCACAGGAAGCGGATAACTATGGCAATACCAAGACCACACCACAGCAAGAGACAAGGCCGGATAAAACCCTGCTCTATGTGGGTGGCGGTCTTCTTGGCCTCACGGTGGTGGGTGGCCTGTTGATATTGGCTAAGAGCCGTTAAGGGGGAGTAATGCCATTAGCTGTACTTATTCCTTTGGCTGCGGGTGGCGTTGGGTTTGGTGCGGGTTTTTGGTCGGGCTCTGGCGCGACCAAACTCCTCAAACTGGGCGCGCTAGCGGGCGGTGGTTATCTGGCTTATCAAGCGTTACAGGGGGCTAAATGATCCCAACTTTTGGTGGTGGTCTGACAAACAGCGGTCAGATGCCGATTAACGCAAGCGGTGGAATGGCAGGGCCTGCCACCGCTACGGCGCGCACCTCAATAGGTGGCATTCGCAACGGGGCGATTAACTTTGGCGGCGGTCCGTCGTCTTGGTTGCCTTGGTTGGTATTAGGAACGGGGGCGGTGTTATGGCTCATCAAGCGCTAACCATGACGTATCTGGAGGCCAAGCGTAAAGACTTGGCTTACCACCTAAACGCACTGAAACCCGCGTTCAATGGTTCGGGCAGTGCCAAGGCGGAATGGCTCGAAATGGTGGAGCGAGTCAAAAACGGTCAGGCGTCGATGTACCTCATCAAGTCAAAAGGGGTATTACTTCGCTTTGTGGGGCGTGTCACTGGTGACGCTTACCACATCAACGCCATGGCGGGGAAAGGGCTGCATCAGGCCGCGCCGCTCATTATCGAGCGATGCGAAGCGATGGGGTATCAGTCGATTACCTATCACACGTATCGCAAAGGCATGGGGCGCATTTTATCGGGCTTTGGCTTTGAGCTGGACAAGCAAGTGAGTCAGACCGAGCGCCGTTATCTGTTAGACCTTGGAGGTTCGCATGGGTAAAGGCGGCAGCAGTAGCAGCAGTAATACCACTCAGACCACCAACGTCAGCGGCACGAACGCCGTCAGCGGCGACAACCTTGGGGTGTTACTGAGTGGGGTCAATGGCTCGACGGTCAACGTCACCGCCACTGACCATGGTGCGGTGAAAGCCGCCTCTAACATGGCGGAGTCTTCTTTGGACTTTGGCCGAGACGCGCTCAAGTCCAATGAGAACGCGGTGCACGAAGCGCTCAAAATGGGCGGGGAGTCACTCAGCAAGTCGTTTTCCTTTGGTGAGGAGTCCATGAAAAACGCCATGAGCATAAGCCGAGAATCCCTCGACAAGATGGAAAACACGTCTAAGGGGGCCATTGATGCAGTAAAAAGCATGGCGGCGAAATCGAGTGAAAACGCCCGAACCGCTATCGCGATGGCGGATAAAGCCAAAGCGCATGAGCAGACAGGCAACGCGCCAGAAATGACCAAAATCGTTTATGGCGTCCTGATTGTCATGACCATTGGCGGTATCGCCGTTGCAGTCAGGGGGAGCGCATGATTTTACAGCCAGGCGAAATAAAACGTATCAGCGTGACTCGCTATCGCTGGCTTATCGTTCGTGAAGCGCAAGACCATTTCTATGTGCAGAGCGATAACCGCGAGCGTACCCGTATCGATGCAGGCGACCGACTCAATATTCAAGAGTTTAACGAGCTGGAGCTGAGTAATCCGCGCACGACACCAATCAACGTCGTGTACCAGTTAACTGAGCACGACATTGAAACTACGCCGCCAGTGAACCTCAAAGTGGCAGACGCCATGGCGGTCACTGAGGTGCGTTCGGTGGTCGATACCCGTGAAGTCAGCGCGCAGAGCTTTACCACGCCCGCGCACCTCACCATTGACCAAGGCAAGCGGGTGCGTCTTTGCCAAGCCTCAGCCAGTCGGCGAGAAATCATCATTCAGAACATCAGTGCGAATGAGTGTGAAGCCATGTTGGGCGGTCAGGATGTCTCGTCGGTCAATGGGCTGTCTGTGATGGGTGATAGGCAAAACCCTGCGGGAATGACATTGACAGGGGGCGCTGAACTCTGGGCGTTTAACAATGGAAGCGGCCCTCTCAAGCTGGCCGTGTTGGAGGTGCACAATTAGCAGCTTTATGCCAAGGCGGGTGAAAGCCATTGACCCGCTGACGGAACACCTTAACAACTTGCAACCTGAGCAGGTCGACGCATTGGAAATGATGCGCGGTGTATACAGCAATCAGGTGGCATTGAGTGCCGCGCTGGTGTCGCTTCAGCGCCTCGCACTGGGTTCAAGTACCGATGAACAGAGAGAAAATACTTTATGAGTGACAGCAATTTTGCCGCCATCGGCCAGTTAGTAACAGAAGGGCGAAGCCTACTGGATGCGATAAAAGGCGGTGCAATCAGTGCCATGCAAACGCAGTTCGATCGTCAGTTCGAAGAGCATGAGCGAGGCTTTGCAGAGAAAGTGGCCAGTTATGAAAGCCGAGTGAATCAAGCGACCGCACCATTTATGCAGGTGATTAATGGGCACAATGTGTATCGAGTCGGCGATAAATACGTTTACGACATTCAACACTATGTTGCGGATGGAGGCTACCAAGCAGGCGCCAACAAAGACCCTGCCTATCCCAATGTGAAGGACCCAACGCTTCCGGTCAGTTATTTCAACCTGATTGAGTTTGTCGCCAGTGGTGGTTTTGGGATTCATTCGGACACGTTCAAAGTGGAGTTTTATCAAACTCACCGAGGAATGAACAGCAGCAACTATGTGGACCATTTTGTGTTTACAGGATCAAGCTCTCTGGACTCGGTATCCGGCTTTCTGGAGGTGAAAAAGACCACTGAAGTGGGTGGTCTCTGTCTTTTTATCTCTCAGCCGAGCGGTAACCGAGAAGTGCATATCACTCGGGATATGGAAGGCCATCGCATTCCTATTAGCTTGCGTGACATTGGGCAAGGGTATGACCGAGGCACCGCCCGTTTAACACTGAAAATGGATACCCGCTATTACGCAGGTGCAACCCGTGCCTTTTATCTTCATGGTGAATACGCTTCGAACCGTGGCCGACCACCTGCCAACCTTTACAACAAAAATGCTGTGCATTGGAGTCGATAAGTATGGAAATGATTACTCAAGGCGTTACAGAAAACCAACTGGTGATCGAAACTCGCTGGACGGAAGTTCGAGCGATTCGTGACGCCAAACTGAAAGGGGCCGATACGCTCATCAATACCGTGACCGACATGGGGGCGGATGATGTGGTGTATCGCCAATACCGTCAAGCACTGCGGGATATCCCGCAAACTTTTAGCAATCCGGATGAAGTGATATGGCCTCAAAAACCGTCATTGCCTCAATCATCGTTATAGGAGGATTGGTCTATATGGCTTACCGATCATCACTGCCGCGCGGCGTTCGCAATAATAACCCGCTCAATATCCGCGAATCTGAGGGTGACCGCACCGAATGGAAGGGGGAAAGCGCCCTTGATATCGACAAGTCATTTGAAGAGTTCACACACCCTGTTTATGGCTTCCGCGCTGCGGCGCGCATCCTTCGAAGTTATGAGCGCCAAGGGTACAAGACACTCACCCAAATGATTCACCGCTTTGCACCGCCAAGCGAAAACGATACGGACCTTTACGTCAAACATGTCAGTCAGTGGTCAGGCATTGGGGCCAACCAGCATGTTGATGTGACCAACCAAGAGCAGATGGCGAAGCTACTGCATGCGATGAGTCGTAAGGAAGTCGGCAACTATTACGGCATCAACATGGCGCGGGAAGGGGTTGCCATGGCATGAGCAAAGCAGACGTCAAGAAAATTACCATCACGGTCATAGGCGGCGTACTGGCCGCCTATGCCATTCGAACTTTGAAAAGGAATAACTTGTTATGAAAGCACTACTGAAAAACACATTGAATATCGACTTAGACCAGCCGTCCACGAAAAAGGGTATCGCCTTGCTGGGTGCAGGTGTCGCTCTGGCTACTGGTCACCCTGAACTGATCACCGCGAGTATCACGGCGGAAGGAATGCAATACGGCGGTATCATCGGCACGGCCATACCTGTGGCGATGGGGTTATGGGAAACCTTCCGCAATGAGTTCTGCTAATGCAGGAGTATCAAACGTTAATAGTGGCTGTTGTCAGCGCCCTATCCAGCGGAGTTGGGGTTGGCGTTACCCTGAAAACGGATGTGAAGTGGTTGCGTCTTATGATGGAAAAGATGGATGAGAGGTTAACTAGGCTAGAGGGCGTATACATTAAGTATGAGTTTAATGATCGAGTGATACGCTCAGATCAGTAGCTAAACTTTGTATTATTTTTCTATCAAGGGGCCAGCCAGTGCTTAATCTACTGGTCTTTTTTACAACTAACCAGCTTACAAAAATAGCTATGCTTTGCTGGAAAAAAGGATCAGTATCTTTTGCTTGAATAGCGTCAATAATGAATGGTTTTTGTATTAATAGGCGTTCGACTTTTGAGGCAAACTCTTCATCAACTAAATCTTCAAACTCGTCTAGTACAACTAACGCAGACTTTTGCATTGGCATTGCTTCTCTTCCAACGAATTGAGTGTAAAGTTTGTCTAAAGAGTCTTTCACGCAAAACTCTTCAATTGCACCATTATTCAAGCTGTTATTTACGTTAGCGAAGAAATCGTCAGTCGTTTCTATAAGGGCCATACTTTTAGCAACTGTACGGTGAACTTTGGGTTCAACTACTCTTTTGGCTTTATATATAGCATCGTGGGTTAATTCTGCGTATGCATGCTGCAGCAATGTTCTAACTTGAATCTCACAAGGTGTATCTTTAGAAATGGTTATACCTTTATATTCAAAGGTTTGAGATGCTCTGACAACATAGTGAACAGATTGATATGTAAATAAAAGTGGATCTCTATTTCTCTCATTTTCAAAGTGACGGCATTCTTTGAACATCCAATCTTGAGAGCTTTTAATTATTCGGGAAATTTCCTCAATTTGATCTAAGAGAAGAACAACAAAACGAGCGCCCACTTTATCTTCGATATCATTGTAAGGGTCATCATAGCTTTTTTCAGGGCGATAAAATGCTTTGTCTATAAGTGATTCATCGCTCTTTACCCTTGGATAAACTGGCTGTTTCAGATAAGAGGACAGGTCATGACCTTCTGACTCAAGTTGTGAACGGATTTCGGACGTTACGAATTCCCCCCATGCACTATACATAGGCTTTTCTTCGTGCCATTGAGTCAGGAAGTCTGTTTGATTCATTCTTGAGTGATTATGCGATCTTTAACTAGAATCTTAGTCCAGTTTACAGTGTTGCCTTGGCCGTCGTCGTCGACCGTTTCAAATTTAACGAGTTCTTTAAAAGATTCTGAAGGAGCTGTTAGCTTAATATTCTTGCTGAATGATAGCTTTCGCATCTTAAGTTTACTAGCAATATGCTGTGTATCTTTAGTAAATGCTGAGTCAGGTAGACCTTTCGATTCTAGGAAATCGCTAAAGTTATCTCGTGTATCTGCATCGAAGTAACGTTCTCCAAACTCAGTGCAACTGACCGTCTCATTGTTCTCTAACTTAAGGTATGACACTAGAGCGTTTCTGAGGTCATTCTTTTTTTCTGCACTTACTTCTAATTTATCTATAAAAAGACAAGTTGAGTCATAGAAATTTTTAGTAATTCGAGCACTAGACTCTGGATACCCGCAACCAAGGAAGTCAGCGTAAAAATACTGCGCTGCTGCTTTTCCATCTGTTTGGGATATTTGAGAGTCTGAGATATGAACTTCCCAAGAGCGATTTAGATCGCTTGTGCTTGCATTATCGTTATCATCGTTATCATCGTTATCATCGTTATCATCATTATTTGTGAGTATTTCAACGAAACCAGCGGTCTTAAAGAGTTTAGTGGATGGCGTAAGAAGCGCTTCCTCTACATATTTTAAAGATATCTCTCTGGTCAATTCATCTTCAGTCTTCTCGTACGCACTGTGAATTTCCGCTTTCATTATGCCTATGATTTGTTTTGCGTTGGCCGATGAGCCGAAAACTCCTTGAAATACAACGACGATTCCTCCGGGTAATTGTCGCTTAGTTTGTGCATCAGCTAATTTGTCAGCAATTTCGTACGATATATCTAAAAATTGATGTTCATCTGCGTCTTTGAGTTTTTCTACAAGAGAAGCCACATCTCTTGCACCTTGATTTACAATTACCATATTTACAGCTTTAGATTTGCTGCCAAGTGCACCAATAACCCTTTGTCTAAAAGTTTCTTTTGCATTAGCGTCAAACCGGATCAGGTCTGTACTTTTTCTTGGGGAAATTTTATTGCCATCAACATCACGTTGAAAAATTTGGTGAATTGCTAGCTTACTAATCTTTAAATTTGGTAAATGCATTTACATATCCCTATTGTTGATCCTTTACATTTGGCATTTCTGGTTGTTTTTTTGAGGCTGTTTTATAGATGATGCTTCTCCACTCATTACCATCTCGCTCCCAGATGTCCTGATATTGCTCGAATATTTCGTCAACTGCTTCACTTTCCGCTTGTCCGCTTGTCGCTACAATATAGTTAACTTGATTTTTGAGGTGATAAAGGTCGAGTAGAGTAGATTTTTGTCTTATCCATAGCTTTTTGTGATCAAAAACAGCTGTCCATCCATTTACGATTGTTAATAGTGCTCCAAGTATCAACGCGCTGTTTTTTTGGGTCGCTTCCCAGCCAGTGGCATCAATGCCTAGGGTCAGGGTTACGAGTGCCCCCAAAGCGACTGAAAGGCCTGTAAATAAGCTGGCACGATTTTTTTGTTTTTTCACTTTGGGTTTGAGAACTTTAATACTTTTGTCAATTTCTTGTATTAAGAAAGATACTGTAGGTGTTTGATTACTTTGGTTCATATTTTGTGGTCAATATGTGGGAAGCTGTTTTTTAAGTTATTGAATTTTAAATGTTTATATTTTTCAGAAAGGCTCATTGCTGAGCCCTTTTCCATATTTTAGGTAGAGGTAGCCGCTAAAGCTTTTTAATAAAGCGGCTTTCTACTTCAATCGTAAAGTCTTCGCTATCGGACAGTATAAACTGAATTGTCGCAACAGGAGAGCGGAGATTATCTGGATTGACACCTAAGCTCATTGGCAGATTGTACACTTCGCCCGGTGCAACGTTGACGGTTTGTTTGCCGTACCAAGAAACATCAGTGAGCCCTAACACATCCAATTTATATTCTTGGTTTTGTTGAGTTTTGTTGATGATTTTCAAAGTGTAAGTATTTTCCACTTCGCCGGAGCTGTTCATGCGGAATAACTGATTACGATCACGCAGTACGCTAAGGCCGGCTGGATCAACGGCCGCGACTTGAGCGAAGAACAGGCCTATCATGATTAGCAATACTGCGCCATAGCCAAGTAGTTTAGGGCGCATGACTTTAGTATTTTTGCCTGATAAACGATGCTCTGTAGTATAGCTGATCAGGCCTTTTTCATAGCCCATCCTATCCATAGTATTGTCACAGGCATCAATACAGGCGCCACAGTTAATACACTCATATTGCAGACCATCGCGAATATCGATGCCAGTTGGGCATACCTGCACACATAGGTTACAGTCGATACAGTCACCTAACCCCAGCGCCTTTGGATCTGCTTTACGTGAGCGAGCACCACGAGATTCGCCCCGTTTTGTATCGTAGCCAACGATGAAGGTATCTTTATCAAACATGGCTGACTGGAAGCGTGCATACGGACACATGTGGACACACATAATCGAGCGCATCCAGCCTGCATTCGCGTAGGTACAGCCTGCAAAGAATAGCACCCAGAACACAGGCCAGAAATCCGCGTTGAGGGTGAAGAAACCAAGTACAAGATCTTTCACTGGGACAAAGTACCCAGTAAAGGTGAAACCTGTTGCGAGTGCAATGACCCACCACGCAAGGTGCTTTAGCCCTTTACGCATTGCAAGGTTAGCGGTCAGCTTGCCTGAGTCTTGTTTGCGGCGTTTGTTGGCGCTGCCTTCCAGTTTCTCTTCAAACCAGATGTACATGAAGGTCCAGACGGTTTGTGGACACAAATAGCCACACCACACGCGACCTAAGAAGGTGGTGAGAAAGAACAGACCGAAAGCAGAAATCATGAACAGCAATGCCAGCAAGGTCAGATCTTGTGGGTAAAGTGTGGTACCAAAGAAGTTAAACTGCTGATGACCAAGGTCCAATAGCACCGCTTGACGTTCCCCGTAAGGAATCCAAGGCACCATAGCGAAGAGAACCAGTAGCAACCAGCCTCCATATCGACGTAACTGCTGAAATGTGCCCTTACTTTCACGCACGTAGATGCGGTTGCTCGGGTTAAACCTGTCCCCAGTGTTTTTGTGCGTCTTGGGATTAAAGGTTTTTGGAGTCACGTCTTTGATCTCAATTTTGTCCTGACTCATTACGCTTCCTTCTTGGGCTAAAGGCGAGATTTCTTAGCGATCCCGCTCTATCGACTGTGCTCTTTAATATTTTAGTATTTTCTTATGGACAGCGATTATATACGCAATCATTTTTTTATTTCTTTAAGACTATCAACCTTTAACAACAAAGATCAGTACAGTTTTATAAAAAAAATGCCTAACAGTTTTACTCACTTAAATGATTTGGATATAAAAAAAGCGACCTTGTGGTCGCTCTGGCTTCAGCCTGATCACTCGATGATGCCTCGAGCCCGAAGGATCGCGGTTTTAAAATCGTCTTCCTGATCTTTTTTCAACCCCGGAATCATTTCATCTTTATTGCTATTGCGCATTTTGAGATGGTAGATAAGCACATCGTCGGTGAGATCTTCAAGTTGACCTTGGTAACCAGCCTCTTGTGTTAGCTTGACAATAAACTGTAGCAGGTTCATGTGCTGGTCTTTTTGCCATTCAGGCTCGAGTAGTTCGATTAGCTCTTCAATACGATGGCACTTCATCGGCTTTCTCCACACTTTCTATGTTGGTATGTGGCTAAGGTATCAAATCAGGCAGGCCAATACTATGGGCTCAGAGGTGAGGAGAGTGAGAAAAGAAAAAGCGCAGTGGAGACTGCGCTTTTTGCCTATGCCGCCTTAGTGACTTTGGCTGAAGCTGACGCTATTAAAGCCGTCTTTTCCACTAAAGTCATTCCGGGCGCGAGTTTTGTTGCCGCTGGAGTAGTGACAAAGCCACCACGACGACGCATCGCACGGTTTGTGTGCGACGTACACCTGACTGCTGTTGGGCGCATTGATTAACCTAACTGTCAGGCACATCCATTGCCGAACTTCTGGCCTGATTAGCCATGAGTTGCGCCTCATTACTGAAGCATGGCTCTTCTGGCTCACGCCAATCCAAATAGCTAATCAGGAATAATGATATGAAATATGCATATCAGAGATCAGATTAGCATCATCCGATCAATTGATCGATATCTAATCGATCGTATTTGTTCCCTCTCACTACAATTATGTGAGAGGCGTAGTAGCAGTGAGACAAGTGTGCGGATTAGTATGATACTGTGTGATTATATTGATGGCTGCGCTTTACCAAGGAGGTGTGTATGTCGTTTTTTAAAAAAACCCTCGCGAGTTTTGGTATCGGTTCTGCAAAAGTCGATTCCGTTCTGCAGCAGGAAGTGCTGTACCCAGGTGAAAAGGTCAATGTGACGATTCATGTCTATGGCGGTTCGACGGCTCAGGAAATTGATAATATTGAGATGAAGCTTTATTGCCGCTACATCAAAGAAGTACCAGCCAATCAAGATAGAGATAGGCATAACAGCGGTCATATGCGCCGGATGCCGACCAGTTATACCTTAGCTCATTGGACCTTGCCGTATGCATTTACCATTGAGCCTGGTGAAACGCGTGATTTTGAAGTGGAGTTGGATGTGCCATGGAATACCCCAGTCACCATTGGCGAATCTAAAGTGTGGTTGGAAACAGGGCTGAATATCGCTTTGGCTAAGGATCCTAGTGACACTGATATTCTTACGGTACGCCCAGATCCTTTGTTAGATGGTATTTTTACTGCTTTGGAAGAGCAGGGTTTGCGTATCCGCCAAGTTGAGTGTGAAGCTGTCGAAGGGTTTGAATTGCCGTTTGTTCAGGAGTTTGAATTTGTACCGACCACAGGGCCTTTTCATGGTCGCTGGCGTGAACTGGAAATTGTGGCGTACCGCAGCGATGATCAATTACAGATGTGGTTTGAAATTGATCGTCATCGTGAAGGTGCAAGAGGAATGCTGGCGAGCTTGCTAGGAAGCGGGCAGTTAAAACGCCAGATGACCATCTCTGTTGAGACCCCGGCAGATCAAGCTGGTCAGCAAGTTTTGGAGTATCTCGACAGTCACTCTTAACGTAAAGTTAACTTTTTGGGCTTACAAGTGTAAGCTGAGTATGCCATACTTTGGAGTAAATATTCCACCAGAGTATGGCTTGTTATGTCGACCAATCACACTGCGCCTTACAGCGTCAAAGAAGAAATCGCCAATACACTGACCCACGGTATCGGTATGGTACTTGGTATTGTGGGCTTGGTGTTGCTGCTGATCAAAGCTGTTGATCACAATGCAGATGCTCTGACTATTACCAGTATGAGCATCTACGGTGGCAGCATGATCGTGCTGTTTCTTGCTTCCACTTTGTATCACGCGATTCCTTACCAGAAAGCCAAGCGGGCGCTTAAAACGTTTGATCATTGTGCGATTTATTTGCTGATTGCTGGCAGCTATACACCATTTTTGCTCGTTAGCCTCAGAACGCCTTTGGCGATTGGTTTGATGATCGTCATCTGGAGCATCGCTCTGGTCGGCATCATCATGAAATTGGCATTTGTCTATCGCTTTAAAAAGCTTTCGCTTGTGACCTACTTATTGATGGGTTGGCTATCGCTGGTGGTCATTTACCAACTGGCGTTGAATCTGGATGTTGGAGGGTTAACTTTGCTGGCTGCGGGAGGAGTGATCTATTCACTGGGCGTGATTTTCTATGTCGCTAAGCGCATCCCATTTAACCACGCCATTTGGCATGGCTTTGTTTTAGCAGGATGCGCCTGTCATTTTCTAGCGATTTATCTCTATGTCGAGCCGATCTAACGTGTTGCGAGATTAACGACTTTGGCGGTTACTAAATACTGCTCAGCTTTATCAATCGCCAGTTCAATCGTTTTACCCTGTTCTACTTGTTGAGGGCGTAGATACGTGTCGGCCATGCGCTTGATGGATTGCCACACTTTGACTGACTTTTTGCTCAGCACGTCTCCAGAGGTCGTCGAGACCTGAATTTCGATTTCCACTAAAATCACTGATTGGCTGCTTTGGTTCGTGACTGAAGTTGGAATTATCAGCTGACCATTTTCATAGCTTACTGCGCCTAATAACACTTCCACACCTGAGTCAGACAGTTGCATGGTTGCGCGATCGCTGCCGACAGTAGCTATGGTTCCTACGGCTTTCTCGATCAGCGGAATGGTCGCCACTTTAGGCTTCTTAATTGGAATGGTGGCGGCTGGCTGAACGGTATCTTTAACTGCTGCTATTTCATTGGTCTTGGTTGTTTCCACTGGCACTACATATTGCCAAGTGAAGTCGTCATTAAGCTGAACTTGGCGACCATCTTCGAGAGTGACAGTTTGGCTGGCAAACACCAATGAACTGGTTAGCAAGGTAAAAAGTCCGATAAGTTTGTTCATTGTTATATCCTTAACGTTTCCAGAAAGCCGGGAAAAATAGCACCAATAAGGTGAGGATTTCGAGTCGCCCCATCAGCATGCCGAAGCTGAGAAGCCACTTAGCGGTATCTGGTAATGGGGCAAAGTTACCCGTCGGCCCAATCACTGCACCCATGCCAGGACCAACGTTGGCCACGGCGGTGATAGACCCGGAAATGCTGGT
This sequence comes from Vibrio neptunius, assembly GCF_000967495.1. Classification (GTDB taxonomy): domain Bacteria; phylum Pseudomonadota; class Gammaproteobacteria; order Enterobacterales; family Vibrionaceae; genus Vibrio; species Vibrio neptunius. The sequence goes on along the minus strand of NZ_JXXU01000002.1, from coordinate 13,313 downwards.
AATAGGATCTAGTCCCAATGCGCTTAAGCATCCAGCAATAAAAATAATCGTGATAAAGAACATTAATGCGAACGCAACCACAGAGCGTACGATGTCATCGTTTACCGGTCTATGATTGTAACGCTGAACAAATACCCCAGAAGGGTGAATAAGCTTCATCATTTGTTTGTTGAGTAGCGTCATCGCAATCTGAAAGCGGAAGACTTTGATTCCGCCGGAGGTTGATCCTGAACAGGCTCCCGCCATCATTAAGAAGGCAAACAAGGTGGTTGGCAGTGCACCCCATGCGGTGAAGTCTTCTAGACCAAACCCTGTGGTTGTGACGACAGAGACGATGTTGAACATCGACACCCGTAGCGCGTCCATGACGCTGTAGCCATCTCGTATCACTAACCAAGCTGAAATGATCAGGCTGGTGATAAGAAACAGGTAGGTGAAACCGCGTACCTGCGCGTCACTGATTAACTCATCTACCCGTCGCTTGCGTATTGCTGCTACAAACAGTAAGAAGGGTAGGCCACCGAGGAACATAAACAGGGTCGCTACCCAATGAGAGCCGTTAGAAAAGTGGTTCATTGAGCCATCTGAAGTGGAATAGCCGCCTGTCGAGAGAGTGGTGAACGAGTGGTTAATGGCTTCGAATAAATTCATGCCCGTCAGAAGGTAGCCGATCATGCACAATCCAGTGAGGATCAGGTAGACCAACATGATATTTTTTGCCACGGTCTTGGCGCGTGGGCTGCTTTTATCTGACCAGTCAGAAGATTCTGTATGGAATAGCTTCATACCACCGACGTTGAGCATTGGGAGCACTGCGACCGCCATGACAATGAAGCCTATTCCACCAAGCCACTGCAAGATGGAACGCCACAGCAAGATGCTCGGGGCCATGTCATCAAGTCCGCTGAGTACGGTTGAGCCTGTTGTGGTAATGCCAGACATGGTTTCAAAGTATGCATCGGTAAAACTGATGTGGTTAATGAAAACAAACGGCAGAGCTGCAAAGGCACTGGCAACCATCCAAACGAGGCTGGTAATAAGGAACATATCCCTCGCACTGAGCTTAAAACGCTTAGTGCGGCCGATAGTCAGACAGACGAAGGCGGCAAGATGGGTGATAACCACTGACTGACCAAATTCAAGAAAGCCAGAGGTGCCTGTAAAGAAAGCCACCAGAGTGGGCACGTACATGAATAGGGCCAGTTTCGATAGAACCAGCCCGATGACAAACAGTACAGGACGTAAGTTGACCATAGTGTCGATCCTAAAGGAAGAAAGGACTCGGCTGGAATAGCGCTTCGACGTCTGGAACGTACTTCTTATCCACTAGGAACATGACCACATGGTCGTCTTGCTCAATCACGGTTCTGTCATGAGCGATCAATACTTCTTCACCACGCACAATCGCACCGATAGTTGTGCCCGGTGGTAACTTGATGTCGCCAATCGCACGACCAACGACTTTAGAAGTGGTTTCATCACCGTGGGCGATGGCTTCGATGGCTTCTGCTGCGCCGCGACGTAGTGAAGAGACGTTAACAATATCAGCCCGACGGACGTGCGTTAGCAGGGCGGAAATCGTTGCTTGCTGAGGTGAGATAGCGACGTCAATCACCCCACCCTGAACCAGATCCACATAGGCACCGCGCTGGATAAGCACCATCACTTTCTTGGCTCCCATGCGTTTCGCCAGCATGGCGGACATGATATTCGTTTCGTCTTCATTGGTCAGGGCGATGAACACGTCGACCTGATCGATATTTTCTTCGGTAAGCAGTTCCTGATCCGCAGCATCACCACAGAAAACAATGGTGTTTTCCAGCTCTTCAGACAGCTTTTCAGCGCGCTGGTAACTGCGTTCAATCAACTTGACGCTGTAGGACTGCTCAAGGCGCTTAGCTAAGCTGGCGCCGATGTTACCACCTCCGACAATCATGATGCGGCGATACGGCTTTTCCAGTCGCTGCAGTTCACTCATGACCGAACGGATGTGGTTACTGGCGGCGACGAAGAACACTTCATCGTCGGCTTCGATAATGGTGGTGCCCTGAGGGCGGATGGGGCGCCCCTGACGGAAAATAGCGGCAACGCGAGTATCGATGTGTGGCATGTGCTCACGCAAGGCAGATAGGGCATTACCAACCAGCGGGCCACCGTAATATGCTTTCACCGCCACTAAGCTGACTTTCTGTTCGGCGAAGCTCACCACTTGCAGTGCCCCCGGATATTGGATCAGGCGCTCGATGTAGCTGGTCACCAGTTCTTCAGGTGCGATCAGGTGGTCAACCGGAACGGCACCGGATTGGAATAGCGCTTCTTTCTCGGCCAAGTATTGTGGCGAGCGGATACGAGCGATTCGGTTGGGAGTATTAAACAGAGAAAAGGCAACCTGACAGGCCGCCATATTGGTTTCATCCATATTGGTCACGGCGACCAACATGTCGGCATCTTGTGCGCCGGCTTCACGCAGCACATCTGGGTGACTGGCGTAGCCGTTCACTACCCGTAAATCATATTTATCTTGCAGCTCACGCAGTCGATCACTATTTCTGTCGACTATGGTGATGTCATTGTTTTCACCGACCAGATTCTCTGCCAGTGTACCGCCTACCTGACCAGCGCCAAGAATGATGATTTTCATACCGTTTCTCGTCTAACCAAAATTTAAGGGATCGATGATCCCCGAATCACTACGCGATTTTTGTCAGGATGGCGTAATAAAAGCCATCCATATCCTCTTCACCAGGAAGCACTTGGCGCCCTGGGTTGTCTACCGGCGAACCTTCTAACTGAGCATTCGCGGTGCGTGCCAGAAACGCTTTCACCTGTTCGCTGTTTTCCTGTGGTGTGATAGAGCAGGTCGCATAAACCAGCGTACCGCCCGGCTTCAGCTGTTGCCACATCGCATCCAGAATCTCGCTTTGTAATTCTGCCAATGCTGCTATGTCATCACCACGACGCAGCCATTTGATGTCTGGGTGACGGCGAATAACACCCGTGGCCGAACAAGGTGCATCGAGCAGGATGCGATCAAATTGCTCGCCTTGCCACCAATCTTTTGGCTTACGTGCGTCACCGCAAAGAACTTGCGCTTTCAGTTGAAGGCGTTGCAGGTTGTCGTGTACGCGTTTGAGGCGGCTGTCATCACAGTCAATGGCCACAACCTGTGCATCTTGAGTACGCTCAAGAATATGGGCAGTTTTGCCTCCCGGTGCAGCACAGCAATCTAGAATTAACTCGCCATCTTTTGGCGTTAGGTAGTTAATCGACAGCTGAGCTGCTGCGTCCTGAACGGAAACCCAACCTTTCTCAAAGCCTGGCAATTTTGTCACGTCGCACGGGGCGGCTAATTTTAGGGCGTCGCTCGCTTCACTGTGAATACTGCTATCTATGTTTTCATTTTTGAGCAGTTGCTGGTATTCGTCACGGCTGTGATGTTGGTGATTCACACGCAACCACATTGGTGCTTTGCTGTTGTTGGCTTCAATAATGTCTTGCCATTGCTGTGGGTAGGCGTCCTGAAGCAGTTTGAGCAACCAACTCGGGTGACCATATTTACCGGCATTGTGGCTCATGGCATGAGCGTCTAGCTCTTCTTGGTTACGTTGATAGTTACGCAACACTGCATTGATTAAACCGCGTAGGCGTGGGCCTTTGAGCGTTTTGGTGCCTTCGACGGTTTCACCGACGGCTGCGTGCGCTGGAATACGCATAAAGCTCAGTTGGTAAATACCGACCAGAATCAAGTGGTGGAAAACGCGTTGTTTGCCTTTAAGTGGCTTATCCATCAGCTCATTCGCGATCGATTCAAGGCGAGGTAAATAACGCAATGATCCATAACAGATTTCCTGTAACAACGCTTGATCGCGAGGTTTGACTTGTTGTTGAGCCGCAGGAAGTGCGTTAGACAGAGACTGGCCTTTATCGACCACTTGGAAAAGGACATTAGCCGCAGCAGCGCGAACATTCATGTTGAATACCTTAACAGTAAGGGAGGGTGTCTCCACCCTCAAAAAGTACGTATAAATTAGGTCAGCTGAGTGCCGACTTCAAACCAGCTGGCACGCGAGTTGAGGATATCCTGAACCGGCATGGCTTTTTTACCGGGCACCTGAAGTTGTTCAAGAACCAGAACATGCTTGCCTGTGGCAACGTAGATCCCGGTTTTATCTGCTTGCAGTATGGTACCAGGTGCCTCAGTTGTCGCTTGAACGTCAACGCGGCTTTGCCAGACTTTGATGCTGTTGTTGGCGGCTTCAAAATAGCTCATCGGCCAAGGGTTGAAGGCACGTACACAACGTTCGATATGCGCAGCCTCATCACTCCAGTTAATTCGTGCCTCTTCTTTACTGAGCTTTTTGGCGTAATTCGCCAGCTCGTCATCTTGCTTTTCAGGTGACGCTTTGCCGTCAGCAATGTCAGCCAAGCATTCAACTAAAGCTTGCGGGCCAAGCTCAGCTAGCTTTTCATACATAGAAGCGCTGGTATCTGTCGCTTTGATTGGCAAAGTAGCAATTTTCAGCATATCGCCAGTATCTAAGCCGATATCCATCTGCATAATAGTGACGCCCGTCTCCTGATCGCCAGCCCAAATCGAGCGCTGGATAGGAGCGGCACCGCGCCAACGTGGCAGAATCGAACCATGGACGTTGATACAGCCTAGCTTTGGTGTATCGAGTACTGCTTGTGGCAGCAATAAACCATAAGCGACCACGACCATCAGATCCGCATTCAAATCAGCCAGTTCTTGCTTTGCTTCATCTGACTTAAAGTTTTCTGGTTGGTAAACCGGGATATCATGCTCAAGTGCGATGTGCTTGACTGGGCTGGCAGTCAGCTTTTTGCCTCGCCCCGCTGGACGGTCTGGCTGGGTGTAGACCGCAATAACCTCGTGCTCCGAAGACAACAACGCCGCCAAGTGACGGGCGGCGAAGTCCGGAGTACCGGCAAATACAATTTTCAAAGGTTTGCTCAAAGTACGTTCCTTTAATTTAGCCGCTAGGCTTAGCTGGCGTGCTTTTCGTTAAAGCGTTTGATTTTCGCCAGTTTTTCCTGAATGCGCTTGCGTTTCAGGGGCGACAAATAATCGACAAAAAGTTTGCCTTCTAGATGGTCAAGCTCGTGTTGCACACAAATTGCCAGCAGATCATCTGCTTCAAACGTGTATTCTGTGCCATCACGATCTAAGGCTTTGACGCTGACTTCCGCAGCGCGGGGTACTAGTGCTCGCGCGCCCGGAACAGACAGACAGCCCTCTTCAATGCCATCTTCGCCGCGTTTTTCTAATATTTCAGGATTGATGAGAACCATTGGCTGATCGCGTGTTTCTGAAACATCGATAACAACGATACGTTGGTGGAAATCGACCTGGGTTGCTGCCAGACCAATACCTTCTTCGTCATACATGGTTTCAATCATGTCGTCGACGAACTTTTGAATCTCAGGGGTCACCTTTTCCACTGGTTTTGCAACAGTGCGAAGGCGCTCATCTGGGAATGTTAATACTTGTAATACAGACATATACACTCGAAATGTTGAACTGAGCCGAATCAGGATAAACCTTGTTGGCTCAATTCTAGACATTTTGCCACCTAAATGACAGCCTCATTGTGTTTTTGCGTATTTTCCCGAGTTAATCACAACGTTAAATTTGGCGAACGATGAGCGGCCAAAAGTGGCTTAAAATGCGAAGTCTAGGTTGGCTCGTTATGGCCAGTTGGTGTCGTGTAATAAGTTGTTAGGCCTGACGAAATTTTCCTATGACAGAAGAAGAACTAACGGCTTGGCTGAGCTTATACTTTACGCCTCAGATCGGGCCAAAAGCGTTTCAGCGCTTGGTAGAGGTGGATTCTCCAATCAACATCATTGAGTCTTCATCTGAGACATTGCGCCGTTTAGGCTTCTCTGACTCCCAACTGACATATCTCCAGCACCGGGCTGCGGGGGATGTTGAGGTGTGCTTCGAGTGGCAAGAAGCCTCAAATGTCAGAACCATTCTACCTTCAAGTGACCATCGGTATCCGGCACTGTTGAAACAAGCTGATGCTGCGCCAGCAACGTTGTTTGTGGAAGGTCAGCTTGAAAGCCTGTGTCTGCCACAAATAGCTATCGTGGGCAGTCGCAATGCTAGTATTGATGGGCTTAACACCGCTCGCAGCTTTGCAACACAGCTGGTGAATCAAGACATGGTTGTCACCAGCGGTTTAGCGTTGGGTATTGATGGTTATGCCCATGATGGGGCTCTAAATGGTAATGGGCAAACTGTCGCTGTGCTCGGTTGTGGCTTAAATTCTGTGTATCCGGCACGTCATCAGGCGTTAGCTCAACGAATCATTCAGCAAGGGGCACTAGTGTCGGAGCTCCATCCTAATATGAAGCCCAAAGCCGATAACTTCCCACGCCGAAATCGAATCATTAGCGGTTTGTCAGTGGGTGTTTTAGTCATAGAGGCAGCAAAGAAAAGTGGCTCTTTAATTACCGCTCGTTATGCGATAGAACAAGGCCGTGAAGTGTTTGCCGTTCCGGGGTCGATTCACCATCCTCATGCCAGAGGCTGTAACCTATTGATAAAACAAGGAGCATGCTTGGTTCAACAGGTTTCTGATATTGTCGATGAAATAGAGAGCCTTATTCGCTGGTCTGATTTAAATAAGCCTTCTGTTCAAAATGAACTATTTGAACAAATTGATTGCAAAGAAGAATTGCCATTTCCTCAGCTGTTAGCTAACGTAGGAAGTAAGGCTACACCAGTTGATATTCTTGCAAGCAGGACCAATATACCTGTTCATGAAGTCATGATGCAGATCTTGGAGCTTGAGCTCTTGGGGCATGTTGTTGCGGTTTCCGGTGGCTATATTCGAAAGGGGAGGGGCTAGCTATGATGATGGATATCCTAATGTATCTGTTTGAAACTTACATCCATAGCGATGCAGAGTTACAGGTCAATCAAGATGAGTTAGAGGAAGAATTACTTCGTGCTGGCTTTCATCAAAAAGACATTTATAAAGCCCTTGTCTGGCTAGAAGAGTTGGCTGCATTGCAGCAAAGCGAAACGCACTCCGCGATTTCTATTTGTAGCACGTCCACCTCAACGCGTATCTATACTGCGAAAGAGTGTGAGCGTCTAAACCTTGAATCGCGAGGTTTTCTGACTTTCCTTGAACAGGTCAATGTGCTGACGACTGAGACTCGTGAAATGGTTATTGACCGTATTATGGGGCTTGAGACAGACGAATTTGAACTGGATGATCTGAAATGGATTGTGCTGATGGTGCTGTTTAATGTGCCAGGTAATGAAAACGCCTACACGCTTATGGAAGAGCTGTTGTATACCAAAGAGCAAGGTATTCTTCATTAAACTCCAAACTCCATGAGTGGCTATGAGCGGTAAAATAGATCATCAGTTGTTTTCGGCCCATGAGCACGCTTTAGAACACAAAGCGTGCCCAAAATGCCAGTCAGAGAAGCGAGAAGGCGAACTACAACTTCGTCACGGCAAGCACGGCCCGTTTTTGGGCTGTAATCAATATCCTACTTGCGACTTTATCCAACCTTTGCATCAGAATGACGGCCATATTATTAAAGAGCTGGGCGTACCCTGTCCGGAGTGCTCTAATGAATTGGTGTTGCGCCAAGGGCGTTACGGAATGTTTATTGGTTGTAGTCATTATCCGCAGTGTGATCATATTGAGTCACTTGAGTCACCGACTGAACAAGAGGCTCAAGTGGAGCATGCGTGTCCGGAGTGTGGCAAAGGTCATTTGGTCGAGAGAAAGAACCGTTTTGGCAAAGCTTTTTTTGCTTGTGATAATTACCCTAAATGTAAGTTTGCGGTTAATCAGCCGCCAGTTAAGGGTAAGTGCGAACAATGTGGCTTTCCTTTATTGATCGAGAAGAAGCTCGCTAGTGGGGGTAAACATCAGTGTGCTGATCGAAAATGCCATCACACCCAGAGGCAACAATAAAAACGGCGCTGAAACAGCACCGTTTTTTATCAAGATTGCGATGATTAGTGCTTACCTCGACGCGCTATATCGTGAACCGCCGCGAAAGCATCCGCGTCTAAGACTTCCGCTAGAGCCGATAATTGACGTTGCAGTTCACCACTGTAATCACCACACACGTTAATGTGGCCCATCTTGCGTCCTGCGCGCTTTTCTTTCCCATACCAGTGAACGTGACATCCAGGCATAGCGAGCACGCTTTCTGGCAGGGTATCTTCACCGAGGATATTGATCATCGACGTTTCGCGGATCAGCTTGGTGTTACCCAGCGGCATGCGACACACTGCTCGTAAGTGATTCTCAAACTGGCAGGTTTCTGCACCTTGTTGTGTCCAGTGGCCAGAGTTGTGGACACGAGGTGCAATTTCGTTGACCAACAAGGTGCCATTCAAATCAAAGAACTCGAGTGTCAGAACGCCTATATAGTTGAGCTCGTTAGCTACCGCAGTGAACATTTCTTGTGCTTGTTGTTGCAACTCAGTATCGGCAATGGCGGTCGAGACGCTCAGTACGCCATTGGTGTGGACGTTTTCTGCAAGTGGATATACTGTAACTTCGCCATTTTTACCGCGTGCACCGACAAGTGACACTTCACGTTGAAAAGGAACGAACTCCTCCGCAACAATGGCTTGTGTTTCTGTGGCGTTAATACACGCTTCCATCTCAGCCCATAGTGCGTCTATCTGAGCTGGGTCTTTGAGTCGCCACTGACCTTTGCCATCATAACCACCCAAGGCACTCTTTAACACCATTGGAATACCGACATACTCTATAGCATGAGCAAAGTCTTCGCGTGTCTGGATCACATGGTATTTGGCATTGTGGACCTTCGCACTGTCTAGCAATGCTTTTTCGATTCGTCGGTCACCGCCAGCTTTGATGGCGTCGGCAGAGGGGAAGAGCTTTCCGCTTGCTTGGCAAACATCAAGAATATCATTTGGGATATGCTCGAACTCGGCGGTAATGACATCTGCTTGCTCAATGGCATTGTCCAACCCTTTGCCCAGCAGCGACTGAGTTAGCGGATGGACGATATTTTCGCTCGCCACATCATACGCAATAATATCGATGTTCAGAGGAGCGCCAGCCAGTGACATCATGCGTGCCAGCTGTCCCGCTCCAAGCACTAACACATGCATGGGATTAGTCCTCTGCTGGGTTTGGGTTAGCTAACACGGTTTCAGTTTGTTGGTTGCGAAATGCTTCGATTTTCTCCATCACAGTGTCATCGTGCGTGCCAATGATTTGAGCTGCGAGAATGCCCGCATTCGCCGCGCCTGCTTCACCAATAGCCAATGTTCCTACCGCGATACCTTTTGGCATTTGAACAATCGATAGTAGCGAGTCCATACCTTTTAATGCACGCGATTGAACAGGGACACCGAGAACAGGCAAGCTAGTGAAAGCGGCTGCCATACCTGGTAAATGAGCGGCACCGCCGGCACCGGCAATGATGACTTTGAGGCCACGCGCTTTGGCGCTATTGGCATAATCAGCAAGAAGCTGCGGAGTACGGTGAGCTGACACCACTTTTGTTTCATATTCGACGCCAAACTGATCCAGCATTTCAGCTGCTAGTTTCATGGTTGGCCAGTCAGATTTAGAACCCATGATGATACCGACTTTCATCTTAAACTCCCTTAATGCAACTCTATTGATGAGCAGATAAATTTGAGCGCATTATACGGGGATTTTAATCTCAAGCAAACGTTTGCGTAAAGTTTCAATTCAGATTGACACAATTTATAAATAAATAGCTTTAGTCACTATCAATGATTGTTTGTAAACTTAGTGGTTAGACAGTACATCAGACAGGAAAGAATCAGTGGATAATTTTGAGCAGGCTCTATTAGCTCTGAAAAACGGTGAAGTGATTGCGTACCCGACGGAGGGCGTATTCGGTGTTGGTTGTGATCCTGATAACCCTGAAGCGATTCAGAAACTATTAGAGCTGAAACAAAGGCCAGTAGAGAAAGGTTTGATTCTGATTGCCGCCAGTTATGAACAATTACTGCCATATATTGACGAGTCTCAGCTGACGGATGAGCAGTTACAGAAAGTGCATCAAACTTGGCCTGGCCCAGTTACTTGGATCATGCCGTGTAGCGATAAAGTGTCGGATTGGGTTTCAGGCCAGTTTGACTCGATTGCGGTGCGTGTGACGGATCATCCTTTGGTACAAAAGATGTGTAATGCGTTTGGAAAGCCGTTAACCTCTACCAGCGCAAATTTGACCGGTGAACCCCCTTGTATGACGACCGCAGAAGTTGAACAGCAACTCGGTGATCGCTTAGTTGCAATTCTGGCGGGAAAAACGGGTGGGCGAGACAAGCCAAGTGAAATTCGCGACGCAAAAACATCCAAGGTATTAAGACAGGGTTAGCCCTGTAAAGGAAGTAGAAACATGTCAGCCATCGACAAGCAAGCAGTTAAACAGTTCCTGATGGAGCTACAGGATTCCATTTGTCAACAACTCGAACAGGCCGACGGCCAAGCTGAGTTTGTAGAAGATGCCTGGAGTCGTGAACCTGGTGAGCGTTTAGGTGGTGGTGGTCGCACTCGAGTGATGACTGAGGGTGCTGTGTTTGAGCAAGGTGGTGTGAATTTTTCGCACGTACAGGGAAAAGAAATGCCAGCGTCTGCTACGGCACATCGCCCTGAGCTTGCAGGTCGTAGATTTGAGGCGATGGGTGTCTCTTTGGTTATGCATCCGAAAAACCCTTATATCCCCACATCACACGCCAATGTGCGCTTTTTTATTGCCGAGAAAGACGGTGAAGCGCCTATCTGGTGGTTTGGCGGTGGTTTTGACCTGACACCTTTCTATCCTTTTGAAGAAGACGCCCAATATTGGCATAACACTGCCAAAGAGTTGTGTGCCCCGTTCGGCAGTGAAGTGTATCCAGAGCATAAAGCTTGGTGTGACAAGTATTTCTACCTGCCTCATCGTGATGAAACACGTGGTGTTGGTGGTTTGTTCTTTGACGACTTGAATCATTGGGAGTTCGATAAGTGTTTTGATTACATCAAAGCCGTTGGTGAAGGGTATTGCCAAGCGTACTTACCAATTGTCGAGCGCCGCAAAGCAACCGAATACGGTGAGCGAGAGCGTCAGTTCCAGCTCTATCGTCGTGGTCGCTATGTTGAGTTTAACTTGGTCTATGACCGCGGAACGCTCTTTGGTCTGCAAAGTGGTGGCCGTACTGAGTCTATCCTGATGTCTATGCCACCATTGGCAAGATGGGAATACAGTTACCAAGTGGAGCCGGGAACCCATGAATCAGAGTTGTATCAGGACTACTTGAAGCCTCGCGATTGGTAACACTTTCTTCCTTAAAAGGTTAATGATAGGGTCATTGGTTTGCAATGGCCCTTTTTGTTTTGAGTAGGTAAAGATATGACCCAGCAGATAGATCGTTATGCCGTTTTCGGAAACCCGATAAGCCAAAGTAAGTCACCGTTCATTCATACACTGTTTGCTCGTCAAACCAATCAGTCATTGACGTATTCTGCTGAGTTGGCTCCAGTGGATGGATTTATTGCGGCGGCTGAAGTTTTTTTTGCTCAAAACGGAAAAGGGTGCAATGTCACTGTGCCATTTAAGGAAGATGCTTGCCGACTGGCTACACGCTTAACAGAGCGGGCTCAGTTGGCAGGTGCCGTCAATACGCTGAAAAAGCTCGATGATGGTGAGATCTTGGGCGATAACACCGATGGTGAAGGGTTGGTACAGGACCTACTGCAGAATCAGGTCGTTATTGAAGGTGCAAGAATTCTCTTGATCGGTGCAGGAGGGGCGGCTCGTGGTGTAATCAAGCCTCTGCTTGACCAAAGCCCTGCTGAGATTGTGATTACCAACCGGACCTTATCTAAAGCGCAGACGTTACAAGAGATGTTTGCAAGTTTTGGTTCGATCAAAGCGGTTGAGATGGCACACATCGAACAGAGCTACGACATTATCATCAACTCGACGTCCTCCAGTCTCAGTGGCGAGCTGCCCGCGATTTCATCGGCAATCTTCTCATCGAGAACGACGGTTTATGACATGATGTATGGCTCTGGTCACACGACATTCAATCAGTGGGCAATTGAGCATAACGCGGCGATGGTATACGACGGCTTGGGCATGTTGGTGGGGCAGGCTGCGGAAAGCTTTATGTTATGGCGTGGTATCCGACCTGGAACAAAACAAATTCAACGTGAATTAAGAAAGAATTTAGAGGGTATGTAATGAATCAGTCGATTCTGTTTCCCGATATGCAGCATTGGGATGACCACCTACAAGCAATCGTGTTTCCTGCGCAGCAGTCAGGTGCATTGATAGAGTGCGTGGTTACCTTGAATCAGCTGGAAGTATTGGCTGGGCAAAAGCTTCAAGGTGCTGAGCAAGCTCTCGTTTGCTTTAATCAGCACCGATTTGATCTGGAGGAGTTAGCTGAAGAACTGATTGAAGACGAAACCTTCAATCAGTCAGGGCAGGTCGAAGTTATTTGCTAATCACATCGACATGATGCAGGTAATCTTCTTTGTTCTGCACATAATTGTCTGCTGACTTTTGTAGGAAGGCGCGTTCTTTATCGTTAAGAGGACGTGCCTGTTTGACTGGGCTGCCTACATATAAGTAGCCGCTTTCGAGAGTCTTCCCTGGTGGGACCAAACTGCCTGCACCAATCATTACGTCTTCTTCTATTACTGCCCCATCCAATACAATCGCGCCCATACCTACTAGAACCCTGTCTTTGATAATGCATCCATGTAGCATCACTTTATGGCCGACAGTGACATCGTCGCCAATGATAAGCGGGTAACCATTAGGGTTTTGCTGATTTTTGTGCGTAACATGTAATACGCTGCCATCTTGGACATTGGTTCTCTTGCCAATGTGAATATGGTTGACATCACCGCGAGCTGCAACGAGAGGCCAGATGCTCGAATCATCGCCAATTCTAATATCGCCCACCAACACTGAGCTTTGATCAATATAGACACGTTCACCAATGACGGGACGTGTATCTTTATAACTACGCAAGGCGCTCATTTTTTCTCCTTATAATAGAGGAATTCTGGATAAACAGAGGTAGAAGAGTAAGGAAAATAGCTATCTTTGAATAGAAAATACTCAAACGGCAAAAAAATCAAAAAAAACTGCAAAAAGGGGTTGCCAACGTGACGCTGATCTCTATAATGCCCCCTCGCTGACACGGGAACGCTTCGAAGCCTATGTTTCGAAACCATAAAGCTCAGTTAGCAAGGTCGATTAGCCAAGTGGAAACACTTGAAAATAAGTTTGAAAAAAGTGGTTGACACTAA
>NZ_JXXU01000001.1 GCF_000967495.1 Vibrio neptunius | reverse complement strand
AAAGTCCTCAATTCTATTTGCTATCGCATTCACACCGAGCCTGAATCGATTCGCTCCCATATGCGTGATTTATCGACGCTGCTCAATGGGCCCGACCCTAAACAAACGTCTAAATATAGCTGGCTCGAAGCGATTATTAGACAAGCGCAACTCAATCGCTTTACCGAGCATTGCTCCCCATCTCGTGATACTACCGATCTTTGTTTAGTTAAGATGCAGAACCAAAATGCCTATAACTTGTGTTTTACCCAAGACGTTGACCAATGTATTTGTCGTTTACAGTCTTTGTGCGCACAGCCGATTGAGTTGGTGGCGTATGGGAAGGCGAAACTCAGCCCAGATGCATTGCTTGAGGTACTGTCTGAACCGCAGATCCAGAAAAACCGTTGGTTTCCGCTGAGCGATAGTCAGCGAGACGGCATCGTGAAAACGCTTAAGCAAGATCAAACTCTCACCTCGCGTTAATTGGCTACCAACGAGCAGGTCTGATATTACAGAGATTTGGAGTAGGGTGGTTGCTCTAAACTATTGTGAGTAATAGAATTTTTACTCTTCTTACGAAGATAACCCCCACGCTCGCCTTTATATATTGATATGATGTATATATTACGCATTTATACTAAGTTTCAGTTACTTATGATAGGTTAATGGCAAGTCAGGCAGACAGAAAAACGAGACTGCCTGTTATTAAGAATGTTATGGCTCAAGAGGAATTTGCGAAATGAGTGAAATCTCAAAGGTAATTGATGCTGTTATAAAAATGGAGCTTGTACCTTTCCTAAAGCAATCAGGATTTAAAAAGAAAGGGCGCAATTTCTATAGAGAGCACGATAACCGGATAGAAGTAATTAACATTCAATCTAGTCAATGGAATAACGGTCAGGCCGGACGTTTTACCCTTAATATTGGCATTTATTTCCCCGAAATAGCTAAATTGGCTGAATCTCCAAAGTTTATAGGATTGCCGAAAGAGTATGACTGCACACTACGTGAGCGAATAGGGTTACTGACTAGTGAAAATAAAGATATTTGGTGGGAAGTTGATTCTCAATCAGAGTTGAGCTTAGTTGGATCAGATTTGGCTACTAAGGCTCGTCAATTTTGTTTGCCATGGCTAGACAAAATGTCCGATCTAAATAATGTTAAGGTATCAGCCGTTAACAGTCGAAATTCGCTGCTTGCGGCAGTAATTTCGCTTTATCAAGGAGATATTTCTGGGTCAAAAGTTCACCTTGTTGTTGCGTTAAAAGAAAAGCCTCTCGCAAAGTCACGCATTAAATCGTGGGGTAAGAAGCATGGTGTACTTGAGCCATAACAGGCAATCAAGGTGACCCGTGTCGTTGACCCGATCTAGTGGACACCTTCAATACTAATTGGAGGTTACCAGGATTATTGAGGTGTCTGTCCCAATTGAATTTGCTTTAACCGATACCGAAGCGCGTAATGTCATATAGCGCAGTTGCTCTCGAACATCCGACCAATCAACCAGAATCACTGGAAAAGGATTAGCACGGGTAATAAAGGAGGCATGCCATTTGTATATGAATTCTTTTCACGGTGCAGATTGCGATTACCAAGTAATCGGTCGATACGTTTAATAGCATGTTTCACTGTGGTATCAGTGTCGAGAGCTCTTCCAATTTTGGTGAGTGTTATATCAGAATTATCAAGCACCGCTTTGGTTGCAAGTATCAGAGATCTAAGTCGTTTTTTGTGAATTTCAGGGCATTGATTCTCAATAGTTTGCTGTAGAATTTGAATGTCGCGCATCGTTAGGGCTCCCTATTAAATCCATTTAATCAGGTGTGTTTTTGGCGAAATTCATTAGATCAGAATGAACGATGCGCGTCTACTCATTGTTTTATATAGAAATTATGAGGGGATTCGTAAGGACAAGGCGTTAGTTGCTTAGGAGATAAATTGGCTAAATTAACTAGGAAAGAGTTACTTATAAAACTCGAAAAAATAGTCGGCTCTAGCTGCTATAACGGTAATATTCAAAACTGGGGTGCGAATGGAGAGTGGCTAGGTGAGGGGCGTGCTTTTAGGTATCCAATCATAATCAATGGTTTGAGTACAAGAACCAGTATCAAAGCCGATGTTACTGACCATGATTTGCAGGCAGCATACTATGCTTTTGGAGCAAACCAGTTGCACATTATTCGTGCACTAGATGAAGTTTTAGACTTTATTGAATACGAATATGGAGTAGATATTCCCAAAACTAAAATTAAACCTAAAAAAGACAAAGCAGATCCTAAACAAAAAACAGAGTGTGCATATTGCGCGAAAATGGTTGTAGATATCGTTCAGCATGTGAGTCAGAGTCACCCAGACTACTGGCAAAAATACACATCAAGCAATGATGTTTCTCATCGTTTAAGCGGTAAAAGTAGGTGTAATAGTTGTGGGTCATTCCTAAAATCATTGGAAAATCATGCTGAGAAATGTCCTAAAACTTTGGAACGCAACTAACAAACAGTTCAAGCAGACCAAAAACGCATGGCATTTTTAGTTTGCGTTGGGTTTTGTGTTTAGGGTAGTTTGCATAAACAGTATTTGTGCGTTTTTGGCTACTTAGCTGGGCGTTAAGCATTACGATAGGATAATGACTATGAATCAGGCTCCCTCATATGAAGAACTAAAAGATAGCGAGTGTTTTTGGTTACAGCTAACACCTTATGTTGCGGGTATGAATGAGACCTTAGATTGCTCTCTGGAAGATGAACCTCTATCTTCATTTCTTTACTACGAGGTAAAGACAACTGAAGTAGAAGATGGTTTTGACTTTCCGTATAAAGATTTACGTATCAATGTATGGGAAAGGAGCGGTGACGAAATTCTTTCTTTGTCAGGAAAATACCCTCTCGGTTTTATTCGATTTCATGAAGATAGTATAAGTATAAGGTTAATGTGCAGGAGTGAGCTTGTTTCACGCATGGTATCAACTTTGGGGTTGGTTAAAGATAATGAAATTGAGTTTCTTGTGACCATTCCAGTGATAGTCAGCCCGCTCCCCTATATTTATCCAATACTCAGTTATCAATATAGAGTTAATACATCGTCTAAAAGAGTAAATGCGTAACAAGAGACTATGGCGTCAATAGTTAATTTTTGGCGTTATTGTTATCCCACATTACACCGTCTCTGGGCATCGAATTTAAGATCACAACCATCTTTCTCATGCAGGCAACTATGGCTACTTTTTTAGGTTTTCCTGCCGCAAGTAATCTTTTATATATAGTCTTAAAAACAGGGTTACATTGGATGGCCGACATCATTGCCATGTACATCATTGTGGGATTGTTAAGGTGTCTGTCCCAGTTAGATTCTTTGATTGAGTTAACCATCAAAATAATGCAATCAGTTTTATATTATTCTCTAATTCAATTGATGGCTACCAAGGCTAGGCTAAAGAATGAAGATTAATTTTGTACAAATCCAAAACTTTCGAAAACTAAAGAACTGTAGGGTTAAACTGTCAGGCAATGAAACTTTGCTAGTCGGTGCAAATAATAGCGGTAAAACCTCGGCTACGGATGCCCTTATATGCTTTCTCGACAAGTCGCGGAAGATTACAGTTACTGACTTTACCTTAAGTAACTGGTCGGTTTTAAATCAATACGCAGAATCTTGGCTTAGTACCGACCCAAAAGAGTTAAAAGGAAAAGATATAAGCGATTGGATTCCGTACTGCCCTTCACTTGACGTTTGGCTTGATGCTGGAGTTGAAGATGTTCACAGAGTGGCACATTTAATTCCAACGCTTAAATGGAGAGGCGAGCCTCTGGGTATCAGGCTAACATATGAACCCAAAGATATCGAAAAGCTTAGAGAGAACTTTTTACAAGATTTCGAAGCTATAGATGACTTACGAACCGACGAGACAAAGCTATCGTTTTGGCCTAGGGATTTAAAAGATTACCTCAATAGAAAGTTGTCTGATTCCTTTGTTATCAGAGCTTATATCTTAGACCCTAAGAAAATTTCTAATACTCAAGATTTGCCAAAGGACGCCACTCCATTAGAGAAAGATCCTTTTAAAGGCTTGTTTAAAGTTGACACTATAGAAGCACAGCGCGGGTTCACAGATCCTAATAGTGAGCAAGTGAATGCAGGGAGCACTCTATCTAGTCAATTGCACGAATACTATATTCGTCATCTAAACCCTACAGATTTACCTGATGAGGAGGATCTTCCTGCATTGAAAGCAATTGAGGAGGCTCAGACGGAGTTTGATAAAAAATTGGACAAGTCGTTCAAGGGAGCATTGGGGGAGATACAAGCGCTTGGATATCCGGGATTCAGTGATCCTGAAATTAAACTATCGAGTCGCGTTAATCCGATTGACGGGCTGGAACATGATGCTGCTGTGATATTTGATATTCAAAAGCAAGGTTTTGATAACCACACGTACTCCCTACCAGAGAAATATAATGGGCTGGGATACAAGAACCTTATCCATATTGTATTCAAGTTGATTACGTTCAGAGATCGGTGGCAAAGGATCGGTAAAGCTCAAAAAAGAAGAACAGAAGATGATGTTGCAATAGAACCAATCCATTTGGTATTGGTTGAAGAACCTGAAGCTCATCTACACGCTCAGGTTCAGCAGGTATTTATACGCAAAGCCTATGAAGTCCTTAGAAAGGGTATCAGCAAACAATTTACTACGCAGATGGTTCTTAGTACCCATTCAAGCTACATAGCTCATGAAGCTGGCTTTGAGAAATTGCGCTATTTCAAACGCAAAGCCGCAGTTAGTATCTCTGATGTGCCAGAGGCCGAGGTTGTTGACTTATCTTCAGTTTTTGGAAGTGGTAAGAAAAAGGCTAATGAGGACGAACAGGTTCTTAACACTCAGAAGTTTGTTTCGCGTTACCTCAAGACTACCCACTGCGATTTTTTCTTTGCAAATGGCATCATTCTTGTTGAAGGTACAGCAGAGCGGATGCTACTACCCCATTTTATTAATTACAATTATCCAGAGCTACGAAGTAGCTATTTGTCAATACTAGAGGTTGGTGGTGCGCACGCTCAACGTTTGAAACCACTAATCGATACTCTGGCCTTACCTACTTTGGTGATTACCGATACAGATGCGAAGGGCTTGGATGGCAAGAAGGTTCAGCCTGAAAGAAATAACGATTATAAGTATGGCAGTGATACGCTTAGGGAGTGGTTTGAACTGAAAGACCTAAGTCTGGATGACGTACTGGATCTTTCAAATGATAAGAAAGTTAAAGGTAATGTCAGAGCTGCATACCAATATGGTTTCAAGGTCAAATATCACACAGATGCCGAAGAAGAGGAAGCGATTCCATACACATTTGAGGATGCAATAGCGCTCAGTAATATTCAACTATTTCGAGACTTGACTAGCTCAACTGGGATGGTCAAAAAGATGCACGAAGCGACGATGAAGGATTCTTTGGAAGAATGTGCCGCCACTCTATACAGAGCCTTAGATAGTAAAAAGGCGAAGATGGCATTGGATCTTTTGTATGATGTTGATCCTAAGAAGCTAAAAGTTCCAACCTATATTGATGAAGGGCTTCAGTGGTTAGAAAACGAGCTGAGCAATACTTACCAAGAATTTGTTTTTGCAGAACCCGAAGAGGTTGAAGAACCCGTACCTTTGGAGGATCTCTAACATGGTAGATACTCATAGTCTTAAAGAGGTTGATAAAGAGATTTATCAATATCTAAACATTGACGATCCTACGAGTTTTTTATTATTCGCGGGAGCTGGATCGGGTAAAACGCGAACTCTTGTAAATGTTCTTCAGGCGGTACGTGACAATGGCCTTCATAGGTTTATAAAAGCAGGACAGCGTATTGCCGTTATCACCTACACTAATGCTGCTTGTGAAGAGATTAAGCATCGCCTTCAATACGATCCAATATTTGCTGTCTCTACCATACACAGCTTTGTTTGGGAGTTAATTAAGCCATTTACGAGCGATATAAAGACATGGTTGGACGCCGATCTAAAAGCAAGTATTTTTGAATTACAAGAAAAAATTGATAAAGCAAGAGACAAATCAGCTAAGACGGCAGTAAAAAACGCTCGAAGTAGAGATTCAAAACTAAAACGGTTAGAAAAACTCGATATAGTACAGAATTTTACATACAGCCCAACTAGCACACGGTTGACAACAGGGGCTTTGACACATGCAGAGGTAATCAAAATTGCCACTGAATTTTTAACTGAACAGCCATTGTTCCAAAAAGTGTTAGTTAACAAGTTCCCTATATTACTGATTGACGAGAGTCAGGATACAAATAAAGGGCTGATGGACGCATTTATACAGACCCAGCAAAATCATTCGGGCTGCTTTTCTTTAGGTCTTTTTGGTGACCTTATGCAGAGAATTTATAGCGGAGGTAAAGAAGACTTAGCGACAAGTCTACCAGAGAACTGGAAAACTCCTGAAAAGAAAACCAACTTTCGGAGTCCAAAAAGGGTTATCAGGCTAATTAACAAAATTAGACATGAGGATGATGGCAAACAACAAACTGAAAAGCCAGATGCAGAAGAAGGTATTGTTCGCTTATTTATTGCCCAGACACCCAACGAAAATAAATCAGAGGTTGAAGCGCATATAAGAGAGCAGATGCGAGCTATAACTGATGATGAGAATTGGAAAGATGCCAGTCAGGTAAAAACGTTAACGCTTGAACATGCTATGGCGGCTCGTAGAGGAAAGTTTGACGAATTTTTCACTCCATTGTCAGCGGAGGATAGCCTCAGAGATTCCTTACTAAATGGAACGAGTTCGACATTTAAATTTTGTACTCATCAGGTTTTACCTTTAGCTCATGCGATTCGTAAACAAAATGACTTTGAGGTTATGAGAATTATTAAGAAATATTCTCATTTGATCGGAGGAGAGAATAAAGAGTTCCTTGCAGATCCGATAGCTCTATTAGCTTCTGTGGAGGATGCAGTTAGTAAGGTTAGAACTTTGCTGGAGAATGATATTAGCCTCAGAGAATTATTGTTATTAATAGAAAAGCATCAACTGTTAGAAATCCCCGATATCTTGAACGACCTTTTAGTGGAAGGTATCGCAGATCTTGCAGAGGACGTTGAGTCACCTTCCAACCAAAAAGCTTGGGATACAGCACTTGATGCAAGACTGAGCCACGTTGAAAACTATGCTAAATATGTCGCAGGCGAGTTAGGTTTCACCACTCATCAGGGAGTTAAAGGATTGGAATTTGATCGCGTTTTGGCAGTAATAGATGACAAAGACTCAAAGGGCTTTCTTTTCAAGTATGAGAAGTTCTTTGGTGCTGAGAATCTGTCGGCTACAGATAAGAAAAATGAGGAAAATGGTATAGACTCAGTCCTATCCAGAACCAGAAGGCTGTTCTATGTAATATGCAGTAGAGCAGAGAAGAGTCTTGCTGTTGTTGCTTACTCACAAGATCCTTTAGCAGTCAAGAATCGTGCGATTGATGCTGAATGGTTTGATAAAGATGAAATTATACTGATTTAGTTAGAGGTCATTTTCTAGACTTTTTCTAAGCCAAATAGGCCGAGCTAGAGTAAATACTCTAGCTCACTTTTGTCCAGAATCTTTACAGTTGGCATTTTCAAACACGAAAGTGTTCCTTTATCCGTTGGATCTTTGACGCTCTAATCTCTTGTTAATCAGAGTTCGCCCTTCTCAAATTTATCTGATGGAGTTCAACACTAAGCGTTTCCATTGTTAGGCAATGTTTTGTAGTCTAGTACCCCTTTGAGTGCTTTAACCAATTGATTAATAATTGAATTGATATGAGTGAGAGGGCATGATGTACTCGAAAAAACGACAATTTGTCGGCTAATAAGAGTTAGCTACAGAATAGTAGGAGATAAAATAGCATGAATTCAGATTGGTCAGATCTAAAGCGAATCATTGGGAATATCGCAGGAGCTCGAGAGGCATTTGAAAGTGCTTGTGTGGATATTCTTCAAAAAAAATTCCCAGAAGATGTGGTTGAAGGGATTAGAGTTGACCAAGGCGATGGAGGTATTGATATTTATGTTGGAAACTTAGGTGTATCACCCATAGATGTATATCAATGTAAATACTTTATTGATGGCGTTGGTAATACTCAAAAGGATCAGATACGAAAGTCATTTAAAAGAGCCATGAGCGGTAGTGATTTTCAAATGAAAAAGTGGTTTCTTTGTATACCTATACAATTATCGGCAAAAGAAACTAGCTGGTTCAACCAATGGAAAGCTAAGCAGACTATTCCTATTGAGTTAGTTAGTGGGCCAAAGCTCATTTCTTATGCGAAAGAAACTGAATTGTATGATCTTATCTTCGAGCATGATGATGCAAAAAGGATAAAGGCTATCTACGATCACATTATGGAAGTTGGAATCGCTGTCAAACGAGATGACCCTTTTGCCCTTTTTGTCAAAAGAGCAGAATCAGATTGCTTTCGGTTGTTGCAAAGTATTATCCACTACCATGTTGGTGGATTTTCTGCAAACCAGCAGTCTTTTCGTGATTTACATAAAGCTACTATGTTGGGAGATGAGTTCTCCGCTTGTCAATATATCAAAAGTGTTTTTGCAGGAAAGACTACTTCTACACAAAAAGTACAATTGTTTTCAGTTTTGAATAACTTTGATGGTATTGCGGTTGCGTACAAATACATCAAGCGTTACGAGGCTTTGATTGATTATGCTAAGCAACAAGGGCGAGAGTCTGAAATAAAGTATTCAATGTACGGTGATGTTTACAATATTTTCACTAACCCTATCTTTAAAACTTATCGAGAGCAGGCATATTGGAGTGTAGAAGTATAGCCAACAAGCATCTAGGGTTTCTAGATACTTATTCTAATCTATATCGAGCGTGTTAGACCTTAAACTCTAACGCGTTTCTGTCCAAAAATGAGTTAGTCCTTCAGGCCAATTTAAAGATAAGCAGCTGCGAATGATCACTTTAGCCGTGGCTGCATTCTTCCTCGACTTCATCTAAAGCCATCTCCTCCTCAACCAGCTCCGCCAACTCATCTGCATGTGCAGTATAAGCATCTAATCCTTCAAGCAGTTCTTGCTCGGTAAAAGTCTTGTTATCCATTTCTGCAGCCTCACTAGTAAGCGATTTAATAGGAAGTGCAACACTGATGTAGGATTTACTCGCAAACCGTTTAGATGTTCTTGGAGGCACCCTCATACATGACTTAATAAACCTATAAATGATATGGTTATAGTGGTGGGTTCAGGTAGTGGCTAAGTTTCAGTAAGTTGAAGAGAATAGAGAGCGTTTTTGAGGGCCCAAAAACGGTGAAACCCCGATGTTGGTAGCATCGGGGTTTCGAATTTTTAGATTTCTCGGTTGGTAAGTCCGATTATCTTATATGCAAAAGGCTGGATTAAATCCGATTTAATTCCTTGGTAGTGTTAAGGTGTCTGTCCCAATTAGATTTCTAGGAAAGCTGAACTTGTGGTTCGCGCATAATTTATCTCTGTATTATGTAGGATGCTCTTTGAGGTGAGATGACTCTTACTACATAGATAGGCCCATTTCTATTTATAACTTTATTTCTGTGAAAATGAATTTATATATAAATTACTTAAAAAATCATAGATTTGAATATAAATTTTTTCCGGCTGTACTGGATTTAAGTGGAGCTCATTAACGACCAAACTACTTTACATTTAAGGATGGAATTATGGGTAAAAGACGTTCAGAAATTAATGGTCCAAACGAACCCCCTACGGGCCCAAGTCTTGATCTTGAATCATCAGAAGAGGCTATGGGTATCAATAGTAAAGAACGTGATTTTCTTGCTTTCTTAGCTTAACTCTTATTAGAGGAGTGTAATATGTGTTCATGTCCAGTAAAGCGTGAAATTAGTAGCCATCAAGCGGTGATTAACCTTGAACTTTGGTTGAGGGAACATAACATTCACTCCTCTCTTTCTACTCCAGAAAATAATCTAGTTGCGACAGTGGAATTCTTTAATTCGACTGGAAAACCTTTTAAGCCGATAATTACACCAATACAGCAGTTATTATGCAACGATGTGCTATCGGATGAAACTGGTACTATTTGCTTAAAGAAAATCAAGGAACAAATACTATGAGCACAATTGCTTACCTAACAATTGAAAGTACTGAAGGTGGCCGACTTTCGACAGCGTGTAACACTCCCGATTCAATGGGCAATGGCTATCAGCTTGGTCATGAAGACGAGATTACCGTTCTAGGGTTCTCTCACAATATGGCTTGGGAGAATCGTTCCGTTCACTCTCCTGTGCAGATAGTCAAGAAAGTTGATAAGTCTAGTCCGTTAATATCGCAAGCGTGTTCAGACGGTTCTGAGCTTAAATGTAAGCTTACTTTCTATCGCAACTCTCCGAGAGGTGGCGTACAAGAGAAGTTTTACGAAATCGATCTGATAGGTGCACTGATCAGAAACGTCCATATTGAGATGCCAAACGTTGCCCACTTTGGTGAATCTGAAATGCAGGAAGTCGTTGATATCTCATATCGTGATATTCACTGGAAGCACTTGGCTGCGACCACCAATGGTTTCTCATCTTGGCTTGATGGATTAAAAAGCATGAAAGATGCAGCAGGTTTGTAACAATGGCCAGCTCCAGACAAGAGCTGAATGAGAACTACTGGTTACTTGAGCAAGAAGCCAATCAGTTCATCACAGCGACGTTGATGCAACTTGCACAACTAAAGCTTGCTCGTAAGGTGCACTCAAAAGCAGTACGAGAATTCAGTCAGGCGGTGAATTCTATTCTGAAGGCTTACCAAAACCAAACGCTCAACTATGAGCAAAGCAGCCAGCTTTTGAAAAATCTTAAGTTAGGCTTCATTGGCGGTATCCGTGCAGTAAAAACATCCGAGAGGCATCGGAAAATTCGCCACTCACAGCGACCTCAACAAGATGGTAGCTATCGGCGAAATATGACAGTTAACAATCAATCGTTTAATGTCAGACTTAAAGCGAGATGTGCAACCGCTGAGTGTCTGATGATGGGAGCAAACCTTGATCTTCAGGATGATGCATTTCAGGAATATGTAGCAGCAGCGGCTAAAGATAGAAAATCTGATGTGATGACTGTCGTTAACATGACCTTGATTGCTGCGCCATACCTCAAACCACTTGAACTGCTGTCTCATACTGACAATGTTTACACCATATATTCTGATGAGACCTTAAATCCCGCATGGGCCTATGCTGCTGGGAAAGGTGCCGCATACAGATTAAATTTACTTGGCATATCCAAAGCCATATCTTCACGGGTGGAAAATGCCACAGCATTTACTACAGGTAGCATTTTAAATGAAGCTAACTAACGATAACGTACTCAAGCTCTTCAATGTATTAACAGCCTTCAAAATCTGCATCGTGATAGCCTGTTTCTTTTACGAGCCAAAGGCCGCTGGAATAGCTGCTGGGCTTTGGGGGCTGTCCTTTATTGCATCCGAACTACACATGAGGAATTATTTCAAAGGAAAGCCAATGATGAAGTTCGGCACGTTGACTAAGGAAGATCCAGGTGACGTAGATTCATTAAGAAACACATATTATTTGAATATATTTATTGTTCTTCTTGTATTTATCTTCATGGTTTTGACGCTTATCAGAGCGATCTCTTAGGTTAGAAATCGGATTGTTAAGGTGTCTGTCCCAATTGAATTTTTCTAAGTCGTTTTTTGTGAATTTCAGAGCATTGATTCTCAATAGTTTGCTGTAGAATTTGAATGTAGCGCATGGTTAGGGCTCCCTATTAAATCCATTTAATCCGGTGTGTTTTTGGCGAAATTCATTAGATCAGA
This sequence comes from Vibrio neptunius, assembly GCF_000967495.1. Classification (GTDB taxonomy): domain Bacteria; phylum Pseudomonadota; class Gammaproteobacteria; order Enterobacterales; family Vibrionaceae; genus Vibrio; species Vibrio neptunius. Next base: position 317,978 of record NZ_JXXU01000001.1, on the reverse strand, counting down.
ATGAGCGATGCACGTCTACTCATTGTCTTATATAGAAATTATGAGGGGATTCGTAAGAACGCGGCTTGGATGCTATCGAGGCTGGGGAAACTAGCTTAACTATAAAAAGGCACTCAATTGAGTGTCTTTTTGTTTGCTGACAATAAGCAGAATTTGAAGGTTATAGACTACTGCATAACGACACCATAGTGACACCCATAAAATCTATGGTTAATCTAAGTGTTTGATTATTATAATTAAGCCGTGTTTTTGAGGGCCCAAAAACGGTGAAACCCCGATGTTGGTAGCATCGGGGTTTCGAATTTTTAGATTTCTCGGTTGGTAAGTCCGATTATCTTATATGCAAAAGGCTGGATTAAATCCGATTTAATTCCTTGGTAGGGAATTAGATGCGGATGAAGTCCATGTGCTCAACTTTTGGCTTGTAAGCGTGACGCTGAACGTCTTGTGGCTTAACTTTAACTTCTGCGCCGTCGATCACTAGAACGATACCTTCGTAGAACTCAGGCTTGTCCATTTGGTTAACAACGTCGTCGTGGTTAAGAACGATAGATACTGGCGCAGCCTCACCACCGTAAACGATAGCAGGGAATTGACCAGCGTGACGTAGGCGGCGGCTCGCACCTTTACCTAGTTCAGTACGTACTACTGCTTCAAATTTCATAGTATTTACTCTCAAATATGAAAAAAATAACGTCACATTCTGCGATGCGACCTCGCGTGAATGTGGTAAACGCTTTCGAGTAATTGGTAGTAACTCTTCAAGCGAGCGCGGATACTATCACTGTCTTGCTTTTCCCGCAATAGGAAACCCATCTAACTGGTCATCTTTTGAGTAAATACTTTCAGTGGCTTAGCCTTGGTTGCAAAAAGAGCCACTGGCTCACATTACAGTATCCAAAGCAGGCCTTCAATCTGAACCGAATCTGAACATTCTCCTCACTAATGATTAAGTCTCACCCGCGTATTGTACATATCGTGAATGATTGATGAGGAGTTCATTATGGGACCAGTAAGTATTGTTGTTATTACCTTGAATGAAGAAAAGCGCATTGGGCGTTTGATGGAAGATTTGAGCAAGCAGACACATCGCGATTTTGAAGTGATTCTTGTCGACTCAGACAGCGAAGATGCGACAAGAGAAGTGGCCAGCGCGTATGAGGCTTCTCTACCTGCACTGACGGTGCATAAGATGGAAACGCGTGGTGTGAGCCTAGGGCGTAATACGGGCGCCGCTATGGCTAAGCATGAGCGTTTGTTGTTTCTCGATGCCGATGTGCGACTAGCGCCAAACTTCTTAGCCAACGCCGTCAGCCAGTTAGAAGAAAAGCAGCTTGAGGTTGCGGGTGTGTATATGGGTGCCAAAGATCTGCCCGTGGTGCACAAGCTAGGTTATGGTTTGTTTAACTTAGGTCTGTTTACAACGCAGTTTATTTTCCCCACCGCGGTAGGGGCGTGTATTTTCTCGACCAAACGCGTACATGAACAACTGAATGGCTTTGATCAGCAAATCGTATTGTGTGAAGACTGCGACTATGTGAAACGCGCCAGCAAGACGTGGCGATTCCGCTTGTTGAACCTGACGTTTGGTTTTGACCCTCGTCGCTTAGATCAAGAGGGTATGTTCAAAATGGGCATGACATATTTTAAAGCCAATGTTCGCCGTTTCTTCTTTGGGGAAATGCGCAATAACGAGATGGAATACAAGTTCGGCCACTACAAAGAGCAATAAAGCTCAGGGATCTTGGTGATGTTTGAAGGAGCTAGCCTGTTTGTTGGGGCCTTACTGGATGCGCTGATAGGCCCCAATCTATTTGTACCGGGAGAGCCTTTTCTGATCGCAGCGGGTTATCAGTTGCATCAGGGGGTTATCACTGGCGTCTTCGCGGTACTGCTTGGTGGCTTGCTTGGCGATCAGGCCAGCTATTTCATAGGACGAAAAGTAGGGTTACCTGCTCAGAAGAAACTGGTTAAGTGGCAGCCTAAGACTAGGCGTCCGATAGCCCGATGTCGCCATCTGATGGCAAAGCGAGGTAACACAGTATTGGTGTTTGCTCGTCTACTTGGGCCTATTGCATGGGTGGTCCCTTTTATGGCCGGAACCCACAAGGTAACATGGAGACGCTTCAGCATCTTCTCTTCGATAGGCCTAGTGTTGGGCGTTGGCCAATTTGTGATGTGGGGCTACCTGCTCGCTTATGGTATCGATTCATTGCCAATCGTTGCTGAAGTCAAAGCCGTCATTGTTGAGCACCAAACCAGCCTGATGGCTGTGGCTGCTAGTGTTATTTTTCTGTTTATCGGTAAACGCTTAAAGTGGCGTTTAATGTTGCCTAAATTCTCGCTGTTTCTGCTGGGCTCGATGCTGTATGCCAACTACACGCATTTTTTCCATATGTCTGATGATTTTGCTGTGCCGACAGGGCCAGCTGCCAAAATTGCTCCTACAGCGCTTAACTTCAAAGCCTATCCGGGGAAATCTTCGGTGTTTGATGCCCAAGCAGTTAATGTACTCTATTTTGGGGAATCTCCTCGTCAACTGATGTCACAACTTGGCTGGATAGAAAATCACACATTTTCACGTCATGAGATTGACCCATCCATATATTTGGATTTGATGAATAACCAGACTCCACCAGTGTCTGATTTGTTTTGGAACCAAATCCCTCAAGATATGGCGTTTCAGCTGCCCGGAGATTGGGTTCAGCGAAGCCACATTCGTTGGTGGAAGGGAGGGGTAGACCCACAAAGTAATCAGCCGTTTTGGCTAGGAGCAATAAGCTATGACGATGGATTAACGCTTACTGCTTATTCGGGCATTGTTACCGTGCTGCATAGCGTAGATCCGAATGTGGATGAAGAGCGAGATAAACTTGCTCAACAAGTGAAGTTGGTACGGCCGCAGCGAACCATCGCTTTTGAACCGCTTTCTGTGCCAACTGCGTTAGATGATCAACATGACTATTTTACGGATGGCCAAGTATTGGTTATTAAAGAAGCAATGGTGGCTCACGCTGGAAAATAGCCAACAAAAAGCTTTGCGAAAACTCACTGTTCTTGGGTTGGGTTTTTCTTTTTTTCAAGTTTTGAGATATGGTTAGAGAATAGAACGTTCCCCCATTCAGTCGATTACGATGCTGATAATTAATAATAATCATATTCTCAATTTGCTTGCCGGTTCAGTGGAAGACGCGGAGTCCGGCCAAAAAAACATGCTAGGCGGTAACGAAGTCGCGTTGCTTCAATACATGATCGAGCACCCTCATAAACCTCTATCTAAAACCGAACTTTTGCAACAGGTCTGGCATAAAAAAGGCGTCATTGTTGAAGAAAGCAGTTTGTTGCACTGCGTGTCAAGCTGCCGCAAAGCACTCCAAGATAAAAACGGTGAAATCATCAGCACGATTCGTGGTGTGGGTTATCAATTTAACGGTGATGTCAGGGAATACGCACCTGAGGTTGTTGCTAATGAGGCGGCCCCCTTAGTTTCGCCTGACAATGTGGTGGCCTCAGATCTAGCGTCAACGGTATTGAAAAAGCGTAATGCACGTTATTTGGTGTCGTTTAGTTTGAGTGCATTGGTAGGATACCTGCTTATGTTTAATTTACGCTCGCCTTGGGTTGAAGCTGACTATACTGAAACTCGTTATTTGGGGTGTACGGTTAAAACGGATAAGCCGATTACACTGGCTAATGTCCGAGCTTTCCAAACGGGTAATCAGGTGATCTTGGTTGATCAGGATGGCACGTCGGTCAGTTACCTGCCAGAGGAAGTGGAGGTGGTGTGTGAGTAAGACCATGGCGATCACCAGTGTCATAGCTGGCTTAGCAATTGGTGGTATGGCGGCTTACGTCAACTCTCCGACCATGCACCAAAACTTCGAAAGTCACACGAAAATTGTTGTCCCCAAAATCGAAGGCAGTGAGCTAGTTAATATGCGCGCTTCAATGAACTTGAAGCGCTCTGGGCAGTATGAATTGTATTTTTTAACCGGCAATCTGGTTGGATTTAATACCGCAGGCAACTACCATTTTGATTCTTATGGGTTATCACTCATGCCGACCTCTGCTGAGCAAGTTGTCCCAGATGGTAAAAAGTTAAACCTGATGGAAACGATGTTTAGTCAACGGGGAATGCACTCTATGGAAGATTTGAAAGTCATTCGTATAGGTAAGGCACAAACGATCTTGGTTGCACCAAGATACTCCTACCTGTTTATTTTTGCAGAGCCCTAGTGTTCAAAAATAGTGCAAAAGCCAGCATTTAGATGCTGGCTTTTTTTGTGTGTTTCTTCTTTTAAAACATGGGTTTGAGGTTTTTTAATAATGGTTAATGATTAAAGATTACTCACCTGACAAAGCCCTAACTTAGTAAGGAAAATCTTAGGTATAACAAGCGGCAAGTTTCATCAATTAGAGACAAGTCATGAAAAATGCTAAGGCTTTACCGTTGTCTGTTTTATGCACTGCGAGCTCGGTTTACGCCGTTAACGTGATTGCAGAAGACCAAGTTCCTGCTATTCCGGTCACCATCGAAGTGGTTACCGAGCAATCAAGCGCCGTTTCACTGAATGAAGTGGGCAAAATTAAAGCAACCGATTCTGCTGCGTTGACGTTCAGTGCAGGTGAAAAACTTAAATCACTAAAATTCAGCGATGGTGATGTGGTTAAGGAAGGGGAGCTCATCGCTCAACTTGATGATGATCAGGCTAAGGCTGAACTCGATAAAGCAGAAAGCTCGCTGGCCTTAGCCGAGTCTAAGCTAGACCGTGTGTTGGCATTGCTAAAGAAACAACCTGACTCCATGTCTGCTCAGGATGTCGAAGAACTGAAGCAACAAGCAAATCTGGCGCGTGCAGACTTCCGTCAAAAGAAAACGGATATGCAGAACTATCAGTTGGTTGCCCCATTTGATGGTCAGCTGACCAATTTTACCCACTCTGTTGGCAGTCGAGTGGAAGCAGCAACGGCCTTGGTTAGCCTGATCAAGCTTGATCCGGTGGAAGTGCATTACTCAATCAGTCAGTCAGAAGTCGGTAAAGCGAAGCTGGGTCAGCCTGTGTCTTTAACGGTCGATGCATACCAAAACCAGACGTTCACTGGCAAGGTAAACTATATCGCACCACTTGTTGATGAGAGCTCAGGTCGCGTAGAAATTCACGCGCATTTTGATAACCCTGAAAATGCGTTAGTGCCAGGAATGTTCGCCAAGGTTTCTCAAACAATTGGTGAGGCAAAACCACACCTCGTCGTTTCTCAGACATCTGTAGGCGCTGACGGAGACCAGCGTTTCGTTTGGGTCGTTGAAGACAACAAAGCGATCAAGCGTCCAGTCGAGCTTGGTGAAAATACCAATAGTGGCTACGTGACGATTGAATCTGGTCTCAAGCTAGGCGAAACCGTTGTTGTAACAGGCCGACAAAACCTCAATCACGAGGCGCCTGTATCGGTTCAAAACACTAAATCACCAGTGACTTTGCCGTCACGCACTTTACCTGCTCAGCCAGCCATAGAAGCGGAGGCTGAGAAATCTGCCGCTGAACTTTCGACCGAAGTAGAAAAAGTACAAAAAAAGGTCGCTGAGCCGGCAAACGAAAAGCCTGCGGAGGTGACGAATGAAGCTGCCTGAGATATGCATTAAGCATCCAGTACTCGCGTCAGTATTGAGCATTGCGATTGTTTTATTAGGCCTAGTTTCGTATCAAAAACTTGCGATTCAATATTTTCCTGAACGCCAGACGGCAACGGCAACGGTCAGTGCATCTATTACCGGGGCGAGCGCAGAGTTTATGTCACAAAACGTCGCGCAGGAGCTGATCACGGCGGTTACTGGTCTGGATAAGATCAAGACGATGACAACTGATTGTCAGGAGGGCAGCTGTTCTCTCAAGATCCAATTTGAGGATGGGGTCAGTGAGGTGGAGTACGCAAGCCTGATGAACAATCTGCGCAGCAAGGTGGATGGTATTTCTGACTTCCCCCCAGCGATGACAGACAAACCGACAGTAACGGATGACTCTTCTGACACGGCAATGCCAAGTAACATTATCACATTCGTTAACCGGGGTGAGATGGAGAAGCAGGAGCTGTTTGACTTTATCAGTCAGCAGATTGCTCCTCAGTTCAAAAACGTACTGGGTGTTGGTGGTGTGTGGGGACCTTACGGTGGCTCCAACCGAGCGATTCGTGTTTGGTTGCAACCTGAGCGTATGGCTGCTCTGAACGTCAGTGCTTCTGACGTTGTGGGTACATTGAGCACTTACAATGCCACCTTTACTGCAGGTACGATTAAAGGTGAAGTGCGTGACTTCTCAATCAACCCTGTTAATCAGGTAACGTCCATTGAAGATGTGCGTGACCTCGTTATTCGTGTCGATAATGGCAACATTGTTCGTGTTAACGATGTGGCCGACGTTCAAATGGGTGAGGAGAGCCTTGAGCCAAGCATGCTTCATGTCGATGGTGATATGGCGATGTCACTGCAGGTGTTACCACTTAAATCTGAAAACCCAGTGACGGTTGCGAACCGCGTAAAAGCGACCATGGCAACGATGGAAGTACCGGACAATGTTGAGATGAAGATGGTCTACAATCAGGCTGACTTTATCGAAGAAGCGATTGACCAAGGTTTTATGACTTTGCTTGAAGCGATTGTGCTCGTATCGGCGATTGTTGTTGTGTTTTTGGGCTCGTTGCGTGTCGCTGTGATCCCTCTGATCACTATTCCTGTTTGTGTCATAGGCGTGTTTGGCGTGATGGCAATGCTAGGCTTCAGCATCAACGTGTTAACGATTTTAGCTATTATTCTAGCGATTGGTCTGGTGGTTGATGACGCTATTGTCGTGGTTGAAAACTGTTATCGACACATTGAGGAAGGTCTTTCACCCTTTGCAGCCGCACTTCAGAGCTGTAAAGAAATTGTTTTTCCAGTCATAGCGATGACCTTAACGTTGGCCGTGGTGTACTTACCGATTGGTTTGATGTCAGGTCTGACGGCGGATCTGTTTCGACAGTTTGCCTTTACGCTAGCGGCATCAGTCATCATCTCAGGATTCGTAGCATTAACTCTATCTCCGATGATGAGTGCCTACATGTTGAAATCGGTGACAACGTCACCAAAATGGTTCCAGTGGGTCGAAACCAAACTTAACGCCATGACCGACAAGTATATGGTGTACCTGAATGCATGGTTTAAGCGTCCACGTCAGGTTTTAGCGGGGACTGCAATCCTGACTGTTTTGTCTGTTGTTGCTGTATGGTTTATGCCGAAAGTTCTTCTGCCTACTGAAGATACTGGTTTCATTGAAGTGACGTCTCATGGCCCTGCGGGGGCAGGTCGTCTCTACGACTTGGACAACGCAGACCAAATCAACGCAGTGTTTGCAGGCAATAACCAAATTGAAGCGAATCTGGCTTATATTGAAAGTGCTCCAACTAACCATGTGCTGCTGAAACCTTGGCAAGAGCGGAGTAAGAGCGCAGATGACATCATCAATGAGATGATTGCGAAAGCGAAACAAACCGTTTCGGCCTATACGACATCGTTCTCTGTTCGTTCTGCGGATAACCTTGATGTGGCAAATAACCTGATTCTTCAGTTGACGACGGTGAACCGTGATCTAGAGGAGTTATCTGATACCGCTGCAAAAGTGGCGGAGTTACTTGAGGATTACCCTGGACTGTCGAACGTAGATAACTCGACTCACCGCGACCAGTTACGATTTGATATGTCGATTGACCGTAATGCGATTGTGTTGTCTGGCGTAGACTATGGCAACGTCACCAATGCCATCTCTACTTTTTTAGGCTCTGTGAAAGCGGCCGATCTGCAAGCCGATGATGGATTTACTTACCCAATTCAGGTTCAGGTAAACCGCCAAGCGTTAGGTGATTTTAAGGTTTTAGATAAGCTGTATGTGAGCTCTGAATCTGGTCAAAGATTGCCACTGTCTCAGTTCGTATCGATTAAGCCTGTGACGGCAGAATCAAACATCAAAACCTACGCAGGTAAAGACGCTGCAGAGATCACCGCAGACTTGGTTCCGGGTTACAGCGCCGATGATGTTCAAGCGTTTCTTGATGAGAAGGTTCCTGAACTGCTGAAATCGGGTCAAAGCTATGAGTACGATGGTGTGATTAAAGAACTTAACGAGTCATCAGCGGGTATGCAGATGCTGTTTGGTCTGGCACTTATCTTTATCTTCCTGATCCTTGCTGCTCAGTTTGAGAGTTTTGTAGACCCATTGGTGATTCTCATCACCGTTCCTCTGTGTCTGGTGGGGGCGATACTGACGTTAAGTGTCTTTGGTCAAAGCCTGAACCTGTACTCTAAGATTGGTTTGCTCACTTTGGTTGGTTTGGTGACCAAGCACGGCATCCTGATGGTCGAATTTGCCAACCTTAAGCGTAAGGAAGGTGTGGAAGTGATGGAAGCGGCATTGATGAGTGCGCGCTCTCGTCTACGTCCTATCCTGATGACGTCTCTGACGATGATCATCGGTTCGCTACCTCTTGCTCTGGCAGAAGGCCCGGGTTCATTGGGGCGAGTGAATATTGGTCTGGTTTTAGTCGGTGGTTTGACGATTGGTACTTTCTTCTCACTGTTCTTCGTACCAATGGCTTATGTTGCGGTAGCAAAGCTTCGCGAAAAAAGCGTATTGCGTAAGCAGCTCGTTGAGGGGTAAAGCATGTTATTGATTAATGAAAACCATATTCTTGATGTTGAGCAAGGCTACATTCACAGTCAGGGTAGTCATGTTCGTCATCCGATTGGTGTCAATGAGATTGCGCTACTGAACTACATGATCGAGCGAGAGGGTGAGACGCTGACTAAACACGAATTGATGCATGAAGTGTGGCTAAAGCGAGGTATCGTAGTCGAGAGCAGCAGTTTGTTACACTGCATCTCCAATTGTCGTCGAGCACTGGAAGATCGTGCTGGTGACATCATCCGCACGGTACGTGGTATCGGTTATGAATTTGTCGGAAGGGTAGAGACGTACCAGCCCGAAAGTGACCTTGAGCAAGTGGAAGAGGTCTTCGCGGAAAGGATGGAAACCCCCACCGCTCAACCACACAAAGGCGCGCTACACAGTCGTATGGCGAAGTATCATCACCAACTGATAGCCGTTGGATGGTTTGTTTTCGGCGCTGTCGCGAGTTACGCAGTGATTGAAAATGTGAGCTCGCCTTTGGCTTATGCGTCTTTTGAGCAGCAAGCGTTTGCCTCTTGCTGGTTTGCCCCGGAAAACAACGCAGCGAAAGTGCATTACCCAAATTCGACGTTATACGACTTTGGCGAGTTGACGTTGCTCGTGGACGGCAAAGGTCGATCTCTGAGTTTTAAATCAGACAGTGGAGTGCTCAGTTGTGAATAAATTATTGACCATTACTCCGCTTATCGCGGGCATTGCCTGTGGGGCGGCGGTTTCGTATAGCGATGACAACCAAGTGAACCGCCATATGATCAGCCATACGGTAGTACATGTGTCGTCTACCAATCCGGATGATGATTTTGCCGTTACGCTACCAATGAGAATTGAACTAACCCTGAAAGAGAACAGCAGCTACGACGTTTACGCGGTATTACCGCAAAGTCGAGTTGGTTATACGGGTTCAGGGATTTACGAGCTTGACAGTGACGGGGTGTTCTTTGCCATGCAAGAACATCAACCGCTAGATATAGCGCCACTGCGCAAGGGTATTATAGAGCAACTGTTTGTCAGGCCAGGCTCATTCGATGGCCACATGAAAGTAGCTAAGTTGGGCGAGAACAATGCGGCACTTGTCGGGCATAAAGTTATTTTACACATGACGTATTAAATGAGCGTTAATTAGCAGGCGAAAACGGCAACTCGACGGTTGCCGTTTTTTAACTTGAAGAGTTGTGCGTCGTGAAGCGATAGACAATGATGCCTGGTTTATTTTTGAGGTATTCCAGCATTGGCGTATCGACCACTTTGCCTTCAAGGGAAGAGGCATGGCGGAAGATAGGTCGATTGCCATTCTCGACAAAGATCCCCGTGTGGGACACATCAAGCCCGCGCTTATGGCTATATATGCCAATCAGATCACCATTTTTAAGCTCTTTGATTAATGCCTCATCGATAAATTCACGTGGAATGAAACTGATGTTTTTGTCTTTGATTGGTACTGAAGGTATCCAGCGTTCACCGTCTGGGGTTCTTTGGTTGATCTGCTTCACTGTTGTGACCGCTCTAGAATCAAGGTCGAGCGTCACATCTTGGACATTAAATGGACTATTATCCAACCAATCAGAAAAGAAATGGCGTCGCATGAGAAAGTCTACGTTGCCGTATAAATAGCGTGCGAGCTTAAGGTTCTTATCGAATTGGCCGAAGGAATCGGAAAAGGCGAGAGAAGCAACGTAATCGAGCAGAGTAAAGCAGTCGACGTGATTGAAGTCTTTGATCAGCACCTCTTCCTCTGAATTAATAGAGGTTAATGTATTGTCTTTATAGTCAACACCAATAAAGATACCAGAGGTATGCACAATGCGATCGGCGATACTGAGTTGGTTGTCGTGCTGAATGGTTGTCAGGATCTCCTGTGCATCTACCCGTTTGTTCTGCTCCAAGCGCAGGTAACTGGTGATAAGGCTGCCGCTAGCAATAATGGTGGCAGTCAATGACAACACTACGAGGGCTTTTTTCATACAATCATCCTTGTGTAGCCTCTTGCTGTTTTGGTGAGTTTTGACGTCGTTTCCTAACTCAAATCTATCTGATTGCATAGCTTATTAATAAATAAAATAACCTTAAAAATCGTAATTAAGGCTCATGGTTGAGTAGATTTCATCATTGGATTGATCCTCAGCAACGGTAGTGTTGTAGAGGTATTCCATATCAAAGACCAAGGATAGACTGCCCATTAGCGTGTTTTTTACGTACGCTTTAGTGCTGTAATGAGTATTCTCTTCACCATGCGCTAGGTCTACAACGGCACCGATGGAAAACGTTTCTGAAAAGGTGAGCGAACCATCCAAGGTTGAGGTGGCGATCACTTCGTAGTTACGAAGAGAGGGAAACTCGCTATCCGTTGGTTGACGTTGAGAGATTCGGTAACCCGGACCCAGTGAGACTGACAGTTTAGTTCTATCGGTATTGCGTATATAGAAACCGAGACCACTCATGAGTACCCACTGCTTGCGATAGGTGCCGTACAGATCGTTCTCAAAACGAGTGGCAGCTCTTAAGAAGCTGGTTTGAGTATAGTCATAGGTTGAACCCGCATTAATGGTGTAGCGGTTGGCTCCGTCGTCCGCGTTATCGGCCTCCGTATAGTAGCTTTCAAATCCGCCTTTGTGTTCCCACTGCTCTTCGCTGTAGCCTAAAGTCAATGCCGTGTTGTAAGACAGCGATGAGCTGGTGTTTTCGGTATAGATAAAGCCCAGTTTTGTCTGAGCTGTAAAAGGGTCTTGAGGAAGAGACGGTTCTGGTTCTGCGGAGACTGTACTTACAGTGAGGGAAACAGTAAGTGCAATCATTGATGTTGTTTTCATTTGAATAAATAGGACGTTGTGCAATGTTTGCTCATTATGTTTGCATGCCCGAAAATGTTAACTGAATCATCATGAATCATGATTGGTTTAGCTTTCATGTTGTCAAATTCAGTCAAAGGAAACGCTGGTTCTCTCGACGATATGGTTACTGAGCCAAGACGATGGAATGAGGCTGTTGGGCGGCAATAGTCAGCAGTAAAGCAGGCAAAAATGCCTGCTTTTGAGATGTGTTGTGGGAAGGTGGTTTAGTGGGTGGTTTTCATCGATAAGATAGCCTTTAAACCACCCATAGAGCTGCGGTCTAAGGTTAACTTGCCACGATAACTGTGGGCCATTTCACTGACAATATTCAAACCTAACCCGGTGCCCGGAGTGGTCTCATCTAGGCGTACGCCGCGTTTAAGTACTTGTTTGAGTTTCTCTTCGGGGATACCTTGCCCGTCATCTTCAATGATGATATCGATGGATTCGGCGTCTTGGCTATTTTGAGTCGCGTGAACGCGAATGATGCTGTCAGACCATTTATAAGCGTTTTCTAGAATATTGCCGACCATTTCGTCAAGATCAGTCTGTTCGACCGCGGTAACCAGTTCAGAATCGAGTTCATTGATCAGTGTGATATCACGCTCAGCGTAGACTTTATCAAAAGCCATTGAGATCGCATCGACACGTTCAGATGGATAGGATTTCACAGAAAGAATGTTTTTGGAGCCAGCCATTCGGGCGCGGCCTAAGTGGTAGTCTATCTGGCTTTGAATCTGATCGAGCGAAGGTTGCAGTTGTTGTTTGGTGTGTTGATCTTGGTTGGCGACTTCATTCTTTAACACTGAAAGCGGGGTTTTCAACGCATGAGAAAGGTTCCCCGCATGGTGACGAGCACGCTCTAATAATTCCTGATAGTGGAAAACAAGAGCATTCAAATCGGACACGACGGGCGCGACTTCACGTGGATAGTCTTCTTCGAGTTGGGTTTTGTTGCCTGAGCGGAGCTGAGAGAGCTCTCTGTGCATCTTGGTTAATGGGCTCAGAGACCACTGTACCTGAATGACAATCAGTGTCAGGATCCCAAGGTAAAGCAGAGCGAGTATGACCCAAAGCTGACCCATCAAGTTGCGTACCGTGTCTTCTATGGGTTGTTCGTCAATGCCGATGGTGACTTCGATAGGACCATCGTAATCAGGGTAATACAGTGTTGATTCGATATAGATGAGCTTTTCTTCTCGGGCGCCTAGCACATTATGATCACCTTTTTCGGTCAAAACCTTGTCCCACAGAGAGCGAGAGCGCAATAAATCTTTATCTGTTTTGGCGGACCAGTAGAGGCCACTATAGGGGCGATTGAATCTTGGATCAGAGAGGGGCGTCCCTATGGTGATATTGCCTTTCTCATCCGCTTCGATTGTCGCGGCAATTTCGTCCATGTAGGTGGCCAGCTGAGCCTTGGCTTCATCTTCCATGTAGACATAGACCTGAGAAGGTACCATCACGCCAGCGGCGATGATCATCGCGGTCAGCCAGACAACCGCCGCTAGAACGAGGCGGCTCCTAAGGCTAAGCTTTTTGAGTAAATGCGCTTTTTTATTCGGCATTAAGCTGGTATCCCAGTCCTCGGACGGTTTTGAACACCTTCGGCGCGATCTTTTTGCGTATCCGGCCGATAAATACTTCTATGGTATTGGAATCGCGATCGAAATCTTGCTTGTAGATGTGTTCTACTAACTCGGTCCGCGAGATCACCTTTTCTGGGTTATGCATAAAGTACGCAACCACTTTATATTCGAGTGCTGTCAGGTCAATAGCCTGGCCTTGCCACATGACTTTAGACGAGCGAGTGTCTAAGCTCAGGTTGCCTACTTGCATGACAGGAGATGCGTTACCGGACGCGCGGCGAAGCTGAGCACGAATGCGAGCAATCAGTTCAACCATTTCAAACGGTTTAGTCTGATAGTCGTCTGCACCTGCATTGAGGCCTTCAACGCGCTGAGTTAACGTGTCTCGCGCACTTAGAATAATGACGGGGGTATTGATGTTCTCATCTCGAATACCTTTGAGCACGGTCAGACCGTCAAGTTTTGGCAGGCCAAGGTCGAGCACGATGGCGTCCCATTCCTCGGAGGTCGCACGATAAAGTGCGTCAATGCCATCTATAGACAGCTCGGGCACCCAACCATTCTGTTCAAGTGCTTGTATAATTTGTTCCCCAAGACGAGGTTCATCTTCCACTACAAGTATTTTCATGACGTTCTTCTACTATTTTTTCAAGGCTTGCTTGAAATTGCGACCTTTGATGAGCATCATTTCCAGCGATTTCGCGTTGTACTCAACTTTGATGATGTTGTTGTTAAAGTTTAACTTTAGTTCGTAAATCCAGATATCATCGTCTTCTTCAAGCTCGACTTTGATAATGCGTCCATGAAGGTCTTGTTCCACTGCCGCGTATAGTTCGGAAAAGGGGCGAATATAGCCTTTACGAACCGCGTCGTAGACTTCGTCCTGATCTTCTTCAAACTCAATTTCTGTCCCTGCTTTATGGACATCCTGTACCAGAGCATGGCCATCTTTATTGTGGTGTCTATCTGCGTAGGTAGGGTAAGCCAGCACCATAGCGAAAGTGACAACAAGGGAGCAAATTAACTGCTTATGAAACATAGCGTTACCTTCTCAGAAATTCTATGACTGAGTATAATGGATGTTTTCTGAATACAAAGTGAATATTAAGACTTAGCTGATAGGGCTTAATTGGTCAGCTCATCTTCGAAGATTTTGTCACGCATTTTCCAGAATCGCCCAGCTTTGCGTGCGATCACGAACTGCGGCGGCCTGAAACGATGTTGATTATTGACCACTTTGGTGGGAGAGGCATCGTCAAATGGACGATGTTTATCAGCAAGATGCGGGCGAACAAACATATCCTTGAATGTCTGTTTCTGTTTCTTCGTCGTTAAAGACCAGAATTCATGCACTTGAGCTTGGTTTTCTCCCACATAGGAAACCTTGAGGCTGCTTTTGCCTTTATCATCCTTGTGAACACTCAAATCCATCGACAAGCACTCGAATACTAAGGCGTCTTTTAAATTTAACGCCTCTTTAAGCTTCTTGTCTGGGTCGACTAAGGTTGCGTCGCATTCGTGACAAATTCGTGCTGCGATATCATTGTCCGCACCGCACTCGCCGCAATATTTTGCGCGAAAACGATAATTGCAGTGCTCTCGTTCACCCGTTTCTTCGTCTTCGAAAAAGCCCTGACATTTTCGCCCGTAGTGCTCAATCAGAAAGCCATTACTATCGAGTTTTCCCCAAAAGTTGTTGTTGAAACCACAAGCTGGGCAGGGGATGGTGATGATTTCGCTGTCCGAGTCTGGTTTTGCATCTCCCACTTCCGGCTGATAGAGATCGTAGCTATTGCCGGCGTAGTCCATAACTAAGCACTCTTCTTTGCCCGGAGAAAGACGTAGCCCTCGTCCAACAATCTGCTGATATAAGCTGATCGATTCTGTTGGCCTCAGAATGGCGATCAGGTCAACATGAGGCGCATCAAATCCCGTGGTCAACACAGATACATTTACCAAGTACTTAATTTTACGATCTTTAAAATCTTGGATGATGGTGTCGCGCTCAGGTGTCGGGGTGTCGCCAATCACAAGAGCGGTTTGGCCCTCGGGAAGCAAACCATAGATTTCTTGAGCGTGTCGAACCGTTGCTGCAAAAACCATAATGCCTTGTTTGTCTTTAGAGAGATGAATGATTTGCTCGACAATTTGAGGTGTCGCACGCTTGGCTTTGTCGATCACCATGTCCAGTTCCGCTCCTTTGTAGCGGCCTGTGGTTGCGGGTTTGAGCTGTGAGAAGTCGTAGCTCAGTACAGGAGCGTCCATCATGCGAGCAGGGGTGAGAAACTTTTCATCAAGCAAATAGCGAATAGGCAGCTCGAAAATGCAGTCTCGAAAGAACCTTGGCTCCTCTGTTCTGACTAGGCCGCGCGTGTGATATTGATAAATCCAACCCATGCCAAGTCGATAAGGCGTAGCAGTTAAACCGAGCACCTTGATGCCTGGGTTTAGCTCACGAAGGTGAGAAATGACCTTCTGATAACTCGTATTCTTGTTATCCGGAACGCGATGGCATTCGTCAATGACCAGCAGTGAGAATTGGTTCTTGAAGTCATCGAGATTTCTCACGACGGATTGTACGGACGCAAACACCACTTGTTGGTCGGTCTCTTTGCGGCCTAAACCGGCAGAATAGATTGATCCTTTGAGGTCGTACCCTTCGTATTTCGCGTGGTTTTGCTCTACCAGCTCTTTAACATGTGCCATGACTAATACCCGACCTTTAGCCAGTCTGGCGAGTTCAGCAATCACCAGGCTTTTTCCTGCTCCTGTTGGTAACACAAGAACGGCTGGGCTGGAGTGTTTACGGAAATAGTGGATCACGGCTTTCACCGAGTCGGCTTGATAAGGTCTGAGTGTATACATAAATCGTGTGAAATAGCTCAACTATTTAGTCTAGTGGCTTTATAATACCCCACCTGATTGAGATGAGGTATTCATGCGTTTAGATAAATACTTGTGTGATGCACTGGGTGCGACACGTAAAGAAGCAACAAAAATCATTAAAAGTGGTGACGTCACCGTTAACGATACTGTACAGAAAAGTGGTGCAGTGAAAGTGACCGACGACTGTATTGTCGAGTGGCAAGGGCGTGAGATCCAAAAGCCGGGACCTCGCTATATCATGTTGTTCAAACCCGATGGTTTTGTCTGTTCGCATGAAGATGGATTTAATCAAACGGCCTTTATGTTGCTCGATGAGGTGAAGATGGAAGACCTTCATTTCGCAGGGCGTTTAGATGTCGATACAACGGGTTTGGTGTTGATCACCGACGATGGTCAGTGGTCGCACCGTATTACGTCGCCAAAACATAAATGCGAGAAAACCTACCGTGTTTGGTTGGCTGACCCGATTGGGGCCGATTACGTAACACGATTTGAGCAGGGTATTGAACTTCGAAATGAAAAGGCGGCGACGTTGCCAGCGAAGTTAGACATTGTTGATGAAGAAGAAAAAGAAGTTCTGCTGACCATAACGGAAGGTAAGTACCATCAGGTAAAGCGTATGTTTGCCGCATTGGGTAATAAAGTAGAGCATCTCCACCGCGAGTGTATTGGTAGTATCGTTCTTGATGACGAGTTGGAGCCCGGTGAGTATCGTTATCTGACGCAACAAGAAATTGATTCAGTTTGGAACTAATCATCTAAATTGGAAATAGTTTAGTTCCAATTAGGAACTAGTCTTTTAGTTAGTTATCGCTCAGTATAGATCGGCTACAAGGCTCGTGGATGCGAGTCTTTCTTTTCTGTTTGGTTGTAGCACGGAAGCTGCATATCTAACGCAATTGAGTAGGAGATTTATGTCTGATACTGCATTAGAGCAAACCAAAGCACCCCAAATCACTTTTCTTCTTTTTCTTGTTCTGGGTGCCATCGGCGCATTAACGCCACTCGCTATTGATATGTACTTGCCCGCGATGCCGACCATCGCCCGTGACCTTGGTGTTGCGGATGGGGCAGTGCAAATTACTCTCACTATGTACACCGCCGGTTTTGCCATCGGTCAGTTGATTCACGGACCTCTTGCCGACAGTTATGGCCGTAGGCCAATTTTGATTCTCGGTGTGTTTTTCTTTGGTCTTGCTTCAGTTGTTAGTGCAACAACGACCGGAATTGAAGCATTGACTTTAGTCCGTACCGCACAAGGTTTTGCAGGTGCAGCGGCGGCTGTCATCATTCAAGCTGTTGTGCGTGACATGTTCGACCGCGAAGATTTCGCTCGTGCCATGTCATTTGTCACGTTAGTCATTACGATTGCGCCTTTGGTTGCCCCTATGATAGGCGGACATATTGCAGTTTGGTTTGGCTGGCGTGCGATTTTCTGGATTTTGGCTGCGTTTTCTGTGGTCGTTATCGCTCTGGTTTTGTTGAAAATTCCAGAGACATTGAGCGAAGAGAACAAGCAACCCCTTCGCTTTGGGACGACGATGCGTAACTATTTCCGTTTATGCAAGAATCCGGTTGCTATGGGCTTGATTCTATCTGGTTCGTTCTCTTTTGCTGGCATGTTCGCGTTTCTGACCGCAGGTTCATTCGTTTATATTGATATATATGGTGTGCAGCCGGACCACTTTGGTTATCTGTTTGCGTTGAATATTGTCGCGATGATCATTATGACTACCATCAATGGTCGTCTGGTGAAGAAGGTCGGCTCTCATGCCATGCTCAGATTCGGCTTGTTGGTCCAACTTGTTGCCGGGTTAGGCCTATTTGCGGGCTGGGTACTTGACCTAGGGCTGTGGGGCACTGTACCTTTCGTGGTCCTTTTCATTGGTACGTTGTCGACCATAGGTAGTAACACCATGGGCTTATTGCTGAGTGGCTATCCAGCGATGGCGGGCACGGCTTCTTCACTTGCAGGAACACTACGTTTTGGCACGGGGTCTGTAATAGGTTTTGTCGTGGCAATATTGCCTGATGGGGCTACTTGGCCAATGATTACTGTTATGACGGCGTGTTCAATTCTGTCCGCCGCATTTTACTGGATATTGGGAAGAAAGGCGTAATGTCTCAGTACACTGCTGAAATACAAAACTTGGTCAACTCCGCTTTGGAAGAGTTGGCCGCAGATCATAAATCAGGTAAGGCTGCGGATGCACCGGTAGCAAACAATCATTATCTGGTGCGTTGGGTGACTCGTGCTTTGAAGTCACAGCGTTTCCATCGCTGTGTCGTTGACGATCTCACTCGTTGGCAAAAAGCGGGGCGCTCGAAAGGCAATCAGGCAGGATTAATGCCTACATTTCAGCGTATTTCTAAGTTTTACGCTGAGTTTTTCCCTCAAGGGGAAGCGGAGCGAGTGATTACAGACAGTGAAATCAACCAGTTTATCGACCAGATGGAAGAGAGTGGCTGGGAGATCTCGACCTCGGAGCCGCTTCTTAACTGCGGTAAAGTTCAGATATTTACTGAAGGCCCAAACTCATTCGCGTTGTGCACGAATCAGTGCGATGACTGTTTCGACGGAGAAAGACTGATTAAGCCAATGAGTTGGTTTGTACGTGGTAATCACGCACAATTTGTTGAAAAAGCATCGGCAGCTGGCTTCATGCTGCATAAGATCACCGACTACAAGTCAAACGTTAAGTACCACGGGGAGTATCTGGTTTATCCAGGCAACCAAGGAAATCACTTGGCTGAGATTCCAATTGGTTATCCAGCATAGCTCGCTGTGCTTTTGGATTAGAAAAGAGCTTCCATTAGGGAAGCTCTTTTGCTTTTCGGACGATGGCTTTCACCATGCCTTTAAATATAAATAAATGCGCAGGCATCATGGCAAACCAGTAAAGTAAACCTCTTAAACCTTGCGGATGCCACCATGCTTTAACAACCAATCTGCGTTTGCTGCCTAAGTCTTCCAATGAAAACTCCAAGCGCCCTAGGCCTGGCCCTTTCATGCCAAACAGCAAGGATAGAAAGTGTTCTCTTTCACAGCGAATCACTTTCCAAGAGTCAATATAGTCGCCCACTTGTAACTCTGGCCCAGGTGGAGAGCGCCGGACAGGTCGTCCTCCGCCAAAAAACAAATCGAGCCACTCCCTTATGCGCCACATTAGGTTGGCAAAAAAGTAACCCTCTTTTCTGCTGCCAATTTGCTTGATTACTTCCCATAGTTGTTCTGAGCTTAAATCCGTTTCTATACTGGCGCCGGTCTGTTTTGGGTAATAGCCATAGCCAGCTTGCCAGCGCTTAAGAGCCGCTGGGTCGAAGCCCCAGACTTCGCTGCGAACAAAATGACCTTCTTCGTCGATGCTTATTCTGACCATTTGCTCGTAACTGACCAGTGCTTGAGGGTAGCGTTGATGAATCTCTTCGGAATTGGCAATAAAATCGTGTTCTAAGCCTGACAATAGCGCCGCCCCTATACTGGAAGGAACGGAAGTGATGATGCCTAGCCAGCGCGATGCGAGCTGAGGAGTGAGCAAGGATGTGGACCACAACTTGATAGGTTTTTGAATTACGGCGCTGATGGTTTCGAATTGTTCACGATAACTTAGTGTATCTGGTCCTCCAACTTCGTAAAGTGCGTGACAGGTTGGGGATTCCTCGATAAGCGACAACAAGTAATGATTGAGGTTTTCCAATGCAATAGGGTTGGCTTTCGAGTCGACCCATTTCGGAGTGATCAAGAGGGGCATGTTGTAGACAAAGTCTCTCATGATCTCAAACGCCGCAGAGCCAGGGCCTATAATGACACCCGCTCGAAGCTCGGTGACGGGTATACCTGCTTTACGAATAATATCGCCGGTCATTCGACGTGCTTTCAGGTGTTCCGAATTGCCAGTCTGGGGTTGAATCGCACTGAGATAGATCACGTGTTTAACATGACTGTTCTTCAAGGCTGAAGAGAAGTGCTCAGCAAGAGATATTTCATATTCAAGAAAGTCATGCCCATGCGCCATCCCATGAACTAAAAAGTAGATGACCTCATATTCTGGTACAACGCGCAGTGTTTCCTCTTGGTCTGCTAAGTCAAGATAAATCAATTCTAGGTTTGGGTGGGCAGTGACCCGTGCTTTCAAATACTCAATCTGACGAGCGGCTGCCGTCACATGATAGCCTTTGCGACACAGTTGAAGCAGTAACTGCGATCCCACATAGCCGGATGCGCCGAGCACTAGTACTTTTTTCATCTCGACCCCTTATTAATAGTATGGTTTATGTGCAAAGCTGATCATATAATAAACATTATGTTTTTTCCTTTTCTATCATGATGTTGTCGTTCGAGGTGAGTAATTGAGCACGGTCTCACAGATTCTATTCCATACCCGTGGCGAGTTTTTGCGACGGATGATTGCCATTGCACTGCCTATTACGCTGCAAAGTATCATGTTCTCTAGCCGCAGTTTAGTGGACGTTCTCATGTTAGGGCAACTCGGTGAGGCAGAGATCGCAGCCGTCGGTGTTGCCGCAAGAGCGACCTTTGTCACCACGATTATGTTAGTGGGAGTAACAACAGGTGGCGCTTTATTAACGGCTCAATATTGGGGGGCGGCCGATCGTCAAGGGGTCAAGGAAAGTACGGCTCTAACTTGGCTGGTAGCAATGATTTTTGCGGTGTTTACCGTCATGTTATTTGTTTTGTTTCCGAGTGAAATCATGTCTCTGGCCACTGACTCTCAGGAAGTGAACCAGTTGGGCAGCCAGTACTTGGTGATCACCGCTGTCACCATGTTTGCGGTCGCCTGCGTAGCCAGTATGTCCGTTGGTCTTCGCTCGATGCACAAACCTGGCATTAGTACCTTTTTTAGTGGTATTGGGATCGTATCCAATATTCTCCTCAATTGGGTGTTCATTTTCGGCAAGCTGGGTGTTCCAGCGATGGGTATTAAAGGTGCAGCAATCGCCACAGTGTTAAGCGGAGCGATTGAAGTGGCGACTTTGTTTGGCTACATCTATGCGAAAAAGCATCTGCTGGCTTTTGGGATTAAAGATCTTAAAGCGGTAATTCAATGGGATAGAGTTGTACGTTTTCTGACACTTTCTTTGCCTACCACATTCAACTTTCTCGCTTGGGCTGGTGGGTTGTTCGCCTACCACGCAATCATGGGGCAGTCTGGTGTTCAAGGGCTTGCTGCATTGTCTGTGCTATCACCAGTAGAGTCGATTGCGCTGGCACTGTTAATTGGGATGTCCAATGCAGCTGCGGTATTGGTGGGGAATCAGATCGGTGCCAAGAACTATGAGGCGGTCTATTTTCAGGCGATTGGAATGACTATACTCAGTTTGATTGTGGGGGTCGTTGTTGCGTTGCTCTTGTACTTATGTCAAGGGTTAGTGCTTGACACCTTTAGTGCATTAACTGAGGAGACTCGGGCCCTAGCAGAAAAGTTTATGGTTATCCTATGCTTCGGTATTGTTTTACGCTCAATTCCTATGATGGTGATTGTTGGTGTCCTTAGAGCAGGTGGTGACGTGAAGTTCTGTCTATACCAAGATTTGATTGCTCAGTGGCTGATTGGTATTCCACTCGCCGCCTTTGCCGCTATTGTTCTAGGGTGGCAGCCTGAATGGGTTTTCTTACTCTTTTTAACAGAAGAAGTGATCAAATGGGGCGGGTCTTTGTATAGAATGAAAACTCAACGTTGGATGAAAAATTTGATCGAAAATTAGACGTGAATCGTCCAGAAGATGTGTTTTGATGCATATCTTGTGATCCAGTATCCAAAATACTTCCTCCAAGCGTGGTTTTAGTGTAGATTCACAGTCCAATTTTGAACGATTGCGAGACTTTTAATGCTGCAACTAACAGACCTATGTAAAGGGTATGTGGATGGAGGTGAATTTCACCCTGTCTTGCAAGGTGCTGAGTTGGCATTAGAACAAGGCGAACAAGTGGCTCTGATGGGCGAAAGTGGCTCTGGAAAGAGTACTTTGCTGAATTTGATTGCTGGCTTAGATACCGTCGACTCTGGTGAAATTTGGTTTCCTAACTTCTCTATGCATGAGATTGCAGAAACTAAGCGTACTGCTTATCGCCGCAATAATATTGGGCTTATCTTCCAACAGTTTAATTTATTGCCAACACTGAACGTTGCGGACAACATCCGCTTCTGTCGTCAGCTGAAGGGGCTACCTGAAGATAAGGGATTGTGGCGTCAGATCCTTTCTGCATTGGACTTAATGCCGCTGCTAGGTCGTTATCCAGAAGAGGTGTCTGGTGGTCAGCAACAGAGAGCCGCCATTGCCCGAGCCCTTTACATGGAACCGAAGATTTTACTGGCGGACGAACCGACCGGTAGCCTTGACGAGCGTAACGCAGAAGCGGTTATGCGTCTTTTGACTTCCTTGACCCGCCAGTTGGATTGTACCTTGTTGCTGGTTACACACAGTGAGCGGGTTGCCGAGCATATGGAAGGCCGAGTTCGCCTTCAAGGAGGGCAACTTCATGTTATGGCCCGTAGTTAAAGCGCTGCTTGGCCACTACAGACGTTACCCTTTTCAAATCCTTCTTGTCTGGCTTGGTCTTACGTTAGGTGTCTCTCTTCTGGTTGGTGTTACTTCTATCAATGATCACGCCAGAAAAAGTTACGAAAACGGTGAAAAACTTTTCTCAAACCCCCTCCCTTACCGTATTCGTCCTAAACATGTAACCAACAAGATCCCTCAGGGATTTTATGTCCAGCTTCGCCGCGATGGATTCAACCAGTGTGCACCATTTGAAAGCCTTCGAGTACGTATGGCGAATGGTACGGATCTCTCTTTAGTTGGCGTGGACACGGTGGCCATGCTCCAGTTCCGTCCGACAACGATCCTAAAAGATTTCTCTGCTCTGCAGCTAATGAACAGTCCGTATCCTATTTTGGTGAGTTCAGATCTTGCGGCTCACATGAAGTGGCAAGATAACGATTTCATCCATCTGAGCGATGGCAGTAAATTAGGCCCGATTATTGTTGATACACAAGATAGGTTAAACGGTACTCGAATCATTGCGGATATTTCTTTACTGCGCATGCTGGAAAGGAGCTCTGGTATCTCGGTTATTGCGTGTGGAGAGATGCCTGCTGAGAAGTTGGCCCGTTTAAAAGAGTATCTGCCGAATGGCATGAGTATGGTTCGTAACACGCGTGCAGA
The DNA here is from genome assembly GCF_000967495.1 of Vibrio neptunius. Classification (GTDB taxonomy): domain Bacteria; phylum Pseudomonadota; class Gammaproteobacteria; order Enterobacterales; family Vibrionaceae; genus Vibrio; species Vibrio neptunius. Next base: position 294,773 of record NZ_JXXU01000001.1, on the reverse strand, counting down.
ACTCGAGTCTCTGACGCAAGCTTTTCATATGAACCTTAGTGCGATGGGGATGCTGGCATTTTTGGTGGGTCTCTTTATTTTCTACCAAGCAATGTCTTTATCTCTGACTCAAAGGCAGCCATTGGTGGGGGCAATGCGCCAGACAGGAGTTTCTGGGTGGCAGTTAGGCAAAGCTCTGTGTTTGGAGCTTTTGGTACTTATTTTGGTGAGCTGGGTTTGCGGTAATCTGCTTGGTATTTTGCTTGCTAACCAGCTTATTCCAGCGGTGTCCGCTAGTCTGGGCGATTTGTATGATGCCAATGTAGGTCTGTTGATCTCATGGAGTTGGAAGTCGAGTGTCTATAGCCTTTACATGACGGTACTTGGTGCTTTCATTGCTTGTGCTTGGCCGTTGGTGCGTTTGTTAAGAGCTCAGCCCATCCGATTAACTGCTCGTTTATCATTAGTTCGTTTCGCCGGTACCGAGTTTTCCATTCAGGCACTGATAGCGTGTGCGCTGTGTGTTGCCGCGATTGCGATTTACCAAGCACCTCAGACTCAGGAGTCTGGTTTTGCAATCATAGGCTTAATGTTGTTAAGCGTTGCCCTGTTTACGCCTTACCTGATTTGGAAAGTTTTCGATAGTCTTTCTTATTCACTCAAATGGGTAAAGCTCCGTTGGTTCTTTGCTGATGCTGCTGCCAGTATGAGTTATCGTGGTGTGGCGACCATGGCTTTCATGTTGGCTATGGCGGCTAATATTGGTGTTGAAACCATGGTGGGCAGTTTCCGTGATACGACTGATAAGTGGTTGAGCCAACGTTTAGCTGCCGATCTATACATCTACCCCAATAATAGTGCTGCGGCTCGTATGAGTGGTTGGTTGGCCAAACAACCTGAAGTTAATTCTGTTTGGTGGCGCTGGGAACAAGAAGTCAACTCGAATAAAGGGGTTCTTCAGGTGGTCAGCACTGGTGCTTCAGAAGGTGAGTTGAATGCGCTCACTGTCAAGCTCGGGATCCCTGACTACTGGTACCATCTTCATCATTCGAAAGGTGTCATGATCAGTGAGTCTATGGCGCTCAAACTTGGCATTCGCCCCGGCGATTACATAGATTTGTCTGGCAAGCTAGGGCAAAACTGGCAAGTGGTGGGGGTTTACTACGATTACGGTAACCCGTATAACCAAGTTTTGCTGTCACATCGAAACTGGTTGTATGCCTTTGCAGGAGGCGGTAGCATCGCTTTAGGTGCTGTACTAAAAGATGGCGTTAATTCCGTTGGCCTCAAACGGCGCATGGAGTCTGTTTTCCGTTTGAGTTCGGAGCGTGTTTTCGACAACAGTCATATCCACAAACAAGCGATGCGAGTGTTTGATCGAACCTTCTCTATCGCCGACACCTTAGGTAACATTACATTGATTATCGCTGTATTCGGTATTTTCTTTGCGACGGTTGCCGGTGAGGTATCGCGTCAGCGTCATGTTTCTTTGCTGCGATGTCTAGGCATGTCAGGTAAAGAACTTGTTGTCATGGGTGGCTTGCAGCTGTTTGTTTTTGGTGCTGTATCGATTTTGATTGCACTGCCACTCGGGCTCGCTTTAGCTAATTTAGTCGTGGATATCGTGATAAGACAATCTTTCGGCTGGACACTTGAACTACAAATAATTCCAGATGCGTATCTTAATACGTTTTTGATGGCGATGGGGTCGTTAATGATGGCAGGTGCACTACCGGTACTTCGGATGATTAGAAATACACCGATGAAGTCACTCAGGGACGCATTGTAAATGAGAAAATCAGTCATTATTCGGTGTTTTTTGCTGCTTACTGCAGCAGGTGTGATTGCTTGGGCGATGTGTTACCGATTCAACTTGACGTCTCAAGTCACCACCAAAGACTTAGCTAATACGGTTATCCAGTCGGGTACAACACAAGTTTTTGAACCTGTTTTACCTAGTATTCCTGTTAAAGTTCCTCAAGACTTTCGCTTTCACAATGAGTACCAGCACGAATGGTGGCATTTTTTTGCTAATGTCAGAGACGAGAATGGCAAGCTATACGGCATCCAATGGAGCTATTTTCGAGTGGCAATGGATGACAGAGAAGGTTTAGGTTGGCAAAGCCCTCAACTATACATCTCTCACGTGGTGGTCTCGAATAAAGATAAGATCTGGAAAGAACAGCGGCTCGCGAGGGGAGGGATCGGTCAGGCTGGAATGACGAATCGACCGTTTCGTATTTGGATGGATAACTGGCTTTGGCGCTCATTAGGGGATAGCCCCTTTCCTGGGCAGTTGAGCGCGACGACAGATAGCTTTGATGTTCAATTGAAAGCCTTTGCTTACGGACCTTACGTCTTACCTGGTGACAAAGGGTACGTTGAAAAACATGATCTTATGCCTATTGCTTCGTATAACCTAACCACTCCGTTTGTTAAGGTCAAAGGCGCTCTCCGATTAGGTACACACAAGCTGATTCCAGTTGAGGGAGAGGCGTGGATGAGTAAGGAATGGGGTAGTGGCTTAATGGCAGAGGAGCAAAAAGGTTGGGATTGGTTTGTTGTTCATCTTGATCAGGAAACAAGCTTATCAATTAGTCGCTATCGCCATGCCCATCGTTCACCATACCTTTTTGGTGTCTTATCCCGTAAAAATGGCACAGTGGTCAACTTGTCCGCCGAAGATATTACCATTGAACCCCATGACACCACGGTACTTAATAATGGAAAGCAACTACCTTTGCAGTGGGATATCAAGATTCCGGAGTATAAAATTGATTTGACTACCCAGGTACTTAACCAAGAACTTTGGTTACCTTTCATTATTCCTTACTGGGAAGGGCCTGTTCAAACTACGGGCAGTCATGAGGCAAAAGGTTTTATGCAGTTGACAGGATACTAATTTAAAGTATGCCATTTAGTGACTCTTGGCGCAGTTTTTCATTGTCTGAAAAGCTGCGTTTTTGTTTGTGTTGGTAATTTTTTGATTTTACCTATACTTTTACGTATGGAATAAACGTTGCATTGAAGTGTTTATATCGAAAATTCCGAAGTTAAACATCCAAACAAGCGATTTTTCCTGAAGAATCGATATATATAAACTCAACTCTATTCTTTGTTAATCGTTTATTAACATAAAAAATAAAAGGACGATATCATGAGTGATATTTTTCGCGATTTCTTCAAAATGGAGTCAGCAGGAGGGATTCTCTTAGTCATCGCTGCTGCAATCGCAATGACCATTGCTAACACGCCACTGAACGAATCTTATCAGGCAATATTGCATTCTTATGTGTTTGGCATGTCTGTATCTCACTGGATTAATGATGGCCTAATGGCTGTATTCTTCCTTCTCATCGGTTTAGAAGTAAAACGTGAACTTCTAGAGGGCGCGCTTAAATCCCGCGAAACTGCTATTTTCCCTGCTATTGCTGCTGTTGGTGGTATGTTAGCTCCGGCATTGGTTTATGTTGCATTCAACTACAGCAACGCTGAGGCAATTCAAGGCTGGGCGATTCCTGCTGCTACAGACATCGCATTCGCTCTGGGTATCATGGCCTTGCTAGGAAAGCGTGTCCCTGTCAGCCTGAAAGTATTCCTACTTGCGCTGGCAATCATTGATGACTTAGGTGTTGTTGTTATTATCGCTCTGTTCTACACAGGAGACCTGTCGACTTCAGCATTAGCCGTCGGATTTGCTATGACCGCAGCGTTGTTCATTCTCAACTCGAAGAAGGTCACCAAATTGCTCCCCTATATGATAGTAGGTGCGATACTCTGGTTCGCGGTGCTGAAATCGGGAGTGCACGCAACGCTAGCTGGTGTAGTGATAGGTTTTGCGATTCCTCTTAAAGGAAACAAAGGTGAGGGCTCTCCGCTCAAACACATGGAACATGCACTGCACCCGTACGTTGCTTTTGGTATTCTTCCAGTGTTTGCGTTTGCCAACGCAGGTATCTCTCTTGAGGGAATCTCGATGGAAGGGCTGACTTCGATGCTACCACTGGGTATTGCATTAGGGTTGTTGGTCGGTAAGCCTCTGGGTATCTTCAGCTTTAGCTGGGTTGCCGTTAAGTCAGGTGTGGCCAAATTGCCAGAAGGCATTACATTCAGACATATTTTCGCAGTATCGGTGTTGTGTGGTATTGGCTTCACCATGTCGATTTTCATCTCTTCGCTGGCCTTTGGTCCGGTTAACGCTGAGTTTGATACCTATGCGAGACTGGGCATCCTGATGGGCTCGACGACCGCTGCGATTATAGGATACGTGTTACTGCACATTTCTTTACCAAAAAAGACAGTGCTGGCAGATAAGCCAGCAACCGAAACAAACCACTAACTCTCAATCAAACAAAGTAAAGCCCCGATGTGAAAACATCGGGGCTTTTTCTATTCGCGGGCTATCGATCTATAGCTGAAAATATGGTCCACTCTTCAACGACGGTTTCGGTTAAGCCAACGACGGTTGCTGTCACTCTTCGATTAAGCGCATGGTCGGTTTCGCCTTGACCATCTGATTCCAAATGTGTTGAACCATAGCCTATGATAGTCACTCTTTCAGGAGCAGTACCATAGGCAAGTAACTGCTGCTCTACGGCGAACGCACGTTTCTTTGATAGTGCTAAATTGTAGTTAGGGCTTCCGGTTTTGCTAGCATAGCCTTGTATTTCTATCGAAGCGGAGCGGTACTTATCCAAAAAACCCGCCATTGCACGGATTTGGTCTAAAAAGACGGGGCTAACGTCATAGGAGTCATTGGCAAATAGAATCCTCATTTGCCTCTCTTCCTTTTCCATGACCTCCAAACCACAACCGTCATTATCGATCTGTGCGCCTAACGGTGTCTCTGGACACAAATCACGTGCGTTAACTACACCGTCTCTATCATCATCCGTCAAATCTGAAATCTGGAGGGCTTTAGGTACTTGTATGTAGTCGTATTGGTCTTCATAGGCTTGAAGTGAACAGGCGACAGAGGCGCTTAAAAGTGACAATGAAAAAAACAGCGTTCGCGTCATAATCAGTACTCCACTTCCTTGGTCCATTCTTTGGGTACATCGACAAGCAAGGCGTTAAGCAGGATTCCAGTTGCGTTCATTACCCTATATTTGGCGTATTGTTCAGAATAATGAGCGTCCAAATAATCCTTGCGAGCTTCGAAAAGCTCATTCTCTGTGTTGAGAAGATCGAGTAATGTTCTTTGCCCGATGCGATACTGCTTTTCATACGCGATGACAGTTGCAGAGGCAGAGTCAACATGATCGGCGAGAAAGTTCTTTTGTTGCAAAGTTAAATCAAGTGCGCTCCAGGATAAACGTAAGCCCTCTTCGACCTGTCGATAGGAGTTATCTCGAAGGTCTTTGGCTTTATTGAGCTGGTATGCCGCTCTTTCGGATAAAGCGCTGTCAGAACCACCGTTAAACAAGTTGTATCTTAGCCTTAGCATGGCAAGAGATTCGTTGCTGTTGCCTAGATCGCCTCCTGCATCGTCACGCCAAGTCTGACTCGCTTCAACCGACAACGTAGGGTAGTAGTTACCTTTGGATTGTTTATATTGGTAGCGTGCCGAATCCACATCTGCTTTTGATACTTGTATTACTGGGTGTTGTTCAAAGGCCTGTTTAATCGCCTCATCTAAAGATAAAGGCAGTTTTGATTCGTCTGCTCTTGGGTAAATCAAACCAAGCGGTTGTTGTCCTACAATGCGTCGAAACTGAGTGTGAGTGTCAAAGAGGTTGTTCTGTGCGGCGAGCAGGTTGCTATGTGCTTTGGCAAGCCGTGCTTCGACTTGTGATACATCTGCGGTAGAACCAATTCCAGATTCGGCGCGCTTTTTTATATCTGTGTAAATATCTTTGTGAACGGCTAAGTTGTTCTCAGATAACTTTAACACTTCAGTAGCTTTAATGGATTCCAAATAAATGTCAGTGACTCTTAAGGCAATATCAGATGCATCAGAGAGCAATTGAAGCCTGATCGATTCAGCCTCCGCTGCTGTTCTGTTGATGTCATTGATGGTGGCATTCCCATCCCACAGTAACTGAGTCAGACTCAAGGTCGCTTCCTTGCGTGTTAAGTCTGTTTCCGCTTGGCCGGTCGAGTCGGCAGGATCAATGCCTTCATAGCCTATGCCGGCATCTAAATCTATAGATGGCAGGTAAGCGCCGCCAGAAGCATCTGCTTGTTTTATGGCGCTTTTATATTCGTTAAATGAGCTCTTAATTTCAGGGTTGTTCGCTAGCGTTAGAGCGACGGCTTGCTCAAGTGTTTGTCCAACAGCATAACTAGAGTAAAAGACGAATAGAGCAACGACTGATACAAATTTAGTGGTAGACACATCGTTCTCCTTATTAAAGCGCATTCATACAATTTGGATGCATTATTAAAATCGTAGTACAGGAATGCTAAATAACGAGAAATTAACGTTAATTTAGTACTATGGGGTGAAGTGAGAAGCTTGAGCCATGGCTGAAGGAAGATGGGCGATTGCTATCATATGGTCATCACTACGTAATGGTACTAATATTTTAAACAATAATTAAATTGTGTGAGAAGCTGAGCTATGGGATTAAGTGCACTCGCTTTAATCGCTTTGGCAAACACCACTGTGGTTATTGATATTAATGGACAGGTCCGCGAACTATTACCCGGAGAGATACCTAACCCCGGAGAAGTTATCGTTATTATGGGAAGTGGGTCTACGGTTTACACGGATGTAGAAGCATTGCAAGTTGAAGATGATGGTACAACGGTTCCTATCGCAATTAATGATCAACTTAAACCTCTTATTAATGCGATTGAACAGGGGGTGGACCCATCCAAAATCGAGATACTATCTCCAGCTGCAGGGTATGAAAAACCTGCCGCCCGTATTAATGATAACGATGATAATTAGGAGGAATCATACTCACGTTGGGGTTTGACGTGCTCAGATTCAAAAAATGTTGCGAACCGTTTTCATTTTGTGATAACTTCGCGCGCAATCTCGGAGGTGAGTCGCAAAAAGACATTCTGGGGGATACGCGTTGTGAGCATTCAGGCTGAGTGAACACTGCGTAGGGTAGGTATCGGCAAGTCCTTTTGTCGATAGACGGGATACTGTTGTCGCGGTAGCGACATGTTTATGGGAAACCCAACATTGAACTCACATAACAAACAACCACTAATCAGCTTAGTTCTTCCTAAATGCCCTGTTTTACAAAACAGCAGCATTACTGAACCTTGATTTATCAATTGAACATGTAGTCCATCGAAATGATGGAACGATTTCGTGCACCTGCTTCTTAAGTTGCTAACACGAAAGGGATAACTGTACCTGCTGTTTGCATTGCAGACTTGGCAGGAGACTTACATTTCAAAGGGATTAAATCATGAGCATAGCCTTTGAAGTCGATAACTCTGTGAATAACACTGCTATCGCAACACCATTTTCCACTCAGATTCCTGTTGTAGAGGGCGTTTATGATCTGACACCTGATGTGGTGTTACAAGATCAGGCCGAGCATGAATCTGCCGTACGTTCTTATCCTCGTCGTCTTCCGATTGCGATCAAACAAGCTTATGGCGCACTGGTTGAAGACACTCGCGGTCAAATATTTTTGGATTGTCTTGCTGGTGCTGGCACCTTGGCTCTGGGCTATAACCATCCTGAAATCAATCAAGCACTCAAAGACCAGCTTGACTCAGGGCTGCCTTATCAGACACTGGATATCGCAACAGAAGCAAAAACCAATTTCATTCGCTCGGTGAAGAACTTTCTTCCTCAAGAACTGAGTGATAACTGTGTACTCCAGTTCTGTGGCCCTTCAGGTGCGGATGCTGTTGAAGCCGCAATCAAACTGGCGAAGCAAACCACAGGTCGTAATACCATGTTTGCTTTCCGTGGTGCTTATCATGGCATGACAAATGGCACGATGGGCATGATGGGCAATCTAGGGACGAAAGCACGTCGCACAGGCCTAATGTCGGACGTACATTTTATGCCTTTCCCATACAACCTGCGCTGCCCGTTTGGTTTGGGTGGAGATGAAGGTGCAAGAGCGGGTATTCGCTATATTGAACGTCTACTCAATGACGATGAAGCTGGCATCATGAAACCAGCCGCTATGGTTGTTGAACCTATTCAGGGCGAGGGCGGCGCTGTACCTGCTCCTGCGTTCTGGTTGAAAGAGCTACGTCGTATCTGCGATGAGCACGGTATCTTACTGATTTTTGATGAGATTCAGTGTGGTGTGGGTAAATCAGGCTACAACTTTGCGTTTGAAGAAGCAGGCATTGTGCCAGACATTCTTTGCCTATCCAAAGCGATTGGTGGCGGTATGCCAATGTCGCTCCTAGTCATCAATAAAAAACATGATACTTGGCTGCCTGGTGAGCACACGGGCACTTTCCGTGGTAATCAGCTAGCCATGGTCTCTGGGGCGAAAGCACTGGAAATCATCGAGCGAGATAATCTTGTTGAGCACGCGAACGTTGCTGGTCAGTACTTGCGTTTAGGGCTCGAGTCGATTCAGAAACGCGTCAACTGTATTGCTGAAGTCCGCGGCAAAGGCCTAATGCTTGGTGTGGAAATCCGTAAACCCGGTACAGAACGCAATAAATTTGGTGAACCAGTCGCTGATGGTGAATTGACCTTGGCGATTCAGAGAGCAGCCCTTGAGCGCGGACTGATGGTTGAAAAAGGTGGGCGTGATGGCTCGGTGATTCGATTCCTGCCACCATTGATCATCACCTTTGAGCAGATCGACTTTGCACTTAGAGTGCTGGAAGAGGCGATTCTGGTTGCGGGTGGAAGTCATGTTGAGCCACAAGACGCTAATCAGCAATGGAAGCAGCATTTTATTCATACCGGTGAGTCTGGCAGTGATGAGTTCAGCAAAGTCATGAACCACACAACTGCGGCAATGAAACAGGTCTTTGAACAAGTGGATGCGCCTTATTCAGGTCTTGAACCAAAGCAGTTAGAGCAGGCGATTAATGCAGTTGATCTAAACAACAAAAATGCCAGCCTGACGGATGTGATCACTGATACTGCTGATCTGGTAGCAAAGAATGCTATTTTTACTCAGCATCCTGACTGTATTGCTCACCTTCACACCCCTCCGTTAATGTCTGCAGTGGCAGCAGAAGCGATGATTGCTTCTTTAAACCAGTCAATGGACTCCTGGGACCAAGCCTCTTCTGCGACTTATGTTGAGCAGAAAGTGGTGGATTGGCTGTGTGAGAAATACGAGCTTGGCAAACTGGCTGATGGCATATTTACCAGTGGTGGCACCCAAAGCAATCAAATGGGTTTAATGCTGGCTCGTGACTGGATTGCAGACAAGCTGTCAGGACACTCTATCCAGAAATTGGGGTTGCCGGAATATGCCGACAAACTGCGTATCGTCTGTTCGAAAAAGTCTCATTTCACGGTACAGAAATCAGCCTCTTGGATGGGACTGGGCGAGAAAGCGGTGTTAACTGTTGACGCTCATAGTAACGGCACGATGGATGTTGCTCAGCTTGATGACGTGATTAGTAAGGCGAAATCTCAAGGATTAATTCCATTCGCCATCGTTGGAACGGCAGGCACCACTGATCATGGCGCTATTGATGATTTGAATGTGATTGCCGACGCGGCGCAAAAACACCAGATGTGGATGCATGTTGATGGTGCTTATGGTGGAGCACTGATTTTAAGCCGCCATAAAGAGCGTCTAGCGGGTATCGAACGCGCAGATTCAGTCAGTGTCGACTTCCATAAGTTGTTCTATCAAACCATCAGTTGTGGAGCTTTGTTACTCAAAGACAAACATAACTTTAAGTATCTGCTGCATCATGCGGATTACCTCAACCGTGAGCATGATGAGTTGCCTAACTTGGTGGACAAGTCGATTGCGACGACGAAGCGATTCGATGCATTGAAAGTTTTTATGACGATGCAGAATGTCGGCCCAGATACATTGGGCGCCATGTATGACCATCTTCTCGAACAAACTCAGCAAGTCGCGGATCTCGTTCGTAGCGACGACAACCTAGAATTGTTGGCTGAGCCATCGTTGTCGACTGTGCTATTCCGTGTCGCACATGCTCAAGTCGCGGATCTGGACGAGCTGAATAAAGTTGTAAGACTGGAAGCGTTAACTCGTGGCGTTGCGGTATTAGGTGAAACCATTGTTGATGGTAAAACCGCTTTGAAATTTACGATTCTTAATCCTTGCCTGACGATGGCTGATTTTGAATCTTTACTAATCAAAATCAATAAGCTAGCCGCTGAGCTGGCGTAATTAAGGTAACGGAAAACTATGGCAATTCTACAGATTGGTGCAGGCGGTGTTGGCTGGGTAGTTGCACATAAAGCTGCGCAAAACAACGACGTTCTGGGTGACATTACGATTGCATCACGTACCGTGAGTAAATGTGAAAAAATCATCGAATCTATCCAGAAGAAAAACAACCTGAAAGATCCATCGAAGAAACTGGAAGCGCGGGCTGTTGATGCGGATGACGTTGATGCATTAGTCGCTCTTATTAAAGAAGTTCAGCCTGACCTTGTCATTAACGCTGGTCCTCCTTGGGTTAACATGACGATCATGGAAGCCTGTTACCAAGCCAAAGTGAACTACTTAGATACCTCTGTTGCTGTTGACCTGTGCTCTGAAGGCCAGCAAGTTCCTCAAGCTTACGATTGGCAGTGGGGCTACCGTGAGAAGTTCGCTGAAGCGGGCATCACGGGCATTTTGGGTGCTGGTTTCGATCCTGGCGTGGTGTCGGTATTTGCAGCCTACGCAGTGAAGCACCTGTTTGATGAAATCGACACGATTGACGTAATGGATGTGAATGCTGGCGACCATGGTAAGAAGTTCGCGACCAACTTCGACCCAGAAACCAACATGCTAGAAATTCAAGGTGATTCTTTCTACTGGGAAAATGAAGAGTGGAAACAAGTCCCGTGTCACTCGCGTATGCTTGAGTTTGAATTCCCGTTAGTGGGCAAGCACAAAGTGTACTCTATGGCGCACGATGAAGTTCGTTCTATGCAAGAATTCATTCCCGCTAAACGTATCGAGTTCTGGATGGGTTTTGGTGACAAATACCTAAACTACTTCAACTGCATGCGTGACATCGGACTACTAAGTCCAGATCCGCTGACGCTTCACGATGGTACGGTTGTACAGCCTCTACATGTGCTTAAAGCATTGCTGCCAGACCCAACTTCTCTTGCACCGGGCTATACAGGTAAAACTTGTATCGGTACTTGGGTTCAGGGAACGAAAGACGGCAAGCAGCGTAGTGTATTTATCTACAATAACGCCGATCACGAAGTCGCGTACGAAGACGTAGAGCACCAAGCAATTTCTTACACCACAGGTGTACCAGCGATCACCGCTGCACTTCAGTTCTTCCGTGGTGAATGGGCGGATAAAGGTGTGTTTAATATGGAACAGCTCAACCCAGACCCATTCCTTGAAACTATGCCAAGCATTGGTCTTGATTGGCATGTTCAGGAACTAGAGCCGGGTCAAGGTCTACCAGTCATTCACGAACTGAAGTAAATATATTTGTCATTCCGTACAGTGAGGAACGAGCGTGATACGGAATCTTTTGTTGGGTTTTAGAGATTCCTAACTGCAGTCCTTCGTCGTTATCATGAATGGCACTGGTTATTATTACTACATCCAAGCCGATGCACCAGTGTCGGCTTTGTTCGATTTTTACGGTATTAATTAGGTAAGAATACAAAATGCAAAAAAACGAACTGAAAACACCATATTTTATGATCAATGAAGATAAGTTGGTCGAAAATCTAGAAAAAGCCAAACAGCTCAAGGAAATCTCGGGTGTGAAGCTGGTATTGGCGTTGAAGTGTTTTTCTACATGGGGTGTTTTCGACATCATCAAGCCTTACTTAGATGGCACAACGAGTTCTGGCCCATTCGAGGTTAAGTTGGGGCATGAAACTTTCGGTGGTGAAACTCACGCATACAGTGTCGGATACAGTGAGGATGATGTACGTGATGTGGCTGATATTTGCGACAAAATGATTTTTAACTCACAAAATCAATTGGCTGCGTATCGACACATTGTAGAAGGAAAGGCTTCGCTTGGTTTACGCCTTAACCCTGGCGTGAGCTATGCTGGGCAAGATTTAGCCAATCCAGCACGTCAGTTTTCTCGCCTTGGTGTGCAAGCGGACCATATTGATCCAGAAGTCTTTGAGGATATTGACGGTGTGATGTTCCACATGAATTGTGAGAACAAAGACGTCGACGCGTTTATCGGTCTACTGGGCTCTATTTCTGAGCAGTTTGGCCACTACTTGGATAAGCTTGACTGGGTCAGTATGGGCGGAGGTGTGTTCTTCACCTGGCCGGGATACGACATTGAAAAACTTGGCTTAGCGCTTAAAGCTTTCTCTGATAAGCACGGTGTTCAAATGTACCTTGAGCCGGGTGAAGCGATCATTACTCAAACGACAGACTTGGTCGTGACTGTGGTGGATATCGTTGAGAATGTTAAAAAAACAGCGATTGTAGATTCTGCAACTGAAGCTCATCGCTTGGATACGCTAATTTACAATGAACCCGCTTCCATTCTAGAGGCGACGGATAAAGGTGAACATGAGTATGTGATTGGCTCTTGTTCATGTTTGGCTGGTGATCAGTTCTGTGAGACTCGCTTTGATAAACCACTGGAAATTGGTCAGCGCCTCCATATCTTAGATAGTGCGGGCTATACCATGGTGAAGCTTAACTGGTTTAATGGATTAAGGATGCCTTCCGTATACTGTGAACGTTCGAGTGGTGAAATTCAAAAGCTCAATGAGTTTGATTATGCTGACTTCAAACGTTCGCTCTCACAGTGGAGTGTTCAGTAACCTACCGAGTAGAGCAGCCAATGAAGCTGCTCTTGTTTTATGCTTCGACCATGACCCTAGTGTCTTCGCTTAAAGCTTCCAGCTCTTTTGCGACGTCATCTATCTGGACCTGAGTTGGCAGTTTCAAAGCGATGTTTGCTGTAAATAAGCTTGAACTTACGCCACCACCACCAGCAACAAACACACGTTGGCAGTCCATGTCCAAAATATTGATGCCTTGATTGTCTAGAACATGGGTGATCTCATTAACAATGCCTGCTCGGTCATTGGAGTCTAATCGAAGTTGATAAATAGCATCTGCATTGTGTGTGTGGCTATCTGAATCGACAAACTGGACCAGCAGATCGTCATGGCTGCTAAACGCTTCTTTAACGCACTCCGCTTTTTCCTCTGGCAATTCAACTTTGATGACTGCCGCGACTTGGTCTTCGATAAAGTTTACTTTACTGATCAGCCACTTTCCTCCATTTTCGTGAGTGATAGCCGCCAGCTGCTTGATTGTGGCAGGTGTTGCTTTGCCGACGAAATTGACGATAAAAGTACTATTCATAACGGGCCTCCTGAATGCAAGCAATTCTTTATATAGGACTAAATTTAGTTTAGGAGCAGGGCGGAAGTTAGGCTTGATTCAGGTCAAGTTTTTGACCTGATGGCGGATTGTCTTGACCATTATGGTATGGCAGACACAAAAAAAGCGGCAATTCACTGCCGCTTTTTTTGTTCAAGTGTCAGATTAAAAACTGATTTTCATCTCGACGCCATAAAATACGCTATCGTAGCTGGCACCCGCATCCATGGCATATTGAGCGGCATCTTGATTGCCAAACCAAGGTTTGCTGTTGTACTGGAACTCAGCACTACCACCCCAAGCATCGCTAACCCAACCGTGAATATGACCAACAGGGTTGAGGAAGAACAAGGTTACATCACCCATGGTTTGAGAGCCCCACACTTCGCCACCTGTAGAGACAATGTCTTGTTCTGCTTCAAACATCATTTCACCCACTATTGCACCAAAGAAGGGGGTAATGAAGAGGTCCTGCCACGAAGGCACTTCTGCAAAAGCTTCTACACCATATTCCCAGAAGAAGGTAGATAGTGTGGCAGAATAAAGAAAAGACTCAAACTCGTTGAATCCAGAATGACGGGCGGCGGTATAATAAACGCCACCGAAGTACGGGTGCATGACATAGTTAAGAAAATGGTCGTCTCGGTCCCATACTGGGCCGGATGTGACATTATCTTTCCACTTCGTTCCTAAACCGCTCAAATCACGATCTTCTTCATCCCATTTTGTAATCGATTCTGGCAGCAGTGTCATTAGGCCCACCGTCGCAACACTAAGACCTAAAATCGTGTAAGTTTGACCCTTAAGGTAATCCCAGTCTTTCTTACTTTGCACGGTGAGATATTTAGGGAGTTCAGGCTCTTCCAATTTTAAATCGTTTTCAGTTAAACCTAAGGCATAACTATTGCTAGTCTTATATGAATAAGAGTTACTGAAAAGGCTGTAGTTTTCGCTGTTATCTAGATTGAGTGAAGAGTCAATATAGTTGGGAGCGTCGTAGGTATTGGCATTGGCGCAAGCAGAAGCCGACAACATCAAAGCGGTGATGTGTTTTATGTACACTGATAAACTCCACAGTCTATATCTTATAATGATCAGGCTCACAATTATCCACCAAAGCCAGAGGAATGGAAACCGGAAAATGTCCTAATTAAGAGACGTGACTTCTAAATAACACTCAAACAATGAAATGGTCAGTTTTAAGGGCTTTGTTTGTGATTCAGGACCAGAGGCTTCCTAAAAAGGAAAATAATTATGTTGAAGATAGCGATGTTAAGTACCGGTGAGGAAGTGCTTCACGGCGATATCGTTGATACCAACGCGGCTTGGTTGTCAGAGAAGTTCTTTAAGCAAGGTTTTTCTCTCTCTAAGCGCTCGACGGTAGGTGATAGTCAGTCCGCTTTAGTAGAAGAGTTGATGATGTTGAGCTTTAACTGTGACGTCGTGATTGTCAACGGTGGCTTGGGGCCCACTTCTGATGATCTGAGTGCTGAAGCTGCCGCACAAGCGTCAGATACGGAACTAGAGTTATATCCGGAATGGCTGGAAAAACTGGAGCAGTTCTTCAGTGCTCGCGGTATTGCGATGCCAGAGAGCAATCGAAAGCAAGCTATGTTGCCCCATGGGTCGTTGGTTTTGGATAACCCTATCGGTACCGCATGTGGCTTTCTGTTGACTTTTAACGATTGTGACTTTTACTTCACCCCAGGTGTCCCAAGTGAATTCAAGCTGATGGTAGAATCACAGATTTTGCCACATTTGCAACAGCGTCATAGCGACGTTGTGGGTTACGAATGCAGTAAACTCCATACTTTTGGCACATCCGAGTCTGCACTGTCAGACAAGCTAGATAAAGTTCATCTTCCCGAAGGCTATTTCTTAGGTTATCGCTCTTACCTGCCTTTTATTGAGGTCAAATTGTTCGGCCCTAGGGATGATTTGGATAATCGTGTCAAGTTGCTCCAATTGGTCTACAACCTGATCGAAGCGAATGTTGTTAGTGTTGACGAAACGATGCAAGACAATGTTGGTCATCTGATTCTAGATAAGAAGCTGTCAATTTCTACAGCAGAGCAATCCACACATGGTAACCTGTCATTATGGCTCCACTCCAATGAAGCCGCTGCAGACTATTGTGGGCATGGCTGGGTATTGGGCAATAAAGTAGACGTGGGTAAGAGCGATAATGATGATCTAGCTGCTGCCTTCGCTCTTGCAGCAGCGACGAAAGACAAATGCGCAACAGATATAGCGATCGCTACTGGTAAAGTCACGGAAAGAACCTTCTCTGTTGCGATTTCAGCAAGAGAGGGGGAGTGGGGTCAAACGTTAACATTTAATCGCAGTTTTTCTAGAGCAGACCAAACGACTATTGTTACCACAGTTGCTGCGGATATGCTGAGGCGCTATTTATCAGGAAAAACCATGTTTCCGAATTACAGTTCGTTGAATCGCGATAAAGAGATGTACGTCCCTCAAAGTGTTATTCAGGACTAGAATAGCCTTAAATAACTGTCAAATCTGTACCGAGCAGCATGCAGTAATAAGTGAATGAATATGCTTCTTATTACTTGCATGCTTTCATAAATATTTCTTAGAAGAAAATCATCTATAGCTTAAATCGATGATTTTAAATAGATGCCAACTTTGTCTCTGATTTGCCACGTGCATTTGTTTTAATTGTGCTTAAAATGATAGTTCGTCGCAGATATTGCTCAGGGAGGTTAGCATGTTCCATCATTCAAAAATAATGGTTTGGTATCAAGTGGCGAGTCAGAAAGTGGTTTTAGGAGAAGCACTTAGCGATGATAACCAAGACGTTATTTCTATGTGGCTCCATGCTCCGGAAGAAAAAAATCAAGAAAATTCATTAGGCTATCGCTTGTCTTTGTTTGATGACGACGGACGAGAGATTGCCGACAAAGCAGTGTCAATGTTGACTGCCGATGAGTTCTTATCCGGTATTCAGATTCGTGCCTAAATAGTAAAATAAAACCCGGCATAGCGAGCCGGGCTTTATGTTTGGTGCATAGTTATGCACTTTTTTCTTTTAGAGTGTAATGGACTTCGTCAATTTCGATGTCTGACTTAGCTTTACTTATACAGGGTAAAATTTCGTCACTCTGAGTATACGCCATCGCAAAACCAATGTATTCCACCTCACCTTTGAGCAGCTTGCAACGACAAGCGCCGCAGTGCCCATCTCGGCAATTGTATTCAGGCTCAATCCCTGCTTTTTCCATTGTTTCCAGAATGGTATTGGAAGGGTTAGACTGAATCGCAGTGATTCCATTGATTTTTATGTTGGGCATTACAGTTCGAAATCCTTAAAGTCATCTGCACGTACGTCACTATCGATCTGACCGACTAGGTAAGATGATATTTCCGCTTCTTGTGGTGCAACTTGTACGTTATCTGAAGATAACCAAGCGTTGATCCATGGAATAGGGTTAGACGTTGCTTCTGGATACGCTGCATCAAGGCCGACTGCCTGCATACGGATGTTAGTGATGTATTCAACATACTGACAAAGAATATCTTTGTTGAGACCGATCATAGAGCCATCTTTGAACAGGTATTCTGCCCATTCTTTCTCTTGTTCAGCCGCGGCTTTGAATAGATCAAAACATTCTTGTTTGCACTCTTCAGCAATTTGCATGAAGGAAAAATCGTCCTGACCATTACGCAGCAGATTAATCATGTGCTGTGTACCTGTTAGGTGCAGCGCTTCATCACGAGCTATAAGCTTAATGATTTTCGCATTGCCTTCCATAAGTTCACGCTCTGCAAATGCAAATGAACACGCGAAACTGACATAGAAACGAATCGCTTCTAGGGCGTTTACAGACATCAGACATACGTAAAGCTTTTTCTTGAGGTTGTGAAGTGACACCTTCACTTCTTTACCATTGATTGTCTGTGTCCCTTCACCGTAGCGATGATAGTCATTCGTCATTTGAATCAGATCATCGTAGTAGTGTGAAATGTCTTCAGCACGTTTCAAAATGTGCTCATTTTCTACGATGTCATCAAATACCAAACCAGGGTCATTCACGATATTACGGATGATATGGGTGTACGAACGCGAGTGAATTGTTTCGGAAAACGACCACGTTTCAATCCACGTCTCTACCTCTGGTAGCGATACCAAAGGAAGTAGAGCAACGTTTGGGCTACGACCCTGGATGGAGTCTAGCAATGTTTGGTACTTCAAGTTAGAAATGAAAATATGTTTTTCATGTTCTGGTAGTTTGTTGAAGTCGATGCGATCGCTTGATACGTCAACTTCTTCTGGACGCCAGAAGAAAGATAGTTGTTTCTCGATCAGTTTTTCAAAGATCTCGAATTTTTGCTGGTCGTAACGAGCGACGTTGACTGACTGACCTAAGAACATTGGTTCTTTCAGTTGGTCATTTTTGTTTCGGTTAAAAGTACTGTAAGCCATAATGCCTCAATTCCTTTTAAGCCCCTCAAGCGAGGGGCAAATAATCTGTTAAGCCTTGCTAGTTCAATAATGAACTAGTGATTAGATCTTACAACCACCGCCTGCGCAATCATCGTCTTGTGGTTGTACAGCGTCTTTCTGGTCATCGCTCGCACCATCACGAGTGTTATGATAGTAAAGTGTCTTTACACCATATTTGTACGCTGTTAGCAGATCTTGGAGCAGTTTCTTCATTGGCACCTTACCACTGTCGAAACCGCTTGGGTCATAGTTAGTGTTGGCTGAAATTGCCTGATCGACAAACTTCTGCATGATACCAACCAGATGTAGATAACCGTCATTAGAACCAATATTCCAAAGAAGCTCGTAGTTATCTTTGTATTCAGTAAACTCAGGAACAACCTGCTTCAGGATACCGTCTTTCGATGCTTTTACAGATACGTAGCCACGTGGAGGCTCGATACCGTTTGTCGCATTTGAGATCTGTGAAGATGTTTCTGAAGGCATTAGCGCCGTTAGTGTTGAGTTACGCAGGCCGTGAGTCATGATCTCTTCACGAAGACCGTCCCAGTCGTAATGAAGCGGTTCATCGCAAACCAAGTCAACGTCTTTTTTGTACGTATCGATTGGAAGAAGGCCTTTCGCATAGTTAGTCTCATTGAACAAAGGACATTTACCTTGCTCTTTTGCAAGCGCTACAGAGGCTTTCAGTAGGTGGTACTGAATGGCTTCGAAAGTACGGTGTGTGAGGCCGTTAGCGCTGCCGTCTGAGTATTTTACACCATTCTTAGCTAGGTAGTATGCGTAGTTAATGACGCCCACACCCAAGGTACGACGGTTCATCGTTGACTTGTAAGCTGCGGGTAGTGGGTAGTCTTGGTAATCCAGCAGAGCATCAAGCGCGCGAACGACCAGATCAGAGAGCTCTTCAAAGTCATCAAGAGACGTAATAGCACCTAAGTTGAATGCTGAAAGCGTACATAGTGCGATCTCACCTGAGTCGTCTTCTACGTTTGTCAGAGGTTTCGTTGGAAGAGCAATCTCCAAACATAAGTTAGACTGGCGAACAGGTGCGACTTCAGAGTCAAATGGGCTGTGAGTATTACAGTGGTCAACGTTCTGAATATAGATACGACCTGTAGAAGCACGCTCCTGCATCAAGATAGAGAACATCTCGATAGCTTTGACTGTTTCTTTCTTCACTGATGGGTCGTTTTCATACATCACGTAAAGACGTTCGAACTCATCTTGGTTTTCAAAGAACGCGTCGTATAGGCCCGGTACGTCTGATGGGGAGAACAGCGTAATGTTGCCGCCTTCAACCAAACGTTGATACATTAGACGGTTGAGTTGAACACCGTAGTCCATATGACGAACACGGTTTTCTTCTACGCCTCGGTTATTCTTAAGCACCATCAATGCTTGAGATTCACCATGCCATAGAGGATAAAATACGGTTGCTGCGCCACCACGAACACCACCTTGCGAACAGCATTTTACAGCAGTTTGGAAGTACTTGTAGAAAGGAATACAGCCAGTATGGAATGCTTCACCATTGCGTATTTCTGAACCCAGAGCACGGATACGGCCAGCGTTAATACCAATACCAGCGCGTTGAGAAACGTAGCGAACGATAGAACTTGCTGTGGCGTTGATGGAATCTAGGCTATCCCCACACTCAATCAGAACGCATGAACTGAACTGGCGCGTTGGCGTACGGACACCAGACATTATCGGGGTCGGTAGCGAAATCTTGAATGTCGAAGTCGCATCGTAGAAACGCTTGATATAGTCAAGACGTGTTTCTGTTGGATACTTAGCAAACAAGCACGCTGCTACAAGGATATACAGGAATTGAGCACTTTCGTAGATTTCACCAGATACACGGTTCTGAACGAAATACTTACCTTCCAACTGCTTAACGGCTGCATAGGAGAAGTCTAGGTCACGCTTGTGATCTAGGTAAGCATCCAGCTCATCTAGTTCAGCTTTTGTATAGTCTTCCAAAATGTGCTGATCATATTTGCCCATATCAATAAGGCGTGAAACATGGTCATGCAGCGTTGGTGGCTCGTATTGTCCATACGCTTTTTTGCGCAGGTGGAATACGGCTAGTCGAGCAGCTAGGTATTGGTAATCTGGTGTTTCTTCTGAGATCAAATCGGCCGCTGACTTGATAATAGTTTCATGGATATCAGTAGTCGTGATTCCATCATAGAACTGAATGTGAGCGCGCAGTTCTACCTGAGAAACAGAAACGTTATCTAGGCCTTCTGCAGCCCAGGTAATCACTCTATGGATCTTCTCCAGATCAATACTTTCTTTGCGGCCGTCACGTTTAGTAACGGTTAGTTGTTGGTTCATTCTGCTTAATTTCCCTAACAAAACTGATAAAAGCCGTGTTTTCGTGTAATTCTTGTAAAAAATGTACCGGCTTTGTGATCAAAGTCTATCTATATATTGTAGTCTAAACACAACATATAGGGGTGCATTGCTGTGCGACTTACAAGATAGTGCTATCTGGGGGGCTTTTCAAGTTGGAGATCTTGGATGACTTGTGGATAACTAACAAAATTAAAAATTTCAGTAAGTGAATACTAACCGATGGTGTTAGGGCCCAATTGATTGTATAAAATTACCGTTTTAGGATCGGTTTAGAAGTAACCACAAACAAAAAAAAATTCCTTGATCTTTCAACCATTCTGAGCGTGATTTGTTGGTTGTACATTTTGGAATCAGACCCACGAAAACAGAGGAAAAACAACGAAAAAAGCGGGGCAATATGCCACCGCTTTTTTAGGAGTTTATTTTAGTATGCTATAAGTTTTTATTAGTGCTTTTGCGTATGAACAATATAGTTAATATCCACTTGATTGCCGAGCTTATAGCTATCTGTTAATGGGTTGTAACGCAAACCTGTGATCCCCATTTCTGTCAGTTCGGTATGGTCAATCATCTTAATGAGTTCAGCTGGACGAATAAACTTTTCATGATCATGTGTGCCTTCTGGAACAATACGCAGCAACTTTTCCGCACCTACAATAGCAAACAGATAAGATTTAAAGTTACGGTTTAGTGTGGAGAAAAACACATGACCACCGGGCTTAACTAGAGCAGCACACGCACTGATGACGGACTGAGGATCTGGCACATGTTCGAGCATTTCCATACAGGTTACAACATCATACATTTCTGCATTGTCACGAGCATGGTCTTCAATTGTACTCTGAATATAAGTCAGCTGTGTGCCGGTTTCTAGTGCATGTAATCGAGCGACCTCGAGCGGTTCCTTACCCATGTCAAGGCCAGTCACTGTTGCGCCTTCTTTCGCCATACTTTCAGCAAGAATACCACCACCGCAACCAACGTCGAGGACGGTTTTGCCAAACAAGCCATTCGCGTTATCCAATACGTAATTGAGCCGTAGTGGGTTAATTTGATGCAGAGGCTTGAATTCACCCTCCAAATCCCACCAGCGTGAGGCCATTTCTTCAAATTTTTTGATTTCGTTTGGATCGACATTTTGTGACTGGGTCATAACTACTCTATTTGCTTAACGACTTCCTTGAAACAGGTAAGCATTATAGCGCTTAACTCCTAACTCTCCATAGGAGGGATCACTTTTCTCAAGGCGTGGTGAAAATATAGCCACAAATCAGCGGGATAAATTCAGAGTGTGCAATTTCTCAGCATTTGATTCACAACCAAGCTCACAACCTGATAAAAGGAGAGGGAAAGTAATGCCGAACTGTCGATTTGTGTGTTATATTTTTGCACCTTAAACGTATTGTACATACGATCTATAAATAGAGGGATATTGGCTCTATGAGCGATCTAGCTAAAGAGATCACGCCCGTAAACATTGAAGATGAGCTTCGAGGTTCATACCTTGACTATGCGATGTCCGTTATCGTTGGTCGTGCTCTTCCAGATGTGCGTGATGGCCTAAAGCCTGTACACCGCCGCGTTTTGTTCGCGATGAATGTACTAGGTAATGACTGGAATAAACCATACAAAAAATCTGCCCGTGTAGTTGGCGACGTAATCGGTAAATATCACCCTCACGGTGATAGCGCTGTGTACGACACGATCGTACGTATGGCTCAGCCGTTCTCACTCCGTTACATGCTTGTTGATGGCCAAGGTAACTTTGGTTCCATCGATGGTGACTCAGCGGCGGCAATGCGTTATACCGAAGTCCGCATGGCGAAAATCGCCCATGAACTTCTGGCTGACCTAGACAAAGAAACGGTTGATTACGTACCTAACTATGATGGTACGGAGCAAATCCCGGCCGTTCTCCCGACAAAAATTCCTAACTTACTGGTGAATGGTGCTTCTGGTATCGCAGTAGGTATGGCAACCAACATTCCTCCGCACAACTTGACTGAGGTAATCGATGGCTGCCTGGCTTATATCAATAATGAAGCGATCACTATTGATGAACTAATGGATTATATTCCTGGTCCTGATTTCCCGACGGCAGCGCTTATCAGTGGTCGTAAAGGCATTGTAGACGCATACAAAACAGGTCGCGGTAAGATCTACATGCGTTCTAAAGCGGAGATCGAAGCAGACAAGAATGGTAAAGAAACCATTATTGTCACAGAGATTCCGTACCAGGTTAACAAAGCTCGCCTAATCGAAAAAATTGCCGAGCTGGTTAAAGATAAGAAAGTTGAAGGCATCAGTGCACTACGTGACGAGTCTGATAAAGACGGTATGCGCATTGTTATCGAATGTAAGCGTGATGCGGTAGGTGAAGTTGTTCTGAACAACTTGTACGCCAATACTCAGCTACAGACGACTTTCGGTATCAACATGGTTGCGCTGAACAACGGTCAGCCACAACTGTTTAACCTGAAAGATATGCTGAAGTGCTTCGTTGACCACCGCCGTGAAGTGGTGACTCGTCGTACTATCTTCGAATTACGCAAAGCTCGTGAACGTGCGCACATCCTTGAAGGTCTGGCACTTGCACTTGCAAACATTGACGAAATCATTGAACTGATCCGTCGCGCTCCAACACCAGCGGAAGCCAAAGAAGGTCTAGTAGCTCGTGGTTGGGACTTAGGCAATGTGGCAGCGATGCTTGAGCGTGCAGGTACAGATGCGGCTCGCCCAGAGTGGCTAGAGCCTCAGTTTGGTATCCGTGATGGTCAATACTTCCTGACTGAGCAGCAAGCACAAGCGATCCTAGATCTTCGACTACAGAAACTAACGGGCCTAGAGCACGAGAAGATTCTTGACGAATACAAGCAGCTTCTAGAAGAAATCGCCGAGTTAATGCACATCCTTGCAAGTACTGAGCGCTTGATGGAAGTGATCCGCGAAGAGCTTGAAGCGGTTCGTGATGGTTTCGGCGATGCACGTCGCACAGAAATCACCGCAGCAATTCATGATATCGACATGGAAGAGCTGATTGCTCGTGAAGACGTTGTTGTGACGCTTTCGCACGAAGGTTACGTTAAGTACCAGTTACTCAGCGACTACGAAGCACAGCGACGTGGTGGTAAAGGTAAGAGTGCAACTAAGATGAAAGAAGAGGATTACATCGAGCGTCTGCTTGTTGCTAATACTCATGATAACATCCTATGTTTCTCTACCCGTGGTAAAACATATCGATTGAAGGTATACCAACTACCGCAAGCTAGCCGCACAGCACGTGGTAAGCCAATTGTGAACATTCTTCCGTTGGAAGAGAACGAGCGTATTACGGCAATTCTACCTGTTTCTGAATTCAGCCCAGAGAAGTTCATCTTTATGGCAACGGGTGATGGAACGGTTAAGAAGACTTCTCTCGATCAGTTTGCCAACGTACGTTCTAATGGTCTGATTGCGGTTAACCTACGTGAAGATGACTCATTGATTGGCGTTGATATCACCGATGGTGGTAGCGATATCATGTTGTTCTCTCAAGCTGGTAAAGTGGTTCGCTTTAGCGAAGATAAAGTTCGTGCGATGGGACGTACTGCGGCAGGCGTACGTGGTATGAAGCTGGCTGACGATGATCAGGTTGTATCACTGATTGTGCCTTCTAACGATGGTGACATTTTGACAGTGACGCAAAATGGTTACGGTAAGCGTACAGAGCTGGCTGAGTATCCAACCAAAGGTCGTGCAACTCAGGGCGTTGTGTCTATCAAGGTGTCTGAGCGTAACGGTAACGTTGTTGGCGCGGTTCAGGTAGAAGAAGGCGACGAGATGATGATGATCACTGACGCTGGAACTCTGGTCCGTACACGCGTCGCTGAAGTTAGCCAAGTTGGTCGTAACACGCAAGGCGTTACTCTTATCCGCACAGCTGAAGACGAAAACGTTGTAGGTTTGCAGCGTATTGATGAAGTGGAAGAAGCTGATTTGCCTGAAGGTGAAGAAGTAGAAGCTCAGGAAGGTGAAGCTTCTGAAGTCTCTCCAGAATCTATGCCAGACTCTGATACTGACGCAGGCGAACAAGAATAGTCTTCGACGCCATTCAAAAGCCGGGTTTTAACCCGGCTTTTTTGTATCCCTAATTGGCCTACGTTGTCTGGTTAATCTCTTAGGTAATGGTCAATAAACGACAAAAAAAGGAGTCAGTGCTGCCAATTTAGGGGCATGAAAAGGTATTCTCAACTGGCACTTTTCTACTGGTTTTTGTGGTTTAGCCAGTTAACGCATCGTCATAAGCCAATAAGTTATTGATCTATAATCACACTCCACTCACTAATGATAGAATTGTTTCTGACAAGGCTCTGACGCCAAAAAAATAGCGTTATTACAAATAGTTACGGTTAAATAAATTTTCAATAATATTACGTGCACGCACGCACATTTGCCTATAAAATTCGCAGCTTCTGTCTGTTCCACAACCAATATTAATGATCATGAAATTGTCACTAAAACAAAAACTCATCGGCTCTAGTTTATTAGCCGTTGTACTCATGGCGAGTGCGCTGACTTGGCTTTCTGCCGACCAACTCTTCCAACAAACTCGCAATGGCGTAAATGCCAGAGCAGAAAGCCTAGCCACCACAGCATCAGAGGGTATATCGGACTGGATTACTATCCGTGAAGATATTGCGAAAGCATTTAACGATTACAGCCAAGAACAAGACGTTGTTCCTTTTCTTCAGCAGGCCCGTAAAGCGGGTGGCTTTGATGATATTTTTCTAGGTACTCCAGAAGGTGCGATGTACCGCTCTCATCCTGAGCGTAACCGAGCGGATTACGATCCACGTGTTCGTCCTTGGTATAAAGATGCCAATGCGGCAGGTCGTCAGATCATTACCACAGCGTACAAAGATGCTATCACCAACGCACTGTTAGTTACTATCGCAGAACCTGTTCGCCGTAATGGCCAATTGGTAGGCGTAGTAGGTGCTGATGTATTGATCGATCAACTTATCGATGACGTTATCAATTTGGATGCAGGTGAAAATGCCTATGCAATGTTGATTGATACTCAAAACGGTACATTCCTCGCGCACCCGAACAAAGATCTATCTCTTGACCCCGTGACTACACTGTCTAAAAAGTTCACCATGAGCGCCATTGAGCAAGCGGCGAACTCTGGGACAATGGAAGTGATAGAGCGTAATGGTCAGGAGAAATTCTATTTCTTTAAGAAGGTTCCAGGTACACAGTGGATTTTCGCGATTGAGATGGATCGCCAAACTGAAGAAGCGGCCCATACCGCTTTGCTTAAGAACCTGCTGCTAACGGCAACGATAATCACAATAATGGTTATTGCTGTGGTTTCTTGGCTAGTAAGCTTCCTGTTCCGCGATCTTGGACGCGTATCTCGTGCTCTTGAAGAGATCGCTTCCGGGGAAGGTGACCTTACCCAACGCCTTGAGCCTCGTAGTGACGACGAAGTTGGCCAACTGGCAACTAACTTCAACACCTTTGTAGGTAATATGCACGCCATGGTCTCCAAGTTGAGTCATGTATCTGCATCACTGTCTGAGCAAGCTAAGCTGACGGCAGAGCATGCGGAAGAGCGAAGCGCCAGAATTCGTCTCCAACAAGATGAAATTAACATGGTGGCGACAGCTATCAATGAAATGGCAGCGGCAACACAAGAGATTGCAGGTAATGCAGACAATACTGCACAAAATTCAACCGAAGCTGTGACGGCGTGTGTCCACGGTAGTAAGCAAGTCGTACAGACTCAGTCTTCTATTCAGAACCTAGCGCAGGAAGTACAAGTTGCCACTGATGTTATTCTGGAACTTGAAGCTCATGGTAATAGCATCAGCACCATTCTATCTACTATTCAGGGGATCGCTGAGCAAACGAACCTACTAGCACTGAACGCAGCAATCGAAGCTGCACGTGCTGGTGAGCAAGGCCGTGGTTTTGCGGTTGTTGCCGATGAAGTTCGAGTTTTAAGCCAACGTACACACGCTTCAACTCAAGAAATTCAGCAAATGATCGAAACGCTGCAAAGTACCACTGGCAAAGCAGTTGGTATTATGGATGACAGTCGTCAACTTACAGATACTAGTGTAACAGACGCAGATTCAGCTGCAGTGAGCTTAACTCAGATTCAATCGGCGGTTGAACAAATTAGTGATATGGCGACACAAATTGCTTCTGCTGCAGAAGAGCAAGCATCAGTGACTTCGGAGATCACTCGTAACACGGTCGGCATTCGTGATGTATCAAACGAACTTGCTGACGAAGCTCATGACGCTGCAGCTCAAGCCGCTCAGCTTTCGGATTTGTCTCATAAACTTGAACAGGAAATTGGTCGATTCAAGTTGTAAGTATCCGATTAAAATAGAAAAGGCTCGGTCTACTACCGAGCCTTTTTATTTGCCATGATTTTCCAAATTGGAAAAGAGGGTTTAAATATATTTCAATTGTCGACAAAGAGAATGTGCATCTAAAATCCTTAAAAACAATAAGGAATATACAATGTCTGACGCTCTCAACTCTTTCCAACATCGTGTGCAACAAATTGTCACTGATGCCAAATTAAATCCTAAACAGAAGAATCAGTTTTTAGCCTTGGAAGCAGAAGCAAGTCTGCCTTATATGCCAATTTCAGAGCCTGTTCGTCTTGCAATGGAAGAGGGTATTTTATGCGATATGTTTGAAGGCCATGCACCATTTAAGCCACGCTATGTCTTGCCTGACTATGCTAAGTTTCTTCAACAAGGGTCTGAGTATCTCGAGCTAGAGCCAGCGAGTGATTTTGATGAAGCGATTAACCTGCTGACAATCATATATCATCATGTACCGTCAGTGACGAATATACCGGTTTATCTTGGGCAGCTTGATGATGTATTGCTTCCTTATGTAGGTGAATTCAGTGAACAGGCGATTTATCAGAAGCTCAAGCGATTCTGGATCATGTTAGACCGAACACTGCCTGATGCTTTTATGCACGTTAATATTGGCCCCTCAGATAACATCATTTGTCGAACGATCCTAAAAATAGATGCTGAGCTAAAGCAAATCGCACCAAATCTGACCTTTATGTATGACCCTAACGTGACACCGGATGATTTGTTACGTCAGGCAACAAGTAACATTTGTGAGTGCAGTAAACCTCATATTGCTAATTATCCAATGCACGCGAGTAGCTACGGTGAAAAGCGCTTTGGTATTGTGAGTTGCTATAACTCTCTGCCTTTGGCTGGTGGGTCGAACACCCTAGTCAGATTGAATCTCAAGCTGTTGGCGAACCTAGCATCAGACACGGAAGACTTCCTCAATCAACTGTTGCCTTATTACAGTGAATTATTGGTCGAGTTGATGAACTCACGAAGTTCTCATTTGCATGAGAAGTCGAATTTCTTTAAAGGTTTCTTGACCAAAGAAGGTTTGATTGACGAAGAACGCTTTGCGCCAATGTTTGGTATTTACGGTATGGCTGAAGCGGTTAATCTTCTTATGGAGAAATCTGGAGAAAAGGGTTGCTATGGGCATGACCTAGAAGCGAACGAGCTAGGCCATCTAATTTCTGAAAGACTGGCTGAAATCGTGCAAGGCTCAGAGGTGAAATACGGCCTTGAAGGTAAAGCGCTTCTACATGCTCAAGGGGGGATCAGCCTTGATCAAGGCGTAACTCCGGGAGTTCGCATTCCCTATGGCACAGAGCCTGACCCTGTGGCTTATGTACAAGCGACTGCCAAGCACCATCAGTATTACACCTCTGGTATTAGTGATATTTTGACAATAGATGAAACGGTGAAGTCAAACCCAGAAGCAATGTTCGATCTGTGTAAAGGGGCACTGAGTTCGGGATTTAGAGAGTTCACGGCTAATGTGGCTTCCAATGACTTGGTGCGAGTAACGGGCTATATGATCAAACTGTCAGATATAGATAAGTTCTCAGAGCAAGGTTCGCGCAAAAATACGACTTTCCTTGGCGCTGAAGCAGCCAATAATACAGGGATTTTGGATAGAGCTCCGCGAGTTGTGAGTATGGAAAGCCAGCCTGTTTACAAATAGGGTAAGCATATGAGCGAAAGGCAGGCCATCGTTAGCCGTATTCTCAAGTTCTCGTGTGTGGATGGGCCAGGTAATAGACTGGTCCTTTTCCTACAGGGATGCAATTTTAACTGCATTAACTGCCATAATCCCCATACGATTAACTATTGTAATCACTGCGGGGATTGTGTCCAAGGGTGCCCGGAAAATGCTCTGTCGTTCGACACCAACAATAAAGTCGTATGGGACGAGAACCAATGTACGCATTGCGACCAGTGCATCGATGTGTGCACACATCGGTCCAGCCCTAAAGTGCGTCACTACTCGGTATCAGAAATCATCGAGATGATATATGAGCAAAAGTGGTTTCTCAGCGGTGTCACGATATCTGGTGGTGAAGCGACAATGCAGTTGCCTTTTATTGTTGAGTTATTCAAATACATCAAAGAAGACAAGGCGCTTTGCCATCTTACCTGTTTCATTGACAGTAATGGTTACCTAGGTGAGTCAGGTTGGGATAGGGTGCTGCCTTATCTCGACGGTGTAATGATCGACCTTAAATCTTGGCAGGAAGAGACACATCAATGGTTGGTGGGGCGTGATAATCACAAGGTGGTTCAGTCAATACGTTATTTGGCAGACAAGCAAAAATTACATGAGCTTCGTTTACTGCATGTCCCTAACAGAAGTGATCTGGACAAAGAAGTCACAGAAGTCGCACGTCTTATTAATACTCTGCCTGACAACGTTATTGTGCGGCTTAATGCATTTCAGCATCATGGAGTAATGGGGGAAGCGCTAGAGTGGCCGAAATGTACAGAATCGCAAATGTTGCAGTTTCGTGATGCTCTACGACCACTGATTCACCAGTACATTCAGCTACCCAGTGTTTATGTTTAAACCGGTTTAATCAGCTGGGAGTGCAACCATTTCAGAGCTGGGTCATTCAAGCTCGCTAGGTTCCAGACCAAGCTGTAAGCCACTTTTCCATAGGAAAACGGCAGAGGCTTTTGAATCAAAGCCTCTGCCTGCAGCGATCTCTCTGCCCACATTTTTGAGCAAGTCAGTAACAAATCAGTTTGGTGACAGATAACCGCCGCTGAGCCAAAATCAGCGACGGAAATGGCGATGTTTCTCGATGTATACTGTTGTGTGAGTTTCTGCTCAAAGTAGGGGGCGGACAGGTCCTTATCTAAAATACCGATGTGCTGGTAAGCAAGGTACTGCTCAGTGTTAATCGATTGGTTAGCCAGAGGGTGCGTTGGCCTCATCAAGCAGACCATTTCATCCTCCTGAATCTGCTCCCAGACTAGGTCACGACTGCGTGTCGGCGGTTGACTGATATCGTGAGGCAAAATCATAAAATCAACTTGTCCACGTAGCAGAGCATCAAAGCTGAGTTGTTCCTTAGCGAAAATCTGGATGTTGGCTGATGTTAGTTGACGACCAATCTTGGTGATTCTCCCAGAAAAAAGCTCGAAGGTGCTCTCGCGCATCGAAAGTGATACCGTTCCGGAAAAATTCTTAGGTTCAAACTCCCCTTGGTGGAGTATTCCGTTCATACAAGCAAGGATCTTGTGTACGTCTTTGGCAACAGATAACGCAAAAGGTGTGGGTACCAGTGACGTTCCTTCCCGATAGAAGAGTTCATCTTTAAGTTGTTCTCTAAGCTGGCTGAGTGTTTTACTCACACTTGATGGGGTAACACATAAAACGTGAGCGCTGCCACTGACACTATGTGTACTTAACAGTACATGTAATACCGTCAGGTGCTTTAAGCTGATTCGGGAAAGGGCAACGTAATCCATTGAAAAGGCCACAAAAGAAAGATGGGCCTGTTATACCTTTGATAGCTCAAATTAGATACGAGCCTGATCAAACATTCTATCAGTCGTAAGTGGTCGATTTATCTAGGAACCGTTTAATCACGTCATGTTAGGATTAGACACAATGAAAAATTCCGAAGGACAAAATGGAAAACTACAGCGACAAGATAATCCAATGGCTTGAAAAAGACAGTTTTCGGATGCGCGCTTTAGCGTGTGTTACTGAATCTGAGATCCCCCATGCTTTCTTAGCGGCAGGATTTGTCAGAAACCTAGTGTGGGATGAGCTACACCACAAAGAAAGCCCAACACCACTCAATGATCTTGATGTCATCTATTTTGATTTGGATGAATCCGATCCAGAACGATACAAGGCTTACGAATGGAAGCTTCAGGAGTTAATGCCGCACGCGAACTGGCAGGTTAGAAACCAAGCCATGATGCATGAGCGCAATGGTGATCGAGCGTATACGGATTTGATTGATGCGATGAGCTTCTGGCCGGAAAAAGAAACCGCGGTGGCAATTAGACTGCTTGCCGGCGGTAAGTACCAGTGCCTTTCATCATTTGGTTTTGATAGTTTGTTTGCCTTGAAAGTGACGCATAATCCTAAGCGCTCAGAAGTATTGTTTCATCAAAGGGTGAAAAGTAAGCGCTGGGTGGAGAACTGGCCTCTATTACGAGTTGTGGCAGATACTGAAACGCCATTACCGTGAACCGAAATACACACTTGGAGTGACGCCAAACCGCGCTTTAAAAACAGTGATAAAAGTGCTGGTATTACTATAGCCACAGGACAGTGCGACGCAAGTGATGCTTAAGCCTTTCTCCAACAAAGGCAATGAGCTGATGAGTCTGGCTTGTTGCCGCCAGAATCCAAAAGCTATCCCGGTTTCTTTCTTGAACAGTCGACTCAAAGTTCGTGTGCTGGTACCAAAATCATGCGCCAATTCTGTTTGCGAGCGAGCGTCATCTGGTGTTTCTAATAGACTATCGGCGATTTGGCGCATTTTTGCTTCCTTGGGGAGAGGTAAATAGAGATTACTTGCAGGAGCAAGGTGAACCTCATCCAGCAGAACTTGAAATTGTCGCTGTTGAGGCTCTGTCATTGCTGAGAAATCGAAATGGGTCATTCGCTCAATGAGAGCTTGAATAAGGGGGTTGGATTTAATGACTTTCGCTTGTTGCGGAAAGGCATTGAGCCAAGTTAAAGGTACGTAGATCATGACCGCTTCTATGTCAGATACAACATCAGATCTGTGTTGTAAATGGGGAGGAATCCAGCCAAGGCATGCGGGAGTTATCGTCCATTGCTGATCACTTGTTTCAATCGTAAATATACCCTTACTCACCCAGTAAAGCTGCGCATATTCATGCTGGTGCCATTCGGTTTCAGATGCCGCTGGGTGATGAATTTTCAATAACTCAATGCAATTCATGTGGCGTAATAAGTAAATATTATGTCTATTTGAATAAATTATGCCTGTTCGTTAGTCGTTATTCTATCCCTGTGTTTGAGGTTGCAAGCGTGATGACTTGGAAACCTTAGGTAACAGCAATCAAAAGAGGATTGAGAAATGGATAAGAATACATCTCTAGCACAGCAGCTTTCGGCGGTTAACCACAAAATAGTTGCTGAAGGTCAGGTACTGCCGATAGTAACATTGAAAGATGGCACTAAGATTCCAACTGGAACCGTTGGGGCGATGCTGCACAATATAATCAGATACAACCAAGGGGAGCGTGGCGAAGTAGAGCAAGATTTAAAGTTAGCCATTCCAGCATTGGCAAGCTTTGGGTTGTTTGAATTGTTTACGCCAGAAGAATGGATCCTAGGGGATAATCCGGGCCGTTGCTTTGTAGGCCATTTGGCTCAGGTTTACATTGAACAGGTGACCGTAGAAGGTTTTAAGGGATAGTAAGTTAGAGAAAGACGCCCAAGTGATGACTTGGGCGTTATTTTCTAGTCAACCAAACCGTATTCTTGGCTTAGCACATTGATAATTTCTTGTTTCGGATTGGCACTCAGTTTGATTGGTCGTCCGGTGATCTTCTCTGCGATACTTGTATAAGTTTGTGATATGTCCATCAATGATTCGAGCGGAAGCTCATTATTGCGAGCTAAAGCTTCGCGCTCAGGCATGCGCTCTTTGTTGAGCAGAATATCAGGGTCAGGGAAGTGGTTAAGTAAGAACTGGCGGAAGCCTTCTTTCGAGTTTTCTACGATGTTGCCCGCATCGTATTCGATTTCGTCCCAAATTCGCGATGAGTCAGGTGTACCGACTTCATCCATATAGATAAGTTTTTCTTTGCCCGCAGCATCTTTTACGTAGCCAAATTCGAATTTAGTATCGACAAAGATTTGCTCGATTTCTGCCAATGCGTTGCTAATGACAACAAAACCTTCGCGCAGTAGCTTTTCATATTGACTGATATCTTCTGCTTTGGAGAAGTTGAATGCTGCGAAGTTATCAACAATGTTTTGGCGAGTAATGTTGACGTCATCCGCCTCAGGTACGTCCGGAATGCCTTTTAAAATACCTTTTGTTGAAGGTGTCATTAGCAGTTCTGGAAGCGCTTTATCTTTTTCTAGGCCCTCCGGTAACTCGATACCGCAGAACTCTCGTTCGCCTTTCTCATATGAGCGCCACATGGAACCTGTAATGTACTGACGGCAAATCGCTTCAATCATTATTGGTTTCGCTTTCTGCACGATCCACACCAAAGGATGAGGAATATCCAATATGTGACTGTCCGCCAAGCCATGCTGTTTAAAGAGTTTAAACCAATGATTGGAAATTGCGTTGAGTGCAGCACCTTTACCGGGAACGCCCTTTAATCCACCTTGTCCGTGCCAGATACAGTCGAATGCAGAGATGCGGTCACTGATGACCATAATGGCAAGCGGTGCATCTTCCGCAACATCATAGCCTTTTTCCTTAATCAGACGTTGGCTGTCTTCCTCTGTTAGCCAGTATACAGAGCGTACTTTGCCACTATGAACGGGTTTGTTGGTACGAATGGGAAGATCATCATTAACAGCAAGAACTTGATCAGCGAGACTCATTTAGACATTCCTATCTTTGTCAAAAATGGAAGGTTGCCCGTGAGAGGCAATCGATTTGCAGAGAATCATACCAGAACTAAATTAACCTTCCAGATAAAAAGCAAACGTTTGCTCTTGAGTGGTAGTGAGGGGATAGAAATGAGCAAAAAAAAGCCTCTCAACCCGAGAGGCGTAAAACAGTGCAAATGAAACTAGTGGAGTTGCTTGAATTGGTTTTCAACAAAAAAGACTTCGCAATGGTATTGGCACGCGAGATCACGAAGTAATGATTGTTCTAAGAGTTCAATATTATCTGATGCGACAACAGCGCTGGCATTACCGGATTTAATTGCTTTCACTACGATTTCAAATTCGGTCTGTGTTTGCGAAGATTTCATCTGAATAATCTTTTTACAGCTGACATTGTATGAAGAGAACTGCTCGTAATCTGGACGAGGACATTCTGCGGTGAACAATATCCATTGCTTCTGGTTAGACAACCCTGCTAAACGGCTGAGCGTCGAGTCTGCAATGTTCATTGGTCGAGTTGGTTGAGCCAATACATTGAATTTGGAAACTAAGCGATTTGGAGTGTGTACCTGAAACATAATTACTGTCCTTATATACATGCTGTATGTATATACAGTAGTTTTATTGTATCAGTTGATCAAGCAATATTTGTTGTCTTTTTGTACGTTTATTTTGTGGGATGTCTGAATGCGTTTTTTAAGTGTCTGTTTTTAAAGTTAAAATATTGTCTCGAACCTAGTGATGTGATTAGATAAAAGCATGAGAAAATGTGATCTAAAACACTTTTTCTCATACAGTGTTATACAGTGGTTTTCGAGGTGCCTGAATAACGTTTAGTAACGTGGCAAGTAAAGAAATGCATATGTTGAGTCACATATGATTTTGGTGTCGGGGGATTCTTTTCATCAAGGGCCACCATATTCTCTGCATATGTAGTATTGGGTACGAAAATAGGATCAGACTTTTCTTGGTAATTCTTGAACAAATCTGCGACTATCGGGCATTCGACAATTAACAGAATAATAATTAAAGAGAATTTGTATTGAACTCAGAAAGCAAAGCCGCTTGGATCCTCGTAGCCACTACCGCATTGGCCGGTTTAGGGTGGATTTTTTCCAAACAAACGATTCAAGGTTTACCACCATTTGGCTTTGTCGGTTTACGCTTTGTGGTTGCTTCAATATGTTTGCTTCCTTTCTGTTTCAAATCACTTAAACAACTCAGCCTAAAACAGCTTGTTCAAGCAATGGGTGGCGGTTGTATTCTGGCCCTTGCGCTTCTTGCTTGGGTACATGCTATCGCAGTCAGTGAGACCCTTGGTGAAGGGGCGTTTATTGTCAGCTTATCTATGATTATTGTTCCTATTGTTGCTTGGGGCCTGTACAAGGAGCGGCCAAAGCGTGCTTTCTGGATTGCAATGCCAATTGCGGTATCTGGCCTTGCGTTTCTTTCTTTGCAAGGAGAGTGGAACAGTTCAGCTGGGCAACTCTGGTTCTTAGCCAATGCCTGTTTACTTGCTTTGCATTTCAATGTGAATAGCCGCCTAGCACAAAACTTACCAGTACTGACACTGACTTGTATTCAACTGTTTGTTACTGGCGTGATTGGTTTAACGGCTTCTGCTGTGTTTGAGACCGTGCCGATTAGTGTGGATGCCAGCATTTGGGGATGGTTTGCTGCCAGTGCTGTTCTTGCAACCAGCTTGCGATACGTGATGCAGACGCTTGGCCAGAAACACAGCAATCCAGGAAATGCTGCCCTTATCATGCTACTAGAGCCGATATGGACCGTGATACTCAGTATTCTTTGGTATGGCGAACAGCTCTCGGCCAACAAACTGCTAGGGTGTAGTTTGATTTTGCTCGCTCTGATTTTCTACCGCACAGATGGGCGTCTCTTGAGACTTAAACGCTAATTCTTATATCTCGGCTACTGGTCCGATGTCACATCGTGAAATGTTTGCGCTGTTCATTTATTGGCGTATTGCTAAATTGGAAAATGTAAATACATTGTTAAATTGGCAGTTCGAATGAAGCTTCATACCATTGATGGTTATATTCAGAAAATGTACTTAGCCGAGTATCCGGATAAGCTTATGCTACTGGACGGGGCGAGTAGGGCAGATGTTCCATATTTAGAGCGCTACATCACTGAAACACTCGGTAAGCCTTTTCACTCCCTCAAGGTGGTGGTTGTGACCCACATGCACCCAGATCACGCTGGAGCTGCTCATAAGCTGAGAGAGCTGACGGGCTGCAAAATTGTATCAGCTGAGAAAGACAAGCAATGGTACGGTGGTTGGGATGGTATCTTAATGCACTTGACGGATCTGGCCTTGGCTCGCTGGGTCGCAGGGAGAATGAAGCGTCCTAAGCGAAAATTATGGTATTCACGAAATCTACACCCTGATATTAAGCTCACGGATGGACAAGCCATTCCCTGCTTTGAAGATTGGAAAGTGTTAGAGACCCCAGGTCATACTGATCGAGATTTATCTCTTCATCATGAGCAGCAAGATATCCTTTATGTTGCCGACTTAATGGTGGAAGTGAAGAAAAGACTGATCGCCCCTTTTCCTATTTTTTATCCTAATCAGTACCGGCAATCCCTCCAACGCATATACGAAATGGCGCCTAAAACTTTGTTACTGGCTCATGGAGGTGAGGTCGAGTTTGACCAAAGTGCTTATGACCACTTACTCAGAGTAGCGCCGCGTACTCCAGCCACCCATTGGAGAGCAACTAAAGTGAAGTTACGAGGTATACTTGGCGCCTTGTGGGCATTTGGAGTCAAGGATAAACGCTGAATGACAGTCTATTTGAACAAGAAATAGCACAACAATGGGAGTGGATACAGAACAGTATTGTCACTGATAATAATGCAGATTAGAATGCGAAATCTTTTCATTTGCAATTTAACAAGATGTCCCGAATTCTAGTCGTTGATGATGATATTGAACTGTGTGCACTGCTAGTGGACGTGCTCTCTGCAGAAGGCTATCAAGTAGAGAGCGTTCATTGTGGCGAGAGCGCGCTGCAATACATTGAGAAAAAGCCTGTTGATCTCGTTCTCCTTGACGTTATGTTACCTAAACTCAACGGCATGCAGGTCGCGAAGCGTATCTGCCAACGATTTGCCACGCCGATATTGATGTTAACGGCACTGAATGATGAAGCGTCGATGCTTGACGGTTATCAGGCGGGTGCAGACCAGTACATTGCTAAACCTTTTAAAGTGCCAGAGTTGTTGACTCGTATTAAGGCGATATTCCGCCGAGTTGGATTGGAAAAGCAGCGCCAATCAGGCTGTCAGAGCAGTGTAGGCTTTGCTGAACACCTGTCCGGCGTGCCACTGACAGGCACAGAATCCGATTTACTCAACTACCTTATGCGCAATGATGGCGTGGTGGTTTCCAAAGCAGAGCTTCAGATTGAAGTGCTGAAAAAAGAACTTAGTCCCTTTGACCGCAATCTAGATATGCATATCAGCAATGTTCGGCGCAAGTTGGTTGAAGCGGGCTTATCGAAACAACACATCAAAACAGTACGTGGCAAAGGTTACAGCTTTGTCGACTCTGTCAGAGGCTAGCCGTGTTTACTGTTCGATGCCCAGAAGCTATAGCAACGCGTAAGGATGCGCTGGTCTTTCAGTTATTCAGCTACATGTCCGCTGTTATCATTTCAATATTGCTTCTTCAAGCTGTAGCGGAGCAAGCACTAATGAAAGCGGTACTAAAAGTGCCGCCAGCACTGAAAGCGCAGATGTTAACGTTAGCTGAAGAGGCTAATGTATTGATCGAAGAAGGGGACATGGACGACTTGGCTGACTGGGCAAATGCGCAGCCTTTTTATCTGTTCGTTTTGAATGAAGAGCATAAGCCGCTTTCTCATCGCCAGATGCATCCACATTTTGAGTTCAAGCTGCGTTTCTTGCGTGAGCTTGATGGGCCACTCAATGATCAAGTCAGCAAACCCCTGATAGGTATCCCGCTAATAGAAAGAAACACCTTGGTAATTCAGCTACCTAGTGAAGTCCATCCGGCCCACCGTTTTATTGTTTATCTGACAGTGAGCAAAATTATCATCGCCATTATCATGT
Organism: Vibrio neptunius; assembly: GCF_000967495.1. GTDB lineage: Bacteria > Pseudomonadota > Gammaproteobacteria > Enterobacterales > Vibrionaceae > Vibrio > Vibrio neptunius. The sequence goes on along the minus strand of NZ_JXXU01000001.1, from coordinate 257,501 downwards.
TGATTCTTTTTTCTCAGATATTGGCACGCAAGTTACAGCGGCCTCTAGACCGGTTACGTGAAGCAAGTAATAAGCTTTCTCAGGGCAATTTTCGCGTCAATGTTGTCAGTGAATTGAACTCCAATATTACAGAGTTTAACCAGCTCGCCCATGATTTTGATGGTATGACCCAGGAGATTCACTCTTTGGCTGAGAAGCAGCGAAGGCTGATTCGAGATGTGTCTCATGAGCTGAGAACGCCTTTAGCTAGACAAAACTTAGCGTTACATTTACTGCGCAAAAAAGCTGGTGAAGAAGAGCAAGCTTTGGTTGATCGACTAGAAAAAGAAGTGGATGAAATGGACAAACTGGTGGGTGAGATCTTAGAGTTCAGTCGATTAGAGAATTCTCGTTACGTCACAGACGTTCAACCAGTATGCCCAGAAAGTATTGCCAACACGCAAGTAAACCAAAGCCGACTTCAGTTAGGAGAGGATCAAACACTGGTTCTCAATGTAGCGCCATCTCTTCCTATGTTGCATGCTGACGAGCGTTTAATTTTGCGCTGTCTTAGTAACCTGATATCAAACTCAATGAAGTATGCAGGGTTGGATGCCCTCATCGAGGTGTCGATTGGATTAACGTCCGAACACGGAAATCAGTATTTAGTGTTTGACGTCGCGGATGATGGGCCAGGTATTCCGGAAACAGCGCTAGAGGATATCTTCAGCCCATTTACTCGAATAGAGTCGGCACGCGACAAGCAGTCGGGGGGCTATGGTTTAGGATTGGCAATTGTCAAAGAAGCCATGACTTTAATGAAAGGCGAGGTCAGGGCGCAGAATCGCTCGCCTTATGGCCTGAGCATTCAGCTCTATTTCCCAATAAAAATAGGGCGTTAATGGTTGTGTTTTATTATGGGAATATGTGGTTTCCATATTAATACCCACATATACACGACATGGCCTAACTAAGTATGAGAGTGCTGCCGTCGTTGTGACAGGCGTTACTGTTCTCAAAATAAAATTAATCACGCCCATAACATTTGCTCACCTTTTAGGCTTTCAGTCCAACTTATTCCTACACCGCTAGAGGCATACAATCACCAGCGAACTTAATATTTCTGTATCGATAAACTTACGAATGCAAAGAATGTAAATTCAATGCAAATGAGATTTGTTAACACTTATATTCTCGGCGAAATAATTGGTTAAACGGCTTTTTGGGTCGTCTTTTAATTTGGAGATGAATATGTTTACTAAGAGTCAGTTAGCACTATGGATGTTGAAGGCACAGCCACAGGTAATTACATTAAGACTCAAAACGGTCAGCAAGAACACCGCGATGTGGAATTGTCAGCATAAGGCTTTGTGACAGAGCGTTTCTCGCTAGCGGTTTCGGCTATGCGTTTGGATGTATAAATGAAGGTCGAAGCTATGTGGCGACTCTACAAATTAAATACTAAAACACAATACGGTTAATCAACCTTGATACATTAGGGGAAAGATACGTTCTTTCCCCTAAATGCATATTGAGCATATGGTTGATTGAAATTTTATGTAATCGCGTTACTATGTCGGGCGAGTGAAAATGAGATTGCTTCTCACTAATCAGTTTGACATCATTGAAAATTACACGTTATGAATTTATTTAAAACCAGTTTGGCGTTGATGGTTGCGACAGCAGGCTTCAGTGCAACGGCCTCGAGCCTTGATAGCGCTCTATCCATTCAAAGTAAAACCAATTCCTCATCCGCGGCGAGTCAGAAACGTATTGATGTCAGTGCTGAAAATACACTTAGCCTGCAAGCTGAAATTGAACAACTTCAGGAAGAGGTGAAAAATCTTGAGGTTTATCGTTCTCACCTGACGGCATTAGTCAAAAGCCAAGAGCAGGAAGCGGGCAATCTTGAAAAGCAGATTGATGAGGTAAAAAACACTCGTCAGGGTGTCGTTCCACTGATGTATCAGATGATCGCAGGTCTCAAAACGTCGATTGCTGATGATATGCCGATCAAAAAAGACCAGCGCCAAGAGCGTGTTGCAAAATTGGAAAGAATGATGACTCGCGCTGATGTGAGCGATGCGGAAAAGTATCGCCGTATTCTAGAGGCGTATCAGATAGAGCTTGATTACGGCACCAAACTTGGTCTGTATCAAGACCAGATTACGGTAGATGCAGGCTCGCGTGAAGTCGACATCCTGCATCTTGGTCGCGTTTCACTGGTGGCTCGCAGCTTGAACGGCACGAAATTTTGGTCATGGAACCAGTCTGATAAGCAGTGGCAAAGTGCCGATAGCTCGATGAAATCAGAGTTAGACAAAGCGTTTAACATCGCAGCGAAGCAAGCGGCGCCAAGTTTGATTACTCTCCCAGTTTCTCTCAACGTCGCGGAGGCAAAATAATATGAAACGTACGTTAATTGCTTCCCTTCTCGCTCTTGCTGGCCTGTCATTCAACGTTCAAGCCTCTTCTGAACTGGTCAACAAAGCTCAGGCTGAAAATCAACAGCAAGCGCAACATAACATGGCTCGCGAGTCCGGTTTTAAACAGACTGAAAAAGAACTTAAAGCGCTCAAAGCACAACTGCTCAAGCAGCGTGACGATTTGCAAACGCAAAATGACAAACTGGCAGCAAAGTTCAGTGACAACGAAAATACCTTAGCTCGCCTGGAAGAAAAACTCCGCTTAGAGACAGGAAGTCTAGGTGAAGTGTTTGGCGTTGTGCGTCAAAACGCCAAAGAATTGGAGTCTGAACTGCAGTATTCAGTGACCTCAGCTGATGCACAAGCTCATGCTGGTGTGGTTAAAGAGATTGTCGCAGCGACAAAACTGCCTTCTATGTATCAACTTACAGGCCTTTGGAAAGCGTTGGAAGAGCAGATCAAAGCCAGCGGTGAAGTGGCATCAACCGAAGTCCGTTTTGTTAACGGTGAAGGGGTGGCTCAAAGGGAATCAGCCCTTCGGCTTGGTTCGATTGGCTTAGTTGGCGCGCAAGGCTACTTAAACTGGAATGCCACAAAAGGTGAGGCTCAGGCTTACATTAAGCAACCAGAGCAAGCACCAACCATTTCATCCCTTTCTCCTTTGGTAGGTGGTCAGGTTGAAAATATTGTTCTTGATCCTTCTCGTGGCGTGATGCTGGAACAACTAGCACATAGCCCAAGCCTGATGGACAGGCTACAAGCAGGTGGTGTGGTAGGTAAGATCATTGTTGGCCTGCTTGCGATTGGCCTGATCATTGCGGTAGTACGTGGCGTAAGTTTGTCTATCGCGCGCCAGAAGATTCGTGCTCAACTGAAGTCACCTCAAAATCCGGGCGATAACCCACTTGGCCGTGTGTTATCCGTTTATGGCAAAGAGAAAAACCTCAGTGTTGAAGCGCTTGAATTACGTTTGCTTGAAGCTGTAGTTGATGAGCAAGCTACGTTGGAAAAAGGTTTGTCCATGCTCAAGCTACTGGCTGCTCTGGCACCAATGCTTGGTCTTCTGGGCACGGTTACGGGTATGATCGAGACTTTCCAGGTCATTACTCAGTTTGGCAATGGTGATCCTAAAGTCATGGCAGGTGGTATTTCTATGGCACTTGTGACCACCGTACTTGGTCTTGTCGCGGCTATGCCTCTTCTGCTGGCTCATAACATTCTGAGCTCGCAAGCCGAAACGATTCGCAACATCCTTGAGAAGCAGGGAATCTCCCTAGTCGCTGAACAAGCTGAGAAAGATCTCAAGCCATCTCAGGAAGCACTAGGGAATGTTGCCTGATGGATGCAATCTTCGCATTGTTACCTGAAGCAATAGCTGGCAGTGACTGGCTACTTTCGTTGCAAAACTTTATGCAGCAGGGTGGTCAGGTGCTGTGGTGGCTGTCTGGCGTGGTAGCGTTAAGTTGGCTATTGATTCTAGAGCGCATCATTTATCTGTTTGTCGAATTTCCAAAGCACAGAGCAAATTGGGTCGATGCTTGGCGTGAACGGAGCGACCAAACGTCTTGGTATGCTCGCTCTATCCGCGAAGGATGGTTGTCACAAGCACACAGCCAGCTGTATCAAAACCTGAATATCATTAAGGTTCTGGTTGCCATTTGCCCAATGTTGGGTTTGCTGGGCACAGTGACGGGAATGATCTCCGTTTTTGATGTCATGGCTAACCAAGGCAGCAGCAACCCTAAATTGATGGCTTCTGGTATCTCACTAGCCACATTACCAACAATGGCTGGCATGGTTGCAGCGTTAACAGGCATGTTTTTCCATGCGCGATTAATGAAAGCCTGCCAGTTAAGAGAAATTAAACTAGAAAAATCTTTAAGGAGTCAGCGATGAGACTCGGTCGACGTCACCATAAACAAGATGAAGCTCAGATTGACCTGACGTCCATGCTCGATATCGTTTTTATCATGTTGATCTTCTTCATCGTTACCAGCTCGTTCGTACGTGAATCTGGTGTTGAAGTGAATCGCCCTCAGGCATCTAATGTGGTGAGTCAGAAAGATGCGGGCATTTTTGTCGCGGTGACTTCTGCAAACGACATTTATATTGATAAGCGCAACGTTGATATTGAACGTGTACAAGCGACACTAGAGCATTTGTTGCTGGATAAACCTGACGCTTCTTTGGTCATTCAGGCAGATGAACATGCCTACAGCGGTACTGTAGTGAAAGTAATGGATGCGGCAAAAGGTGCTGGTGTTAAGAACATAGCGCTGGCAGCGGAGAAGAAGTAGTGGGACGTTTGTTAATGGCAACGCCACTGGCTGCTGTATGTGCGCTAGCTATTTTCAGCTTTATGGCATGGATGGTGGACAGCGGTCATCGCAGAGCCCCTGAGCCAAGTGAATCGTTGAGCTTTAATATGGTGATGGTGGAAAATGAACAAGATATTCAACGTCGCCAGCGAACGGTGCCAGAGCAACCGAAAGCTCCAGAAGTGCCAGAGCAGATGCCAACTTCTCAAGCCAATACCGAATTGTCGCAGATTTCACCGATTTCACAGCCGTCGCTTGGCCTGAATACCAGCATCGAAGGTTTGGCGATCAGTGCTCCAACATTTGGTGACTTTGGTGTCAATCAACAAGTGATGCCTTTATATCGGGTCGAGCCTCGTTATCCAGCCAAAGCACTAAAGCGTAAAGCCGAAGGTTATGTGATCCTGAAATTCACTATCGATCCAACGGGTAAGCCGAGAGATATCAATATTGTCGAAGCCAATCCGAAACGCATGTTTGAACGGAATGCGATACAGGCGCTGCAGAAGTGGAAGTATCAGCCTAGAGTAGTGGATGGAGTTGCTGTACCTCAGGAAAACCAAACTGTGAGACTGGAGTTTAAGTTAGCCAAATGATGAAACGATTAGTCCTTATTGCTTTGCTTCTGGCTTCGCCAAGCGCCTTGGCTCAGGAGCTGACTCAATACACGGCGGTTCGTGTTCAGAAAGCCAATGAACTGGCTCAGGGAGAACAGCTGAAAGAGGCAATTACCTTACTTAAAGAAATCGACACTTCGCGCGCCTACGACAAGGCGTTCATCGCTCGTATGTTGGCGGTATTTTATTGGCAAGACGGCAATACCAAGCAAGCCATTTCTAAAATGGAATATGCGGTTGAAAGTGGTCTGTTGCGTGACGAACAGGCGTGGATCAGCCAACGTATGCTGGCTGATCTGTATCTTAATGATCAACAGTTTGCTAAGGCACTGAAACACTATTACCAGTTAGTTAAGTCTGTACCCGAAACCCAAAAAGCTCTGGACTTGTGGCTGCGAATTGCTCAATCGCACTATCAGCTAGGTCAGTGGGAGAAAGTGGTCCCTGCGATCGATAAGTACCTACAAGTTGAGAAAAATGACATTATTCAGCCGCTGTCACTTAAGCTGGGTGCTCAACTAGAGCTGAAACGTTGGAGCGCAGCGATTCCAACTCTTGAGTTGCTGATTAGTCTCCAGCCGGAGAAACTAGGCTGGTGGCGCCAACTGGTTAGCCTGCAAATGAGAGTTGGCAGAGATAAGGAGGCGCTAGATACGTTGGCGCTTGCAAAGGTTAATGGGTTATCGTTGAGTCAGGGTGACAGGCGTATGCTGGCCCAGATGTATGCCAAGCGTGGTATCCCAGAAAGGGCGGCGATTGAGATAAGTGAATTGGAAGAAGCGCAAACGGATGTTCAGTTACTATCTGAGCAAGCCACTTACTGGCAGTTGGCGAAAGAGTGGGATAAATCTCTATTTATCTGGAAGCGAGCAGCCGAGAGAGACGCTAAGTATTACTGGAGTGTCGCTCAGCTCATGGTTCAGCAAGGCTACTACAAAGATTCTTTGGCGGTGTTAGATAAAGTCAAAGGCCGTAACGCAGATGTGGCGCTGGCTAAAACACGGGCTTTGTACAAATTGAACCTGCTTGAGAAAGCACTGGTGCAAGCGAAGAGAGCCAACAACATCGAACCTTCAAGCCAAGCAAAGAGTTGGATTAAATACTTGTCTCAACTTAGAACTGCCGCTCAACAGACGACAGGGTAATTGTTAAAAAAGGGAAGCAATGTGCTTCCCTTGTTGTTGTTGCTTACTTCTGATTTAAGCAGACATATTCCGCTCGCCAAAGCAGCCGTTTGGAAGATTTAATCGTCGTTAGCAACTCTTGCCCTGACAATTGTGGAAAGGCATGCATTACCTTGACGTCATTATCTAAATCGGATTTCTCGTAAGCCCTTACATGAGTGAAGGTGCTGGACAGATTATGTGACAGCATAGATTGTGACAGGCAGATGCCAAACATATCCCGTTTCATCGTCTTTCCCTCTGACATTGGAGTGTAGACAGCTGTTTGTGACATTGTTATTAGTGCTTGCTGCCCGCGTTGACCATTTCTACAAATTTTATGCTTAATAATTATACAACCTAAATGAATGGGTAGTACAAAAAACGTTCTATTAATTTAGTGATCAAAATCAACTATTTTACCGGTTTTATGTCAAGTATGTTGCAAACTGGCAAGCCGAGTGAATTGTCGGGAGTCAGTTCACAGCGGTAAGCGATGATTTGGATTATTGGTCTCACAAAATATTGCCCATTAACTCGTATAAATGTTAATTGGATGTTAGTCTCGTTAAGCTAAATGGGAGAGTTTATGCAATGGAGTAGTATCAGCTTTCGTAAGCGAATGCTGATTATCATGACGCTTTCTGGCTTGATGGAGTTGCTATTGCTTGTTGCCGCTGGTTTCTTCTATGTTAAGCAAGAGCAAGAAGAAAAAATGGGCAAGCAGGCCCTCGGTGTCGCCTCATTTCTAGCAAATTCTCCTTTTGTTGCCCAAATGATCCAAGAAGGTGGTGGTTCGGAGTATCAGCTTCGTTATCGAAGTCTTACCGAGTTAATAGGTGCTGCCTTTATTGTGATTGGTGATAAAGACGGTATTCGTATTGTCCACCCTGTCGACGATCGCATTGGTAAACCAATGAAAGGTGGCGATAACGATCGTGCTCTGATTGAAGGTGAAAACTATATTTCTTTTGCCCAAGGTTCGTTGGGTTACTCCGTTCGGGGAAAAGCGGCCGTTTTTGATTCAGATGGCAATATTATAGGCGTTGTATCAGTCGGTTATCTCATTGACCGTCTTCAGGACAGAGTAGAGCCTTTTTTGGTCTTTCTGCTTTTGATGGCATTACTAGTGGTTGCCGCGAACGCTATTTTATCAAGTTATGCGTCGCGTCGCTTTCAAAAAGCGATTCTTGGCTTTGAACCTGAAGAAATAGGTCGGTTGTATGTTGAGTTAGACGTGACAATGGAAACGCTTAAAGAAGGAATCTTGACGATCGACCAATCGGGCAAGCTGCGCTCTATCAACAAGAGTGCGTGCCTTATTTTAGGATTGGAAAAATCGCATTGCTTGAATAAGCCGCTAAAAGAGGTATTGCCCGAGAGCGATCTTGATACTGTTCTCACTACAGCCCACATCGATCATGACATATACCTTTACCTCAACAAGCAGAAGTTAATAGCTAACCGAAGACCAATTGTTGTAGACGGTAAGGTTGTGGGCGCGGTATCCAGTTTTCGACTGCGAGATGAATTGAATGAGCTCTCAGAGCAGTTAGCTAAAACCAAAGAATATGCTGAAATGCTTCGCTCTCAGACTCATGAACATCGAAATAAACTTAATACCATTAGCGGTATGATTCAAATGGGAGAGTTGGATGCAGTTCAGCATCTTATTGGCCAAGAAACCGCACATTATCAATCTTTGATTGAGTTCCTACGTGAAACCGTCAAAGAGCCATTGATCGCGGGTATGCTGCTGGGTAAAACCGAACGTGCACGCGAGCTGGGACTTGAGCTTATAGTAGAACAAGGTTCCCGGCTTGAACCTTTGCCAGAGCGTATTAATGCAGAAGATCTTGTGACTATTTTGGGCAATTTAATTGATAACGCTTTTGATGCTACGCGAAGTGCTATGACCTTGGATACCATGTTTGCCCCAGCGCGAAGGAATATTGAAGTTTCCATAGGTGATTATGGGAATGAAATCATTCTCGAAGTCATGGATCAAGGTTGTGGTTTACCAGACGAGTTCTCTGTTAAGCATCTGGTTGAACGAGGTGTGTCGACAAAAGGGCAGGCAAATCGAGGAGTGGGACTTTACTTGGTTAATGATTTAGCACTGCGCTACCACGGCCTATTGGACATCACGAATAACGAACAGCATGGAGCTAGAACGACAGTGTATTTACCAAAGGAAGAACAGGTATGACATCCGTAACACGAGTAATGATTATTGAAGATGATCTCAACATTGCTCAATTGCATCAGCGTTATCTGGAACAGATGGAAGGCTATGAGGTGATCGGGATTGCGACTACGAAAGTCGAAGCCGAGATACAGCTTGATGTGCTTAATCCCGATCTCCTATTGCTTGATGTGTATCTTCCTGATGGAACCGGGTTGGAGCTTTTACAGGCATTGCGTTCTAGGAACCAAAGCTGCGACGTTATTCTGATTACCGCTGCTCGTGATGTGGATACATTGCAGCAGGCGATGCGTGGTGGTGTTGTCGATTATTTACTGAAACCCGTTGTATTTCCGCGTCTGGAAGCTGCATTAAAGAAATACGTAATACAAAAGCATCAGTTCACGAGTGCCTCAGATCTTGATCAAAACTTGGTGGATAAGATGTTACAGAGTCCATCTACTGAGGAATCCAGGGTTCAAAGGTTACCTAAAGGCATCGACAGTGTTACGTTAGACAAAATACGTGCGTTGTTTTCTGGTGCTGAAAGTATAACAGCGGATGAAGCTGGAGAGCGTATCGGCGCGAGCCGTACAACCGCTAGACGTTATCTAGAATACCTTATCAGCTCTGGCGAGTTGCAAGCAGATCTAAACTACGGTACGGTCGGGAGACCCGAGCGCTGCTACAAACGATTGTAACGACCACTTGGGCTCAAATAATTCTCCCCCAATTACCTAGACGTATTTTGTATCCACCTCTACAGTTTATTGATAGATGTAACATTTTCACTGTTAGAGGCGGCTATGAAATCGTTAATCAGCCTGTCTTTATCGCTCTTGTTTTTCTCATTTCCGATTGGAGCGATAGAGCTCAATGACCTTCAGTTTTTGACCGAAGAGTATCCCCCGTATAACTTTACTCAAGATGGTGAAAAAAAAGGCATTTCTGTAGACTTGTTGGCCGCTGCTGCACGATCTCAAGGGATAGAAATCAACAAACAAGATATTGAGGTCAGCCATTGGGCACGAGCCTATCGAACCGCATTGATTGAGCCTGATACAGTACTGTTCTCTACCACTAGAACGAAGCTTCGTGAACATCTGTTCAAATGGGTTGGACCTTTGAGTTCAACACGGATTGTGGTGCTGGCCAAAAAGTCACGTAATATTAGTATTAAAAACAGTAAGGATTTTGCGCAATACCGAATTGGTGTAATTCGTGACGATGTGGGTGAGCAGTTAATGTTAGAGCTTGGGGTGCCAAGAGGTGCTATGCAGGAAACCTCCATTGCTGAAACCTTGGCTAAGCAGTTAGCAAAAGATCGCATTGACTTGTGGGCATACGAAGAAAATGTTGCCAATTGGTGGATAAAGCAAATTGGCTACGACACTGGCGATTTTGAGGCCGTATTTGTACTTCGAGAAGGGGAACTCTACTATGCTTTTAACTTAGCAGTGGAGGACCAACTGGTTGAGAAACTGCAACGCGGTATTCATGAAATGAAAAGCTCGCTTAACGAAGCTGGCGTCTCAAAGTATCAAGAGATCATCGATAGTTATCGTTGATTGTGAATGGCGATTGTACTTTCAGGAAGGGTAGAGATGCGTTTAATTGGTTTTATTCTGTGTGTGCTATGTCAGAGCGTATTTGCTAAGCAGGAAGTGGTGTTAATATTACCATCGCAGATGGATGGTGGACATACGTACTATCATGAACTTCTTTATCAATCCTTGTCTGATTCTGGTTACGGTGTCACAATTAGGGTGCCGCAAGAGCATATTCCACAGAAACGATCGATAAAAATGGTGGCGAGTAATCAGTTATCCTTAACTTGGCTGTTGGCTACTGAAGATAGGAACAATGAATATGTACCCGTCAAAGTACCACTAACTGATGGCATGATTGGTAAAAGGGTATTGCTTATACCTCCACAGCTACAAAGTGAGTTCAATAAAATTAACAATCTTAATGATTTGCAAAGGTCGGGGTTGGTCGCAGGTTTGGGGATCCAGTGGTTTGACGTTGATGTATGGAACGCCAATCAACTACCAGTGTACTTGCAAGATGGAGAATGGCGCGATTTGTACTCCAAACTTTCACTCAAAGGTAAGGTCAATTACTTCCCTAGAGGCATGACCGAAATTCTCGCAGAGTCCTCTCAAAATACTCATTTAGCGATAGAACAGCGTTTGATTCTAACCTATGAAAAGGACTTTTATTTCTATCTATCTGAACAAGCAGCACACTATCAACCCATTATTGAGAAAGCGCTACTGCAGGCCAAACAGAGTGGATTGATGGACCGATTGTTGAAAAAATACTGGCAGGTGACATATGAACAAATTCAGCCTGACCAGCGGGTGGTGATAAATCTACGTTTACCTGAGGGGGGATCTCATAAATAGCAGCCTGTTTCCATATAAAAACTGACAGATTCACCAAGTTAGCGTATAAATTCTCTAAGAGTTTCATGTGGTTCTTCTATGGTTGGAGTAGTTAAGGCGAAATGGAAAGTGTGTTTATCATCGTTGTTTTGCTGGTTTTATTTTTTGTGTTTGTACAAAAGCGTTATCTAAAACAAGATGAGCTCAAAGACAGTAGTTATAAAAAAAAAGGCCCGTTAATGAATATGCAGGAATCGGCGTTTTATAACGCCTTGATAACTGCTGTTGGTCAACACGGAGTGGTGATGTCAAAAGTGAACATGACGAATATCGTTGCACCGCTCGCTACCGACAAAAAACAATGGTTTATTGCTAACAATCGGATTGCTAAAAGTTATTTTGATTATGTGGTCTGCGATCCACGGACACTACAAGTGCGTGTCGCCATCGAACTCGATAACGGAAGAGCGTTAGATAAAGGTAAGATAGAGCGGCAGAAACTATTGATGCACGTGTGTAAGTCGTCAGGTATTCCTCTGATTGGTACTTCAGTTAAACACAGCTATCAGGTGGGTAAACTAAGGCGTCTTCTAGCTTCTCATATTGATCTCATAGAACCTGAAAAAGAGATTCGTTTCTGCAAACGGTGCGGAAGCCCAATGGTGATAAAGACTGCTTCTCAAGGAGAATTCAAAGGTCGGCGCTTTTTTACCTGCAGCCGTCAACCTCAGTGTACTTATACAGAAAATTACAATGTTGTGTTCGATGAAGATGGAGTGGACGAGTGATGACTGGTAGGCGATAGCCATCAAGAGCAGGTAATGATGGTTTGTTCTTTTTCATTGCAAACCATGACTTGATTGCGTCCATTCTTCTTCGCTTTATACAGCTCTTTGTCTGCTTCTTTTAGTACGCTATCTAGGTTGTTGTAAAGATCACATTGATAAATACCTATACTTGCCGTGAGATAGATGGGTTGTTCTTTACTGTTGAATTGATAGCGTTCAATTGCCATACGGATTTGTTCAGCCTTGATCATAGCATGTTGGATATTGGTGTTGTGTAGGGCTATGCAAAATTCTTCACCACCAATACGATACACTAAGTGTTCATCACTCAACCCGTCAATTAAGGCGGCTGTCTGCCTTAGCACCTTATCGCCAATATCGTGACCGAATTCATCATTGACCTGTTTAAAGTAATCCAAGTCCAAAACTAGAAGCGACAAGGGTAAGGTTTCGCTTTCCTGTCGGTAGCGTTCAAAATTATGAATAAGGGCGTGGCGATTATAAACACTAGTGAGTGCATCACGTGACGCAAGTTGACCCAGTGAAGCTTCTGATGTTTTTCGCTTAACTTCGAGAATGTGGCTGGCTAACCATACACTCAGGTAGGCGAAGGTAAAATTAATGATGAGATCAAAATAGCCCAAAACGCCATCATTGAGAGATTTATCAACCACGATCAATAGCTGGCTAATGAAGCCTATTAGGGTTGCGATAAATCCGTAGCGTTTACCAAGAATAAGGTAAAAAAGAACAGGATAAAGGAAGCTCCAGAGGAACACTCCATTCTCTATCGGATACACACGTGTGGTAAAACAAACCAAACTGATGATGCTATAGACGTAGCAGTTTGAAAGCAAAAGAGAAGCAGAGCTTCGGTAGCTGTTCAAAGCTACATAGAGAGAAAAGCTACAAAAAAGGCTCTGAGTGATTGCTAAGAGATGATAAACGCCAAAAAACACATTAATTGTGGCGATAATCAACGACATTAAGGCAAGAAGCATACTTAGCCAGAACAAGACTGCTCGACGTAATTGTCTGGAAGGGTTAAATATGTCAAGCTCCATCTTGAGTAGCCTTTGTAGCAATATGCCTAAGTACGAATATCAGACAATAGTATGCTTTTCGTATCGGGAATCAAGCGTAAGACTGAATAAAGATCACACTTTAAAGACTATAAATGATACGGCGTATTAAAAATGTACAAGTAATATGTGCGCAAGTTAATGTAATGTATATAAATTAGTCAAATTATATCATGTTTTAACTAGTCTCGAATTAATCGTAAAATTATCAAATAGTGAACCGGGGTCACTGTTTTTAATAGCTTTCATTTCGTATTTTGAATAACAAAAATGCGACAAAATATCGATAAATACTACTTTGAGACTTAAGTTGGCTTAAGTTTGTATCATTGATAAGACTATTGGACAGATTTGACCTGATTATAATGATTTTTTTGTAGTTAATGGACGGAAGATAAGAAGTCGAAGGCTCGCAACTGTTGAACTATTTCACGTAACGCTCCAGATCTTCCCTGCTGTTGAGAACATGGCGGGTTCGATAAATAAAACACTTTATTGACAAGGAGGAGGTTTCACCACGTAAGCTTCTGTCTTCTTTAAAGCACCGAGCATCCGTTTCATCTCTATCTTATCTGTTATTTTCGTGTCTGAATCATGAGAAACCCAACTGCTGCATGAAAATAACTGTTACTATGCTTGCGTCATTGATTAAGCAGGATTCCTGATGGAAAAAGTCGCCATTTTCGTTGATGTCCAGAACATCTACTACACAACACGAGAAAAGTACCGCGCAAACTTCGACTACAATGAGTTTTGGTACGTTGCGACGGAAGGTCGAGACGTCACTGAAGCTCACGCGTATGCGATTGCTTCACATGATCCCAAACAAAGACAGTTTCATCATATCCTTCGTGGTATTGGCTTTAACGTTAAACTGAAACCATTTATTCAACGGCAAGATGGCAGTGCCAAAGGGGATTGGGATGTGGGTATTGCTTTGGATGTGTATGAAGCTGCCAGCGAGGTTGACCGAGTCATTCTGTTATCTGGAGATGGCGACTTTGACGTACTAGTCAAACGTGTCCAAGAAAGGTTTGGAACCAAAGTGGATGTGTATGGTGTACCGGGCCTTAGCGCACAGTCGCTAATCGACGTGTGCGATAAGTTCATTCCGATTGAAGAGGAGTTATTGCTCAGACGAACCTGAGTTTGCGTTTTCTTCATTTTCTGCTTGTGCAGCGGTTTGCTGTTCTTTTTCTTCAGCTTCAAGCTTTGCTCTTTCCGCCTTAGAAATGTAGCGAGGCTTGTTGCTTTTATGTAGCTTAGCGTTTTGCTTTTTTTGCTTCGCTTTTAGGATCTGGTTAATTTTCTTCTTACGGTTCATCGTTGTCGCCCAGTATTCAAAGGGGCGCGCATAGTAACAGACTTTGTACCACACTTCACCTTAACAAGATTATCTGCCGTTTGATGAAAGAGATTTGACGTTAGTACGGTCTGGTTAAATCATTGAACAATCGATTTGTTTCTTGCTCAGTGAGTAAGTCGTATCAGGGGAAGACTATGTGGATAAAGAAAAAATATCGCTGGGCGGTATCTGAAAACGAGGCAACACCAGAGTCGGTGTATAAAGAGCGACGAGACATTTTAAAAAAACTAGGTATTGCTGTCGTCGGTGTGCCGTTGGCGGCGAACTCTCAGGCGGGTGTTTTGGATCTGTTCTCATCAAAAGAGCAGCCTGTTCAAGATCGCCGTATTGATTTATCTGCCTCAAAGCCCGATAAATACCAGGCTGATCTTTCACTAACACCTCAAGACAAGGTGCTGAAATACAATAATTTTTATGAATTTGGAACAGGGAAGTCTGATCCTGCGGAGAAATCAGGTAGTTTTGTTTCCGACCCTTGGAGTGTCAAAGTTGATGGGTTAGTCGGTAATCCGATAACGTTGAACTATGAAGACATCTTCAATAAGTTCACACTCGAAGAGCGCATCTATCGCCTAAGGTGCGTAGAAGCGTGGTCAATGAATATACCTTGGATTGGCTTTCCGTTGTCTGAAATCCTCAAAATGGCCAATCCGAAGAGTGAAGCGAAATACGTTGCTTTTGAAACCCTTTACGACCCTGAACAGTTCCCCGGCCAGAACTCTTGGGGCGGTAGTATCGATTACCCCTATGTTGAAGGCCTGAGACTAGATGAAGCGATGAACCCGTTAACGCTTATCTCAGTAGGTTTGTATGGCAAAACCTTAGCTCCCCAAAATGGCGCACCTTTGCGCTTAGTTGTGCCATGGAAATATGGCTTTAAGAGTATTAAATCTATTGTGCGTATTCGTTTGACCGATCAAGAGCCACCAACCACTTGGAATAGACTCGCACCCCATGAATACGGTTTTTATGCCAACGTGAACCCACAGGTCGATCATCCGCGATGGAGTCAGGCTAGCGAGCGTTTTATCGGCGAAGGTAACTTGTTTAGCAGCCGCAGACAGCCTACATTGATGTTCAATGGCTATGAAGAAGAAGTTGCACATCTCTACGAGAATATGGACTTAAGGAAGTTCTATTGATGAGGTTGTCTCCGAAGGCGATTACATGGCTGAAGGTAGTTATCCATGGTGTGTCTTTGAGTTTCTTGCTGCTGTTGGTGCTCAAGGCTCTCGGGGGTGATTTGGGTGGAGACCCGGTACAGGGAATCATCCACTACACGGGTATCAGTGCGCTCAATACGTTGATTGCTTCTTTATTGGTCTCGCCATTAGCGAAATGGACCAAGCAAGGGGCGTTAGTCAGAGTCAGACGATTGGTTGGGCTATATAGCTTTTTCTGGGCGGTGTTACATTTAGTCGCCTATGCGACGCTGGATCTGGGTTTGGACTGGAGTTTACTGGCTTCGGAGCTCATCAAACGTCCTTACCTCACCGTAGGTGGAGCTGTGTGGCTGATATTGTTGTCGCTGTCTGTAACATCGACCAAAGCGATGCAGCGTAGACTGGGAGCAAAATGGCAAAAGCTACATAATTGGGTTTATTTAGCCTTGCTGCTTGCACCGATACATTTCTACTGGTCGGTAAAGTCTGAGGTCACTGAACCAACGATCTATATTCTGATAGCTCTTGTGTTACTTGCGATTCGCTGGACAACACTTAAGCAGCGATTACTTCGCTAATCGTATAAAGGAAGTGTTGAAAAGCCAGCAAACCAAACGGTTTGCTGGCCTTTTTATTAGTCTGAGATAATGGCGTAGCCTCGGTATCTGTTGACATCGATTGTATTCATCGCTTTGATAATGCTGGTGGCATCAACCCAATGCCATAGGTAGTCTGCGTTGTTAGGATCTAAAATGAGAAATGAATCCGAACCTCCATCATAAGCAGCCACTGGCGCGTAATGCCCCCCACCTTTTTGCTCGACGCATTTTCGAGCGTAGTTTACCACCAGATAATGTTCTGGTTGATTCAGTGCCGTGACCATATTGGCCTTAATTGCGTCGATATCGTCAATGTTTTGTAGCTCGTAGCTGACAACTTTAGCTCCATTGGATTTAACCAGATCGACGAATTGAGAAAGTTGCAACCCATAGTCGTTAAACTGGCTGCCTTTCGCGGGCTTGCCTAGGATTTCAATTCTGGATTTCGGCGAGTGGATTAACACGGTGTTTTGAGTATAACGGTGAAATAGGGGAGACCAGCTGACATAGGATTTATCTGAATGTTCAACATTGCCACCGCCATTTGGCAGGTAGCCGGATTCCAATGTTGAGAACTGACTTGAGTCAAATGGAATTTGCTCTGGTGTCCTATCAACACGCAGTGCATTAAGTACCATCGCGGCCGATGCGACACCGCAAAACATTTTGTTTTCTTGCGGTTGGTAGTAAACCGAAAGGCGAGTAAAGTCCGCTTTGTTCTCTGACGACATCAAACGTTCAAAAGAGTCTGGATTGTCCCAATAGACAATAGTTGCCGCCAAGGCGTTGATACTCCAGCCAACAATCAATGTTGTCAGAGACAATTTTATAGCGTGTTTCATAGGGTAGTATTCTGATTGCTTATGTTAGGGCTGTGTGTCTTGATGTTGTAAACCCCACAAGCTTGTTAGTTACTAATCAATAGGGAATTTCGACAGAAGTATAGAAATAGGACACAAAAAAAATATCAGGTGTTTACCTGATATTGAGGCAGTGAAAAGCGAAGCTCTGATTTGTGTTGCATCAACTTTCTTTGCCTCAGAGTTCATTGGCTTTGAATAGCAATGATAAAGATTAAAGAGTGAGGAATCTTAAACCAATGAAATTATTAATTTTATTTTCATATCTGTGTAACAAAGTCGCCTGTTCTTGAAAGTCAGTTTTATGCGTGAAGGTAATAGTGACTTTGTAAAACGAATGGAGGTATTCCTAAAGGTCTTGGGTCCAAGCTGCTGTTAAAAAATAATGGTATGTTTACATGATCGTAAAGTGAGGCTGACTGATTGATTATGCAACAGACAACTCTGCAATTGATTGTGATTTGTTTAAGCATGGTTCTGTTCTGAATTTCGATGACTATTTTGCAACGAAAAACTATTATCATTGTATTTAATTAACTGTTAACACTAAAAGTTCTAATAATTTAAATTATTTTAAAATAAATTATAAATTTATGATTGTTTTTTATTAATGTGAAGTTTAAATAAATTAGATCTATTTTTTAAACTTTTAGTGATGATTGTCCTTAATCCTACTTATCCCATTTATTAGAAAAAGATTCTGTTACTAGGATCGTAGATGATAATTAAATATGTTTTTTAATAATATTATAAATAATTTTTTGCAAGTGCATCAGTTGACGCTGTTAGTGTTTTTACTAAGCATAGTGGTTGGCCTATCAGGCTGTGGCGATATCTGGGAACTAGCAAAAAACGAAGTTGATGATCGAAGAGCTGACTATACGGGTGTCGATATTATAAACATTGTTGATAGTGACATTGTTGGTCGCAACCCCGACAGTGTGAATGCGCCAACACTTTATTATCAATTTACTCGAACATCATTACCACTCAACTCTGCTCCTCATCTTCAAAGGTTTAATCAAGAGTTGTCAGGGAGGCCTTTTCAAATAGAGGTATACCTTCAAGATGGAGATCTTAAGCTGCAAGATGTCACTGATAGAGTGTTATGGAATGTCGTCTCACAAGACTGCAATGGAGAGCCTTGCTATACGATCAACTCAAAAGGTCGATTGATTGCTGGGGCCAAGGGCAAATTTAGTGCTCAAGCTGAATACGATGGGTTGTTCACTCCAGTGATTTTGTTTGAGACGCCAAGAAAGTTGGAAACGTGTGGAGCGGTGGGTAATACCGATAAGGTCGATGACACACAAGAATGCTTACGCATTGTCATGGGCAGTTCTGGGCAAGCATATGGAAAATGGTTTACCGAACCACCTAGGATGAGCGTGATGCGCTACATGTGGTATTCGTCTGATAATACAGTTTACAACTCAGGTTATACGCATGCGGGTTTTACGATCGATGGCGTAAGAGATTCAGGTTCCAATAAATTTGCCCTAATGAGAAATGACGGATACGACCAGAATGCAAAGTACTCTGGTCACGCTATCAAGCTGGATGAATCTGGTCAGCATGCCCGCTATTGTGCGGATTTGGCAGAGATAAACTTTAATGGAAGGAGCAACTGGCGAAAGCCTAAAGTTGAAGAACTGACCGAATTACTCTCCATGTCTATCGGTTCAACGTATGGTTGGCCAGTGTACAATTTTTATTCGTCTGATATGGCATATATTCAGCCGAAATCTAAGGGTGGGCTTCATTTCATTAGTGTCGATGCTCAGACAGGACAGAAGTTCATCTTGCTACCCGAGAAGCGAGTTTACGCAACCTGTGTTTCAGAACCATAAAAAATGGGGTGCAAAGAGTCACCCCAAAAGCATACAGCTAATCACATCTAATTCTCCAAACTAGCCAAAGTCTGGAAAAGAAGCGACGACAAACGACGAAAAGTGAGCTATTGCCGTCACCCCAGCAAAGTAAGTTACATTCGTATACAGCCATAGATAAGTTATTAACTATTATTTATTCTTACAAAGAATAGATAATCGGTTAAATAATGATTAATTAATAATTTATTATTGTTGTTCTTGTTAAATTTATTAAATGAAAAAGGAGCTTTCTTTTAGTTGTTAGCTTCAACCTCTCTTTATTCGCTAAGCGATTAATGCCACAGTTATTATTTATTACTACTGGAATAGAATATATGACTAATTGCAGTACAGGCAACAAAAAACAATGGCTTGATGAGAATGTATTTGAATCCGCGAAAAAAAGAATTTCTTATATTTTCGATCATTTTAATCATTTCTATGTTTCTTTTTCAGGAGGGAAAGACTCTGGTGTGTTGCTTAACTTAGTTATCGAAGAAGGAGAGCGAAGAGGGCGTTTACCCATTGACGTCTTGATAGTTGATTTTGAAGCTCAGTATATGGAGACGGAGCAGTTTATTAGACGAATGATCGGCACCCAAAAAATCCACCCCTATTGGGTATGTTTGCCGATCAGTTTGCGTAATTCGGTTTCTCAGTTTCAACCTAAATGGTTATGTTGGGATCCTGAAAGCAAACAACGTTGGATAAGAGAAATGCCCGATTTAGATGGCGTCGTGAGTAATGAGCACGCGTGGCCATTTTTCTATTCTGGTATGGAGTTTGAAAATTTTGTCTTTGAGTTTGCTCACTGGTATCAGCGATGCAAGTTAGAGCAAATCGCAGTACTGATAGGCCTCAGAGCCGATGAGTCACTCAATCGCTATAGTACTGTAAAGAATCGTAAAAAAGGAAACTACCAAAATCAATTGTGGACAACAAAAATGCAGCAAGATGTCTTCATGGCTTACCCTATTTACGATTGGAAAGTGTCAGATGTTTGGGTGGCCAACGGGCGTTTTGGCTGGGACTACAACCATATTTACGATTCAATGCAAAAAGCTGGTGTTCCACTTTCTCAACAGCGGCTATGCCAGCCTTTTGGGGATGAACAAAGAAAGGGCCTGTGGTTATATCAAAAGCTTGAGCCAGAAACCTGGCTCAAGTTACTTTCAAGAGTTGAAGGCTGTAACTTTGGAGCTCGTTATACCAAAGAACAGGGTAGGATTCTCGGCTACTATCGCTTTGAGCTACCAGAGGGTTTTACCTACCGTACTTACAGTAAGTACCTACTGAAAACAATGCCTCCCCACTTGGAGAAGCACTATCGTGAGAGAATATTCAAGTTTTTGTGGTGGTGGCGAAAACACGGCCCGAAAAAAGGGATTCGATGTATTCCTGATTCAGCAGACAGTAAGCTTGAATCAAAAAAACAAGTTCCGAGTTGGAGGAGGATATGTAAAGTGTTGATAAAAAATGACTATTGGTGCCGAGGACTGTCGTTTGGTTACAATCGAACGGCTGATACTCCCCATAGCAATGTGAACGTTCGCGATACAATTTAGGGAGGCAGCCTAACATGACTAGTAAAACCAGCGCCTTGTTCGAGCAGGTTAGCCGTTTAAATCAACAACTCGATAACATCGGAACTTGGGTTGAGCTCTACAATAGTATTACATCTTGTCTGTTTGAAACCATTCCAGCACTTCCCCCTGTGTGTAATGTTCGACTATTGTCTGTCAATCACATTGAGTCCAATAGTTATAACCCCAATAAAATGGCTCGACCAGAAGGAAAACTTCTAAAACATTCGATTGCAATAGATGGGTTAACGATGCCAATCATCGTTAACAAGAGAGAAAAAACAGATAGCTATATATTGATCGATGGCTTTCACCGTTTTGAACTATTGAAATCTCATCCTGAACTTCAACCTATTCCGGGTTATGTTCCGTGTGTTGTGTTTCATAAATCATTGGAAAACAGTATGTCGACGTCAGTAAGGCACAACATTGCGAGAGGTGTCCATCAGGTTGAGCTTACTTCTAGTTTGGTTATGACACTTCGTCAACTGGAATGGAGCAACGAACGAATATGTCAAGAGCTTGGTATGGACAAAGATGAAGTGTTGAGAATGCAGCAAGTCAGCGGTATAGCGGCTGAGTTCAAAGACCAGCAATTCTCCCAGTCTTGGGAGTGATAAAATTTAATCTAGTTAATTGCTAACACGTGTGTGTGCCACTCAATGTCATGTCGTTAGATCAGATGTTTATCCCCTGTGCTCATCCTAATTTTAGGTTAGATCAGTAGATGAGGATATTTCAGGTATTTATGAACAAGCATAAATAGGCATGGACCAATTTGGTATCTAGCAAAATGCCAAGATACTGCATCGCGTTTGCGCTTCTGTACTATGAGCCTATTTGGTTTCAGATCAGTGGTTGTCCTCCATCAAAATCGATCGCTTAATTGAAGTAACGCGCTTTTCAACCTGAGTATGTTAGTAAGGATCTAATCATGCAAACGAACTGTCTACATAAATTTGAATCGAAAAAGATTCCCGCCAATTTCGTGAGGGTAGCGTGAATACGTGGTAGAGCAATCGGTTTGGTTAGCTTTTAATTTAATATTTAATTAACAAAAAATTATTTATTTTAACATAAACCTAGGCGCTAGAGTTACACCTCTGGCGCTTCCTTGTTAGGGAGAACCAAAACAAGAAATTGGAAGACTATAGGTGAAAATATGGATTATGTTGAAAGTAGTACTCAAAGTAAAAAGAAACCATCGGTATTCGGTGGAGCCTGCGTTATTGCTTGTGTTTGTGTCGGGGCAGGGATGTTAGGCTTACCAGCTGCTGGTGCTGGTGCATGGACCGTGTGGTCCGTTGTTGTGCTATCCCTAACGATGTTAATTATGTCTGCGAGTGGTTGCTTACTCTTAGAGGCACTGAAAGGTTATCCTTACCGATCGTCTTTTTCTACAGTAACCAAAGACTTATTGGGCAAGCATATTAGTGTTATCAATAATCTGATGATCTACTTTGTTGGTGGCATTCTGCTATACGCCTACATTACCTCATCCGGTTTGATTATTTATGATTATACGGGAATCGAGCCAAAGCTGGCTTCGATATTATTCGTTGCCTTTTTCTCGGTTCTTGTTTGGCATTCGACTAAAATGGTTGATCGAGTTTCGGTCATGCTTATGTTGTTTATGGTGTGTAGTTTTGTTTTTTCTATTACTGGCCTCGTCAACAATATTGATGGTCGTACTCTAGTAAGTGAGACACAATTCGCTCAGGGTCAATATATCTTTGCTTTATTACCTATCGCATTGGCCTCATTCGGCTATCACCATACAGTATCAAGCATGCGAGACTATTACATGGAAGAGCGTAAAGCTCAGAAAGCGATTGTGGGTGGAACCTTTATAGCGCTTTGTATTTACGTGATTTGGCTTGTTAGCGTTTATGGCAATATCTCTAGATCTGCGTTTCCTGAAATCATTGCTCAGGGTGGGGACATTAACGTATTACTTCAACACTTCAAAACATCGCTGTCTATTGACGCTCTATATAAGGTCATTAGTGCATTTTCAGCGGCCGCTATTTTGTCCAGCTTCATTGGAGTTGGGTTAGGAGTCTTTGATTTTTTGGCAGACGTTTTTCAGTTCGATGACAGCAACAAAGGTAGAACCAAAACTTGGGCTGTCACCTTTGTCCCTCCACTGATTATTTCGTTACTTTTCCCATTTGGTTTTTTAGTCGCAATTGGTTACGCAGCGGCCGCAGCGGCTGTTTGGGCATGCATTATTCCAGCGATACTCGTCAAAAAAGTGAGACTAAGAACCTCGGTGTTGAGTGAAAAACCGAATCCATATCGAGTGTTCGGTGGTGACTGGTTATTAATTGGTGTTTTGCTTTTTGGTGTGCTGATCATTTCTATCCAAATAGTATCCTCTCTTGGGTGGTTACCTGCTTATGGGAGTTAGCGCCTGTCTCACAATTGAACTATGTTCAAAATAAATTCATAGAGCTCATTTTTGTTGGGGTAATCTTTATAGCTATAAGCTAATATTACTTCATCTCAATTTCAGAACTCTGGTTAAATAGTCGATGAGCTCTTTGCAATCCTTATTTATTGTTGAAGACGACATTAAGCTTCGCTCAATGCTAGAAGAATACTTCGTTAAACAAGATTTTGAAGTGACAACGTTCGAAGACGGTAGTAGCGCCGTTGAGGCAGTTGTCCAACATCAGCCTGATCTGTTGTTACTTGATTTGATGTTGCCTGGAATGGATGGCCTGACAATTTGTAGACAGATTCGAGCCAAGTATTCCGGTAAAGTTCTAATGCTGACGGCAAGTGATGATGATTTTGACCATGTTGCGGCACTTGAAATTGGTGCCGACGATTTCGTCAGTAAACCGATAAAACCACGTGTATTACTCGCTCGTATGAGAATGCTGTTAAGACGAAACTCTCTTGGTGAAGCGTCTACTGATATTGACTCCAAACCATTGAACACACTGACATACGGTCAGCTCAGTCTCAATCAGGCACGTAAAATCTGTGTTCTTGACGGCGCTCAGGTCAGTATGTCTGACAGCGATT
This sequence comes from Vibrio neptunius, assembly GCF_000967495.1. Classification (GTDB taxonomy): domain Bacteria; phylum Pseudomonadota; class Gammaproteobacteria; order Enterobacterales; family Vibrionaceae; genus Vibrio; species Vibrio neptunius. The sequence goes on along the minus strand of NZ_JXXU01000001.1, from coordinate 234,081 downwards.
TTGATTTGCTTTGGATTTTGGCTAGTTCTCCGGATGAAGTGTTATCTCGTGATTTTCTCACCCAAACGTTGAGAGGTATCGAATACGATGGCTTAGACCGTACCATCGACAACAAAGTGGTTAGTCTCAGAAAAAAACTGGATGACAACTCTGCGACACCCAAACGCATCATCACTGTTAGAGGGAAAGGGTATTTGTTTGTACCAGATAGTTGGTGAGGATTTTGAGGATCATGATGTATGCGCCGAATCTACATTGAGGCATTTTTGGGTTTGTTGGTGTTGTTCACGTTGAGTCTGGTGGCATATGAAATCATTATTTATCAGCTTAATACAGACTATGACTATGTTCTAGAAGACTTAGAAGGTGCTGCATTTAGGGATGTCTTAATGACAATTTCTGACCACCAGGGCAAAGATAGTGCTTTGATAGTTTTGAACGAGTTTATTGCCAATACGGCGAAAACGTTGACGGCTTTTCCAAGCTCTGACGTACCACAGGAAGTAAAGAACTATTTCACCAATGACCGTGTTCATCCATTCACATTTTATGACGACGAGCGCGATTTCTGGTTCATGTTGTCATCTCCCGATATTATTTATCGCGTCCAACCTGATGTGAAATCGGCGTTGCGTAAAGCCATAGAGTTTGATGATGATATTCTCTGGGGTTTTATTCTCGGTGGGTTCTTTATTTACAGCTCAGGACTTATTTGGTTCTTAAGCAGGCGGGTCCGTATTCTTGAAGAAGTTACCATGAAATTCGCGAAAGGTGATTTTAACTCAAGAGCGCCGACGGGTAGCAGGCATCGTGTCGGTTCCCTCAATGACAGTTTCAATTACATGGCAGATAAGATATCCGACCTTATAACCAGCAACCGCTCGTTAACAAACTCTATCGCCCATGACTTACGAACGCCTGTTTTCCGAATTCAGTGGCAGGCTGAAATGCTCCAAGATGAGAGTCTAACTCAACAGCAGCATGATAAAATAGCCAGTATTATTGAAGATACGGAAGAGATGGAACAAATGGTCGATGAACTTCTCTACTTTGCTAAGGTAGAGCGTCCAGACTCAGTGCTGCATATTGAAGCTATTGAACTCCGTCCGTTTATGCTCGGCCTGACTAATAAAGTGCCTGATGCCAAAGTAAATGTGGTGTCGTTAGAGATTGAAGACAACTTATTTCTAGAGGCGGACGCCTCTCTGCTAAAGCGGGCGGTTAATAACCTACTTTCGAATGCGTTGCGTTATGCGGATCAGAAAGTCCAGCTCTCTGCGAAGCTGGAGAATGAAACCATCCTACTTACCGTTGAAGATGATGGCCCAGGAATTCCAACGGACCACTGGAACTATATTTTTGACCCCTTCTACAGCGCAGATCCATCAAGAAGTAAAGCTAATACTGGCTATGGGTTAGGGCTAGCGATAGTCAAACTGATCGTTGAACGACACGGTGGACGAGCACAAATTGGGGCTAGTTTACTCGGTGGAGCTAAATTTATTCTACAAATTCCACGTTTGTCAGAGGGGCCTGACAAACTGTGACAAAGGAGTGACAAAGTAAAGATATTGTCAGCGAGAATCGTTTTGTACAGTGTTCATAACAAGTTAACACAAGGACAAAACAATGAAAAAGCTAACGATTCTAGTCTCAACTATAGTCGCGGCAACGGCAGCCCAAGCTGCTGGTGATACATATATTCGAAACGGCAACATCTATACCAAAGAAAATAGCTGGATTGCTGAACTTGGCGGCGCTGGAGTGAGCGATCTGTACAAGGATCAGAAGCATAATGCGACAATTCTTGGTAACTTTGGTTACCAAGGTGAAGATTTCAATGCTAGCCTGCAAGGACTCAACTACCGATTCCTTGGCAATACTGGTGATATGTTCAACATGAGCGGCTATTTGGGCACCTCTGGGTTGATGTATGATCATGACACTTCAGACTTCCTGAAAGGTATGGATAAGCGAAAAGCGAGTCTTGACCTTGGTATCAATGCTGACTTCCACTTATCTCAAGGCACAATTTCTACTTATGCTCAGCATGATATTACTGATACTAATGATGGCTACTTGGCTGGTGTGACTTACTTTTTGCCAATGAGTGTCGGTAGTATGGACTTAGTCCCATTTGCTGGTTTGACTTATCAAAGCAAAGATTATGTCGACTACTACTTTGGTGTGAAAAACAAAGAAGCGACCCAATCTCGCAAGGCATATGAAGGAAGCGGTGATGTTTCTTACAACTTAGGTTACAAGCTTATCCTACCGATTAATGACAGTTGGGAGCTTACACAAACCACGGCTTACACTCGCCTTGGCGACAATATTGCGGACTCTCCAATTGTAGATAGCGCCAACCAGTGGGCTGTCGGTGCTACTGTGGCATATCGTTTCTGATCTTAGTGACTGTCTATAAAGGCCTGACGGAATGTCAGGCTGACCTACTCTGTTTTAATCGATGCTTCTCAGTATTAGTGAATTTATGTCTGTAAACTATTTCCATTTCCTGAAATCCCTCCCTCGCGTTGCTGAGAGTGTGTACCCAGAAATTCGTGGGTTAAAAAAACTTCGTTATAACGGTCGTTTTTGTTTGTGGTCAATGTTTAAACCTAATGTGCTTCAACAAATGCAGCAGTTGTTTGATCAGCCTGAATTTCGCCCCATCAAAGAGACCAACCCGAGGATGTTTGAAAAGCCTTTAAAGCCATTTGTTTGTCTAAAGTGGCGCCCTCATCAAAGGGCAGCAAAAATCTATGAGCATTTTCAAACTCTGCACCTCATGTATGGAAGCGCATTCCTCGATTTTTATTCTGAAGAGGGGTGGTGTTTGATGGAGGTAAATAATTGTAGATTAATGTTGTGTGCGGGTCCCGAAAGGGAGGGCTCTTTGGCGTTAAAATTGGTCGATGAAAACAAACATGACTTATTCACTTTAGCCTTCAATATTTCGTCTTCACCAAAACGCGAGATTCATATTGGAGCCTTGCAAGGCCCTGGTGACCACATTAACGATCGTGGCGAAATTATTAAGGATTTGACGAAAAGAATGTATGGGTTGCGTCCCAAAGCGCTTATGCTTGAATTGCTTTTGATACTAGCACGGGAATGGGGTGTTGAATCGGTGTACGGCATTACAAATAAAGGCCATGTATACCAAGCGTTAAGATATCTAGGTTCTAAGCGTTCCAGTATCACGTACAACTATTCTGAATTATGGGCAGAATATGGTGGAGTAGAGGTTTCAAAGTACTTGTATCAGCTACCTCTGTGCCCTGCCCGAAAGGATCCCAATGTACTGAAGAAAGCTAAGCGACGCTTATATACAAAACGCTATGCTTGGCTTGAAGAAACCCAAGTCGCAATTCAGGAACGTCTTGGTAGGTTAGTGTGCTGATTGAAGGAAAGCGTACAATACCAAGTGAATATCGGGCTCACTAACGACTGATATTAGTTTCAGTCAGGCTTGGCAATTTCGATGATTTAAGAATTATTTACATATAACTTACTCTTCTGATTTAGCTTCCGACCCTATGTTTGATTTAGCGGCTAAAGGATATGCAACTTAGTCGCTTAAATAACTAAAAACATAAACAGAAGGTAATTCCTATGCCAAATCGATTAGAATCTTGTAAAGCGCAGTGTGTAAAGAGCACTGACCAACGTATGGACTACATGCCTGAACCCTATCGGATCCGAGTGGTTGAACCTGTACGTAAAACCACGCGTCAAGAGCGAGAGGAAGCTTTAAAAAGAGTTGGCTACAATCCGTTTTTACTGGATAGCGACTACGTATTTATTGATCTTCTCACTGATAGTGGAACTGGCTCTGTGACCCAAAACATGCAGGCAGCGACACTGAAAGGTGATGAAGCATACAGTGGCAGCCGAAGCTATTTTGTGTTGAAGGAAGCAGTTGAGGATATTTTTGGATATCGACATACTATTCCAACTCACCAAGGGCGTGGTTCTGAGCAGCTTTATGTGCCAGCATTAATTAACAAACGTGAGCGAGAAAAAGGTCTAGAGCGACAGCATATGGCTGCGATCTCAAACTATTTCTTCGATACCACCCAAGGTCATACCCAACGACATGGTTGTAGAGTGGTCAATGTTCCGACAGAACAAGCGTTTGATACATCAGTAGAAGCGGATTTTAAAGGCAACTTTGATATTGAAAAGCTCGTCTTTTCTATAGAGGACATTGGTGCCAAAAATGTCCCCTACATTGTGAGCACTATTACCTGTAACTCTGCGGGTGGGCAGCCTGTCTCTATCGCTAACCTAAAAGCCGTTTATGAAATTGCAAAAAGTTATGACATACCTGTTGTAATGGATTGTGCAAGGTTCGCAGAGAATGCTTACTTTGTGAAACAGCGTGAAGCAAAATTCAAAGATTGGACCATCGCCGAGATCACGCGTGAATCGTTTCAATACGCAGACATCTTATCAATGTCGGCAAAGAAAGACGCTATGGTTCCTATGGGCGGTCTGTTGGGTTTCAAAGACGATCGTTTGTCTGATGTTTTCCAAGAATGTCGAACGTTATGCGTCCTACAAGAGGGATTTCCGACATATGGTGGCCTTGAAGGCGGAGCTATGGAGCGATTGGCTGTAGGTCTCTATGACGGTATGCGTGAAGAATGGCTGGCGTCTCGACTACAGCAAATTCGTTATTTGGTTGATGGACTGGAAAGTCTGGGGATCGAGTGCCAACAAGCTGGGGGACATGCTGCTTTTATCAATGCGAGCAAGATCTTACCTCATATTCCGTCGGATCAATTCCCCGGCCATGTATTAGCGTGTGAGCTATTCAAGACCGCAGGAATACGTGGCGCTGAAATTGGTTCGCTACTGCTGGGCAGAGATCCAGAAACAGGAGAGCAATTGCCTTGTCCTACGGAACTACTGCGGCTTGCTGTGCCGCGGGCAACATACACTCAAGCGCATCTCGATTATGTGATTGATGCCTTCAAAGAAGTGAAAGAAAGAGCGCCAAGTATGACTGGCTTGAAGTTTACCTATGAACCTCCTGTTTTGAGGCATTTTAACGCAGAGTTCGAGCCAGTATAGATAACAACAGCCGACCATGAGTCGGCTTTTATTTTAATCGATGATCATATCGCGATGTTGCCACGAGCCTGCAACGCAACTCTAAGATAAACGTTATTGGATAGCCCCTCCAGATATTTCAAGGCTGAGAAATTGACTCTTATAGCGAGTTCCTGCCCTTCAATACTGTGCTTGATGACAGACCATTTCAATGCTGGAAGGTTGGCGACTGAGTGACATTGAAAATAAAGTTTGTCACACTGGACAAATAGGACTTTGTGCTGTCCAATAGTACGTACCGCGTAAGCCAATTAAGCCACCTAACTAGTGCATAAAAGGCCCAAAGATAAACCCAACTTTGACTCTGCATATCACTAAAATGGAACCGTTTGACGCAAAAGTGAACCACGACATTGATAGTAAGACAGGCTTTTTATTTCGCATGGCAAGATAGGTAGAATGAGTATGTCCGAAGAATATCGTTGTTTAAGTGTAGGCGATGCATGACAACCTATGTAGCGTTTACTGATGTCCACGGAACAGGTACTCGGTTCATATTTCGGCAATGAAGATTAAGCAGTGCCAAACCTACGTACAGATATAGCGAACATCCAGTCCTAGAGGGTGTGTTTAAAATTCACCATGGGGTTACATTATGTGGTTTTTGATTATTATAATAATCACTTAAAAATGCTCTATTTTTTACCAAAACTAAAAACAATGGTGAGAGAGAAAATGGATAAGTTGGCGGATATGGAGTTATTCACCCTGATTATAAAGCATCAAGGGTTAGCAAGTGCAGGTAGGGAGATGGGGTTGTCGCCGGCAAGTGTAACCGCAAGGCTTCAAGCCCTTGAAGAGAGGCATGGCGTAAAGCTTCTCAACCGCAGCACTCGCCATGTTGCTTTAACAGATTCTGGTCACAGCTATTATGATTCTTGCTTGCAGATATTAGAAAGTGTTCGTGAAGCGGAAGCAAAATTGCAAAACACGGTCGTTCAGGTGGAAGGACTAATCCGAATTTCAGCCCCCAAAGATATTGGAAAGCAGTTTGTGATGCCCGCTATCGATACCTTTCAGCACCTATATCCCAAAGTTGTGCCTCATCTATTGTTACATGATAATTTATCTAGCTTGTCGGAAAGCAACGTCGATGTTCAGATTCGTTATGGTTCTCCTCCAGATAGTGGAATGATTGCCAGAAAACTGGCCGTGAGCGAGCGTGTTTTAGTCGCTTCTCCTGCTTATATTGACCGTTTCGGTTTGCTGAGTGACCCTAAACAACTTCAGTTACACCAATGTTTATCTTTACTGCGCAACGAACAGGAAATGAAGCTGTGGTACTTTCAGCATAGAGAGTCCAAGTCGAGTTTGTCCCAGCAAATATCGAGCTTTCGTTGCTCGGATGATGGTGAGGTGATACGTTGCTGGGCTAGGGAAGGCGCTGGTATTGCGCTAAAATCGAGATTAGATATCGAAGCTGATGTTAGTGCGGGGAGATTGCGCGTCCTGTTACCAGACTTTCGCGTCGACTTTAAACCCATCTCGTCTGTGAATGACTCTGAACTTTATGCTGTATATCGTGACCGTAATTATCAACCTAAACGCCTCACCTTGTTTCTCGAACACTTGATGGACGCTTTTTCTGGCGAAGCAGGGTAATCCGCCACCCTGCTAAACGTACGGGTGTTACTCCCAGAAATCAAGTTTTCCTTCAATTTGTCCTTTGTGAATGTAGAAGCGTGGAAAAGACTGAAATATATAAATATCATTACCTTGGCGTATCAAGCGGTAGAATAAAAAACTATAGCCGGAGGATATTTGATTGTAGTGGTCATTGGTGTCCTCTTGTTTGTCATCAATGAGCTTTGTCCTTGAGTAAACGAAATAGATAGTTTGCTCACCAATTCTCAATTGTCTCGCTTCAACTTTCCATTTAGATAAGAAGTTCCCTTGTTGGTCTTGCTTGGTTTGCAGAGCGACGACCTTGCCTCGGTAGCAGGTCATAAAAACGTCTCTTTCATCGTCTGGAACATGCAGACTGATTGAATACTGGCAGGTCGAGCCGTTCAAGAAAGCGTATGAAATAACGAGCAATAGTGCTCCAATAGCGACGAAGGAAATAGATACGAGCTTTTTGACCACTTTACTCTACCTCCATAAGGCCAGATTGTGACGAGTAAAAATAACGACCTGACTTGTTGTTCATTATTTGAGGATTGAAGTCCTCCCCCTCAATAGTACATACAGTGGTTTGACTGTCTGTATAGCAATCAAGATTCACCCACGAGAAAGCAATATAGAAAATGCTATAAACAGTAACTATAGTCGATATAAAGCATAGGTATAGTTTGACTTTTGATATAGACCCTGAGATTCCAAGGTTAATATTATTGCTTTCTTCTTCAATAGGTTCCAATGTCGGTTCATGTTCAGATAAATCTAGGCGATAACCTTTCCTTGGAACATTGACGATTTTTATGTTGTCCATCTCTAGGACTTTTCTTAAGTTTGTGATGGCTACGGGGAGAGAATTGGGGCCAATAATATCTGGTCTTCCCCACGCTTCAGAAATTAAGTCATCTTTGCTTACGACGCTATCTTTTTCAGCTATCAGTTTCTTCAGTACGCTACTCTCTGGGAGAGTGATAGAAAAGGATTTGTTTGTATCTAATACTATTTCCGCACCTGTGTCGCTTCGACAGAGAACGCAGTTACCAACAGGAATACGAAAACTGTCTATATATTGTTTTGTCATATTTTTTCCTTTTAAAGTAACATGTATTAATCGTATTTATCATTTTATGTTTTAATTATTATTTTGATAAATGAAGAGTAATTTATATCTAAATTAGTATAATTATGTACTTGTTTAGTGATCTGATGCACAATCATAGCGCTATACTTAGATAGGCTTTGTAACGATATGTAGAGCTTAATTATGGTATTTCTGACGTATTTACGACAAACTGATTAAAAATAGGGCTTCGGAAATGGGGGAACGAAATGAAGCCCCTTAAAAATCATAAATATTTTAATTATTTAAATGTCTGAAGAAATGATGTTACAGAAAGCGTCCTTCCTCCTTTTTCAATTAAATAGTCTTGCATCCATGCAGCATCATCTTTTAGCAATTTAAACGTGCAGTGTACATTTGCACCTGCAACGAGTTTATTATCACACATATCCAAAAATGACTGAGTAGAACGGCATATTAGAGTTTTCATTGTTTTTACCTAATTAAAAATCAATGTTTGATATATTAATTTTTGAGAGCGTTATTGTTATTAAAATATGATTAAATTATATGTATTTAGCTTTGTTGAGGTCTTTAAAGACCCAAATTATGTCGTAAAGCAGGCAATCAAAACTGATGAATCTTCGTTTTGGTAGGAAAGCAAACCAGTACAATCGCCGAGAGGGGGGCGTTTGTCACTTTTTTGCAAAACAATAAAAATCTTGTAGGAGCAAAGTTATAGATCTGTCAGACTCTCTCAAATACAAATATAAGAGAGTTCAGGGAAGATCATGCTAGATGCTCAACTCGCTCAACGAATTGTTGATCGCACAATGCCGATTATTGGCTACAACATTAATGTGATGAACAATGCAGGTCTTGTGGTCGCAAGTGGAGAAAGCTCGCGTATTGGTCAGACACATGATGGGGCATTGTTGGCATTAAGCAGAAAAGCTTCAGTCGAAGTGACCACTGAAGATTGCAAACTCCTCTCTGGCGTTAGACCCGGTGTTAACCTTCTGCTCAAACATAAAAATACAATTCTAGGTGTGGTTGGTATCACTGGGGAACCTAATCAGATTCGTGGTATGGCTGAACTTGTAGCAATGACGGCTGAACTAATCATCGACCAAGCGGACTTGTTGGAGAAAGTTCAACGTGATAGACGATATAGAGATGAGTTCATATTAGCCTGTCTTGCAGGGCGCCTTTCTCCTTGCGAAATGCGAGATGGGGCTGAACAAATCTCGGTGGATCCGAGTAGCTCATGGGATCTGCTCCTTGTCGAAATGCCTACTCAAGACAGTTCCACAGTAGCACTCACAGAACGTCTTTATCAAAAGCCGGGTCATCACCTTTGTGCACATTTGTCATCACGCCATTTAATCATCTTTGTTCCAACAGAACAGCCTTTAAGCTCGGATAGCGTGAATGAGTGGTTTCACTGGTTAGAGCAAACACCATGTCGAAATTTAAAGGTATCAACGGGTAAATTTGCTCACAGTCTTGAGGAATGGCAAACTGCTTGCCAGTCCGCGCTTCAGGTAATGAAAATAGGGAAAGCGGCGCGTCCTAAGGACACAGTGTACCTTCTCGATGACTATCAATTGCCTGTTTTGTTAGCGCCGTTGCACGGAACCTGGCAGGGAAAGCAACTGTCACAAATGACAGAGATGTTGGCCGAACATGATAAATCAGGCCAGCTTACCGCGACCTTGGAGGCCTACTTTGATGCCAATGGCAGCGCAAATGGTACGGCAGCTAAATTGTTTATCCATCGGAATACTCTTAAATACCGTTTAGACAAGATCACTGAAATCACAGGATTTGAAACAACAGATTTCTCTCATATGGCGCAGCTTTATTTGGCCATTCAACTTGGTAAACTTAATTGAATTGTGCATTTTAACCATAAATAAGTTTAATTTAATTTATTTTGTTGTGTATTTGCACAATGACTCAGCGCTGGCTTTGTTACATAATTTCTGTCGCCGGTAGTAGAAAGGATTAAGCCAGTATGAAGATTGTGATTGCACCAGACTCATTTAAAGAAAGTTTGACCGCAGTAGAAGTGGCTCAATCAATACAGATGGGATTGGAAAGAGTATGGCCTGATGCTGAGTTTTTAAAAGTGCCAGTGGCAGATGGTGGCGAAGGAACAGTTCAATCTTTAATAGACGCTACATCAGGACAAAAAGTGTTCACTGAGACAACAGGACCATTGGGTGAGACTGTGCAAGCTTGTTATGGTGTGCTGGGTGACGGCAAAACCGCGGTGATCGAAATTGCAGAGGCAAGTGGCTTACACCTTGTTCCTGCAGAAAAGCGAGACCCTAAAATTACATCTAGCTTTGGTACCGGTGAACTGATTAAGCACGCGTTAAGTCAAGGAGTTAGTAGACTAATTGTCGGATTGGGTGGCAGTGCGACTAATGATGCTGGTGCAGGAATGCTTGCTGCATTAGGCGTTACCTTTATAGATAAAACAGGTGAAGAGTTTGTGCCTGTTGGCGGTGCAAACCTAGCGAACCTAGCAAGGGTTGATACTTCCAAGCTGGATCCGCGACTACACCAATGTGAAGTCGTCGTCGCATGTGATGTAGACAACCCTCTTTGTGGTGCTCTAGGTGCATCCGCTGTCTTTGGGCCACAAAAAGGGGCAACTGAGCAAGATGTGACCTTGCTGGATCAATCTTTAGAGATTTTTGGCCAAGTAACAAAAAAAAATGTTGGTGTTGATGTGCTTACTGCGGCTGGTGCTGGTGCCGCTGGTGGAATGGGCGCGGCTTTGCTTGGCTACGCAAATGCGGTTTTAAAACCCGGCATAGAGATTGTTTTAGATACGGTTAATCTAGAATCGAAATTGATTGGCGCAAATTTAGTGATCACTGGTGAAGGCAAAATTGACGACCAAACGGTTCATGGAAAAACTCCTGTGGGTGTAGCGAAACTCGCTAAGCAATTTAATCTTCCCGTTATAGCCATTGCAGGATGTACCGGAAGTCATTTTCAAGCGGTCTACGAGCATGGTATTGATGCTGTTTATGCCTGTTTACCTAGACCAATGTCACTGCAAGAGGCGTTTCATGAAGCGGCAAGTAATCTAGCCAACGTTGCAGAAAATGTGGCTCGGACTTATCAGATAAGTCATTAGGTTCAGCGAATACGGCAGTGGCTAGCACTGCCGTCTTTATGCCGCTACTTTAGATAGACAAATCACACACTGTTGAAACCATGTATAACGACTTTCCAAAGTCCTAGAAACTCCCTTCGAAACCAGGTACTGGTTCGATTCGAACATTAAACAGTGCTCACCACTTTTCACTAATCGAACAACATCGAACTCAAGGATCTCCTCAACTTGAGGGTAGATCGCTTTGTAGAGTGCTTCTTTCGCTGAAAACAATAAAGTGACCGCTTCATTGCGACTCAGGCCCGTTTGAACGAGCAAGTTTATCTCTTGTTCTCGTGCAATAAATGAGCTGGTATCTTGCACTTCTTGACTTGAAAGGAGACGTTGGATATCGACGCCAATATGATGAGCCGCCAGCTTTTCTTTCCTCTCTACCACTGAAACCGCGTAGTTTTCACAGTGGGAAATTGAGCCGTGAAGATGAACTGGAAAATCGGGAGAACGATCTAAGTTTATGCCTATTTTATGTGACTCTCCAAGACGAGTGAGAGCATTTTGGGTGGCAACGCGGCCTGCGACAAACTCAGCTTGTCGTGAAACGTTCGCCTTCTGGATGGAGTAGGGTAGCGTCTCAACTGGGTAACGTGACTTAGGGAAGAGTGACTTGTCATAGGCCACGATGAAGACAATCAGCTCCATTTGATTAACCGTAAAGGGTATGTTTGAGAGTCTTTGCAGCCAGCTTGGTTTACTTTTAGAATTTTCAATTTGCGTGTTCATTTCTTAAATCCGCAGCTCTTAAACCAATATACGGCCTTATATATCAGATAAATACCTTACCAACTGTGGATATAATTGCAAATGAAAATGGTTTGCATTTGTCTATTTACTGTTATATAACTTCCGTCTTGTTAATCAGTCGTTTTTTATTGATTAACCCTATGTAAAAAGAGAGTTTAAGGGAAAGGATATGCTCGAAGCTAGAAAACTAGCATTTAGCGTTGGCGGCAGAGATTTGTTGTCAGATTTTGATATGAATTTTGAACCAGGCAAGATTTACGCTCTTGTTGGTCACAATGGTTCAGGTAAATCAACGCTACTTAAGCTTCTTGCACAGCAGCAACAGTCCACAAGTGGTGATGTTTTGCTGCAAGGAAAATCAGTTTCAAAGTGGTCTGATAAGAAATTTGCACAGAAAATTGCATACCTTCCTCAACATTTGCCTGCTACTGATAGCCTATCAGGAAAAGACCTAGTGAGTTTTGGTCGCTACCCATGGCACGGCTTACTTGGACGTTTAGGTTCGCAAGATAAAGCATTCATTCAACAAGCGATGCAGATGACGGATACTGAAAAGTATGCAGACCGATTGGTTGATACTTTGTCAGGAGGAGAACGTCAGCGAGTGTGGTTGGCTATGCTCTTGGCCCAGAGAACTCAATATCTGCTTTTGGATGAGCCTTTGTCTGCTCTGGATATCGCTCACCAAGTAGAAATGCTTGAACTAATAAAGAAACTGGTAACTGAACTCGAATTAGGCGTTCTTATCGTGATACACGATATCAATATGGCTGCTCGTTTCTGCGACCATATCGTGGCCCTTCACAGCGGGGAGATGATAGCGCAAGGCCCGGTATCTGAGGTGTTCAACGAACAGCAGTTAAACGATATTTATGGCATCGAAATGCAGATCACCGATCATGCTGCTGGCTATCCGGTTGCCATGCCATGCTAAACATTAAACGAACGATAATCGCAGGTATTACTGCACTGACTGTCGTAATGCCGGCAATGGCTGGCTCAAGTCCCTCAAAAGACAAGTTGCGAGTGATGTCCATTGACTGGTCTCAGACTGAAACCATGATCGCTCTTGGCGTTAACCCAGTTGCGTCGGCCCAGCAATCGGATTACAACGACTGGGTGAGAAGTCCGAAAATACCGGATGAGACTGTGGATGTTGGCCTGCGCACTCAACCCAACCTAGAAAGATTATCTGAGCTTAATCTCGACACCATATTCCTTTCTCCCCGTTTCGCTTCGCTTGAGACTCAACTGTCTCGTATTGCGCCGGTAAAAATTCTTGGTTTGTATAAAGTGGGTGAAGTTAACTGGGATGCCGTAACGGATTTTACACGTCGTATGGCAAAAGAGGTTAATGCTGATAAGCAAGCTGAACAGCTTATCGCTAATAGTGAAGCTCAGTTAGATGACCTCAAGGCAGCGCTGCCAGACAATCTGCCTCCAGTGCTTTTAGTGCAGTTCATGGATACCAAGCATGTTCGAGTATTTGGTGAGAACAGCATCTATAAAGTGGCATTGAATCAATTAGGTATTCAAAATGCTTGGGACAAAGCCACTAACGCATGGGGTTTTGCCCTCACAGGTTTGGATAAGTTACAGGGTATTGATGCCCAATTTATCGTCATAGAACCTCTTCCTGCCGGCGTGACTGAGCATTTAGCTCAAGACCAGTATTGGCAATATTTGATTGAACAAACAGGTCGTCCGGTAATCACCGTAAAACCAACATGGAGTTTTGGTGGATTACCTTCAGCGATGCGTTTCGCTAATTTGGTCACCTCTGCACTGAATGAGGAGGTCACCCGATGAAAATCTTATCTCTGAGTCTTGTTGCGATACTCTCGGTATTTATGCTGACAATAGCAGGCTTCCAATTGAATGCTTCGGGCAATTTTTCAGCAGGCTTGAATAGCCTTTTCCAAGCAGATTGGATGTCGCCAGAATCGGTTAGATTACACTTAACTTGGTGGCCTAGATTTTTCACGACACTGATTGCAGGTGCGGCTTTGGCTGCTGCTGGTGTACTAATGCAGCAAGTATTGCGTAACCCTTTGGCGTCACCATCCACTTTGGGCGTGGCAAGCGGTGCCAGTTTTGCACTGATGATGGCAACCTTGTATGCCCCTTGGTTACTGACGTTTTCTAAATCACTGATTGCTTTGCTTGGTGGTGTGGGAACAATGGCACTGGTGTTTGCACTGTCATGGCGTCGTGCTCTGTCACCAACAGTTGTTGTGGTTTCGGGTTTGGTCATTAACCTCTATTTCGGCGCCGTCAGCACTGTCCTGTTGATGATGAATCAAGATAAGCTAGCAGGCTTAATGATTTGGGGGGCGGGCTCACTTGTCCAGACAGGGTGGTCAGATATTGCTTACCTCGCGCCAAGGCTTGGGTTAGCGATTGGTATTTCATTCTTATTCGTTAAGCCGTTAACCTTGTTGGAATTATCTGAAGAAGGTGCGAAAAGTCTTGGCGTGTCTTTGGCGAAGCTGCGCGTCATATGTCTTGGTCTCGCAGTCTTACTGACATCATGGGTGGTTGCTAAAGTCGGGGTGATCGGCTTTGTAGGCCTCGCTGCTCCAGCAATTGCTCGCGCAACCGGTGTACATCGTCTTGTGCCTAAGTTAATCGTCTCCATGCTGTTAGGTGGTTTACTATTAACGCTTACGGATCTGCTTATCCAGCAGCTGCCAGGTATTGCCGCTATGATTGTGCCAACTGGTGCCGCAACTGCTGCATTAGGTGCTCCTCTTTTATTGTGGTTGCTGCCAAGGTTGTCGATGCGTAGTCAAACCGAGACGCAAACGGTCATGACACGTCACAGTGAGCGGGTGAAGAGCCTTAATCGTCATTCCATCGCATTGATTGCGCTCGTTATTCCAGTGGCTCTATTTATCTTTAGTACCACTTCCATTCAAAGCTCCGGTTGGCAGTGGCTAGTGTTCTCAGGCGAGTGGGATTTGCTCGAATGGCGTTGGCCCCGACTTGTTGCCGCAGCTTTAGCAGGTGTGATGCTGGCTACCGCAGGTACTGTGATCCAGCGTTTAAGTGGTAACCCGATGGCGAGCCCTGAAGTGATTGGCATCAGCTCGGGTACCGCTTTGGGTTTGATCATTGCCATGTTCTCTGGCATTGGCGTTAGTCTCGTTGGTTTGTATTTAGGTGGACTTGTGGGCGCGATGGCGTCGCTGTCTGTGATTGTTCTTTTGAACCGCAAGTCTGGTTTCCAACCAGAACGTGTGCTGCTGACCGGTGTTGCTATTACTGCTCTGATGAATGCGGTACAAAGCTTCGTGTTGGCGGGCGGTGACCCCAGGAGCTACCAAGTCCTAGCATGGCTTTCTGGCTCAACGTACTATGTTACAGAGGCGACCTTACTTCCGTTAGCTGTTGCGACTTTTGTACTTGTTGGGTTCAGTTTCTTAACGTCTCGCTGGCTGGACATTTTGCCTTTGGGAGAGGCCAGCTCTCGCGCACTTGGAGTTAGAGTAGGGCAGGCGAGAGGTTTGCTATTGCTGCTGGTTGCATTGCTGACAGTTAGTGCCACTCTCGTTGTTGGCCCATTGAGTTTTATCGGTTTGATGGCACCGCATCTCGCTCGTTTTTTTGGTTTTAGCCGAGCTAGAGAACATCTGTTTTGTTCAGCGCTTGTTGGTATGGGATTAATGCTTCTGGCTGATTGGCTAGGACGCCAAATATTGTACCCACAAGAAGTCCCAGCTGGTTTGGTGGCGTCTTTGATTGGCGGCATGTACCTGATGTGGGGGCTTCGCAGGCTCTAAATTTTAGTAATGAGGGAGGTAATGCTCAGCTTTCCTTAATACTTCTTTAAAATTTGTTGATAATGATAATCACAATAATAATTAACACATGGATTTGAGATGAAATTACTTTTTCAGTTGGCCCATAAACAACATAAAGCACTCGCTTTGGTTATTTTGCTGAGTGTGGCTAGTGCCTTTCTCAGTATTGGCGTGATTGCTTTTATTCAATATGAACTATTGAGCCAGACAGCCAGTGTTCATAGTGCCATTTGGCAATTTGCTGGATTGCTGGTGTTGCTATTGATCACGGCGACTGTTGCGCAGGTGTCACTGCACAAGTTGGGCCACCAATTTGTCTATTCCAAGCGCTGTCAATTAGTTAAGCAACTGATCAACACAGATATTGAACAAATAGAAGATGTTGGTAGTGCCGGGGTGCTAGCCTCACTGAACACCGACATTCGTAACATTACTATTGCCTTCGTTACCTTGCCGGAAATGATTTACGGCTTAGTACTTACCGTAGTGGCATTGTCTTATCTTGCGTTTCTCTCACTACCATTATTTGGAGTAAGCCTGCTGATGTTAGGTGTGACTGGCGTTATCGGCTATTGGTTGGTGACTCGTATCACTTTCCACGTCCGTCAGGTTCGTGATTTGGAAGACAAGCTTTATCACGACTATCAGGCATTAATTGATGGTCGTAAAGAGCTATCACTTAACCCTAGTCGCGCTCGTCGTTATTTCGAGGATGAGTTTGCTCCAAATGCCGCGGGTTATCGAGACGAAGTCACAAGAGCAGACATCTACAACGGTTTTGCTGCCAACATGGCTAACACGATTGTACTGGCACTGATTGGTCTCAACTTTTATCTGGCGCTGGGTTTAGGTTGGGCCGGTTTTGACGTTGCTTCTACCTTTGCTCTGGTCATCTTGTTTATGCGCATGCCGCTGATGGCTGCGGTCGGTGCGTTGCCGGGTCTGATTAGTGCCAATATTTCTATGCGTAAACTTGAATCACTCGACCTAAGTGACAATCAAAACCTTGCTGAGGCTAACGAGCAGCCAGAACTATTTGAAGCTATCGATCTCCAGCAAGTGACTTATGAATACCGCGCTGATGGCGATGACCGTCCGTTTAAAGTTGGCCCAATTAATTTTAAAGCTTCGAAAGGTGAGATGATCTTCATCATTGGTGGTAATGGAAGCGGAAAATCAACGTTTGCTCGCTTGCTGACAGGTCTTTATCGGCCGCATACAGGAAATGTTCTCTTGAACGGTCAACCTATGACTGAGCTCAACTGGCCTCACTATCGCCAGCAATTTTCTACCGTATTCAGTGACTTCTATTTGTTCCACCAGATCACCAATGGACAAGGCCAAGATGTGCCAGAGGCCGATATCAAAGAGTGGATGGATCGCCTGGAAATGAGCCACAAAGTGACGCAAGAGAATGGTCGCTTGTCGGATGTTCGTTATTCACAAGGACAGCGCAAGCGTCTTGCGTTACTGATGGCCGTTGCTGAACAGCGAGGCTGCATGCTTCTCGACGAATGGGCTGCGGATCAAGACCCTCGCTTTAGAAAAGTCTTTTACCAACAGTTACTGCCTCTGCTGAAGGAGCGTGGCGTGACTGTAATCGCTATTACCCACGATGACCGTTACTTCGATGCGGCCGATCGCATTTTCAAAATGGACAGTGGGCAACTGACAGAACTGGATACTGCGGATAAATCACAAGCTCAACAAGCAGTAGAAAGTGTCGTCGCTTAACGAAACAACAATCCAGAAAATCAAAACAATAAGAACAACGATCTAGTTGAGGATATTATGAGTATTGACAGCCCAAACACAGAATTTACCGTCGTTATCAACCCACAAGAACAGTACAGCATTTGGCCTACTTATCATCCAATTCCAAATGGATGGAAAGCCGTTGGTGTTACTGGCAATAAAGAAACTTGCCTTGCCCACATAAATGAAGTATGGACTGATATGCGTCCGAAAAGTCTACGAGAAGCTTTGGCTTAGTGACACTACACTTTTTTGCTTAATTTTGGTACCTAGTGTTTAGGTACCTGACATTTAACAGTTTTTAGGTATATGTATGTCAGTGGATGATATCACGATGACTCCGGCCAATGGTGGTTGGAGTCCACTTTCTCATTCTCAGCAACGTCTATGGTTGTTTCACCAGCTCATGCCATACAGTATTGCGTATAACTTAGGTGGTGTTGCTTGGCTATCGGGTGAGGGAATCACTAAAGAAAAAGTCCTGAATGCACTTTCTAAGATATTAGAAATGCACCCAGTCTTGCGTATAAAGATCGAACAAAGGGACGGACAACCTCAGCAGTCTACGCATTATGACCGAATCCCAGTGGCTTTTGTTGATTTGACTGATGAAGCCGATGCTGCTGACATTGTAAGGCGAGAAGCCAAAGCTAAGACTTATCAGCCGTATAATTTAGGAAATGAGCTACTGTGTAGATTCCACCTATACCAGTTGGCTGAAGATAGGTTTGCTCTAAGCATTGCTGCGCATCATTTGATTACCGATGCTTGGTCACTACAGTTGTTTGTAAGCTCTATTGTTCGATTTGTATCGGGAAAGTCACCCGAAAGCCCAAAAGGGATCAGTTACTTTGATTTTTCTGAAAGTCAAAATGACTTCGATCCTGTAAAAGAGAAGGCGGACTGGGAAGCTCTGAAGTTAATGGGTGAGGAGCCCTGTATTCTTCAAGGCAAGACGACTCCGGAGCAGAGCGCTTATACCGCCGGTCATATAGAAGAGTCATTGGGCATTGATGAGTCAATCTTGGTCGAAAAGGCTGCCAAACATTTTGGTGCGACTAAATTCGAAGTGCTTTCTTCAGCGTTGTTGTTGACTTTGTCTTCGTATGCCAACAATTCTCAACCAACGATCACCGTGCCAGCATTGAATCGAGACTCTGCGAACAGGAGGAATATCGGTTTTTACGTTAATAATGCTGTCTTGGGTGTTCAGGCAAATCCAGAGTTGAACTTGAGAGAAGTTGTGCTGCAGGTGAAAAGCAATCTGCGCAACTCATTGAAGTTCTCTCATTTACCTATTGAGAAGCTTTTGGGCCAGACGCCTCTTCCTACAGTTGCATTCAATTATCGTAGTCACGGGCATAAGCTCGTTGTTAAAAGCATCGGCGAGGATGGCAACACAGTTAAAGGTGTTTTTGAAGAATTCCCAGTGACCGAAACCCCCTTTGAGCTTGTCCTTGATGCTATTGCAGGAGAGCAACTATCGCTGCGACTTGTCTACGCACAAGAGAAATTCACTCAAGCTCAAATTGACAGCATCTTAAGCACATACAAAAATGTTCTTAACCAGATCTGCCAATCTCCTCAACAGTCTCTAGCACAGACTAACGCGCTTTCTAGCTCAGATACAGTGGCCTTGGAAGCGCACTCAGCGGTACAACAAACATGGAATCCAGTGACCTTTATGGCGCTGGTGGCTGAACAAGCAAAACTGCGTCCTGAAAAAATCGCCTTAAAACATGGCGATAAAACGATAACATACGCTGAATTAGAGGTTCAATCGAATTTAGTCGCGCACTCATTACGTCAAAGAGACGTTCAATCAGAAAGTGTTGTCGGTGTGATGATGGAGCGTGGCACCGATATGCTGGTTGCCATGCTGAGCATCATGAAAGCAAACTGCGCATTCCTGCCGCTTGATCCGGATTATCCTGCTGAGCGCATTAGCTTTATGCTTGAAGACAGCGAAGCTCAGCAGTTACTGACTCAGCAGCACTTGATGGATAAGGCTAAAGATCTTTTCATCCGTTCTAAAAGTGCTCAAGAGTGTATTGCTATTGAATCTTTGTTAGCAACTGAGGTTCCAGCATCTGAGCTTGGTGAGTGTTCATATCAAGATATCCACTTAGACCAGCTGGCGTATTTGATTTACACCTCTGGCTCAACAGGTAAGCCTAAAGGCGTGGCAGTCAGTCATCGCGGGTTGACAATGCACGTCCAGACGATTGGCGAGCAGTATGGCATGACGCCTGAAGACACAGAGCTGCATTTTGCTTCTATCAGTTTTGATGGCGCCGTGGAACGTTGGACTGTTCCAATGGCGTTTGGCTCAACGCTGATTATTCGTGACCAACAGTTGTGGACACCAGAAAAAACGACTCAAGTATTGGTAGACGAGAAAGTCACCATCGCTTGTTTCCCGCCAAGTTATGCAGGACCTTGGCTAGATTGGGTTGAACAAACTCAGCCGGATTTGGCTCTTCGCTCATTGACACTAGGTGGTGAGGCATTTACCCGAGAAACCTTTGAACGAATTCAACGGGTGGTTAATCCACCTCGCATCGTCAATGGTTACGGCCCAACAGAAACGGTCGTTACTCCGATGATCTGGCGTGCCTATCCAGAAGATAAACTGGAAAGCTCGTACGCGCCGATTGGTCAGCCTGTTGGTGACCGTAAGTTGTATGTGCTGGACGAGAACCTTAAGCAGGTACCATTTGGAACGGTTGGCGAGCTATACATCGGCATGGAGTCTGGCCTTGCTCGTGGTTACTTGAAACGACCTGATTTGACCGCTGAACGTTTTATTCCGGATCCATTTGCCGCTAACGGCGAGCGTATGTATCGCACTGGTGATTTGGTTCGATTTAGACACGATGGTGTTGTTGAATATCTTGGCCGTGCCGATCAACAAGTAAAAATTCGTGGTTTCCGTATTGAGCTTGGAGAGATTGAATCTCGCCTACAGACGCTTGCTAATGCTGAGTTTTGTGCGGTTGTCGCACACGAGTCGCCGACAGGAAAGCGCCTAGTTGGTTATGTTCAATTGAGTGAAACAGAGCAACAATCTGAATCTCAATGGCGCATAGAATTAGCCTCCCAATTGCCAGATTATATGGTGCCGTCACGTATCATTGTTAGCCAGACACTTCCTCTGACACCAGCTGGTAAGGTGGATCGCAAGCAACTTGCCGCACCGCATTGGGATGAAGAACAGAAAGCGGGTGCGCCGCTGGAAGGGGACATCCAACATCAGCTGGCTGAAATATGGCGTGAGCTACTTAAAGTTGAGTCTATTGGTTCTGACAGCCATTTCTTTGCACTTGGCGGAGATTCCATTACCGCTTTGCAAATGGTGGGTAAGCTTCGTCAACGAGGTTTGATGCTGACACCAAAGCAAGTGTTTGACCATCCAGTTATCGCTGAAATGGCGTTGTGTGTTCTCGATAGCCAAATCAAACCTGCTGAACAAGGTGAGCTGAATGGCAAAGTAGCCTTGCTGCCAATGCAGAAGCGATTCGTTGAACGAGGCTATTCTCATAAAAGCAAGCTAGATAAAAATGGCCAGCTTGAACTATGTAACCAGTACGCAAAACTCAACTTGCCAGCTCCGGTTAATGCAGACGCGATTGTCCGAGCACTTAAGCAAGTGGTGCAACATCACGATAGTTTGCGCCTTTCTTTCGAAGTTCCTAATACAACAACATCTGACGCGGCAGAGTATCTAGCTGAATATGTAACTACCGCAGATTTTGCATTCCACCTTTATGCCGAGCAGATAGACATCGATGCTGTGCAGAGTGCGATTAATCCGTCTGTTGGTAAACAATTGTCGGTTGGCCTGAATATTGAGACGGGCGAAATGCTGGTTGCCGTTCACCACCTTGTCATTGATGCGCTTTCTTGGCCTGTGCTAATTCAAGATTTACTGGGAAGTTACCAGCAAGAAATGGGTGTTGACTCTTATGCGTTTGCCTCTAAAACTCACAATCAGGCTGATTGGTATGAGGCATTAGAGAATATACATATCAGTCATAAACAGTCCGAATTCTGGAATGCTCAGCGAGCAGAACCTGCTGTCCCAGCTGAGCTAACTGAAGTTAAAGATCAAGAAAGCGAAAGCAAAGGAATTCACAAGCACAGTTACCATTTAACTAAAGAGCTCGCCGAGCCACTACTTGCCTCGACTCAAGCCTTCGCCAGAATGAGCAAGGAACAGACGTTGATGGCATTGTCTGCACTTGCAGTGAAAGAAATAACCTCTGCAAGCGAGATTGTCATTCATCGCGAAAGCCATGGTCGATTCAGTGAGTCGTTTGGATTGGATCTTTCACGCAGTGTTAACTGGCATACTGCGCTGTTCCCGCAAAAAGTTGTGCTAAGTGAGAGTATCAGTGAACTGTTAGCGAGTGTAAAAGATAGCTCACATGCAATCACCGATGGTGGCTTGAGTTACTCAGCGGGTGTAGCTCAGCAGCAATGGCAGTATCAAGACCATGTTGATGTGCTATTTAACTTCCTAGGCCGAGCAACGCAGGCTGATGTGAAAGGGGCTGAACTGGGTGAGTTTGGCCTATGGCGACCAGAAGACGCTAAAGCAGATGCCGTAATTGTATTGAATATCAGTGAAACTGATGAAGGCTTTGATGTCGAATTGGAGTTTTCACTTTCAGCTCTGTCGAAATCTGAGTGTGATGCGTATGTTCATCACTTTGAAGCGGCGATCAAAGCCGTGACGGAACATTGCACGTCTAACTCCGCCGTTTTGACACAAGCTGATGCGCCAAATACTCATCTGAGTCTTGCTACGCTAAGCCATGTAAGTGTTCAGGCTCATCAACTTCCGAATCAAATTCTACCACTGTCTACGCTCCAGCAAGGTTTGTATTTCCACGCTCAGCTATCGCAAGACACAAGCACCTACGTTAACCAAATTACCTTACCTATATCGGGTGCTGATGCTGCCCAGTTAGAAGAAGGTTGGAAAGCCTTGATGAAGCGCCATTCGATTCTACGTAGTACGCTGCATCAAGTAGAAGGTCACGCGCACCTATATGTTTGGGATGACCTTCCCATCACGAGCAGAGTCTTTGATGGGCGAGAGGAAGCAGGCTTTGAACTGGAGTCGTATAAACGTTCACTCATTGAACAAGGTTTCGAACTGGAGCAAGATGCGAGCGGCCAGCAGCTAAAACCTTTGTGGCGAGTCGATCTAGTGACAACGGGCGACAATGAGATCGCTTGTATTTTCACTATCCACCACATTCTGATGGATGGTTGGAGCACCGGCGTTTTACTTAGCGAATTGTTTGCTCACTACCAAAATATTAGCCTGCCTATTGTCAGCCATGATTTTGCTGATTATTTAGAATGGGTTGTACAGCAAGAACCAGAAAGTGCTCAAGAGTACTGGCGTGGTTATCTGAATGGTGTTGAAGCGCCAACAATCTTGGTTGAACAATACGGTTCGAACACAGATAAACAAGGGCATGTGCGCCACAACGTGGACTACAGTGCTGAGGTACTAAGCAGTTGGCAGTCGCAACTGAAGTCATCTGGCATCACGCTAAACACTCTCATTCAGGGCGCATGGCTACTGACGCTTCAACGTTACACGGGTCAGTCTCAGCCTGTTTTCGGCAATACGGTTGCTGGTCGACCTTCGTCACTGGCAAACAGTGAAGCCATGGTTGGGCTTTTCATTAATACCTTGCCTGTTACATCGATGGTGGACTGGAAGGAGAGAACCAATCAATGGCTTGCTGATATACAAGAGCAGGCGAGCGCACAGCGTGAATTCAGCCATGTCTCTTTGTCAGAGGTACAAGCGCAATCTCCGCTTGATGGTGAGAATCTGTTTGATTCGTTGGTGGTATTTGAAAACTACCCATTGGATGAGAGCCTATTTAGTGAAACTGGCCTTAAAATTGGCGAGCCTGACAGTTATGAGTTTACGCATTACCCATTAACGCTGGCAGTATTGCCAGGCGAATCATTACGCATTGTTTTTGCGTACGATTCAGCGAAATTCTCACAGTCAGATATTGATGCGCTGTCAGCAACGACGTCTCATTATCTTGAGCAGCTTGTCGATAAACTGACTCACAACCTGAGTGATATTGATGTATTGGACGCCGAGCAACAGTCTCGCTTGTCTGGTCATGTAAAAGCGTCTGAACCTTGGGCTTACAAACCCTTTACTGAACTGTTAAAAGAGCAGGTGCTTGCTCAACCAGATAGCGAAGCGCTTGTGGCGAATCCTCTTGGGGGAACGGTCTTATCACCTAGTGGCTCGGAACGGCTTGCTATGTCATACCAACAGCTGGATGACTTCAGCGATGGTGTGGCCGCTGAGCTAATCGCACGCGGCATTCAAAGAGACCAACGGGTTGGTGTGATGTTTGCCCGTGGAACTGACATGCTGGTGGCAATGATCGGTGTCTTGAAAGCCGGAGCTGCATTCCTACCTTTAGATCCTTCATACCCTAAAGACCGACTGGCCTACATGGTTGAAGATAGCGATGCACAGTGGTTAATTTCAGACGACAGTTCGCAACAGCTGGCACGTGAGATTTGTCAGCGAGATAGCATCATTGCGTATTCTGATATCGATCTTCAGCAACCTGTTTTAAATCGTCCTGAAATTTTAGAAGAGCAGCTGGCGTATGTGATTTATACCTCCGGGTCAACGGGTAAACCTAAAGGTGTGTGTGTTTCTCATTCTGGTCTGAGCATGCATGTTCAAACCATTGGCCAACGATATGGCATGACACCACAAGACATCGAGCTGCACTTCGCTTCAATCAGTTTTGATGGTGCAGTAGAGAGATGGACTGTGCCTCTGGCATTTGGTTCAAAACTGGTGATTCGAGACCAGCAGCTTTGGAGTGCACAAGAAACATGTGAAGTGCTTGAGCGTGAAGCCGTGACCATCGCGTGCTTCCCGCCAAGCTATGTTGGACCACTGCTAGAGTGGATTGAGGTTGAACAGCCAGCATTAGCCGTACGCTCTTGGACTCTAGGCGGTGAAGCCTTTACACGAGAGACCTATTTCAAGCTTCAGCAGGTACTGAATCCGAAGCGCATTATCAACGGATACGGCCCGACGGAAACTGTCGTGACGCCAATGATCTGGCAGGCTTATCCTGAAACGCCGCTAGAAAGTGCTTACGCCCCTATCGGTACTTCTGTCGGTGCGCGTAGTCTGTATGTATTGGACAGCGACCTTCGTCCGGTTCCGTCTGGTGTCAGTGGCGAATTGTACATTGGTGAAGAAGTTGGCTTAGCTCGCGGTTATCTTGATCGTCCAGACTTAACGGCCGAGCGCTTCGTTCCCGATCCATTCGCGAATAATGGAGAGCGCATGTATCGCACTGGCGACTTAGTTCGCTGGCGCGAAGATGGCGTGATGGAGTATCTGGGTCGAGCAGATGACCAAATAAAAATTCGAGGCTTCCGTGTCGAGTTAGGTGAAATCGAGTCACGATTACAAAGTATCAGTGGCAGTAAACTGAGCGCCGTCACTGCCTTTGAAGGTTCAGCTGGAAAGTACTTGGTCGGCTACGTAGAAGGTCAGGCTGACCTAATAAACTGCGATGATATTCTCGCTCAAATGGCGAAAGTGCTACCTGACTATATGGTGCCTTCACAGCTTGTAGTCATGGAGTCAATGCCGTTGACGCCAGCAAGTAAAGTCGACAAGAAAAAACTGCCGCAGCCTGATAATCATGTTCAGCACAAAGCCTATGAAGCACCAGAAGGTGAGATTGAGCAGCTTCTGGCACAAGAATGGCAAGCCTTGTTTGGGCTGGAGAATGTTAGTCGTAATGATGATTTCTTCGCTCTGGGTGGTCAGTCATTACTTGCTACCCAGCTAGTTGGACGTTTGCAGCAAAAACACCAGATTCGTCTTTTACTACAGAGTGTCTTTGATTCTCCAAGACTAGATGTGATGGCAACTCAGTGTACATCACTCAAAGAACCTGCAGTTACGATCAAACCTGTGCCGCGCATGGAAACCATGCCAGTAAGTGCTTCGCAGAAGCGTTTATGGTTTGTTCAACAGCTGATGCCTGAAAGCGCTGCCTATCACATGCCGCTTGGCCTTAAGTTAAAAGGTGACGTGAATAGAGACTGGCTAGAGCAGTCGCTGCGCACTGTGATTAGCCGCCATGAGGCTCTGCGTACCAGCTTCGTGCAGGTAGATGGCGAGCTGATGCAGTCTATCCATTCTGGTGACGACGCATGTCAAATCGCATTAGCAGAATACTCAGCTGATGAGTTCTCCGACCTAGAGGCTCAGCGCCTGAGCTGGATTGGTGAAACCTTTGATTTGTCATCGCCTTCATTATTGAGAGCATACTCAATTAAGCATTCAGAACAGGAATTTGAGTTACTTCTGGTTGTCCATCACATCATCTCTGATGGCATTTCGATTCAAAACCTAATGCGAGAGCTGTCGGCGGTTTACTCGTCGTACAGTCATTCTGGGCAGTTTGCATCAAATATTGAGACTGACACACTGGATTACGCCGATTACGCTAGCTGGCAGCAAGAGTGGTTAAACTCAGATATCGCCAAAGAGTCACTGTCATGGTGGAAAGCGGCGTTAGCAAAAGATATTGAGCCGCTTGTTCTCCATAGCGATGTCGCGAGAGATCAGCTCGAAACGACCGGTCAGCGTCATCACTTCACTCTAACCACGCAGCAGGTCAACGCGATTGAGACTCTTGCTGCAACAAGTGCAACGACTCCGTTTAACGTTATGTTAAGCCTGTGGCACTTATTGCTGCACAAGTATTCTGGGCGTGATGAAATTCGAGTCGGTATCCCTGTTGCGGGCCGAACACAGCCGGATACTCAGCAGATGCAAGGCTGTTTCATCAACAATTTGGTGATCCCAGCGCAGTTAGACGCAGCCATGAGCTATGAACGTTTGCTCCATGAGACAAAACGCTTTACCGAGCAGGCGTTAACTCATCAGGATGTGCCATTTGAGGTACTAGTGGAGTCTCTTGGTGTAACGGGTAATTTGCAGCACCATCCGTTGTACCAGACGAGTTTCAACTTCCAACGCATTGAACGTTCTATTCTCGCTGAATGGGGAGGGTTGCAAGCAGAAGCGTTTGATCCGGGCGTGGTTGCGGCTCAGTTAGAATTGAGCTTAGATGTTCAGGCTTATGATGACGGCGAATGGAGTGGGTTTGTTAACTACGCTGCGCCAGTATTCGATCAAACATTTGTCGAAGCGTTACTTGGTCATTGGCTCAAATTACTTGAACAAGTTGCATTAAATCCTAACGCGATGCTGTCTGAGCTCAAGTTGGTTGATTCTGACGAGCTTGCACAAATTGATGCATTCAACGCGACGAAGAAATCATGGGGTGAAATGCTTCCACCGCCAGTTGCTGTTGAAGCCCAAGCAAAACGCACACCTGAGGCGATTGCTTTGTCAATGGGGCAGCAGTCGATGACTTATGCTGAATTCGACAGCAAAGTGAATCAGTTGGCTCAGTGGTTACGCCAACAAGGAGTGGGTGAAGAAACCAGAGTTGGCCTTGGTTTACCACGTTCGTTTGAATTAGTGATTGGCCTACATGCGATTACTCGTGCTGGTGGTGCTTATGTGCCATTGGACCCAAGTTATCCAGCAGAACGTTTGAATTACATTCTTGAGTCTGCGGGCGTATCCATCTTACTGACCGATAGTGAGACCTTGCCACAATGGCCAGAAAATCCTCAATGTCAGTATGTGGCGCTAAATCAGGCTGAGATCTTAAAGCAAATCAATGAGCAGAGCACTGAGGTTCCAGTGGTAAATTGGCAGGCGGATCAGTCGCTGTATGTCATCTTCACTTCCGGTTCTACAGGGCTACCAAAAGGCGTGGTAAATACCCAGTCGGCACTGCACAACCGTTTGGCTTGGATGCAAAATGAGTATCAGTTAGATGCCAGTGATTGTGTCCTTCAGAAAACACCGTTTAGCTTTGATGTCTCTGTGTGGGAATTCTTCTGGCCGCTTATGTACGGTGCGAGATTGGCCATTGCTGAGCCAGATCACCACCGACAACCTGAGTTATTGCATAACACCATTCGAGAGCAGGGCGTAACGACGATCCACTTCGTTCCTTCAATGCTTCATGCTTTTGAAAGTGAAACGGATATTGGAGAGTGCAGCAGCCTGCGCCGTATTATTTGTAGCGGTGAAGCTCTACCTGCTGAGTTGACCGAAAAAGTGTTGACGGGTGCGCCAGATTGTCAGCTGCATAACCTCTATGGTCCGACTGAAGCGGCTATTGACGTGACTTACTGGCAATGTGAATTGCCCGTTGGTAAGCGCATCCCGATTGGTCATGCGATTAGCAACACCCAACTTCATGTATTGGATGATTGTTGGAATCCAGTTCCAGTCGGTGTGCCTGGTGAGCTATACCTTGCGGGTGATGGCCTTGCGCGCGAGTACCTATCCAGACCAGATTTGACGGCCGATCGCTTTGTGCCAAACCCGTTTGCTACTACTGCATCAGGAAAGCAAGATGGGAACTTGGGTTCTCGTATGTATCGGACCGGTGATCAGGTGGTTCGCATGCCAGATGGCAGACTTGAATATCTGGGCCGATTGGATCATCAGGTAAAAATTCGTGGGCTTCGTATTGAGTTGGAAGAAATTGAGAATGTTCTTAACCAACATGATGACGTCGATGAATCTGCAGTCATTGCTTATGAGCATCAAACAGGTACGCAGCTTGTCGCCTACGTGGTTTGTGGTGATTGGGATTCAGAAAAAGAAACCGCTGTTAAAGCGCATTTGAATGACCACCTTCCCGACTACATGGTTCCGGCCATCTACGTTGCACTGGATGAAATGCCTCTTTCACCAAATGGCAAGCGTGACCGCAAAGCGCTGCCTTCTCCAGAGTGGAGTCAAGTGGAGTATCGCGCCCCAGAGAGTGAACTGGAAATTTGGTTTGCCAACACTTGGCAGCAAGTCCTTGGCTCAGAAAAAGTGGGCTTAGATGATAACTTCTTTGCGCTCGGAGGCCATTCTCTGTTAGCCACACGTATCGTCGCTCAAGCACAAAAAGAGCTCGATTTGGCGATCTCATTAAAAGACTTCTTTGCCGCTGGGACGCTACAGGCGTTAACGGATGCACTTCAATCTCAGTATCAGGCAAACAATGAACAAGAACAGGATGAACTCGACGCCATGGCTGCACTAATGGACGAGTTGGAATTGTTATGACCCAAGAATCAAATTTAAAAGCACAACAAAAACCAAAAATAGACAAATTTGCATTAGCAAAACGTTTTTTAAACCTTGGTGAGCAAGAGCAGGCGAAATTTATCGCTCTGCTTGACGCCAAAGGGATGAGCTTTGAAAAGCTACCGATTGTCCCAGCAGAAGAGGTGCACGATGTGCCTCTTTCTCCGGCACAGAAACGACTTTGGGACATTTATCAGCTTGATGCAGGCAATAGTGCTTACCATATCAGTGGTGGTTTTGAGCTAACTGGTGAGCTCTCTACCGATAAAATGGAACTGGCGCTTGCTGAAGTCATGAGTAAACACCACGCGCTAAGAACGCGCTTTGTTGTTTCGGACCAAGGTGAGCCGAAGCAGCATGTTGACCAGCACTGTATTGCTCACTTTGAGCTTAAAGACGGCAGACACTTAACGGAAAACCAGCTAGGCGAATGGACATCAGAATTTATTGCCAAGCCATTTGATTTGCTTCATGAGATGCCGGTGCGAATGGCGTGTATTCGCGCATCTGAAGATAAAACTCATGTGATCATTGTGATGCATCATATTGTGTCTGACGGCTGGTCTATTGGATTGTTTATGCAGGACTTGGTCACCGCCTATCAGGGGGCGTCTCTAGAGCCATTGAGCATCCAGTACAGTGACTTTTCTGTCTGGCAGGATGCACTACTAAAAGCGGGCAAAGGGGATGAGGATCTTCAATTCTGGCAGCAAGAGTTAGGTGATAAGCAGCCACAGAAACTGTTTGAGTGGACAGGCGATATTGCACCTAATCAGCGCCGAGAAGCACAGCAGGAAAGCCTTAAATTTGATAGTAATGTTTCTGAACGCATTGCACGCCTTGCAAGGCAAAATAACGTCACCACTTCGAGCTTCTGGCTAGCCATTTGGCAGGCTGCGCTGTTCAAGTTGACAGGGCGTCACGATATCAATATTGGTATGCCAATGGCTAACCGCGCCCGACCAGAAGTATCTGACGTTATTGGCTTTTTCGTAAACACTAATGTGGTTGCGCAAGACTTAAAACCTGAGCAGAGCTTTGGTCAAATAATGACTAGAGCTCACAGCAAAGTGCTGGAGATTCAGCAACACCAGCTATTGCCATTTGATCGTGTGGTTTCTTCATTGTTGGCGGAAAGGTTGGTTGGCGAAACGCCTTACTTTCAAGTGTTGTTTAATCATCAGGTCAATCAAACCGAGTCAGTCGAGTTTGCTCCGGGTCTAGCGGCAAAACCGCTGGCGCTAAAAGGCAACTTCGCACTGTTTGATGTTGCTTTGGATGTGTTGGAATCTTCGAGGGGTACTCAGGTAACGCTAACCTATGCCAAAGATCGTATCGATCCCCAGATGATGGTTTCGCTTACTAGCACTCTGAATCTGTTGGTCTCGCAAGCAGAACAAAACCTGAATACACCGTTGGCTGCGCTTAACTCACTGGATGAGGCTCAGCTCGCCAGATTATCGCAACTGTCGCAGCCAGAAGGTGAGTGGCGTTATCAACCCGTCACTGAGTTATTCGACCTCCAGGGTATTGAGCAACCGTCAGCCATTGCATTAAAACACGGCCAGCAAAGTGTCTCGTTTAAACAGCTGGAAGAAAAATCGAACCAGCTGGCGAATCAGTTGGTAGAGCAGGGTGTCGTTCGCGATCAAGCTGTGGGCGTTCTTTTTAAGCGCGGCAACGATATGATCATAGCGATGATCGCCATTATGAAGGCCGGTGGGGCGTTTCTACCGCTTGACCCTGATTATCCGACCGACCGATTGGCTTACATGATCGAGGATTCTGCTGCGAGCTTGGTTATCAGCGAGCAATCATTGCGCTCACGTTGGGATGAGATTGATTCACACGTCCTCTCCCATTCGGATCAGACCTCTTCTGTTTCACCGCTTTATATGGATGAGCTAGATTGGCAAGGTCTCTCAAAAGCCAAGCCAGAAGTAGAACTCTTGCCGGAGCAGTTGGCTTACATCATCTACACATCAGGGTCGACGGGTAAACCTAAAGGCGTCGCGATTGCCCATGATGGCCTGAGTATGCATGTGCAGACGATTGGGGCTCAGTATGGGATGACGCAAGATGACGTTGAGCTTCACTTTGCTTCGATCAGTTTTGATGGGGCGGTAGAGCGCTGGACAGTGCCATTGGCATTTGGCTCTCGTTTAGTGATTCGCGATCAGCAACTGTGGAGTGCGGAGAAGACCTGTGATGTCCTCAAGCAGGAAGGGATTACGATAGCCTGTTTCCCTCCAAGTTATGTCGGGCCTTTATTGGACTGGATTGAGACGACTCAGCCTCAATTGAATGTACGTTCTTGGACTTTGGGTGGTGAAGCCTTTACTCGTGAAACCTATGACCGCTTGCAATCTGTTGTAAACCCACCACGTATTATCAACGGCTATGGGCCGACGGAAACCGTAGTGACACCAATGATCTGGCGTGCTTACCCACAGGATAAGCTGACC
Organism: Vibrio neptunius; assembly: GCF_000967495.1. Taxonomy (GTDB): domain Bacteria; phylum Pseudomonadota; class Gammaproteobacteria; order Enterobacterales; family Vibrionaceae; genus Vibrio; species Vibrio neptunius. Next base: position 203,066 of record NZ_JXXU01000001.1, on the reverse strand, counting down.
AGTGCCTATGCACCTATCGGTCAACCTGTTGGGGCTCGTAGGCTTTATGTGTTAGATGGTTTGCTTAACCAAGTTGCCGAAGGTGCAGTAGGGGAGTTGTATATTGGTGAAGAAGTCGGCCTGGCACGCGGGTATCTGGATAAGCCAGATATGACCTCAGAACGATTTATGCCGGATCCATTTACCAATAATGGTGAGCGTATGTATCGCACTGGTGACCTAGTTCGTTGGCGGGAAGACGGTGTCATGGAATATTTTGGCCGTGTTGACCAACAGATAAAAATCCGTGGATTCAGAATTGAACTGGGTGAGATAGAATCAAGGCTTCAGCAAATATCCGGCGTTGAGACATGTGTGGTTGCGGCGCATCGTCATGGTTCTATGACCCACCTTGTGGGGTATCTGCATGGCGCTGATGCAAATAAGGCTGATAGCGTTTCGATATTATCTGAGCTTGCCGAACATCTGCCTGAGTATATGGTGCCAGCGCACCTCGTGGTGCTAGAAGAATTGCCGTTAACTCCAGCAGGTAAGGTCGATAGAAAAGCGCTGCCGGAACCAGAATTCAAATCTGAGCTGTTGCAAGGTTTGCCACCGGAGGGTGAGAAAGAAACTCTCCTTGCGGAGATTTGGCAAGAGCTACTGGGTATTAATTCTGTCAGCCGAGAAGATAGCTTCTTTGCGTTAGGTGGGGATTCTATATTAAGCCTTCAGCTAGTGAGCAAATTAAAACTGGCAGGTCTCAACGTATCTCCAAAGCAAGTATTCCAAGCGCCAGTACTGAGCGAGTTAGCACAAGTACTTGAAGCAGCAGTTGAGCAAGAGCAAAGAGAGTTACCAAAACAACCATTTGGTCTGATGCCAATTCAGGCTCATTTCATGGCGCAAAACTTTGCTCAGCCAAATCACTGGAACCAGCATGTGTGTGTTGAGTTGAAGCAGGATATGGATATTCAGGCACTGGTTACTGCGCTTAAAGGGTTAGTGGAGCACCACCCCGCGTTAAGATTGTCGTTTTCTCAAACTGAAGGTAAATGGCAGCAGCAATACGTAGAGCATGTTTCCCATGATCTTCTATGGAAAACTCAGCTAGACAGCTTAGAAGCATTCGAAGTGTTTGCTCACGAGTTGCAAACAAGCCTTGATATTGGAGAAGGCCGACTGATTCAGGCAGGCTATGCTCGAATTGACAGGCAGAAATCTCGCTTGATGATTGTAATTCATCATCTGGCTGTAGATGGCGTTTCGTGGCGAGTCCTGATGGATGACTTATGGCGTGCTTATCAGCAAACGCTTTCTAGTGACGAAAATTCAACGAAAACAGTTGACCTACCGCCTGTTTACACCTCTTTGGATATGGCAGTGGATAGCCTCAACAAATGGTCATTAACAGAACAAGGCAAAGCTAGAAAAGCAGTTTGGGATCAACAAGCTTTGCATGCGGAAGATACACAGGCTAAAGCAATCTATGGCAACAAGCGCTCACAAAAGGTTGAGCTAAGCCGAGAGGTGACGTCAGCTTTACTGAGCTGTGAAAATATCACAGTTGAACTTGTCTCTGCTTTGACAGCAATTATGGGAAGCAAAGAAGATGGTCAAAGCGTATATCTAGAAAGTCATGGTCGTGACGAGTCTGTCTATGAAGGGTTAGATCTCAGCCGCATGGTGGGCTGGATGACGAGCCTATATCCTATGACTTTGAATACCTCAGATTCTCGAGACGATATCGCCGAGCGTATGGCGCTATTGAACCAAGACTCAGGCATTGGCTATGGGCTGCGCTACTTAGAGGATGAGCCTCAAGAACAAACTGCGCAGATAACCTTCAATTACCTAGGCCAGTATCAAGGCAATAGTTTTGCTCATTGGTGTCAACCAGTGTCGTCAAACTCGCGTGATCAAGCAGATGATAATACTATGTTGACGCCTTTGGTCATCAATGCCCAAGTTGTGGATGGTGTATTGAGCGCTGATTTTGAATATGCAACTAGTCATTATTCGCAATCAGATATCGAGACTAAAGCGACTAAATGGAAAGAAAAGCTTGAATTGGTACACTCGGCACCAAAATCCCAAAAAGGCGAAGCGATAGCAGCCAAAGCTGACCTCAAATTGATCGAGAAGCTTAATACCGATGTTGACGGGATTTTACCTGTATTCTGTATTCATCCGGTGACGGGCCGAACAGTTGGTTATCAAAAATTAGCTCAAGCATTGGCGGGCAAACGCACCGTTTATGGTGTTCAGTCTCAGAGCTTCGTTTATCCAAATCGCTTTGACATTTCGTTTAGCGCAATGGCTGATACTTATTGCGCGACTATTCGTCAAATACAGCCATCAGGGCCTTACACATTGATTGGTTGGTCGCTTGGCGGCGCGCTCTGTCAAGAAATCGCAGCTCGTCTCGAAGCTGCTGGTGAAAGTGTTGCTTTCCTCGGGCTGTTGGACTGCTATGTTCCAGGTACTGAAATCGCAGAAGACCAATGGGAATCACCGGCAGCAAAAGCCAAGCTGATCGAGCACTTAGAATTGCTCTTGGGTAAGTTATCGGAAGGGCAAAAGCAAACCTGTCTTGCAGGATTTGACCAATCAACACCTGACAATTGGCCAAGCGTATTTTCATCTTGGTTAGCGTCACAAAACTTTGATCACTATCTGTCTGAAAGTGCACAGCAAATGCTGTATAGCTGGGCGGTAGAGCAGCACATGAGATCGCTATGTCACGAGTATCAGTTACCTAAAATTAATACCCAGCTAACTGCATATTGGGCTGGACAGCCTCTAGGTCGACACAAGCTGCTGAGTTCGGAATTTTCCAAAGTTAACGCTCAGTTAAGCAACGAAGTGTTGGATACGGATCATTTAGGAATAGTGCAAGACAGTGTACTGATCGAGAAATTACGCCACTTATTAATAATCAATACATTATAGAACCATAACGACTAATTTATAGATTCCATTTTTCTGTAAAAGTCGTTAAAATCCACTCGCATTCGTAATGCTAATGATAATGGTTATCATAATTATTAATATAATATTCGGTAAAACCGAAAGTTAAGGAGAAAGACATGAATCGGCAGTTTATGCTGAGCCCAGCTTGTTTGGCAGTAGCGTTCGCTCTGTCTGCTGGCGTAGTTAACGCAGCGGAAGATGAAACAGTAGTGGTAGTTGGTCAGGAGCACGATAGTGCCGTAGGCCCAGATTTCAGTTATCTTGGACAAAAAAGTCGTACAGCCACCAAAACAGATTTAGCTATCCATGAAACGCCACGAGCGGTTTCGGTCGTTACTCGCGAACAAATGGATGATCGCGCGTCAATCAGCATCTCAGACGCTCTTCAATACACCCCGGGTATCCAAGCTAACTTCTATGGTGAGGATAACAAGCAAGATTGGTTTGTTGTTCGAGGATTTCAGCAAGCGAATAATGGTCTTTACCAAGATGGAACACGTCTATATTCAGCAGGTTTCTACAGTTGGCAAATTGACCCGTTTGCTCTGGAGCGAGTTGAAATTCTGCGTGGCCCTGCCTCTGTTTTGTACGGACAAAACCCACCGGGTGGGTTGATCAATACGGTAAGCAAGCGTCCTCAATTTGATGGCGGTTCAGGTCAAGTGGCCGTTGAGTATGGCTCATATGACAGAACTCAGATTAGCTTAGACGTTAACCGTGAACTAAATGAAGATCTTGCTTTTCGTCTAGTCGCTATGGGTCGCAAGAATGGAACTAAAGTGGACAACGTCGATGCCGAGCGTATTTTAATAGCTCCATCTTTAGCTTGGAACATTAACGACAGCAGTAGCATTACTTTTTTAACTAGTTATCAAAAAGATGATTCTGATCCATATCTGCAGTTTTTGCCAATGGAAGGAACATTGACAAGCAATCCTAACGGTAATATTGCTGATGATGTGGCCCTTGGCAACCCAGACTGGGAAAAGTTTGAACGTGAACAGTTATCCTTGGGTTATGAGTTCGAGCACCAGTTCAATAGCGCTTTGAGTTTTGGTCAATCTGCTCGCTATAGTCGAATGGATATTGATTTACGTCAGATGTTTTTTGCTGGCTATTCAGCGGATGCTACTTTCCAAGGCCTTAATATCGGTGCTCTATTGGACCCCACGGGATCACGCCAAACTATTTCACGAGGTGCATCTATTGAAAAAGGGCAGTCTGATGCTTTCAATATTGATAATAGGTTAGTTTATGAGTTTAAAACTGGTGATTTTAGCCATACTTTACTAACAGGAATTGATTATCAGAGTATAGATATAGACAGCAAAACGTTTGCAAACAATCCAACTATAGCTAATGGTAATGAATCTAAAACTTTACCTGGCGTAGGGAGCATACCTGACCCAACGTTCAATATCTTCAACCCTAGTTATACAAATAATGTTGTATTGCTTAACGGTGTCACCCAAGTCACCGAAGACGATATGGAAACAACAAGTACTAAGAACAGCCAGCTTGGTTTCTACGTACAAGATCAGATTAAGTATCACAACTGGGTGTTCCAAGCAGGTCTACGATATGACGACACGTCAAACGAAGATAGCAACCAGTCCACAGGAAAAACTTACAAAGCTGATTACGAAGAATGGACCTCTAGTGCGGCCGTTGCCTACGTTATGAACAATGGCTTCACTCCATATGTGACTTACGCTCAATCTTTTGAGCCAGTTATTAAGACAGTGGACAATCAAGCGGCTAAACCAGAACGGGGCGAAGCAATCGAAGCAGGTGTGAAGTATCAACCGAGAAGCTTTGATGGTTACTTTAACTTTTCTGTCTACGAAGCCACTAAAAAGGATGTTGTCCAATCGGTTAATTCAGAAATCAAGCAAATCGGTGAAATACGTAATCGAGGTATGGAACTTGGTGCAGTAGCGAATGTGACTCAAGCTCTTACTTTGATTGGTAATTTATCTTACGTTGATTCTGAAATCAAAGATGATACAAACTCGGCCATAATAGGAAATCAACCCCAGCAAGTGGCTGATACTACAGCTTCGGCTTGGGCTAAATACCAGTTCTTTGGTGGTACCCTTGAAGGCCTTAGTATCGGTGGTGGTTTGCGTTATATAGATGACACATATGCTGACAATGATAACGTAAACACAGTCCCTTCTTATACACTTTACGATGCAACGGTTAGCTACCGAATTGATGACTATAAGTTTCAGGTTGCAGCAAAAAACATTTTTGACAAAGAGTACATAGCAACCTGTACGAGCAATACTTGGTGTTACTACGGTGACCGCCGCAATATTATCGCGAGCCTGAGCTATGACTGGTAATAGCGATACCCTCAACACTCTGCCCTTTGGGCAGAGTGTTCAGCAACAAGGGGATACATGTTGCGTTGAGATGCCAAGTGGTCAGTTAACACTGAGCAAGGAAAGTGATGGTTATTGGCGTGTGACCAGCAGTGCCATCAACGATAAGGAAGAGGTTCAAGCTTGTGTCCTTATGCTTGAACACCGAACGGATATACGTTGTATTGACCTTGGCGAGTTTACTTTCTCATCATTAAACGACATCACTCATGTCACCCGAGAAGGTATTCGCTTGGTTTGGCGAGAAGCGTTACTGCAGTTGCCAGAGCTTTGGCTAAAACAGCAGCGTCGCGTGATTCCACATAAGCAGATACTTGCCTCTAATGGCTATCATCCTCTACGTCCAAGACCGCAAAAAGGCGAGTTGTACAGCCGTTACATTCCTGAGCTAGAGCAGACGCTGTCTCTTGTTGGTCTTGAGGTAGAGCAGCATGCTGAGCTGTTTTCCAGATGGCAAAACAGTGAACGAGTGGCTGCGTTTTGGGAGCAAACAGGTACTTTAGATGAGCATAAAGCTTATTTAGAAGAGCAGTTGGTCAATGATAAGAATCAGCTATTGATCGTGTGCCTAAATAACGAACCCTTTGCTTACATCGAAGCCTATTGGACAAAAGAAGATCGCATCGCGCCGTATTATTCAGCAGGCGATTACGATCGTGGTATTCACATGCTGGTTGGTGAAGAGCATCACCGCGGCAGTCATAAGGTAGCGGCTTGGCTTCCTTCAGTATGCCACTTCCTTTACCTGTCCGATCCTCGGACAGAGAAAATCGTCAGCGAGCCTAGAGCAGATAACGCTAAAATGATTGGTTACCTGCAGAAATTTGGCTTCGCCAAACTAAAAGAATTCGACTTCCCTCATAAGAGGGCGGCTCTAATGTGTCAGTTGAGAGATACCTTTTTTAGCGATTGCTTTTAGTATCGCAGTCCTGTTTAGGGTGTCTTGGGGATAGAGAGCCAGAGAGCTCAACGGAAAAACATGAGGTTACAAAAATGACAGACCAGATTAAGGAATATGATGTGCTTGGCGTGGGCTTTGGCCCTGCTAACCTGTCAATTGCGATTGCGTTGGAAGAAACGGCGCAGAACCAAGAGTTAAGCTACTGCTTCTTAGAGCAAAAATCTCATTTCGAATGGCATGGTGGCATGTTGCTAGATGGCACTCGAATGCAGATTTCTTGTTTGAAAGATTTGGTAACTTTGCGCAATCCAACCAGCCCATATACCTTTGTAAACTACCTACATTCACACGACCGCTTGAGTTCATTTATCAACTTGGGTTCTCTTCATCCTTCACGTGTGGAATTTAATGACTATCTGACTTGGGTTGCAAATCAGTTTGATTCAGTCGTGACCTACGGTCAACGCGTTGTCGATATCGAGCCGATTGAAGTCGATGGCGAAATTACCAAAGTTCGCGTTGTCTCAACGGATATTAACGGTAAACAAACCGTACGTGTGGCGAAAAACCTTCTGATTGGTATGGGCGGGATGCCGAAACTTCCGGAGCTGTTTAATGGCTTGAATGACGAGAAGGTGATCCATTCCTCGAAATATAAGGTGTGGCGTGAACAGTTTAATGCTGGTACAGAGACACCTAAGATTGCGGTTGTGGGTGCTGGTCAAAGTGCTGCCGAGATTTTCGTTGATTTGACAAACCGTTATGAAGACGGTGAAGTACACTTAGTCAACCGTAACTTTGCCTTACATCCAGCTGATGACAGTGCATTCGTAAACGAGATTTTTGACCCTGAGTTTACCGATCACGTATACAAGAGCACTGATGAAGAGCGTAAAACCATCCTTTCTCGTTTCAATGGCACAAACTATTCAGTGGTCGATACAGAAGAGCTTAGCGCGATTTATGAGCGTCTATATCTTCAGCGCGTAACTGGCAAGGGCAAGCACCAACATCTACGCTGTCATGATATTCAAGAAATCGGGCAGAAAGAAGGTAAGATTGCACTCCGTTTTAATGATCGCATTCATAGCGAGCAAAATTGGCACGATTACGATGCGGTTGTCCTTGCCACTGGCTATCGTTATGACCAGTTCAATCAAATGTTGAACAAACTAGAACCACTAATGTCGGACAAACAGGTTGAGCGCCATTATCGTCTACCTATGCAGGAATCATGTAAAGTGAATGTTTTCCTTCAAGGTTGTTGCGAGTCATCGCATGGTCTGAGCGATACTTTGCTTTCAGTACTTGCCGTTCGTTCTAAAGAGATAGTTGACTCACTATATGCGAACATCGAAGCAGAGAAAGTCGTTGAAGAGGCGTAAAGCGTCATACTGACGATAGAGGCCGTAACATTAAGTGTTGCGGCCTTTTTGTTTATGGAGCTGCTGACAGATAACAATCCACTTTATGAACTAGAAGTTGTTGCACAAATATGAAGAATTAAAGAATTGAGAGAGAGTTGTGGCGATTAACTCTTATCATGCCTATGTTTGTTCTGGTTGCAAAAGCACCACTTTACACGACGTTGCTCCAGAGGCTTATATGAAAAAAACCATAACAATCGCTTTATTCATTGCTGCTACTTCTCTTAGTGCAGCGGAGTTACCGCGATTAGATGAAGCACTGCCTAGTTTAATGGATATATCGAGTCAGGTCCCTATTTTTGATTGGGATGGAGATGGCTGCTATCCCGCAGCGGGTATCAGTCGTTATGGAGAAATGAACCCAGGTCTGAAACCATCTGGTGCACTCAATGGAAATTGCAGAGATGCCGGTTTTCTCGATATCTCAAATACTCTTCACCGTTACGCGTGCATGCAAGGAAATGATGGGCAGGAGTATTGCGCTCATGCCTATGATACCTATTATGAAAAAGATCAGGCAATTCCGGGGATTGGGTTAGGTGGCCATCGCCATGATTGGGAGTCGGTGATCGTCTGGACAATTGATGGCGCTGTAGCATATGGCTCAGTGAGTTGTCATGGAGATATGGACACTCGGCCAAGAGAGCAATTACCAATGGAGGCCCAGCATCTTAAAGTGGTTTACCACAAAGATGGTATTCTGACGCACTGTATTCGTTTCGCTAAAGACAACGAGATTGCAGAAAATCATTATGGGCGTTTTGTTACCCCAACAATTACTTCTTGGTACGAACTTGCTGGCGACGGTCTTTCTAATGAAGCCATGCGCAATAAACTTAATAGTTTTGACTACGGTTCAGCATCAATCAAAGTGAAAGACAGCTCATTTTTGACTCACATTAATCAATGGCGACCCGCTGGATTTCCAACATTTACCCAGCAGAGTGTCGTAGCATCTAATCCTTATTAGAGTAGCCAAATCGAATGGCCTATCATATTAGGCCTCCTTTCTTTTTCTGTGCGTGATTAAGCTAGTTGTGTCAAATTGAAAAATTGACACAATCTTCATGAAGCAATTTATCAACGTGTTACTTTTTGTTGGGTAATGTATGAGAGCGGATGACGAGAGGACGTTGAGATAGATGCAAGTACAAGTGAAGCCTGGGTTAAAACTGATTGCGATTCTCGAAGCGCTGAAAGGGCTATTGTCTTTAGTGGTTGCATTGGGGTTACACCTTTTAGCCGGGAAAGATTTGCAGCAGTGGGCTGAATCTCTGGTATTGCATGCTCATTTAAATCCAGCGCACCATTGGCCTGGTGTATTTATAGAGGCCATAGGCCGATTTCCTCAGGGAAATGTTCCATGGTTGATGTTGGGTGCATTGGTGTACACTGCTATTCGGTGGGTAGAGGCTTATGGGTTGTGGAAAGGATTTCGCTGGACAGAATGGTTAGCATTGATCGGCTGCGTCATCTACGTGCCATTTGAAGTGTATGGTCTGATTTATCATCCGGGGATAGTTGGAGTGGCAGTACTGATCGTGAACCTCTTGATCATTGTCTATATTGCAAGAACGTTACAAGCCAAGCCCGAGTTTGCAATCGAAAGTTAGCTTGTGCTTCAAATCATGTTTGTTGTGCAACCATAAGAATAAATGCAGGCAATAGTGTAATAGAGTGTATAAAGCGGTGATCCCGATAGCAGACTCTTTGGCTTCGATGCTAACATTGGCTAGAGTATCTAGTGCAGGATATGACCTGTATACATAAGGTAAACAACGTCAGGAGGTTGCCATGGATAGATATTGTCCGAACTGTGGAATAGAGATGATCGATAAGAATCATGTTTCCATATGCCCGCGAAACGATATTGGAGAGTGTTCTTATGATGGATATCAGAACACGGTTGAGCGTTCTAGCCGTGAGTTTACATTACTCGACAATGAAAAAAGGCTAGAAGAAGCGCATTAGATTAACTCAATCTAATGAGCTATCTGCAAAAACAACAAAGCCCGCAATAAGCGGGCTTTGTTGTAAATTTGGTGGGTCCGGGCGAACTCGAATCGCCGACCCCTACCATGTCAAGGTAGTACTCTAACCAACTGAGCTACGGACCCAAATTTTTTGTTCTTATTGCATTAAAATGCGAGGAGTGGTGGGTCCGGGCGAACTCGAATCGCCGACCCCTACCATGTCAAGGTAGTACTCTAACCAACTGAGCTACGGACCCATTCCTTAAGAACGAGATGGATATTACCGAGACTTTTTGAGTCGTGCAAGAGCAAATTATTGGTTTTTAAACTGTTTGCTTCACAACTAATCGAATTGGCGATTTTTTATACCATAAAGAAAAAGGAGAGCGGGAAAGCTCTCCTGTGATTGTTAATTTATCGTCCCCGTCCGTCAACCATGACGATGAGTGTTTTGGTAATGATGCTGACATCCATCACAATCCAAGATTTCAGCGAACGCAGTGATAAGGCATAACTATGGTCAAAACCGACTTTTCTGCGAACGTCATCGATGCAGGTGTCATAACCTTGATTAACTTGCGCCAACCCAGTGATGCCTGGCATTACTCCATAGGTACGGTCAGCAAAGTAAGGGATGGCCGTTTCTAGCTTGTTATAAAAGCTAGGGCGTTCAGGGCGTGGGCCAATTAATGACATGTCGCCTCGGATGACGTTAAACAACTGCGGGATCTCATCTAGGCGTGTCTTTCTCAGGAAACGACCGACTGGAGTAATTCTTGGATCGTTCTCTGTCGCCCAGACTGCACCTGTACGCGTTTCTGCATCGACATACATGGTACGAAACTTAATGATTTCAAAAAACATCATTTGTTCTGGTGTTGATTTACCCACACGTAGCTGCTTATAGAAAATAGGGCCTTTGGAGTCGATTTTTATGGCTAAGGCAATCGCGGGCAAGATAGGTGACAGCATCAAAAGCCCGATTACAGCGCATAGAAAATCGAAGATACGTTTTGCTAACCAGATTGAATATAAAGAAGATACGTTGCTCATAAGATGCTCCTTATTATTGAATTCTTGTCCAACGAGTGGCTTCGAAACCGAACAAATAGCGTAAGCCACCAATTAGGTTGGCAAAGTGTCCTGCTACTATGTATGTGATTAACTGACAGTATTTATGGCTAAATATGTATGGGAACAAATGCCCCATAATCGCAATTGAGTAAACAGCGAGTTGTGCAATGGTTCCGATTAAAAATATTGGGTGGTGAATAAGTACGACAGAAAGCACCAGACACATAATCATGAGGTACGGTGTTATCAGCCTTAAACCTTTGCCTGAAAAGAAGGCAAAAGCGACGCCTTTGTATCGTGGCAAAAACAATTCCGCCAAATGCAGTGCTTGTTGCATGTTGCCAGCAGAAATTCTGAGTCGACGTTTAAAATCGTTGTCGGTATTGGTTGCTTCAAGCTCTAATGCAATCATGTCCTTGTCATAATCGACTCGATATCCTTTACGAATAATCTCCATCGGAATAATGAAATCGTCGTTGATAACGTTTTGCTTGAGCGGTTCAAACAAGTGAGTTCTGAACAAATAGAAAGCACCATGAGCGCCAAGTGTGTTACCCAAACTCGCCTCATGCAGTTTCATTCTGCTTTGGTATTGCCAGTATTTGCTTTCACCTTCACTGCCCTTAGAAAGTAACTGGTAATGTCCGTTTACAGCACCAACAGTTTTATCTTTGAAGTGCTGGTTGGCGACCAGCAGGGCATCGACAGAAATCAGAGCTGACACATCGCTCAATGCAGTAATGTCGCTTGATATTGTTAACATCTGCTCATTCACGAGTGCGACCTTGCCGCGGTTCTGTTCGAAGACTCGAATTTCGAAATGTGTATCACAGCAAAAGGCTTCTTGAATCGTGTCCTGAGCCACTTGAGCAGTATTGTCGGTACAACCATCGCAAGCAATGATGACTTGATAGTGCTCTTTCGGGTAGTCCAGACAGGCTAAGTTGCGAATTTTGTCTGCGATCCACTGTTCCTCGTTATATGCAGGAACAAGAATGGTAATGTCAGCACATTGTCTATCTGAACGAGCACTCTTGTAACCACGTTCTATTGGCTTTACTTCTTCCACAGGGTGGCGCTTAGAATACCAAGCAAGTACAAGCGGATAGCCGACATGGTGATAGATGATGAGTCCAGCACAGATTGTGAAGAAAATTCCAATAGTCAGATCAATCATGCGTATTCCTCCTGTGTTATTGCTCTATAGGCATCCACCATTTTTCGAATGTCATTATTGTTGACAACAAACTGGCGTGGTGAGGATTGAGGGGACTCAAGCAACATTTGGGATAGCTTCAAAGCAAGCTCACTACTATTTTCTGCTTGGGCAAGCTGACTTGTTATAGGACATAAGGTTTCATTGGTACCACCAACGTTTGTCGCGACTGTAGGAACGCCACACGCTTGAGCTTCCAGTGGAGCAAGGGGGAAACCTTCACACCTTGATGGCATACAAAACACATCGAGAGCCCGATAAAAGGCTGGCATGTCGTCGACCAAATCAAGAAATCGCACTTGATGAGAGATAGATAAATCTTCAGCCAGTCGTGTTAATGCGTCCTTTTGGCTTCCTATGCCAGCAATAGCGAGAATCACATTGCTATCAATGAGAGGGAGTGCCTTGAGAAGGGTATCGTGACCTTTTACTTTTTCGAGGCGCCCAGCGGAGCCTATGATTTTTCCATGCGCAGGTAGTCCAAGCTCACCGCGAGCCTGTGCCTGAGATCCCGGTTTGAATCTTTCACAGTCTATGCCGTTTTTTATTAAAGTGATATTGGCATAGTTAAGCTTCTCATCTAATTTCTCTTTAACTAGCCCCGCATCTGCCACCAGATTGGGACGGGATAGTTTTAAGGCAAGTCTTTGCAAAATAAGATGTTTTGGGTTGTTAAGATGCCAAGCGTCGTGTTCTGTGTGGACTATGTGCTGAACACCTGCAAGTTTAGCTGCAGTCGCTCCATAAATTAGAGGCCCAATGTGGTGTGTGTGAACGACTCTCGGTTTCATCTGTTTGAAAAGTTTACGCAGTTTAGATATCGCCTCGAAATCAAAGCCAGGTCTCTTAGTTAGAAAGATAAGTTTATCTGCAACACTGTTTAAGCTAGGCCAGTTTGCCAATGTTTCGCAGCGACTTCCTTCGAGGCTTATCAGGAAAACATCTTCGTCTGATTGAGCGAACTTGAGCATGTTGATAGCCAATGTTTCCAATCCGCCTGGTGCCAAATGCTGAACAACATGAATGGTTGTTTTCGGTTGACTGATCATGCGATTTCCTTGGTGTGCGATGGTTTAAACTAGAAATTGCATAACCTGTGCCAAAAAAATGTTCTTATATAACAGTGTGTTAAGTTTTTATGTGTGAGGTGTTTTATTTTGAGATTCGTTATGATTGAAACGGTTTTATTTTAGGAATTGCAGTGATCACCTGCTTGCCTGTTAGAGACTGCAACTCACTCGCGCTTCGAACTGAAGTGTCAAAGAGCTCAATAAGTGTGGCAATACCGCAGCCAAGGCCAATACCAGCGACGAACCCAGCGACAATAAATATGACTATGGGAAGGTTGGCAGGTGAGCTTGGTGTATAAGGCAAATCAATGATCTTGACTCGCTTGTTTTGCTCAAAGATGCCCAGTGAGCCGGTAAGCTGAGCCATTTCATACCTTTGAATCAGCTCATCATAGAGTTGTCTCTTGATTTGAACGTCTCTTTGTAGCTGGAACATATCTTTTGCTTTGTCACCAAAGCGATTCGCTTGTTGCTCAAGTTCTGCAATCATTTTACGTAGGCTTTTGGTTTCTTCGCTCAAGGATTCAAATCTACCTCGCACTAACTGAAGGCTATGTAGCTGGGTAACGAGTAAAGGTTGAATTTCTCCAATCTCGGACAAAGTATTACTGCTCGCAATATCCCATAGTTGTTCGCTACTGATATTTGGTTGTTCAACTTTGAGTAGTTCGGAACGTTCGTTCTCGAGTCTGCGGAGCTCCCTCTGTTTACCGAGCACAGCGCTGTGACTATCAGTGTATTTTGCTCTTAGCAAAGTTAGCTCACTACGAATCTCGATGATTTGGTCTTCAATTTTGCCAACCACAGGGTTGGTTTTTGATAGTTGTTGATCGAGTGAGCCCAAACTACGCTCAACCCCAGAAAGTTCGGCCTCTTTCTCGGCCAGGTTTTGCTTTAGGCTGGCTAGTCTGGCCAGACTCTGGCTCTGCATTTCAGGTGTGACAGAAGCATTTTTGTTCTTAAAATCAGCAAGTGCTGTTTCCGCTAAATCGAGCTCCTCTCTTCGCTTATCAATATGCATGGTAAGAAACTCGCTTGAATCTTTGATCGATGAGCGTTCCGGAGCCAACATTTGCTCTATAAAGTGTTCGCTTACCGATTCTAATAGCTCTTTCATACCCTGAGGTTGTTTAGACGATAGTTGAATTTTAAGAAAGTCTTTGCCTGGCTGAGTCACCGTTAAACTCGCTGCAAGTTCGGCGATGACTTGATCCACTTGAAAAGGGGACATTGAATCGTTAATCATCCCGCGTTCTTTGGCGACGGATTTTAAAATGTGCCGACTTTTGAGTAAGGTACTCAGGGCGGCTAAACGCTCTTTTAGCATGGTGGAAACCGCGATATCCTCCAGAAAAGGATTCATTTTTGCCGTTTCCTGAATCAGCATACTGGTGTGGGATACGTATTTCTCTGGAGCCATTTTACCGACGAAATATCCAGCAAAAGGCATCAACAGCATCGGTAAAACAATCACGTACCTTTGTCTCCAAGCGGCATTAAGTATAATGATAAAGCGCAGTTTCAGTTCATTCATAGTGACTCCAGAAGCTGGTTAACAACTCGACTTCGAGCATCCCAGCTGTCGCGACGAACAATCTTGGTATCAGTGTTACCTTGACTGAGAACCTTGTTGAGTGATTGGCTAAATTCTGTGGCGTTGTTGGCAATTCTGACGTGTGAACGATAAGGAGCAAGCGCTGGAAACGGTGTCGTGACAACCGGTGTTCCAGTTGCAAGATACTCCATCAATTTTAATGGACTACAAGCTTGAATCTGATCATTGAACAAGAAAGGCAGCATGCTAGCATCCCAGTGTTGGCTATAGCTAGGTAACTCACAGTGTGGTTTTGGGCCTAAATAAAATACATTTGGGAAATTCGGCAGAGGATTGTGGTTTAGCTCCAACGGTCCGATAAAAACGAAGTTCCAGTGTGGGTTATCTAAACAGACTTGAGCGATCAATGAATAGTCCAGCCATTGGGATATACTGCCGTAAAAACCAGCGATAGGCTTGCCATTTAAAGGGAGGTCTCGGGCACGGCTTATTGAGGTGTTAAATAATTCATAGTCTACGCCATGAGGGATGTAAGCGGTCTTTGTCGCGTCGAACTTTTTGCAGATTTCCTTGCTTGCACCCAAGATAAGATGCGCTTTCTCAGCCAGTTTTCTCTCATGACTACTCACTGTCTCGTGATCAACACCAGCAAGCGAGTTGAAATCATCGCCACAATAATACACAACTGCAGCTTCATCTAGGTTGCCACATAAATCTGCTGCAGTCGGAAGAGAAGTCCACAAGATTGGTTTGGTTAGCCCCAGCTTTTCGATAATAGGTTTGAGTTGAGTGAGTAGCATGGACTTTGCGATTTCCCTTGCCCACGAAGATTTTGGAGCAGGGATGGTTTTTAAGTTCACGACCGTAATATTAGTACTTAGTCGCTCGTTGCTAGACGAGTAGCCTTGTTTGCCTTGGCCGAGGAGCTTGGCGAAAGCACGAACTAAGTCTTTTTTATTAAACTTAGGCTGACGCAGGCCGATTGAGTTAACCCACAGCACTTTCCGATCAGTGGCGAGTCGAGAAACGATATGCTGTGTACTTGAAGGCAAGCCTCCGAAGTCTTCGCCAAATACGATTAAGTCACGCATTATGCCATCTCCTTACGCGAGAGTTTACGTACCACTTTGGCGGGGTTGCCAGCAGCAACAACGAATGGAGGAAGGCTTTTCGTTACGACACTACCAGCCGCCACAATGGTACCTTGGCCGATTGTAACGTTTGGGCAAACAGTGACATTTGTACCTAGCCAAACATCTTTATGTAAAGTGATGTTGCCCACGTCCTTTTCGCTGTCACCTGCACCCAATGCCCTTTTTTCGGCGTGTAGCGAATGGCCTGAATACCCAAAAAGAAACGCTCTTCCGGCCATTCTCACATTATCGCCGATGACGATGCGCCGACCAACCGCAATGGTGGTTTGCCAACCGATATCGACGTTACTGCCGATGATAAGTTCTGTCTCTAATGATTGAGTGCGGCCGCTAAAGGTACTGTGGCCTGAAATCCTACAATCGTTACCTAAATAAATCTTCAGGGGGCCAGTGACGAGTGGTACACCACCAAACAGATAAAGTCGCTTGCCAAATTGAGTCAGACGCCCTTTAAAGGCAGGAGTATGAATTAATACTCGCATCATATTGGCGAAAAGGGATTGAACGCCTGTGTATATAAAACAGATAGTCTTGTTGAAGATAGTTGGGGTTGGGAGATCGCAGGCGCGAATGTTTTTCAAAATGACAAACAATTTGCGATAAATGGGGTTTGGATTCTCTTTGAGCCAAATTTTGACTTCGTTAATGTGTGTCGCCAGCATAACGGCCTCCAACTTTGAATGTTTACCTTGGAGGTGTTACACGGAACGTGCCAAAAATTAACTGATTATAAAACAGAGGTTTAGATATTAATTTATTCAGTTTTTGGCGTATTCTCATTTTGAGAATGGTTTTGAACAATACGATTCAGGGCGATACATAGAGCGGCAAGAATGTAAATTGGCCAAGTAAAGCCTTGAGTGAGGAATGTGCCTGATACTATGGTTCCCATGATGCCAGCATATACGGCTGCTGCAGTCGCATGAAGGTAAGGGGAGTATTTATCTGGCACAGCATCTAAAAGTGATAGCGTTTGTTTGCTTGTCTTTACCAGTGAATAGATACACCCAATAAATACAATAAGGCCAAGGAAGCCCGTTTCTGCGAGTACACCAAACCAGGTAGAATGCACGGCATGATTTAGTCCGTCCCAATGAGGGCTATAGAAAAAGTAATTGGCGTAAAAGTTGTTCAATCCAACGCCTGTTAACGGGTTGGCGACAGCCATACCGAAAGCGGCTTCCCAAGCATAGAGTCTGCCCATGGCGGAAGCATCAATGCCTTCTTCAGCAGCACCGCCTGATTGTCTGTCCGAAATCCCCGCAGCTGCAAACAGAATAAGTAAGCCGACGGTTCCAATCAAAGCGAGCAGAAACTTGGAACGTATAATACGTAAGCCGAATATTCCAAATACCGCGATTGAACCGAGCAATCCACCTCGGCTTTGGGTGGCGATAACAGCACTCAATGCCAATATCGTCGCGACTAAACCGAGAATTCGAACGCTGCCAAGATGTTTTGTTGTCATTAAACTGATGGCAAAGGCGAGGGGAAACATAAGTACTAGTGACAAGTCATTTGGGTCACCCAAAACTGAGCCAAGCTGGCGACCGATGGTGACACGTGTTCCTTCGACTAGGCCTATACCGTTGATCGAATTCGATAGCGCAACAAGTGCGATTAGGCTTCCTGCTAACACAATGAGGATACTGATGCGTTTGACATTTAGAACGCTATTCACGAGCCATGCGATGGCCAGAGTCATGACGATAATTTTCCAATAGATTGATTTGAAGTAGGTAATGGCCAAACCTGGGTTGGAGGACAAGATTGCACCGACGAGGACCAATAGCCAAAACACTGCAAACCAAGTTAAGCTCTGATGCCAGAACATCTGAAGACTTTTGCTGATTAAGCTGTGCCACAAAAGAGCACTCAATGCGCCAACTGAAAGTAGCAAAGGGATCTTGAGCGAGTAGAGGGCTGGGATGGCTTCGTGAATTCTGAAAAATGAAAATAGGACGAACAAGCTGACCAACCAAAAAGTCTGGTTGAGAACGAAGAGTATTCCAAGAGGCATCATGCAGAGCACAATGGCTAGGGCAGGGTGAGGGATGAGCTTCCAGATAAGCGCGACAAATAGACACACCCCTGAGGTGATAACGGCTGGAAAAAGCTTATCTGCTTGTATCATAACGGTCGCTCCAATTGATTGTGGCGACGAACCTTTTGTGCAACGTTTGCAGTCAGAGCAATGAATTTTAGCTTGTGGAGTAGTGCGATAAGCGCTAAAGGTTGAAGCACAAGCATGAGTCCTGCTGTTTCCAAAGAATGATTGAACCACCCACTGATCGTGAATACAGCACTAATTAGAACAAAACTTAACAATGCACCATGTCGATAGGGAACATGGCACAGTGACTGGCTTAGGCGGTAGATGAGAACAAGACGAATAAGCTGGCCCATACACAAACTGAGCAAGATAGCGGCAACACCAGCCTCTCTATTCAGCCAAGCGATGATCAGTGCTACTGTTGTCGCAGCTGCGTTGATGGCAAAAAGTTTACTTGTCTGCTTAGCATACAAGACACCGATATTGAGCATTTCTACCATTTCCTTGAGCAACATAATCACAATACACAGGACAACAAGTTGACCCGCTGATTGATAACCCGTCGGCAGAGTGAGAACGATAAAACATTG
The DNA here is from genome assembly GCF_000967495.1 of Vibrio neptunius. Classification (GTDB taxonomy): domain Bacteria; phylum Pseudomonadota; class Gammaproteobacteria; order Enterobacterales; family Vibrionaceae; genus Vibrio; species Vibrio neptunius. The sequence goes on along the minus strand of NZ_JXXU01000001.1, from coordinate 184,714 downwards.
GCTGACCCACATAACAATGACACTCAACATGCACAAACCGATAATACCAAGTTGGGTGTTTTTGGCGGCGGTTTCTTTACCATGAGTCTCTAGGACTTCAAAGCGCTTTGGCATCCACCACATGTGGAATGGCTGGATCAGTATCCCTAAAGCGAGAGAAAACTTAGCAGCAACCGCATAGATACCTAAGCTCTCCAACGAGTGTGCTTCAGCGATGATCCATCGTTCAGCACCAGAAAGCCCAAATGCGACCGCTGCTGATAGCATCAATGGCAACGAGTATTGGATGTAGCCTTTGTACTGGATAAGAGTTGGCAGCTTAAAAGAAAACTTGTTGTGACAATGGAGGTACGTTATCTGAATTAGGGCACATAGAACGCCAACACTAAAGAGTAAGGTGACGTCTGGTTTGCTGGTGAGTATCAAAATCACCAGTGAGACTTGGATCAACAAAGTGACACAGCTTATCTTAAAAAAGGTGACGGCTTTGTTGTTTAGTCTTAACCACGCTAAGCAGATTGCAAGGGGCGCCTCGACGGTTATCACTACCGCAAGCAGCACCATTTGTTCAGTATTGATGGTCCAAGCCGTTGGGGATATTGCCAAATAACCAGCTGCCAATAACCCGACTATTACAAAGGATGTGAACAGAGAGCTGGAGTACAATTCGCGCGCTCTAGAGAAACGAAGCGCTTCATTCTTTTCGGTACCGATGAATCGATACAGGTTTTCGTGCATTGCTAAACCAACCAACAGACTAAAAAAAACCGTAGTAATAGACAGTAGTTCAAGGTGGCCAAATTGCGATGGTGTTAAGTAACTGGTCATCAGGGGCAGCATGAAGAGTGATGCGCCCTTCATCATAAGTAGGCTTACAGCATAAAGCATGATGCTGGTGACATTGTCTTGTTTCAACCACTGCAAAATTTTATGTCGCATAACAACTTCCTTAGTGGCTCTGAGGGTTAGGTTCACGAGATAGTTTGATGTAGGGATTAGGATCGATGATCTTGACGAAGTCGAAGTAGTGTTGTTCGGCTCTGTACTCTTGGGCTATCTTTAATCCGTTATCTATACAGCGTTTGAAAATGTCGCGATTTTTCACGACATATATCAGGGCGTCAGATAACGAAGCAGCGTCACCAGCTACATACTTGATACAGTTGAGATTGTGTGTCAACTGTTCGTCCCAGTACGAACCATCTTGAGGAATTACCACGCACATTCCTGCTGCCAACGCTTCTAGAATGGACAAACCAAACGGCTCTTGATGGCTGGTGGAAACAAAGATATTGGATTGGCTTCGAATCGTATCGAGCTCTTGAGGATCTTGGTACCAGTTGGTGTGTTTGAGCACAACCGGAGCGGTACTTGTCGGAATCGCAGTATCAACGGGTCTGATGTAGCAGATGTTAGATGCGATTGGCTTTATGGTTGCAGCGTGTTTAAGTGCCCCAACAAACAAATCCAGTCCTTTCCATTTGAGCAAAGATGCTGCCCAAAAGCAGACGGGAAAATCTATTTGGCAGCGTGTTGGCCATCTGTCTACGGGTAAACCATTAACGAAGGTATGGTATTTGGGGGACATCAGGTACATGTTGACAACAGAGCCAGAGTCTTTTATGGACGTTTTACTTTCCAAGTAAGTGCTCAGCGCTGAAGAAATACTCGGTCTGCAGGACGGCAAGTAAAACACGTTGTCAGCTACGGTTAAGCAATAGCCAATAGATCTTGAATTGCCAATGTGGCCATGGATAAATTGAACTATTTCAATGTTTTTTAACCACTTTACAATGTAAAGTGCCATGTCCATACCAGGCCCAGATGCACCGATGGCTCTTTCAATGCCCTTATACTTGACTAAGATAAAGAGAAGGCAAAGGGCAATATAACACTGGTTTAGCCAATATAAGAGCCCATAATGCTGCTTAGCCAAAGGTTTAATCAGCGGTAATGCAACGATATCAACTGAGTGCGATGCTACAAGTTTCGTGCTATTCCAGTAATCGACATCTGCTGTGACGATAACGAATTGGTTGATATCTGCTCTGCACAAACTTAACGCCTCTACAGTGGCAATTTTTGAACCGCCCTTGAATGTTATTGGGTCGAAGACAAGTGTTTTAGTCACGTTTGAATTAGCCATGCTGACCTCCCATCGCTATGCGCTTCGCCAAATAGGTTTTTAGTGGGATAAATGTGCGCCAGAAAGAGAATGAGGGTTGGTGGGATAGCATAATTTTCTTGTAAACACCGATGATGCGACGGCTTGAAAGCGAAACATTAAATTTGGTTGCAATGTGTTGACTGGCATGACTGGCGAGCTGTTGTCCAAAGTCAGGGTTGTCCACTAATACTCGCATGGCCTTACTCAATGGACCCACTCCGCTGTTTGGGTAGAGAATTCCTGTCTTGCCGTGTTGAACAAACTCTGGGATACCACCTTCAAAAGGTGCGACAACGGGAATTTGAGCAATAGCTGCTTCGGCAATAACAAGTCCAAAAGCTTCACTTCTCGCTCCACTGACGAAGGCATCACAACCTTTCAACCAACCCACAACATTGCGTTGCTCACCGACAAAATGCACTCTGTTTTCTAGGTATAAATGTTTGGCGTGCTTCTCAAGTTCGTTTCTTAGTGGGCCGTCTCCAATCACTACAAGATGGGTGTTAGGATATTCGAAGTTCAGGTGTCTCAACGCGACAAGAATCCGGTCGATGCCTTTACGATGAATGAGGGAACCAACGGTCGCGTACAAGAAATCATTGTCATTGATCCCCAGAGCTTTTTTTGTTTCAATCATCGGTTGTTGGCCAAGCTTGTCAACGTGCAGTCCATTGTGAATCACTGACAAATGTGCACTTGGGTACCCTTCTGATTTGAGTTGACTGGCGACATACTCACTCACGGAGATGATGTGTGGCGATAAGTGCAACCCTAATGTCATTCGATCTCTAGCCGGGTAGGGGCTGTGGAGCTGGGTCACCATAGGTACTTGTTTGATTCGAGCCGCTAGGACCATCCATTGACAAGGAGCTCCGCTATTGACATGAACGATGTCGATACGTTCTTTTGTAAGGATTTTGCAGGCTTTTCGAACTAAGTAGCCCCATCCAAGAAAGTCGAATCTGGGGGCCAGCCACCCGAGTAGAATAGGGAATGTGTCGGCTTGGGAGGCGATACTATTGCGTAAAGCGTAACGGTGTAATGAAGAATTATTGGTCCAAAGGTGTACCGCGAACCCTTGGTTGGAACATTGTTCCATAAGGTCAATGAGGCATTGTTCACTGCCACGAATCCAGTCATTACCGTAGTGAACAAACAGTATTTTTTTCTTCATTGCTATTCCCCTATGCCATTTTATTAAGGGACAACGCAATTGAGATGCCAAGTTCTAAGGTAATCTAACTATATGAATAAGCTAGAAAAATAAAGAGCACTATTTTTAAAAGGTATTTTTCTCAATATGAGAAGCAGATTGACGACCAGATTCCTTATAGAGTTTTAGCAATTTAGGAATGATGGCAGAGGAGGAGTATCGGTTTCGAACTGTGTAAATGGCTTGTTCGGAAATTTTCAGTTTTTCTTCGTTGGTTAGCAGCTCTAAATCGTGTAGTACATGAGTGATTTGCTCTGTTGTCTCGACTAAAAAACCATTTTTACCGTTGATAATAAGCTTTGGTAGGTCGCCAACGTCTAACGCTATGACAATACACCCTCTTGACATTGCTTCAAGAGCTGCCATAGGTAAGCCTTCAAATCGAGAACAAATAATGAGCACATGTATTTGATCCCATACGACGTCCATATCATCTTGATGGCCGTGCAGTTGAACATTTTGTGGCGCTAATTGGGATATTTCTAATTCTAAAGGGCCAGAGCCGTAGATATGAAAGGATAAATCTGGGTGACTTTTAGCACACTGAAGAAACCTATCTGGTCCTTTTTCATGACTCAATCGACCGACAAAAGCGATTTGTTCTCCGTTGCTTAGACTGGATTTTGAATCGTCCATGAAATTGTTCACCCTAAGGGTAGTTGTGGGAATTTTGTGACTTACTTTCTCACTCACGACAAGCGATAGTGTAGAAACAAAAGCGGTGTATCGGTCGACAAAATCATAGAACCATACTTTACCTGTTGGTGTTTCACCTGCGTGGTAAGTGGTGACTTGTTTCACGCCTGTAAAAACACGTGCACATTTAGACAGTAAGCTTGCTTTATACCCATGCGCATGAATAAGCGTCGGTGACGATCGCCTGATTTTTTGGATAAGAGCGAGCAAAGGGAGAAAAGATAGGTCAGATAAGTAACGGTAAGGGATGGATACTTTATCCAACTTTTCGACTAGGGCAGAGTGCCGATGATAACGTTTTACTAGGAGTACCTCGACGTTCACTTCGTGTTGCTTGAGCCCCTTAGCAAGCTCAAGCACATAGGTTTCGATCCCTCCAAACGTTAGACTATCAATGACAAGCCATACGTTAATCGGCGTATTGCTGCTCATCTTCTTCTGCTTCCCATGCTTGCTTTTTACGATATACAGTTGATGGACTTAACTCGAGTAACACCGCGGCATTGAGGACGTTACCATCGCAAAAATCAATTGCCTGCTGAATGGTTTCTCTTTCAATCTGCCACATCGGGCGTATCGTTATTGGCGCGGTATTTTGTGTGTCGAGATTTTCAGGCTGTGCATTGGAAACAGGTATAGGCGTGTCTATCGCTGTAACAGGTTCAGTTGGCGCAGGGGCTTTGTAGCTCATCGATGCTTGCACTTTGGGCTTAGTGGTTTTATTACTTTTGGATATCTGTTCAGGTAGATGAGCTACAGAGAGCTTTGTTTCGTCATTGAGAACGACTATGTTACGAATAACATTCTGCAGTTGCCTCACATTACCCGGCCAGGAATAGTGCTTAAGCAAAGACTCAGCATCCCGGTTGATACCATTAAACTTTTTACCATCTTCTTTGGCGAACAACTTAAGGAAATGTGTTGCAAGTGTGGCGACATCAGTTCCGCGCTCTCTTAATGGTGGCATCTCAATCGGCACAACATGAACACGGTAGTACAAGTCTTCACGGAATCGTCCTTCTTCGACTTCTAACAATGGGTCACGGTTGGTCGCACAAATGATACGCACGTCGACCTTCATTTCTTTTGAACCACCAAGCGGAGTAAAAGTACCCGTTTGCAAGAATCGCAGCAGTTTTTTCTGCATTTCGAGTTCCATCTCGCATAGTTCATCAAGAAAAAGTGTTCCACCATGCGCTAACGATGCCGCTCCCTTTCTGTCGGTAGTCGCACCTGTGAATGCCCCTTTGACATGGCCAAAAATTTCGCTTTCCATCAGATCTTTAGGGATGGCACCACAATTGATGGCAATAAAAGGCTTATCGTTTCGTTTACTTTCTTTGTGGATCGCTTCCGCGCACACTTCTTTACCGGTACCGCTTTCTCCTATGATAAAGACGCTCGCTGATGTTGGAGCAACAGAGTCGATGATTTTGTATACGCCCTGCATGGGCAGGCAGGAACCAATGAATCCATGGAAACGATTTCTATCGAATTTCGCTTCGATATCTTCGACTAGGTGCTCGAGTTTGGCTTGTTGTAAATGAAGGTTTATCGACGTTTTGAGGCGGTCAGCCTGAATTGGCTTTTCGAGAAAGTCTTTCGCTCCCTTCTGGAGCAAGCTTACCGCGATATCTACTGAGCCGTGTGCGGTTGCAACGACGACAGAGGTCGGCACTTGGTGCTCGTTAATCCAGTCCAAGATATCTTCGCCATTCATGTCCGGAAGCTTGAGGTCCAAAATCACAAGCTGGGGTACGTTTCGTTCTATGAATGCCTTAGCATCACGACCCGTTTCAACATGAAACAGGTCAAACGCTTCATCTTTTACGTACTGTTTGTAAAGGACTGCCAGAGAAGTGGAGTCTTCAATAAGTAGTACTTTTGCTCTCATGTGACGTTACCTTGTTGTATCTAGCCAGCTGGTTCGATGAAGCCCAGCGTTTTTCTGTATTCAAGAGCAGCTAGTGATTTTTCAGCCAGCTCTTTGAGTTCTTCAGAGAGTTCAAATGCTTGTTGTTCATGATTCTCTAAACACATGCACTCAATCTTTCGTGCAAGATTAGACAATACTCGATTACCCAGTGCCAGAGAAGAACTGCCCAATGTATGGCTTTCAAACTCGAGGGTTTCTTTATCTCGCTCTTCCATTGCTTGATATATCTTAACCAAGCGTGCGTTAGACTCCTGTATGTAATGATCGATCAGCATTGGGAGAACATCAGCACTGGTGTCTTCTATCATTTGCTCTAAAACTTCTTCGTCGACGAGTTCTAAATCCACTTGTGTGTTCTGATTCATAGGATGATTGCTAACGGTTTGTTCGAGAATTTGCGATTCCTGCTCTAAATTATCAGATTTTTCAGCAGAGTTGTTCGCACCATCACTTAAGAATAGATTAATTTTTTCAATTAGTTGTGACAAACGAATCGGTTTTGACAAATAGTCGTCCATCCCTGCATCGAGGAACTGCTCTTTATCCCCGGATAGAGAATGGGCAGTCAATGCAATGATGGGGATGTGACGAACTTTTTCATCAGCCATTGAACGTATGTTTTTACAGGTTTCCATACCGTCCATTTCTGGCATCGATATATCCATAAAAATAAGGTCGTAGTGGTACTGTTCGACCATCTCTAAAGCGCGCAGGCCATTTTCGGCAATATCCATTGAGACACCGATACGTTTGAACATTTCGCTTATCACCAATTGATTCGCTTTGTTGTCTTCTGCCACTAGAATACTCGCATCAGATACCTGTAGTTTGTTGTGGCTTTGATTTTGGTGAGTGGAACAAATAAGCTGGTCTGCGAGTTCAAGTTTGATTGAAAAGGAGAAAGTGCTGCCCATTAATGGTGTGCTCTCGGCCTCAATGTTCCCGTCCATGAGTTCACAAAGACGCTTGCATATCGCGAGCCCCAATCCAGAGCCCTCCTGACTCCTTGAATAGGTTTGATCGACCATAGTGAATTCGTCAAATAGATAGTCCATTGCGCTACGGTTTATTCCGACGCCAGTATCAATGACTCTGCACACGATCTTGACTTGATTCCCTTCGACGATCTCAGTGCTGACTTGAATCGTAACGCTACCTTCTTTGGTAAACTTCAGAGCGTTGCCAATCAAGTTGTGAAGGATTTGTTTAACGCGGTTTTCATCGCCTTGAACATTTGCAGGCACTGAGCCGTCAAGAATACAGTGCAAATCAAGACAGCGAATTTTTGCAGATGGTTTAAATGTTTCAACAACATTTTCTACGCATTGGCGAAAATTGAATGGCTTGTGCTCTAATCGCAATGTGTTGGACTCCATTCTTGTGAAATCCAGAATATCATTGATGATACTGAGGAGAAACTGACCTGACTCTGTTGCTGTGTTGACTAGTTTCTTCTGTTCTCGAGTGAGTCGAGACTCTTCAAGAATGTTCAAAATGCCCAAAACGCCGTTCATCGGTGTGCGGATTTCATGTGACATCGACGCTAAAAAACGGCTTTTCGAAACGTTTGCCTGTTCGGCTTCGAATCGAGCGTGTTTGAGGTCATGATAGCTTTTTTCGAGTTTTACAGACATATCGTCAAAGGCTCGCGCGACGTCCCCCAGCTCGTCTTTCGATTGATCGTTAAGTCGGAATCCTGGTCCTTGTTCACTGACTGTATTGGCTGCCTCGATGAGCTTTACTAGGCTTCGGGTTAGATAGGTACCTAGGAAAAACGAGAATATGGCGACCAAGATCACTTCGACAGAAGCAATCGCTATTATTGCTTTTTGAGCGCTAGTTAACATGGAATTGATTGCGGAGATTTCGAAACCAATATCTATCGTGCCGTAGTTTGCCCCTCCATTTATAACTGGCACCTGAGTGTCGAAAATTCCATCATTGACGGAACCTAAAGTGTAATCAACGGACATCGTTCTCTGGAGTAGGGCTTTATCACCATCACATGATAGTTCTTGGTCACCCCGCATCACCCTTATGTAAGCGATGTCCTCGATGGTCATAAACTCCTTTACCAAGTCATCCAAGGTGGCAATGTCAGTGGCTATCATTGCATCCTTTGCCGCATGTGCGAACATGGAAGCGGTCGAGTTCGCTCGTTGGATGAGTTGTTTTTCATTAGAGTTGGAGAGAAAGCTCATCGCGCTGACCGTGAGTACGACGAGCATAATGACCTCAATAAAGGCGATCCCAAGTATGGTTTTCATTCTAAATGACATAGCGGGTCCCCCCTGACTAATCCAATAATTTAATGTTGAGTGCTCTAACGTCGTTCCAATCGCTATCTTGTGCTGATACAAAACCTTTCAGTTTAAGTGCCTCTAGATGTGCTAACCCTTCAGGGGAAACGCCAAATCCCATAAGCGCTTGCTGAAGTTTGTCTTTTACCTCGTTATTTAGGTTGGGATGAACGGCGATGGCGTGAGGGGTATAGCCTTTGGTGGTCCAAATCGGAGTCAGTTTCTGCCGAGTTTCCTCGGGTAACGCCATGTAGGTTCTTATGATTCCTCCCCCTGCAGGGAAGAAGCCTTTCGCAACCGCTAAGTAGACTGAATCATGAGAAGATACGTAAGATGGCTCAAACGTTATCTGGTTCTGTTGCAGATAAGCTTGAGTCAATACAGTTGCTGCAAAAGCTGCCGGTGAGGGGAAGGCCAGCTGAGCATTATTCAGGTCTTCAGGTCGGGAAATATCACTGTCTGTGCGGACAACAATGATGCCTTTGAGTTGTTTGTCTTTGGCTTTTGCAATCGCGCTGTACCCTGTTGTTTCGCTGAATACAGTGTAATGGTAGGGGTTCATATAAGCGATGTCATACTCACCATTTTTCAAACGTTTTTCAAACGTTGGAATGTCTGATGCTGTGCTAAATAGAATCTTTTTCCCTGTTGCCGCGGAGAGGTATTCGATGATCGGCGCCCATTGTTTAGCAAGCTTGCTCGCAGAGTGCTGGGGAACAACACCGAAAGTAATGGGCTCAGCATGCAAGGGCACAGAAAGGGATGTTAGTAGAGCAAAGTAAGAAAAGTTTTTCATAATCAATCCTTAGGCAGAGTGAGCGAGAAACTCGTTAGTAACCAGTTTTTGCGCCCATTTTTCTCTCCATGATTGGGGGATAAACCTTAATCTTCGGATTTCTCTTGCCATTTCTTGCCCCAATGTCGCTTGGTTCTTTAAGTTCAAAATGGAACCTAATAATGAGATCTTCGGGCTTTGGAGTAGTTGTTGCGATTTTTGAATTTGACCAGTCGACGTTTTCCCACCCATGACGACCAATACGGTTTGGTCACACGCACTTGCAACGACCTGAGCGGGAATGTTTCCGCGGTTTACATGAAGTAAAGGTGAGGTGTCACAAATGACTCTATCGTAGTGCTGCAGCCATTTATCAACGGAACCACTCAACACACTCGGATCTTTGTAAGCGAGGAGAGTCGACGTTTGCTCCGGGACAGGTAAACCGGTGAAAAGTTGGTGGGAAGATTTGTGTTCCAGCAACACACCTATATCATCGCCTTGATCGGTAACGGAGAGTGCGGGCTCAAATGCCGGATGAAACAAGTTTAGATCCACCAGAAGGGTTTTATGTCCGCCGAGTAAGTAGCGCTCAGCCAAAGCGGAAGCAATGGACGTGACGCCGTCACCTGAGTTGCACCCAGTGAGACACACAGAACGTGCCTCGGCCAATTCAGCCGCGAGGTAGATCTGCTCTACCTCTGTCAATGTAGCAGGAATAATCATTACAACGCTCCTATTAATACAATGGTGGTTGTCAATCGTAGGATGTCTTCAAGGCCTACTCGCGCTCTTTCAAGGATGCTCTCGCTACGGTCTGGAATGTAAATTGTGTCACCTGCACGTAGCACGGGAAGTTTGTAAATGTTAGCTGTTTTGCTGAAGTCTACGAGGTCAAAAGTACGAGCTTGACCTTGGCAACAGGACATGTTGACGATTGAAATTTTTTCTAAATAGGCTCGTTCCGATGGCCCTCCAGCTTCTGCAAGAATGTCAAGAATGGTCATGTTGTCATCAAACACATAGCGCCCAGGGCTGTTCACTGCGCCAAGCACGCGAACTGTTGACTCTTTACTGGTATCCAGCCAAATTTTGTCTTTCTCTGGGATGTAGATTGTGTCACCCATTGTCACTTTTGGTAGCAGGCTCTCATCCCCAGTTTCGAAATAAAGGGACAGATTAAGTTTGCTGACCTTTGAGTAAGTTTTGTCTCTGTGAGTAATTTTGATGTTATGAATGTCGGCATCTTTAGTTGGGCCATCGGCTGCAGACAGAATATCCAGAAAATGCATTTCTTTTGTAAAACGATAGCGACCCGGAGCGTTGACTTGACCGAAGACATAGATAGAGGCATCAGAACTTTGGCGTACCCACTGTGATTTATTGTCAGAAGGATCTTGTGGCAAATCATGGATGCGAATGATGGTACCGGCGCTGATAGTAGGCAGTTCCGACATAGGTGCTCCGTTGATGATAAACTCGTCTAGGTTGAATGTCTCCATTTTGCCGTTGGGTGTCACCACCTCTATTTTTGATGTATCAGCCCGCAGAGTTGGCCCACCCACATGCGCCAGAAGATGCATCATGTCCATTTCATCAGACCACTCTATACGTCCTGGCCGAACGACTTCACCGATGACGTTGACAGCGCGGTCTGGTGAGATCTTTAACCACGATTTCTCGTTCATGTCGGTTTTTTCAGGCACAAATATAGCGTCACCTGGGTTGATTTGAGGTGGCGCTTTGGTGGTTAAACCTTCTGTGTAAGCCGTTAAATCAAACTTGATGACTTGTCCGTTTGCCTTGATGAGGCGAATTTGACGGGATTCTGCGTAACGGGTTGGTCCGCCTGCATTGGCCAGAATATCCATAAACGAAGCGCCTTTTTTGCCCTCATAAGCGCCTGGGCTCTTTACTTCACCCATGATGTAGATAACGTTTGAACCTGCACGGATTTCTTCTTCCTGTTTAGGGACGAAAATCGTGGTACCCGGTTGAAGGACAGGAAGAAGTGATGTGTCACCACTGTCGAGATACTCTTTCAGGTTAAAAATTTGAGGCTTGTTATTGCTGATGACACGGATCTGCTCAACGGAAGCGTATCGGGTTACTCCACCAGCACGCATTAGAATATCGACTAAATCTGCCGTATTTTTGAAGGTGAAGGAACCCGGTGCGTTGACTTCACCGAATACCTTAATCGCGGTTCTGTTGTCTCCGCTATCACCCGAATTGGCTAGCTTACTGGCATCAAACTGCTGCTCAATGTTACCCACCAGAGGTGAAGCCGGGACAAATATGGTATCCAAAGATTTAAGCTTAGGCAGCAGAGTCTCATCGCCTGTGTCCAAAAAGCTTTTGTAATTGAAAGGAAACTTTTCCTTTCCACGCTTAAGAAGCAAGTTGTTTAACTGGGCACCCGAGCGTAAACCACCAGCGGCATGGATAGCCATTTGAACATCAGCACTTTTTGATAAAGTATACTCACCGGGAGAGTTTACATATCCCTGAATAGAGATAAGCACTTGCTGTTCTGAGATATAAACCGATGCAGTAGACAGATCTCGATATACTTTACTGAGGGCGTTTAGTACTGATTGTTGGAGTTGGTTTTCTGTGTATCCTGCCACGTACAGAGCGCCAACTTCAGGTAAGTTGATTCTACCGCGTTTATCGACTTGGAAGCCCTTGTTTAACGTTTCTTCGCCCGGCAGATTAACCTGAATCATGTCGCCGATTTGAACGCGTTCTAACTCAGCGTTAGCAGAAAAAGAAAATAAGCAGGCTAGGGTAATTAATATGAGTTTAATCCACATGATAATAACCTCCATTCAACTTGTTCTCTGCTAGCTCGTTGGTTTCCACAACTTCAATGCTGACCCTTCGATTGGTGAGTCGAACTCCGTCGGATTCTCCTTCAAAAAGAGGTAAAGATTCGCCAAGAGATTTAGCCTCGATCCTTCTTGGTTCCAGACCAAAAATAGTTAGGTAGCGTTTCACTTGTTTTGCTCTACCCATCGCTAATTTTTGGTTCTGAAGTTCATCTCCAACCGAGTCTGCATGGCCAGTAACGGTCAGGTTTAGTGACTTGTGCTCTCGCAAAATGTTGGCTGCCTGGGCAAGGTGCCCCATGTATTTTGGGTTCACTTCTGTTGAGTTGAATGCAAATTGGTTATCTACATTCAGCAGGTTGTAGAGCTTGTCAATGACTGCCAATTGTTGCTGAAAAGAAAATTCATCATGTGGCGGGACACACTTAGCTTGTGACGTGACATAATCAAGTTGTCTCTCGAGTTCGTCCAGACGTTTGCGTTGGATGACGATGTCGTTGGCTGCATCCAGCAACAATCCCCCTTCGAGCTCTCTGGCGATTCGGCTCTGTTTTTCAAGTGCCTGAACGACAGCTGCTGGGAAGCACCAGCGAGCACCTTCACGGATGAGGGCATCAAGGTGGAGTTTTGCCAATTGCCAATCGAAGCGCAGTCCGTGTTCAGGGCCTAACGGTTCGTCGGGCATAACAGGGGTGAAGCTAGACTGAATGTATTGTTCTGCAAGTCCCCCGCGTCCCTCTTCGGGGTAACTGCTACAGCCAATTACGCTGACTATAGGCACTATCAGGGCTATGTGTTTGATGTAATTTACCATGCCAACTTCCTTTGTTAGTGAGTGAAATCTCGTTTATTGTTTTAGTGAGTGCGAGAGTTCACAGGGATTGCTTTGTTGATACGCAATAGGTTGATTATCTCCAGTGGTTGACCAGTGACATTCTCGATGCGCATTAGACGCTCTCGTTCTACTAAGCGTTTATAGAGGTACACTAGGGCGCCAACACCTGACGAATCCAGAAAACGGACATTGCGGAAATCGATTTCGACTTCTCCGTGCTGGTCAGCGATAATTTCATCAATATGTTTTTGAGCGTGTCGACTGCCATCAGCATCTAAGTTGCCATCAATTTGAAGGGTAAGGATTTCATTAGTTAGTTCAATTTTACGTAGTTCCATAACGATATCTCCTCAGATAGTTTTCTTAGATAAGGCACTTTACGTGCCAAGAAATAAACGCATAAAAAACAATTGCTTATATTTTATCTCCGTAAAGTTCTCAATTTGAGAAATGACTTTTCTCAGACTGAGAATCATGCCTATAACTAAAAAGTAGTTGAGGTTCACTGCAACTGATACATCTCTAGGAGTAAGAAACATTTGAGGTTACTCGAATTGTCACTGGCTATTGATTGAACTTAAGCCAAGAGGGCTGAAAATCACTTCGCTAGGAAACTGCTGGAGTTCGGGTATGCAAATTAGGTTAACCAGTATTGCTATTGCCATTGGAGTCGCTACATCTTTTACTGCTTGGTCAAACAGTCAATCATTGAGTGCTATGCCTTTGGTACAGGCCAACCCTTATAAGAACGACATGAATATTGACGAGTACTGGAAGAGTGAAAAACTCGATGGCATTCGAGCTATTTGGAATGGCAGTCAATTGATGACACGCAGTGGTAAAGTCATACATGCACCTGATTGGTTTACTAAACCCTTACCTGATGTCGTCGTCGAAGGAGAATTATGGGCGGGGAGAGGAAAGTTTCATATTGTCCAGCAAACAGTGTTGGACAAAGAGCCTGTCGAACCATCTTGGAAACAGATCGATTTCATGCTGTTTGATATGCCACAAGCCGTCGGTGACTATCAAAAGCGGTATGACAATCTTCGTGATTTAGTGGAAGACATAGTCGCATCACACATTAAGTTTATTGAGCATACGCCGATTCGCTCTGAACAGGAACTGTTTCATGACCTAGACAACGTCATCGAGCAAAAAGGTGAGGGGTTGATGTTAAGGAAGATCACAAGCCGCTATCAGGCTGGCCGTAGTAGTGATTTACTCAAGATGAAGAAGCACCAAGATGAAGAAGGCTTGGTGGTTGGTTACAAAGTCGGTAAAGGAAAGTACAGCGGTCAGATGGGAGCGCTACTTATCCAGCTGGATTCGGGTATAGAATTTTACATAGGTACAGGCTTTACTGATGAACAGCGCCGCAACCCGCCTAAACTCGGTTCAATCATCACATTTAGATACAGTGGCTACACGCAAAACGGTGTGCCTAAATTCGCGCGTTATATGAGAGAAAGACCAGAGTATGTTAGCGAGTAGGAGAGGCTCCGCAACGTTTGAACAAGTTTTGCCAATACTCGATATGTTCTTTGGTCGCTGCTCTGAAATCTTGGTGATATTGTTTGATCGGGTATTGATAGTTTTCGTGGCTTGTATCGACGAAGTCTATTAAAGGGTTGAGTTCATTGTAAATGCTATCGACTTTGGCGAGGTATGGCTGTATTTCGCCAATGAAAAACTCATTAAACACGTTTCTGAGGTAGCGAAATTTAGTCGTATTTCTTCCTTGACCGCATATGATGGTCTCATCATGACCTTTTAGTTGTTGAGTTATGACGTTTAGCTTATTTGCGGCATTGAGCATTGAATAGCTCAGTGGTCCTAAAACGGCATTTTTTTCCAGTACTTCCTGATAGGGCGTAAGTGCGTTTAAAGTGCTTGTGTAATCCAGCGTTTCACTGCCTGAAAATCCAGAATCGATATGATTGAATGCTTGAATGACCGGAGTGCTGCCTCTACCTTGCTCGACGGATAACCATTCTGTCGCTTCCAGTTGCTGGCGCATCGCATCACTTGAAAACACTAGGTTGGTAAAATGCGCTGGTAATTGTTTGAGCTTCTGTTGTTGGATTGAAGCTAATTGTGTTTTAAGCGCAGAGGAAATGTTAGGGCTCGTTAAGCAGCGCTCGATACCGTAACTCACTTGGACTTGGTAATCGAAATTTCGAAACTGGTCCTGAACTTTGCCTAATACTGAATTTTTTTCTGCAACAAGATTGAATAAACCGCATTTTCTAAGCTCATAACTGTCGAGAAGACCTATGCTAATGCTGGGGATCGTAATATGCAGCTCTCTTTTCGTTGGCAGGAACACATTGACATTATCCGGCATTGTCAACGCTGGTCTATCTTGGACATTGGCGATGCGGCTTAAATAAGTGTCTAAACTGGCGTCCATCGGGCTCTTGATAAAATCACAAGCAGAAAGGAAACACAGTGATGCTAAAACAACAAAGATACGCATAGGTATGATAAATAGTGAAACAGTCAAGGGTTGTTATTAGTTTACGAAATAAATGCAAAAAAGGTCAGCATAGCTGACCTTTTTGGTTATTTTGAGGAAAAATCTAATTGGATATCATCAGGCTGTCTGTGCATCCAACGCAATCTTAGACCAAGCATTATTGCTGCTGATGAAAGACCGATAATGAAACCTATCCAGAAGCCATGAGCACCCATGGGTTCAACAATCCAATCCGTCATTCCTAAAACGTAGCCAATCGGGAGGCCTAGAATCCAATAGGCGACAAAAGTACGGTTGAATATTGCAGCCATGTCTTTGTATCCCCTCAAGGCACCGGCCGCGACGACTTGCACCGCATCTGTGACTTGATAGATGGCAGCAAATAGCAATAACTGCAAAGCAATCTCTATAACGGCACGATTGTCAGTGTAAAGTAATGCTACTTGCTCTCTGAGCATAACCGTCAATAGTGCCGTTGATAAGGCGAGTAACACCGCGACAATGACACCTACGCGAGAGGCGATTGCCGCACCTTCCACGTTATTCTCTCCAAGGCTGTGGCCAACACGAATGCTGGTCGCTGCACCAATGCTCATCGGCAGCATAAAGACTAACGACGAAAAGTTAATCGCAACTTGGTGCGCTGCGACAATCAGCGATCCAAGTGGTGCAACTAAGAGTGCAACAACAGCAAATAGGGTCACTTCAAAGAATAACGCGGCTGCAACTGGAAAACCTAGCTTGAATAATCGAACAAGAGGTTTTAGTTGAGGCTTGTGTATTTGACCGAACAAGTTGATATGAGCAACACGTTTGGATGTCACGACATAAAACAGCAACATGAACAACATGAGCCAATACACTATGGCTGTTGCGACACCACAGCCCACACCGCCCAGTGAAGGAGCGCCAAATTTTCCGTAAACAAAAATCCAGTTTAGCGGTATATTGAACAGTAGCCCAATAAAGCCAATGACCATTGCGGGCTTGGTGAGCGACATACCATCAGTAAAGCTGCGCAAGGTTTGGAAAAGCAAGAAGGCGGGCACAGCGTAAATTACAGCATGCATATAACCGTTGGTTTTTTCGGCCATTAACGGTTCGACATTCATCAAGCCCATTATATTCTGAGTTTGAAAAAGCACGCCAACAATGGGTATAGAAATGAGCAATGCCATTGCGGCACCTTGTTGGATCTCAAATGGAATCTTAACCTGCCGGCCTGAACCATTGAGTTGAGCGACTACTGGGACCAAGGCCATGAGTAGGCCAACACCAAATAGTATTGAAGGAAGCCAGATACTTGATGCGATGGAAACTGCAGCCATATCGGTCGCACTGACTCCACCTGCCATGACGGTATCGACGAAGCTCATACCTGTCTGCGCGACGGAAGCAATCAGTACTGGCGTGGCCAATTTGATCAGCTTATTCGCTTCTTGTTTGTAACGATGCACGTAAAAACTCCAATGAAAGCAAAGGTGCTTTGACTTCTGCAGAATCAAATGATGGAATCAACACGAAAATCAAAGGGGTGAACACCACTGTTATCGATAATTTGTATATGGTGCTGTTGTGCTAAATGATAATTAAATGTCACACTAACCTCCACGAAAAACTGTTGGAATTTGCAATGTTTACTGGAATTGTTCAGGGAATGGCGAAAGTCATCGCTATTGATAAGAAAGAGTCGTTTCAAACTCATGTCATTCGATTGAATTCATCAATGGGCCATGGGTTATCTATAGGTGCTTCAGTGGCGCACAACGGTTGTTGCCTGACCGTAACAAAAATCGATGGAGAACTCGTATCATTCGATCTAATACAGTCTACTTTGAAGCTAACCAATCTTGGTGAGTTGGAGGTTGGTCATTCGGTTAACATTGAGCGCGCTGCCAAATTTGGTGACGAGATTGGCGGTCATACTATGTCTGGCCATATTTCCATGGTGAGTGAAATCGTTGAAGTAATCGACACACCGAACAACAGGACGGTGTGGCTTGAGTTACCTGAGGACATGATGAGGTACGTATTAGTGAAAGGCTTTATTGGTCTAGATGGTTGCTCGCTCACGATTGGTGAAGTTGCAGGAAATCGCTTCTCAGTTCATTTGATCCCGGAAACTTTACAAAGAACATTGTTTGGTCAGCGTAAGCAAGGTGACAAGGTAAACGTTGAAATCGATCCCCAGACTCAGGCTATAGTCAATTCAGTTGAACGTGTGCTAGCGGCCAAAGATAAACAGTAAGCATTAATAAACAGAAAAGCGCCTTGTGGCGCTTTCTAAAAAATTTGTTCATCGTCGGCATCAATTGAGAGTTCGATTTCGTCCAATTGCTCGTTAACCATCATACTCAGATGAATAGCGTTGCAACAAGCAGGACAGTCGTCGTAAAAATTCTGGCTACCATTGGTTGCATCTAACGTGATACCAATGGCGTGACCACAATGGGGGCAGGTCACTCTTTTCTCTGTGTATTTTCGCATAGCTCTCTTCCTTACGCCTTTGATGAGATCAATGCCAAAGCCTTGCATACCTGAGCGTCATCTAGGTACATTCCAAAGTCCAGCTTTGGGTGTGTTCAAACCGCTACTGTTAGCTTCGACAATTTAAGCTTAAGTCGCTAAGTTAGTTATAGGCGTAAATTAAGTGAAAAGTTTGAGATGGCTATTAAAGCACTGGGCTAGGCGCTTGTATGTGGATTGATGATTTGCTGGTGATTTGCACTTAACCTGCTGTTTAATATTTCTAATTTAGTAGCTGAGTATTTTATTAATTAAGCGCTCACATTGGTCTAAATAATGTCCACCAAACTGATTGTAGTGATTGAGTAGGTGATAAAGGTTATAGATGTCTTTACGTTCGCTATAAGCCAAGTCTAAGGGAAAAATGCTCTCATAGCCTTGATAGAATTCTGGTTGAAAACCACCGAAAAGCTCGGTCATTGCAATGTCACACTCTCTGTCTCCCCAATAACAGGCTGGATCGTAGCAAATAGGGCCAAACACTGACTTGGCCACGTTACCATGCCAAAGGTCTCCGTGCAGTAAAGATGGGCGAGGGTTGTGGTTGCCTAATCTGTCCTTCACTAAATGACTAAAGTCATTGATATCGACAAGGGTGATCCCTTTTTCTTTCATTAGCTGAAGTTGCCATCCAATTCGTTGCTCGGCAAAAAAACGTCCCCATTTTCGTCCCCATTTGTTGGGTTGGATAGTTGAACCAATAAAGTTATCTTGGTCAAACCCATATTCTTTCTGATCCCCCCATTGATGGAGCATTGCAAGCTGCTGGCCAAATTTATAACTGTCACTGCTGTCGTCGAGTGGTTTGGTTGGGAGGTAATTCAGAATCAGGAAGGCGTGTTCTTTACTCTTGCCGGTATGAATATGTTCTGGGACGAAAATAGTGGAGCTTTCTCGTAAGATTCGGATGTTGTCTGCTTCTATCTCAAATTGAGAGTAAAAGCCTCTTAGATTGACTTTCACAAAATAGCGTTGCTCTCCATCACTTATCATGTAGCAATCACTGATGTCACCGCCAGTTAAGCGATTTTTCTCGACAATATCGAACGAGAACATTAATGCTTCAGACAATTGCTCGGCTATGGCATGCCACATATCCAGATCCGTTTTTGCCGCTGAGTACTAACATTGTAGAATAAGAAATGAGGTAATTCTGAATCAGACTACAAAAAATTCAATCATTTAGCATGAGACAGGATTGAGCTTGTTAATTTGTGAGCTTTGTCATGTCCAACGAGAATCTATAAACTAGTAAAATAGTTTAGTACTGATAAAAGTTGATCCTAGTTCAAAGCAATCAGTTGGAAATTAAACCAAACTCTTCAACTAAGGTATAAACAACTTTTGAATTTTAATGAGCATCGAGTCGACTTGAGTTGTGAAAACTCATTGATATGGCTTAGTATTAGATAGTGACTCGAAAGTAGAATAATTAATGGAGAACGACAGTGGTTGTTGAAACCGATGGCTACCTAGCACTCATTGAGCATCTGGCTTTTAATCTTGATGTCTTTTCATCTGACGATGGGGACACAGGTGCTGAAAGTGTCGAAGATGTTGTTACCGATATGGTAGCGAGTAACATCATGGCCATTTTTGAGCAGAATCCAGAGCTGCACTCTAGTGTTCGCTTCCAATTGTTGAAGGAAGCCGACTCAGTAGTAGAAGATTTAGGGGAAGTGTTAGCGGGTGTTTGGGCTAAACCCGCAACTAATGATCAGATTACATTCCTTGATGAGTATATTGCACTGGTTAAAAACCTATTTGATTCCGCAGTCGCTAAATACGACTGATTTCAATTCACCACAGGCGGCGTGGCAACCCGTCTGAAATGCCAGAATTTAGAAGCCCAATAAGGATTGTCCAGTCTAGAAATTATCACGCCTTTTGATGTTGAAGCATGCATAAATTGCTTGTTACCAATATATACGCCTACATGACGAACCTTTCTTGATGTTTTGAAAAAGGCTAGATCTCCCACTTGAACTTGCTCATAACTCATCTCGTTTCCGACACTTACCTGTGCCAGGGTGGTACGGGGTAAGTGAATGTTCAATACTTCTCTGTAAGCTACTTGAACGAAAGCAGAACAATCAATACCGTTGTAACTGTTGCCCCCTAGACGATAGGGGACGCCCTTCCAATCCTTATAGACCTCAAGAAACTCTTGTTGCACACCTTTTTCATACGAAGAGATATTCTTAGCACTATCTAAGGTATTGAAGTCTGTTGAGGAAGGGGAACTGGTGCATCCTGCTAAGAAGATAATTAACAAAGCGATTGAAAATTGCGGCGCAAATCTATTCATGGTGTCAATTCAACCTCTTAGTGACATTTTTATGTAATATTGTCTAAATAGAATCGCACACTGATTAAACTTTTGTATGATGTTGGTTCAAAATTATGCCCAAGCAAAAGACGAGTTTCTCACCCTCGCTCATTCAAACTATCAGTGCTGTATTCTTAACGATAACCATACTGGTCATCGGCTTATCTGTCACCAGTATTAAAGGGATTGAGAGAGTTGGTGCTCAATTTGAGACGCTTTCAGATCAGGCGCTTCCTCTTTCAATGACCAATGCAAAGCTCACACAAGCCATTCTGGAACAGGTGAAACAACTCGGCTACGGCTCTCAAGCTAGTGATATTGAAAGCTTGAATAGAATCAAGCAACAAACCGTTAACGGTGCAGATGAAACATTGATGTTAGTCGAGCAGGTCTTTGTGATTTCTTCGCAATTCAATCAAGCCATATCGCAACAGCAAGAACTAGCACTTAGAGAGAATATTAAAGCGTTATCTGATTTAACCAATAGAATACTTTCAACCCAGCAGTCGCTGCTGACAATGCAGGGGAGTATAGATTCGCAAGTGACAGAATTCCGTTATGGTTTGAGCTCAATCGGACCAGAAATGAATCGAATCAGTTCCTTTCTTGCCGTTGATAACCCTGAATCTTCAGATGCTGCGAATCGATTTATTGCCAGCGCGAGCTCTATGGAAAGCACATTTCTAGTTTTGATGATGCAAACGGATCAAGACATAGCAATGCAAGAGTACAAGGAGATGCGTAATCGTATTGCTGGGATCAATCTAGCGTTCGATGACTTTTCAGAATGGCACCCCGAGGTTAAAGAGTTTGCGAGTTTAATCGCCCCATACGATATGGTCCAAGATGGGTTTTCTGAGTCAGGGGTGCTAAAGCAAATTTTGAAAAAATTAGAATTGGCACAAAATCAGAGCGCGCAGTTTTCTCAAGCGGCGATTTTGGCCAATGACACCATTCAATTGCTTAATAATATTTCCCAGACAGCAGAAGCGCTAATCGATGGCAGTAAACGTGTCGTTAGCAACACTATCCACTCTATCAATACGCTACTGATTTTTAGTAGCTTGGCGTTGGTCGCTATTATTGTTGTTTCTTGGGCTTCTCTACGAGCTTGGATTAATCGAGGATTGAGAAACATCACTGGTAGTCTGAATAGGCTAACTGAGCATGACTTTACCAACACGGTTACTTTGCTCGGGCCATTTGAAATGAAAGAAGTGGCGCGCAAACTTAATCAGGTTATCGAGTCAACCCGAGGTTCTATCTCGACGGTGACGAGAAACTGCGAGACGTTATATCAAACAGCGGAAATTAGTCATGATGCAGCGGAGCAATCCAATCTGAGCTTGGCACGTCAGAATGAATCCCTCACAAACATGGTTGAGACGGTCACGCAACTCGAAGCATCGATAAAAGAAATCGCAACCGTGACCAACGAGTCATACAGTGAATCCCAACAAGCGGCAGAGTATTCTGGAAACGGGGTGAAAGTCATCGAACAGAATCAAGTCAGGCTTCAATCGTTAGAAGACACACTTAACATAAATGAACACTCCATGGTTGAATTGGACAATCGAGTGAAACAGATTCGTGAAATGGTCGATATGATTTCCGGTATTGCAGAGAATACCAATTTGTTGGCACTCAATGCTGCTATTGAAGCTGCACGAGCAGGAGAGCAAGGAAGAGGATTTGCTGTGGTTGCTGATGAAGTGCGCAAGCTGGCGAGTGATACATCGCAACAGACGTCCAACATCCGCGACCGTATGAGTGAATTGGTTGCTGCTGCCGAGAAATCGCGTAGTGCAGTTTCAGCTAGCCGTGAGGAAATGACGTTCGCTCTTGAGTCCAGTGAGCAAGTAAAAAATACTTTTGAAAACATTGAGAAAGCGGTTAATCAGATACGTCTTCGAGTGGAGCAAATTACTGTAGCGACAGAAGAGCAGGAGAGGGCAACAGCGGATGTAAGCCAGTCCATCGCTCATGTATCGGAACAGGGAGAGCAAACTAAACTTCAACTTGAATCAATGGTTGAAAATTCAGAACAAGTTGCAGAAATTGCAGGTCATCAACAAGCTATGCTTCATAAGTACAACTTGCCACAATAGTCACTGAACCAGTAACTTACTTGTCTCGAAAGGGCTGGGTTAACATCTTATCCAGTCTTTGTTCGTTTGGTGTCTGGAAAAGTGGAATGCCAATCTTTACCTCGTTGTGTCCACGCTCAGGTTGATCGATGTAAGTACCGAACCAGCGATCCCAGATAGAAAGAAAAAAACCAAAGTTAGAATGGGTTTCTCGTGGTATTACTGAGTGATGCACGCGATGCATGTCTGGTGTGACAATGATTTTGCGTAGAACAGCATCCACCTTGAATGGCAGCTTGGCGTTACTGTGATTAAACATCGCGCTTGCATTGAGAATGATCTCAAACACGATGATTGCAACAGGAGAAACACCCAGTGCGACCACAAGTCCAATTTTAATCCACATCGACAACACGATCTCAATTGGATGGAAGCGGCTGCCTGTCGTGACATCGATATCCTGATCCGCATGATGCATTCTGTGCAATCGCCATAGCCAAGAGACTTTATGAAAGACCAGATGTTGAAGGTAGATCGCCAGATCGAGAAAGATGACACACATGACGACTTGCGCGAACAAGGGGAAATCTAGGTGATTGAGTAAGCCCCATTGCTGTTTGAGCGCAACGTTTGCTGCCTCAAAGGCGAGTACTGGCATAAAGATGCCGAGAAAGACCGAGTTAAACGTGACTAAACCAAGATTGTTCATCCAGCGATAGAGCTTATTCTGAGTCAGCTTTTTTCGTGGAGTTAGCCACTCCCACATTCCACACAGTACGAGCACAGAAACAAAACAGCTTAAGCGAATAAGATCAGGATTCTGCATACGACGTTTTTCTCCCTCATGGAACTTGCAACAGATTTGTCTCAAGGTAAACTCTGCACCCTTTATCATTATCCACTAACTTACATGAGAATCCACGCTTTTCACCGTCTCTATCAACATCGCCTAGAGCACTCGACTAAGCCGTTTAATGCAAGGGGCTGTAAAGTCCAGCGTTGTCAGTACTGTCAGGTCGCTGAACACTTTTGTATCTGTCCATATCAGCCTGATGTCTCCAGCTCAGTGGCGGTGATGCTGCTAGTGTCTGAAAACGAAGTCTTCAAGCCAAGCAATACTGGGCGGCTTATCCTTGATACGGTAAAAGAAGGTTATGTGTATCAATGGAGTCGCACAGAACCCGATCAGGCGATGCTGTCGTTGCTCAATCATGAAGATTATCAGCCCATCGTAGTGTTTCCTGATGAGTATGTTGAAGATAAGTCTCGCTTACTTGGAGAACATCCTCGTCAGCAGTGTGGTGGTAAAAAACCATTACTCATCTTTCTAGATGGGAGTTGGAGAGAAGCTAGGCGCATTTTTCGAAAGTCACCATATCTGAATGCGCTTCCTGTTTTGTCAGTGTCGCCAGAGTCAATTTCTCAGTACGTCATGAGACGTTCCGACAATGAACAACATCTAGCTACGGCGGAAGTCGCCACATTGGTACTTGAACAGCTAGGTGAAGAACAGACGGGGCAAACGCTTAAACTGTGGTTTGACGTATTTAAAGAAAGCTACCTGTTAAGTAAGACCAGAATTAAGCCAAATTTCGACCGACCACTGCTGCAACATTATCTTCAGAAGGTGAAAATCGAGAATTAAGTCTGAAAATAATCGGTTTGTTGGCGATAGTCTGCACAGTTAAGTCTAGGTAGTGGTTAAATTCGTTCCACGTCACGGATTGTAGGCGTACCAATGTGGATAATGAACCGATTTTGACTTTTTTATATTTGTTTCTGGGAGAGATACGATGTACTACGGCTTTGACGTTGGAGGCACTAAGATTGAATTTGGTGCGTTTAATGAACAATTAGAGCGTGTTGCCACAGAGCGCGTACCAACGCCAACGGAAGACTATTCTTTATTAGTGAGCACGATTGCTGAACTAGTGAATAAGTATGACAAACAGTTTGGTTGCGAGGGCAAGATCGGTCTAGGTCTACCTGGAATGGAAGATGCCGATGATGCTACCGTTCTGACGGTCAATGTGCCTGCGGCCAAAGGTAAGCCACTTCGCGCTGATCTTGAAGCTAAAATAGGCCGTAGCGTTAAAATTGAAAACGATGCGAACTGCTTTGCACTTTCTGAAGCGTGGGATGAAGCGCTTAAAGATGAGCCTTCAGTGATGGGGCTGATTCTTGGCACTGGCTTTGGTGGTGGATTAATTTACGACGGCCAAGTATTTTCCGGCCGTAACCACGTGGCGGGTGAGCTTGGACATATGCGTTTACCAATTGATGCTTGGTTCCACTTGGGAGACAACGCGCCACTACTAGGTTGTGGCTGTGGTAAAAAAGGCTGCTTGGACAGCTACTTATCGGGCCGTGGTTTCGAGTTAATATACGAGCACTATTACGGCGAAGCGAAACAAGCGATTGATATCATCAATGCATATAAGGAAGGCGAAGCTAAGGCAGCTGAGCATGTTGAGCGCTTTATGGAGCTGTTGGCAATTTGCTTTGCTAATATCTTCACCGCTAATGACCCACATGTTGTTGCACTGGGTGGTGGGTTGTCTAATTTCGAACTCATTTACGAAGAGATGCCAAAGCGTGTGCCTAAGTATCTGCTATCTGTTGCTAAGTGCCCGAAGATTATCAAAGCAAAACATGGCGATTCTGGTGGTGTGCGTGGGGCTGCGTTCCTCAACATCAAATAATCTTGATTTGATTGCATAAATTTGAGAGCTTGCTTAGGCAGGCTCTTTTTTATGGTAATCACAATGACTTTGCTCGCCTTTCAACAACAACACTATAAGCAGCTAATCGACTGGATCGATTCCGCTGAGCTTAACTATCTGTGGGGTGGGCCTGCGTATCAGTATCCATTAACGGTTGAAAGCATCGACGCCCATTGCTCACAAGCTGAAGTCAAGCCATTTCTGTACGCTCATCAGGGCCAAGTGGCTGGCTTCGTCGAGCTGTATCGTCATTCGAATGATATTGCTCGAATCTGCCGTGTCTTCGTTGCTCCGCAATTTAGAGGGCAGGGCGTAGCGAAAACCATGTTGCGAGCGTTGATTCGAGAAGCTAGAAGCCAAGGGTATAGCGAAATTACATTGTGTGTATTTAGCCACAATCCATCGGCTATTCGCTGTTATCACTCCCTAGGTTTTGTTGAAGTGAAGAGAGAGCATGGTGTTCGAGAGTTTGATGGAGAGAGTTGGGAACTTATCCATATGGTTCAAAAATTACAAATCAATTAAAGCAAAACAGGAGCGCTAGGCTCCTGTTTACAACTAGTTGTTCTTTTTACCGACACCACGGTTTTCTTTTTGCTTGAGAGTGATTTTTTCAAATCCTAACTTTCTAAAGTGGTTGTCGCGGTAATTGCGCATTGCCTTGGTATCTGACACCGCTTCAATCTGCTGTTCCATCTTAAGGAACTCGGAAATATCGATACCTTCTGCTTCAGCCACTGCTTCATGAATATTGCGATGTTGCTGATACGAAAAAGTCAGCGTTTTGTCTTCACCCTTATAGGTATACAGGATTGTGCGAGCCATATGTATTTCTCTTAAGATAAATGAGGCCGGCTGAGCTGGCCTTTGATTGCGCTAGATTCTGCCTTGAAGAGGAATGATTGTCACGCTTTCTCCGACTTTTACTGTATCGATCGCTGGCGAAACTTCAATTAAACAATTGGCTTCACTCATTGAACGCAAAATGTCAGATCCTTGTTTTCCTGTGCCTCTGACGATCAATTGCCCTTGTGGATCGATGTCATAAACGCCAGGGCTGAATTCAGTACGGCCTTGGCAAGAATGTAGGTCTTCAAGTGCGGCAGCTTTGACTTTCAATGGTTGCCAACCTTGCTCTCCTTGCATTTTACGCAGCGCTGGCTCAATAAAGTTGATGAACGACACCATCACAGCTAGGGGATGACCTGGTAAGCCGAAGAAGGGTTTATTGTTAACCTTACCAAAGCCGAGCTGTCGACTTGGCTTTATATTGATACGCCAAAAGTCAATGCTGCCCAATTTATCTAAAGCGAGTTTGATGAATTCGGTATCACCGACAGAAACACCACCTGACGTGATAATGGCATCTGCTTGAGCCGAGGCAGCTTGCAGGGCTTCTGTTATGCTCTGTTGATTGTTTTCGAGAATACCAAGATCAAGGATCTCACAGCCCAATCTTTCTAACAGGCCAAGTAGGGTAAAGCGGTTGGAGTCATAAATAGATTTCGGAGCTTGCTTGGTATACAGCGTCTGCACTTCATCACCTGTAGAGAACACCGCGACCTTCAAGCGGCGAAAAACAGGACACTCTGCAACACCCAAAGAGGCGAACATCCCCATTTGAGGTGACTCTAGTCTTTTGCCTTGACTGAACAACACGCGTCCGTAGCTATGCTCAATAGTGCATGTTTCCACGTCTTTCAGGGATTGAACTGCAGAGAGGATTTTGTCTTGCCCTTCGCTGACTGAAAGAAATGTAGGAGACAATGTATCGCAACAACCTGAAGTTTTGGTGGCTTGCTCTAAGTCCTTGGGCTTGACGTAGTCACAAACAAAACGTGCGATAGCATCAAGATCTTTAATATCCATCTGAGGCAGGGACACATCTTCAACATGCGTGTCAGCAACGATAGCGATGATGTTACTGTCGTTAGGGTGCAGCCAAGGTTTACCCACTTCTTCTCTGTGCAGCTCGATTTTTGGAAAAGCGATGTTCTTGCACCCTTCAACCAAGATGACGTCTAACTTATCCGTATCGAAGCGACTGAGTAGGTAATCAAATTCAGATTCAGCTTCGGGTGTTTCCGTCATTAAAGCGTGCCGATGACGAGACGAAACGAGCATCTGAGACGCGCCAGCTTTACGTAACCGGAAGCTGTCTTTACCTTCTTTATCTACATCAAAATTGTGGTGTGCGTGCTTTAGCATACCAATGCGTAATCCTGCTTGAGTTAATCTTGGCAACAAAGCTTCCAATAATGTGGTTTTACCAGTTCCAGAATAAGCAGCGAACCCCAGAATTGGGATAGGGATCGAGAGCTTCATAAATGTATGGTTCCAAATTGTGCCAGTTCTTCAGGGGTGTTTAGGTTAACGAAACAGTCTGTCGCATCGCTAAAATCCACATAGTGTGTGTTGCATTCTTTATAAAGGAGGCTGATTTTTCTATCGCCACGCGCAAGGAACGCGGTCAGTTTTGCAAAGACCCGTTTATGGTAGAGCGTGAAGACGGGCTGCTGGTAGTGACCATCATGGGCGACCAAAATGTCAGAATCTTCTTTTACGGCAGAGCAAAAACGAGCGACTAAGTCCATGCTTATTTGTGGGCTGTCGCATGGAACAAACCCAACCCAGTCTTGAGCTGCTGAAGCTAGTCCAGCATGAATACCGCCCATAGGACCGGGGAAATCTTTTATTTTATCGCCAATTACGACACCATACGCCGAATAGGTATCCTGATTGCGGTTTGCGTTGATCATGATGTCAGAAACTTGTGCGGACAGTCGTTCATATACATGTTGAATCAGAGGCTTATTGTCTAGTGCAATAAGGCCTTTGTCTTTTCCGCCCATACGCCTAGCCTGACCGCCAGCTAATATTACCCAACTTGTTTGCGTTGGAAGAAGCATAAGTGTTCTCTGCCTTGTATCTTTAATAACGTGTGAATGATGGATAGATTATCTGGCTCCTAGCGCTCGCAACGCGCTGCGTCTTATTGCAAGAAAGTACAGAAACATATTCATCCGCTAGTGTGTTTGTAAAGCCTACCATGTGTCGCGTCACAATAACTTGAGCTCGCTTAATTTTAGCTGATGCTAATTAGGGCCTATTGCCATAGGCAACATTTTGATAAACCGTGTTGTAAAATGTATCGAAACAGCTTGCTTCATAATCAGGCTTTGAAAATATTTTGTTTTCTGCTGCATCCAAATTGTACCTCTGTGCGTCTCTTGTCTGAAACTGTCATTTATTTAAGGAGAAGACATGAAGCGTCACTTGACTTTGACCAGCTTGGCTATGCTGATCGCAACAACATCAGCATTAGCTTCGCCCAAACTCGACCCAAGCATCATTCATCAACCTCAAGATGGTGTGATCCATGTTTATGGACCAGGTGGCCCGGACACTGCATTACGCCAAGCGGCGGAGGCGTACACTAAGAAAAGTGGTGTACAGGTCAATGTGATTGCTGGTCCTGAGTCAAAGTGGACTCTGGATGCACAAAAGAATGCAGATTTAATTTTTGGTTCCTCTGAACAGTCGATGAGTGCATTTGTTGAAACCTATCCATTCATTACGAACCAAGATGTTGAGCCTGTGTATCTTCGACGTGCCGTTATTGCTGTTCCAAAAGGGAATCCCAAAAATATTACCGGGATTAAAGATTTGTTAGACAAGCCTGCTCGGATTGTCGTCACTGAGGGGTTAGGTGTGTACAACACCTCTGGCACGGGGGTCTGGGAAGATGTAGTCGGTAGAACAGGGTCGCTCGCTGATGTGAAAAATTTTCGTAGCAAGATTATTGCTTATGCCAAAGGCAGTGGCGCGAGTTTTAAAGCGTTTCAACAGCAAAATGCAGACGCTTGGATTACGTGGATTCATTGGCCACTGAATCACAGCGATAAGGTTGACTACGTTGAAATTGAGCCTGAGCGGCGTATCTATCGTGATCTCACGTTGGCTAAAGCGAAAGGGGCTGACTCGAAAACCCAAGACTTCATCAATTTTGTTAACAGCAGTGAAGGGAGTGATTTTTTTTCCCGTGAAGGCTGGACTCGATAATAAGGACGACCAAAATGAAAGCACTATTCATTACAACACTAATGTTCATTCCAACCAGCTACGCTATGGCGTCCGCACCGACAGTCGATACTGGCTTCGGCGAGGTATACGTGGATGATACAGGTAAATCTCTTTACACTTTTGCTAAGGACCCAATCGGGAAATCGGTATGCAAAGGAGACTGCGAGGCGTTATGGCCACCACTGTTGGCTGAAGGGCGCAATAGTATGCAGTTTGCAGGGCAAACAGGTTTTAGCCAGATAGTTCGTGCAGATGGCGCCAAGCAATGGGCTTTAGAGGGAAAACCATTGTATCGTTGGGCTAAAGATAACCAGCCGGGTGATATAACTGGAGCTGGCGTGAAAGGTGTATGGCCACTTGCTCGTGCCGATGATGTGACAATTAAGTTGTTTAATGATGGCACACGTCGTTTCTTGGTCGATGGTGGCAATCAAACACTCTATACCTTCGATAAAGACAGTACCAATCAATCGGTTTGTAATGGGGATTGTGAAGTGAAATGGCCGCCCGCCTACGTGGATTCCGAGCTAACTGAAAAAGGTATCGAAAGCCTTAAGTTGACCGGAGGATTCGGGGTTACGCAGCGAAGTGATAACTCATATCAATGGACATTTGAGGGTAAACCGCTTTATCGTTGGTTTAAGGACCAGAATCCGGGTGACACCAGTGGCGATGGTGTGAAAAACGTTTGGCATCTTGTTACCCAATGAGGAAAGTGTGAGTACAGATAAACATCAAATAGGTTTACTGCTTGCCAAAGTAGCGCTTCGAGACCGTGAGGCTTTCGAAGCGCTCTATCAGTTAACCAGCACAAAACTTTTCAGCTTGATTTGCAGTGTCGTAAAAGACGAACAAGTCGCGGCGGAATTGCTTCAGGAAGGCTTCGTTAAACTCTGGTATAGCGACAACCGATACCCATTAGATTATCCATGGGCTTGGCTGTGTCAAAGTATGAGGAACCTTGCTATTGATGAAGTCAGGAAGCGCAACAGGCGGAGAGAAGAGCCGCTGGAAAAATCATTGGAGCAAGCTGAACGGCAAGTCTTATCGACTGCAGAAACTGGGCTTGAACGTTGTTTACAATCTCTCAGCGAAGAGAAAAGGAATGCGATAGTACTGGCCTATAAACACGGGATGAGCCATCAGGAGATCGTCCAACACATTAAAACGCCACTTGGCACAGTAAAGTCTTGGATTCGCCGTGGGCTACAGGAGCTGAAACGATGTCTGACCGATTAACGACCCGCCGTTACCAGAACTCTGAACTAAGAGATAGGCTAGCCAGTGAATACGTGTTAGGTACGCAAACGCCTCGGGTAAGACGCAGGTTAGAGGCCCTGATGAAAGCAGACACGACGTGGTGGGAGTATGTAGAGCTGTGGCAACAGCATTTATCTGGTCTGAATCCTTGCACAGAGTTGGAATCTTCTGAACATGACTTAAAACGTCCACCAAAAAGAGTGTGGAAAAATATATCTGCCCGAACATTTAATTCTCGTCGAGGTGCAAGGCGTATACGTTGGTGGTGGCTACCGACAGGTATGGCGCTTTCACTGTTAGCGGGTATTGGGCTGCGACCGATTTTATTACAACCCTCTTTACCCATTGAAATTGCTCAGGTTCGCCCGGTGAGTTATTTAGCCATGATGTCTTCAGAGACCCAGAGAAACCACTTTGCGCTGGTGGCATATCAGGGCGACAAACCCGGCCAATCGAGTCTACGTATGCAGCGTAATCTAAGTATGGATGACGTTCCGATGGATAGGGCTATGGTGTGGATGAGAGACTCCGAGAGTGGTGAGCTTCAATTGATCGATAGTTTGCAGAACGTGAATGATATTCGTTATATGTCGCCTACAGAATGGCAGGCACTGAAGAACAGTTCTGAGTTATTGGTGACTAAAAATCGTGATCCAGAAAGTGATGTCTTGTATCGCGGACGCTGTGTCGAGCTCAGCAGCTGGCAAGCAATTTAAACGACATATGAAGCGCCCTCGAAAGGGCGCTTGTATTTTTGAAAAACCATCAACGGTGGCAAAAAGTGTCTTGAAAAGGAAATGGATTTGAACAATTGATGTAGTTCACAGTTCCAAACTGCTATACTTTGCGCAAATTCTTATCTGT
Source organism: Vibrio neptunius (assembly GCF_000967495.1). Classification (GTDB taxonomy): domain Bacteria; phylum Pseudomonadota; class Gammaproteobacteria; order Enterobacterales; family Vibrionaceae; genus Vibrio; species Vibrio neptunius. The sequence continues at coordinate 153,610 of NZ_JXXU01000001.1, read as the reverse complement.
TTCAATAATAATTTCTCTATCTCAATGAAATATATAGAGAAATTGTAGGGGGATACTCTCATCATAAGTACAAATAACATCACGCAGCAATTTGGTGCGAAACCACTGTTCGAAAATATTTCAGTGAAATTTGGCGAAGGAAATCGTTACGGCCTGATTGGTGCTAACGGTTGTGGTAAGTCGACTTTCATGAAGATTCTGAGCGGTGAGTTAGACCCGACTGGAGGTAACGTGAGTTACGATCCAAACGAGCGTGTTGCTAAGCTGAATCAGGATCAGTTCGCTTATGAAGAGTTTACGGTTATCGATACCGTTATCATGGGCTACAAAGAACTGTGGAAGGTAAAGCAAGAGCGTGACCGTATCTATTCTCTACCAGAGATGAGCGAAGAAGACGGAATCAAAGTTGCTGAGCTTGAAGTTGAATTTGCTGAGATGGACGGTTACATGGCCGACGCCAAAGCAGGTGAACTTCTTTTGGCCGTTGGTATTCCAGAAGAACAGCACTACGGTTTGATGAGCGAAGTGGCACCAGGCTGGAAACTGCGTGTGCTTCTTGCGCAGGTGCTGTTTGCAGACCCGCATATTATGCTTCTTGACGAACCCACCAACAACTTGGATATGGATACTATCCGTTGGTTGGAAGAAACGCTGAACCAGCGTAACTGCACCATGATTATCATCTCGCACGACCGTCACTTCTTAAACTCAGTATGCACTCATATGGCTGACCTAGACTACGGTGAATTGCGTGTTTATCCAGGTAACTATGACGAGTACATGACCGCTGCCTCTCAGGTACGTGAGCGTCTGTTGTCTGACAATGCGAAGAAGAAAGCGCAAATTGCTGAGCTACAAACTTTCGTTGCACGCTTCTCTGCAAATGCTTCTAAAGCCAAACAGGCGACTTCTCGTGCTAAGCAGATCGACAAGATTCAGTTAGAAGAAGTGAAAGCATCAAGCCGCCAAAACCCGTTTATTCGTTTCGAGCAATCAAAAGAGCTATTCCGGAATGCTCTAATTGTAGAAAACCTCTCGCAAGGTTTTGAAGACGATCTATTTTCAGATTTCAACGCAATTTTCGAAGTTGGTGAGCGTGTTGCAATTATCGGTGAGAACGGCGTAGGTAAAACGACGCTTCTCAATACACTAGTGGGTGCTCTTCAACCACGTTGTGGTGAGTTCAAATGGTCTGAAAACTCCAACATCGGTTATTACGCTCAGGATCATGCACAAGATTTTGCCGAAGATATGAATCTGATGGATTGGATGGGACAGTGGCGGCAAGAAGGTGAAGACGAGCAGGTTGTTCGTAGTTTCCTAGGGCGCATGCTGTTCTCTCAAGACGACATCAAAAAGTCTGTTCAGGTGCTGTCTGGTGGCGAACAGGGCCGAATGCTTCTTGGAAAAATCATGATGCATAAACCCAATATGCTGTTAATGGATGAACCAACTAACCACATGGATATGGAATCCATCGAGTCGTTGAACTCAGCGCTTGAACAATACAAGGGTACCTTGTTTTTCGTTTCGCATGATCGAGTGTTTGTCGATTCTTTGGCAACGCGAATTCTGGAAATTAAAGACGGCAAGATTAACGATTTTCGTGGTACTTACTCAGAATTCCTAAAGTCGAAAGGCATTGATGGTTAACGCTCGGATATGAATCAAAGCCTCATTTATGTGGGGCTATATGGTATTCATAGCCAAAATTGGCCGTTATCTCATCTATGAGGTCGTCAATTTCTGGATGCACAAAAGCAAAAAGCTCCAAAATAGACTGTGGAGCTTTTTTATTGCGTAATATTAGCGCGACTAAACTATTCTCTAGTCAAGCGGCTATTTTCTCGGCGATAAGCTGAGCAGTTTGCGCTAGCACTCGACAGCTTTGTGCCAAGGCCGCTCGCTCATCAGCGGTTAACTCTTCGCCTTGAGCAGGGATTGCTGACCTTTGAACAATCTCAACCCAGCGTTTTAGCTCGTCAATGTCATTCATCATAACTTCCTCTCGGTAAGTAAGCGTCAGATCAACAGAGTAGGCAGTAGCCGAAGGAGCCTATCGATTGACCAAAATTGCATGGATGCTTTAAAGTTCGATTGTTATGTTATCGGTATGAGGACAATTGTCAGTCTCAAATTTCAAACTACTGTTAATCTCCTTATTATATCAGGTGATCGTTATCATTATTTTTTAAATTTATTCGACTTTTCTGAATATTTGGTGTCAAAACTAAAAATATTAAAGTTTGTATCAATATCATAAATGTCTGAGCCTTCAATATCTTTAAGTCTTCTAGTAAATGAAGTGGATAAAGGTGTTATGATCAGCTCAATGAATACTTTGACAAAACAAAGTGTGACATTAAAGATAAATAGTTCGTAAAGAGGCATTTTTCCATAAAATGCGACAGTTCCCATAATGTTACTATCGATAAACGACGCAACAGTAGTAGATAAAATAAAGCGAACACCCATATATTTACCATTGAACCAGACTTTTGTCTTAGCCATGATATAAGAGTTAACGGGTTCGGCTATGAGGTAAGCTAGTATTGATGCAATGACAATTCTTCCACTGGTTTGCAAAACAGAGTCAAACATTTCATTGCTTTGTATCGCATAGTCCGGACTGGGCAGAAGGATAACGATCTGTCCCAATACTAAAAAGATAGTGTTAAAGAGAAAACCACACCAAACCGCAACCCTAGCCCATTTGTAACCGTAAACCTCGGTAATGATATCCGACAAAAGAAAGGCGAGTGGGAAGATCAACGCACCAGCACCGGTAGAGAAATCACCTGACAGACTGATCAATCGCCCTGCGAACCAATTCGAAAGGATGATAACAATCGAGTAACTCATTACAAGAAACCAGAGATAATTTGAAACAATTGGTTTGTTAATAATGCTTCTGTTAATATTTAAAGTGTCACTCATTGTGATATTCCATTTTTACTACGTCGTCGTGTTTTTTACAATGTAAGCCTGCAAACATAAGATTACTTACAGCAGAAATGATTTTTCTTTGGTCTTCCAAGGAATAGTTGTCTTCTATACTGACGTCCTTAATATTTTCTTTGATAATATGCCTTTTGTTTTTTATTCTACTGTATAGAAATACTTCATCATCGATAATTTCAGTATATAGTGGGACATAAATTGGTTTACTCAAACCAAGATAGCTATTAATTTTTCCATCGATAGAGGATAGAAAATTTGTGAGTATCGACATGCAGATGTACTTATTAGATTTTTGCGTTGATTTGATGAACTACTCCGATAAAAGATGCCACTGAGAATTCGTATTTGAGATGAGGGTTTCGTACATCGATAAGATAGATTTTCATATTGGCTTCATCTTGGGCAACTTTTCTTAACTGGAAGCAACCAGATGACCCTGACTTTACTACAACAAGATTATCTACTTCAGGCAGAGATTCTCTGTTAGCGACGAAAACCGTCCCCTTTTTAAAGAAAGGAGGAATGAACTCATCGGATTTGAAACCGACTAATACGCTGTCATTCACCTCAACATCAGTGGTAATTTTGCCAATCCTGTTCAGGTCACTATAAAGCTTAAAGAGTGGTATCGTTATTTCGTTAGTAGGGAGCTGGCGATGAGTGTTTTCGGAGAAGACAACCCTTTGCGTTTCCTGCTGAATGAGGTCATTTAAAGTAATATCAAACCCATCGAGTTGAAAAAATTCGACAATCTTCTGCAGCGTGTGTAGCTGGGGGTTAGTTTGCCTTTTCATTGGGTCGGCGTGAGCAATCCGAGTTAATATTGAGGGATTTACGCCAATAGCATTAGCGAGGTCTTGTCTTGTAAATTTGCCATCTCTATTTTTTTTCTGTTCGATCAGGTCATAAAGCGCTAAGTCAATTCGAGAGTCTCGAGCTTGTTCCATGTTTCAAAAACCTAAACCTATTTATCTTTCAGTAGCGCAATTATTTGCATAAAAACAGGTGCTTGAAAGCAAGTTGTCATTTATATGTAACAGATATCACATAATGGTGCTGATTTATGTCCTAATGCTAAGTTCGTTCTGATACAGTCACATAATTAAAACAACAGTAAGAGTACAAACAATGCTGGCTGAAAATCTGGATAGGTTACTATTAGAAACAATAGGTTACCTGATTGACAGATGGTACGAAAGGGATGTGGGAATTGTTGCAAGCTGTTTAGTCGATGGTGACAACAAAGTATTTGCGACAAGCACAAGAGATGGACAAAATTGGAAACACGCAGAGCGTAATGCTTATGAAGCGTTCAGGAAAGTTTATGGTGAACCTTCATCGGATGCGGTGTTTGTTGTTACCTTGTCACCTTGTTTGAAAACGCTTAAATATCGCGGTGAACCCTCTTGTTCACAGTTGATGAAGGAACTAGGAGTCAAACGCACTCATTTTGGAGTATTGGATGACATGCACGTCAATTGCCCAGAAGATTACGCCGAGAATGGTTTGATTGCGACGTTGACAGAAGATCGCCGTTTAGCAGACATGTGTAAAAAATTAATGAGCATGTTTGCTATATATGATTCGAGAATCAATAGCGATTTATTGGGTATAAAACTCGAACTAGGCGATCAGTTTTTTGATGAGGTTTTGTCACTCAGGCTGTCCGAATCTGTTTAATCCATTTCAGATAATAAAGGGGGGAGCTTCAATTGGCTCCCTTTTTGTGCAGTTTGAACAAGTCATTACTTTTCTTTGCGGCTTAAGTCGTCGACTTTTGCTAGCGTCGCTATGCGGCTAAGCATCGTCAAGGAAGCTAGGTGAGCCTGATGTGAAGATGCGGCACAACAGTCTTCCAAGATAGTGATTTTATAGTCACGGTCATGACCCTCTCTGGCTGTGGACTGAATCGCCCATTCAGTACTTACACCTGTAAGATAAAGCTGTGTAACTTGGTTGGCGCGCAGAGTGGCCTCTAATGATGTGTTGTAAAATGCACTAATCCTTGGTTTTACGACGATCAATTCATTTTCTCGAAAGTCGACATCGCGGTGAAATTCGGTACCAAAACTTCCTAGTTTTAATGCTTGATACTGGTCCGCTTTACCGAAAACTGGAGAAGACTTGGGCAGTGCTGCATAGTTTACATCAAAGCCTACCTTAATGTGAACTACTAACCATTTGTTTTCCCTAGCAAAGTTCAATGCATGATTGGTATTAGCAATCACATTCATTTGGCTCGCATGTTGCGCACAGCTTGGTATCTTTCCCTCGGGATGAATAATATCGTTGATTAAATCGATGATTAAGATCGCTTTAGACATAGTATTCTCCTAGACATGAACTGGCTTGGGTGTAGGCGTGTATTTAATAGCGATAGTATTGAATTGAGCGATGGAATAATGGTGGTAAAGTTTAATTTTCAAAAATGGAAAAAAACTAAATTATGATTTCAAAATCGAAAAGGAGCCTCATCAAAGGCTCCTTTTAAGTAGATTCACTGGCTTACTGCTTATGACCCCAATCTTTTGGATCATTGATGTAGGTGACGCCACCATCCATCATCAGATCGCTGGTTGTCATAAAAGCAGAGTCATCACTGGCGAGAAAAAGCGCAGCGCTTGCGACTTCTTCGACGGAGCCTTTTCTTCCGAGAGGAATTCCGTCTTTGGCGACTTGGTTAACCTGCTCTCGGTAATCAACTTTGTCCCAAATTTCAGTTTCAGTGACACCTGGCGAAATGGTATTGGCACGGATCTTTTTATGAGTAAGCCCACATGCGAAGCTTTTGGTCAATGATGAGATAGCGGCTTTTGAAGCGTTGTAAGGCGCTTGATTCCAATTAGCATGGAGCGCGCCAACAGAAGAAATTGAAATAACTGATGCACCTTCTCTCAATAACGGCGCAGAATATTGCATAGTAAAGAAAGCGCCCTTAACGTTGAGTGCAAACATGTCGTCAAAGTCTTGTTCAGTTGTTTCTGTAAAAGGCTTTAGTTGATAGGCCCCTGCATTAACAACCAATACATCCAGTTGAGAAAATTCTCTTTCAAGCAATTCATACGCTGAAGCAATATCTTCCACTTTGGAAATGTCTGCGACGACTTCGAGGGCTTTGTTTTCAAAATACTCCCTATTAATGGTTTCCAGCTTTTCTGCATTTCGTCCGTTAATAGCAATCGTAGCGCCTTCTTCAAAGAAACGGCGCGCAATAGCCAAGCCGATACCTGACGTTGTACCGGTAATGAACGCTTTTTTTCCTTTTAGTTTCATAGTAATCCTTTAATAGGTGAGATGATAAACATTTGGTTTGATACGAACCTCTAGTGACCATTGCTCGTTGACATATGACGTATTCGTTTCGGTCTAGAGTCGGCGGTGGCGTTGTTAAGACTGATAAACATCGACTATATATAAAACACTGCGTTGGACTTAGTTCGTAAAAACAATACTTTAACTGAGCTTACATTTGAGTTGTAAAGGGAACGTCAATTAGGTAGAAAGTTTGATGCGGGCTAAGGGGTTAGGAGAGGGCGTTTATAAAATGGTCAGTTTGTTGTTTGAAAGCTTGTAGATGATGCAATACGTTCTTATTGATTGAAAAAATTAAAATGGCTCCAGATCGTCAACTATATTGATGAAGACGGTCTATACAAATAGAAAATACAAAGACTAATGGAGCATAAAATGGGTGAATTTTTTGTCATAGGGATCGATCTATTTTCAGGGCTTTTCATTATCGCGATTGGGGTTGGTGTTATCAGTGTTCTATATATGTACGTTGCAGACAAACGCCAACACAAACATGCCATTCGACATAACTACCCTGTTATCGGACGCTTTCGCTACTTGTTTGAGAAACAGGGAGAGTTCTTCAGGCAATATTTCTTTGCGATGGATAGAGAGGAGATGCCTTTCAATCGTGCAGAACGTAGCTGGGTATATAAAGCGGCGAAAAATGTTGATCGCACGATAGCCTTCGGCTCTACCCGAAATCTGGACGCTACAGGCACCATCATGTTTATGAATTGTGCGTTTCCCACTTTGGAGGAAGACGCGGTATCCCCAGCCGCGGTCACCATAGGTGAGGGTTGTCGAACGCCTTATACCACGTCATCGATCTTCAATATTTCTGGAATGAGTTTCGGTGCTTTATCAAAGCCTGCGGTGCGAGCCTTGTCCAAAGGCGCAAAGATCGCCGGATGTTGGATGAATACGGGAGAGGGAGGTTTAAGCTCGTATCACTTGGAAGGCCAGTGTGACATTGTGTTCCAAATTGGCACTGCGAAGTATGGTGTTCGAGACCAAGATGGTCATCTTTCTGATGAGAAGCTAACAGAGCTGGCTGCGCGAGATAATGTCAGAATGTTCGAGATAAAAATCAGCCAGGGGGCGAAACCAGGTAAAGGTGGCATACTGCCTGGACGCAAAGTGACCGCTGAAATTGCTCAAATTCGCGGTATCCCTCAGGGGCACGACTCGATCAGCCCGAATGGGCATAAGGATATCCGTAATGTGAGTGACTTACTGGATATGATTCATCGTATCCGAGAAGTGACGGGCAAACCTGTTGGGTTCAAAAGTGTCATTGGTTCGCTAGTATGGTTCAATGAGTTACTCGATGAAATTGATCAGAGAGGTCATGACAGTGCGCCCGATTTTATTACGATAGATAGTGCTGACGGAGGCACCGGAGCAGCGCCTCAACCGCTGATGGACTATGTCGGGCTGCCGTTGAAAGAAAGCCTTCCTCTTGTAGTCAATTTACTTAATGAGCGTGGTTTAATTCCGAGAATTAAAGTGGTGGCTTCTGGCAAGCTTATCACGCCTTCTAAGGTCGCGTGGGCAATAGCACTAGGTGCCGACTTTGTTGTTTCTGCAAGGGGCCACATGCTGGCACTGGGTTGTATTCAAGCCTTGCAATGCAATAAAGACACGTGTCCGACAGGTATCACCACTCATGACGTTCGTCTCCAACAAGGGTTGAATGTAGAGGACAAAATGGAGCGTGTTGCGAATTACAACAAGTATATTCACTATGGCATTGGTCTGATTGCCCACTCATGTGGTGTGACCAACGCACGCGACTTGTCCCGTGAACACATCCGTATTGTCAAAGAAGACGGATTATCTGTCGCATTGGACGAGTTGTACCGACATCACCGATAGCCTCAATGTGTTCATGGGGTCATGAGCACATTCTTTTCCTCTCATTAACTTTCACGCATCAGTAACACTTACCCATTCATTTGTTTGTGTTTACTGGATCAATATTAATGTTGTTATCTACTTGTTTTTGCTGAATGCATTCACTCCACATATATGTGTGTTGTTTGGTATTTAAGCTGCTGAGATAATCCTGCCCCTAATTAAAACAGCAGACAAAGCTGTCTGGTAACACCTTGATAGCTAAATTATTCACCAGTAAAGGAGCTACACGTGTCATCTGTTGTGGAACAGGTTGATTTGCATCAGCCAATCGAACTGCGCAGTGGGCTTGGCCATCACTCGCGCATTGTCCCGCAAATTCTTCATCCCGAAAATGGTTTGGAGTTGCAACAAATTATTGAACAAGCGCATGTAAAAAAGCTGCCTGTATATCCTGTGGGTAAAGGCAACAACTGGGGGTATGGTTGCAAAACACCTGCCAGTGATGGTTGTACTTTGCTTGATCTTAGTCGAATGAATCGAATACTGAGCTTTGATGAAGAGCTTGGAGTGATTGAGGTCGAGCCTGGTGTGACACAAGGCCAAGTTTCCGCATATCTCAAACACACACCATGGATGCTGGATTGCACGGGAGCTGGGCCAGATACCAGTCTAATGGGGAACATATTAGAGAGAGGGTTTGGTCACGGTCCTGTTGGTAATCGAAGCCAGCACTTTACGATCAGCGAATTGATCTTAGCCAATGGTAAGTTAATGAAGTTGAATCAAAGCTCACGGTACTGTGGTCGAGCTGGCCTAGCCGCCAATCTTCACGAGCTATTCACTCAGAACAATATTGCAGTGATCAGTAAAATAAAGTTCGAACTGATGCTTAAACCAGAAGCGAGCTTACGTTGTTTGGTTCGCCTTAGAGATGCAAGTGATTTGCCTTCATATATCGATATTATGCGCCGGCTGAAGTCAGAAGGCAGTATTGATGGTTTGCCTCACTTAGGGAACACCTACCGAATGCTAACCATGATGGAACGATTCGATTTTAACAAGTGGAGCACGAGTAATGGTGCGAACCAGAAGGATGTTGAATCTCTGTGCAACCAATACAACTTATCTCCTTGGTCGGGTGCGTTTGTTATCACAGGCACTAAGGCAGTAGCAAAAGCTAAAGCCGCACGGGTAAAAGCACTGCTTAAACCCATCGCTAAAGTCAATGTAGTTAGTTTGGCAAAGCTGAAACAAATGAATCAAATAGCGATCAGTGCCAGTCGCTTGCTTGGGCGCCTACCGGTGTACCAGCGCTTGCAGAGTAGTCTCAATGAATTTACTGAGATGATGGATATGCTCGAGGGGAACCCTAAAGATTTGGCACTCAAAGGTTGCTATTGGCGCTATCGTGGAAACATTCCGGAAAAAATGAACCCTGTGGAAGATGGGGCTGGCTTTTATTGGGTTGCACCTACGCTTGCGATGGTTGGCGAAGAGGTTGAAAAATGTATGCGTTTGTCACAGCAAGCTTTTGACAAAGCAGGGTTTGAATTTGGTGTCACGTTAACCGCCGTTAATGCTTACATGTGTCAGGCGATTATCAGTATTTATTACGACGCCGGTAATCCAGATGAAGTGAGCAGAGCGACAGAGTTAGTGCGTAAATTGCGCGCTTTATATCGACGCTACCAGTGGCCGTGTTATCGACGTGCCGTTGATGAAATGCCATTCAATGGTGAGTCAGAGCTGGAGCAAGACGCATTAGAACTTCGCAGTCGTATCAAAGCCGCGTTTGATCCGGATGACATTGTTTCTCCAGGTCGTTATCAGATGGCGGTTCCTTACAAATTTTCAGAGGACAGTAAAGCATGATCTTATCGAGCAAACGCCTTTCCAGAGATAGTGACTTTCTGGAGTTTGCCAAGCACTACCAATCCATATCGGGTAATACGAGTAATATAGAGCAACTTAAAAGCCGAACGTGTGTCAGAGCGTTTTACGATTCAAAAGGGCAGATGTGTGCAGGGTATACAGTCAACTGCGACCATCCTTTGGTTTATGTTGCAGATTTACCACAACACATGGAAAAGCACTCCCTTCAATATGCCACGGATAATATTGTTGAAGGTGGTGGACTTTGGGTTGAACAAGAGCTATCGGACTTTGAACGTGGTTTTGTCTTTATTCGTGCAAGCTGGGAGGCGTATCGTATGAAAAAGCGCTATTTCATGGCAGGTGCTCGTAATCCCAAAGTCGCTGAAAGGCAAAAGTACATTTATCCCAAGATCTTGTTTGAAGGTACAACGGAGAAGTTTGATTACGTCTGTATGCTTTATTGCCGCCGTGAGTATATTTTGTGCCAGATTGGGCTGTTTGTTTTACGATACTGGATTACTCAACCGATTAAAAAGTGGTTGAGTAATCTGAAAACAGCGACAACTTAACTTGAATTGAAAAGAGCCTTAAGCGAGGCTCTGCATCTAACCAATATCGTTAAAAAGTTCTTGTTAAAGCCGCTAGGACAATTCCTAGGGTGATGGATGTGAGTGGCCGTTTAAAAGCCAGTGTACCAAGAGCAGTAACCAGCAAAGCAAGCTTAGCGCCCATGTCCCCGGTAATAAATAACGGCGCTATAATCGCGACTAGCACCGAGCCCGACATAGCGGCAATAAACTGCTGCACGCGTTGACTGATAGGAATGTAAGACATTACATAGATGCCACCCCACCGAGTCACAATGGTGACGATGGTCATCACTGCTATGATCGCCAATGTGCCTAGTTCGGTCGTCTCAATGTTCATGTTTGTTTTCTCCTACAAGCACGCCAGCAATACCTCCAGTTAGGGCACCAACAATCACGTGAGCATTTTCTGGTAGATACAAATACGCGGCAATAGAAGAGAAGGCAGCAGATGCCCAGATAAGGTAAGTTCCCTTCTCTTTGTTACCTTCTAGCACCATGGTGAGCAAAAAACATCCCATTACCATATCAATGCCATAAGCGGATGGGTTTTGAATCGCGTTACCAAAATAAACACCGACCCAAGTGCCTATAATCCAGAATATCCATATTGCTAGACCACCTCCAAACAAAATGCCTAGCCCTTTCGAGTGCTCATTATTCCCAAACGCTTTCATCGACATGGCCCAGTTGGCATCTGATGCCAATAACATCACTCCGTAACGTGGTAAAGCTTTCATGGCTTTAATGTGAGGATATAGCGTTGCCCCGATAAGAAGATGGCGTGCATTGATGGCAAATACCGTGATAGCTAATGGAAAGACAGGGACATGCGTTCCCCACAGTTCTAATGCACCAAACTGAGAAGCGCCAGCAAAAACCAGCGTGCTCATCCACAAAGCAGACGATTGACTCAGCCCAACCTGAACCGCCGCCAGCCCATACGCAGTGCCAAAAACCACAACGAATATCGAGATCGGTAATAAGCTAATAAAGCCATGTTGAACTGATTGATACTCTAGTTTTAATTCTTTTTCGAGCATAGAGTTAGTCATTTTCATGAGTGATGTTAAAGGAATCAAACAGTAAACTGGAATGATGAAATCGAAAAGCGCATAATTCAGAAATTACCCATTCGAAAATCGAATAATGAATAATCAAGATCTGCAAATTGACTGGTTAAAGAGTTTTGTTGCTATCGTAGACGCTGGTTCTTTGTCCAACGCCACGGCAAGCGTACACCGTTCACAATCGGCTGTTAGCATGCATTTGAAAAAATTGGAAAATGCAACAGGCAGGAGGCTAATCGTCAGGGGCAGCCGAAACATAGATCTCACAGAAGAAGGTCAGGTTTTATTGGGCTATGCTAGGCGTATACTCGATTTACACTCAGAAGCGCAGGCTGCGTTTCATGGCAATGAGCTAGTCGGTCAGGTGAAATTAGGTGTACCCGAAGACTACGCTGCAGAGTATTTAACACCGATATTAAGAAACTTTGCTTCTCGTTTTGCGGGCGTTGAAATCGAACTCGATTGTGAGCAATCCACTTCGCTAATCCCAAGAGTTGAGAGCAACGACCTAGACTTGACGTTAGTTTCAAGAGATAACGCCAGTAGAGGAACTCTGCTTTTTCAGGAGCCGATGGTCTGGGTAGGGGCTCCACAATTTGAAATTTGGCGCAGAGAGACTTTGCCTATCGCCGTTTATGAAAGCTCAAGTCTAGCCAGGCGCAGCGCGATCAACTCATTGGCTCAACATGGCAGGCCCTATAAAGTGGTTTACAACAGTTCAAGTGTTGCTGGACAGATTGCAGCGGTTGAGAGTGGGCTGGCCGTAGCGGTGTTTACTCAGTGTAGTGTGCCAGAACACCTCGAGGTATTGGGGCTGGAACATGGATTGGGCCCATTAGAACCAATGGAAGTCGCTGTTTATCGCAGCAAAGCGTCCAAAGGCTCCAGAGCGGTAGACTATTTACATGATTTACTAGTTAAGACATTGAAAACGGCGTCTGTTCGCTAAAATATTATCCTTGATTTACAATTATCTTCGTGATGTGGCGGTGTTAGAACACCGCCACATCATGGTTGTTACCACTCCATTTCTCCCTTATGGACTTTCGCTCCAATACTCAGGGCAACAGGCAACGCTGCTTCACCATATTTAGTTCTCATTTTTTCAATCAGTTGCTCACTGTTTTTGGTTGTTCTCTTCGCCTGCTTAAAATCCTGAAGATATTGGTGAGAATATTGAATAGAACTCGCGTCAAGTTTTGTACCGGAGATCATATGCCCTGGGACAACGACTTCTGGTTTCAATGACTGGATTTCTTCCAATTGTTCAGACCAAAGTACTTGGCTTTCATTGCTTTGGGCATCTGCCATCCATAGGTGGAGGTTTGTGCCATATATTGAAACGTTACCCAGTACCGCTTTTTCTGATGGAATCCAAAGATACGGTCGGTGGGCAATGTCACCATCAGTACCATGAATTTCAATGGTATGGCCGTCAATGGTTAAACTAGAAGCGGTGTACGCTGTTGGAATATAAGGTGTTACTGGAGCGTTATCGCCCATGCGCGGCGCCCACACCTTAAGTTTGGTCGGCAGTTTTTCCTCGATAACTTTTCTTACTGCAGGTGTTGTAATGATTTGCGCTTCTGGGAACAAGCTATGCAGTACTTCTGCACCAAAATAGTAATCAGGATCCGCCTGGCTAACAAAGATCGTTTTCAGCGTTTTACCTGTATCCAGCACTTTTGCTGCAATACGAAGTGCATCCGCTTTTGTGAAACCAGTGTCGATAACCATAACCTCAGTTTCGCCGATAATTAGCGTTGAATTCACGTGGAAGCTATTTTGGTCAGCGTTGTAAACATCAAAAGTGAGGTTGGATTGTTCAGTTGCAAAAGTATTCGTTGCGATCAGCATCGAAGCAGCAAGTAGGGTAAGTCTTTTCATCATTCTCTCCATTAACAGGGTTGTTTGTTGGGACAAGGGGATAATAGGTCATTGACCTGACCAGAAAAACACACCATAGTTAACAACATTGTTTCTTAAATCGAACATATAGATGGATAGACTTACCGCTGCTAAAGTATTTGTCGACGTCGTACAGTCGGGCAGTTTTACTGCCACGGCGGATAGGCTTGATATGTCGAGGCCAATGGTCACTCGATATGTCGAAGCCATGGAAGATTGGCTGAGTGTGCGACTGCTGCATAGGACGACCCGCAAAGTGTCTCTTACCACGGCAGGGGAGTCTTGTCTCAAGCAGGTCGAGCAATGGTTGGAGCAGGCTGATAAGCTCACAGCGACAACGTATACTGGTGACGAACTAACAGGAACGGTAAGAGTGGCGACCAGTATGTCGTTTGGCTTTTCGCAGCTAATACCTGCGGTTTCTGCGTTTATGCAGTTACATCCAAAGGTCAGTATTGATATCGATCTTCAAGATTCAGTGACAGACATGGCAGACAGTCAAATCGATTTGGCGATCAGAATTGCTTCTAACCCAGATCCCTCTTTGATTGGTAAACCGATAGCGATATGTGACTCTGTGATTGTTGCCTCTCCGAGTTATGTTGCAAACGTTGAGGTGAGTAAGCCGGAAGACTTATCGCGATTTCAGTGCTTAGGGTACAAAAACTTCCAGCGACATGTGTGGCACTTGACTAAAGGTGACGAGCACAAAGCGGTAGAGGTGCATTGTAAGCTGACAGCGAATGAGGCGACGGTATTATTGCACGCGGCATTAAGTGGTGCCGGCTTAGCGGTTCAGCCAAGATATTTGGCAGATGAATATTTATCGAGTGGTAAACTAGTTCAAATACTTCCAGAATGGAAACCCCAACAGATGATGGTGTATGCCTTGTATTCTTCCCGAAAGCATTTGTCGCCAACAGTGCGTTGTCTGATTGACTTCTTTGAAGATTATCTCGCAAGCTGAACGTCTCTATTGCCTCAATGAACCTAGAGCTATCTCCCGAAAAGAAATCGAGAGATAGCTGCAAAATATTAAGGATTATCTACCCGATACCAAAAGCATTGTTTGGAGTTGGTTCTAGCATCTAGCATCCACGTGTAGTTGCAATGGCTATCGTAGCTGTAGCGACCTACGTCAATAGTGTATGGACCAAATGAAACATTTTGTAATGACTCAAAACGTCCGTTATACAACAACGAAAAGTGTAGGTGTGGCCCTGTTGAAGACCCCCCTTGACATAAAGCAATGTTTCTCTGATTGGCGTAGGTTCCGATTTTTTGGTTTTTGGACACCCAAGCCCCATCTTGAACTTGTATCCCATCCATGTGGTAATAGTTTGTCGCCCATCCATTTGGTGCTGTTACCCTCAGTTGGCAACGAGAAAACACGGAAACGTACCCTTCATGCGCAGCGGTGACACTATAAGTTTGTTCTCCCCATCGTGGCCAGTCATATGAAAGGTCAACTGACGAGAGCGGATAGCCTGAACCTGTATGTGAATGTGGGCCATTGGGTATCCAGTTGTATCCAGCCCTCCATGGCCACTGCATATCTGGAGGAGAAGCAAAGCTTGCTTCTTCCTCTGCCTTCGGGGCTCCAAATCGCTGTGAATACAATGTCTGCCAATTAGACCATTGTTGGATATCCTTGAGTGATGACACAATGGCAAAGGTGGCTGCGCTATCTAGTGCTTCTGGTTTTTGCTTTGCGTGATAGAAAAGTTGAGAGAGGCGGTTTGCAACATGTTTAATTTCGCTCCTAACATGTTCTAACTCGGACTCAGATAGTATGTCAGCGAGTGGCATATCATGAGATGCTGCCAGCGTTACCAATATCACTCGAGGATCTACCCCCATTGCCCCGCTCCAATGATTGAGCTCCTCTTCTAGCACTAGCCACTTTGAGCTCTTCTCGAAGTAATCAGAGATGGAAAAAGGTTGCTTTATAGGTCTGTAAACGAAGCTTTGTTCTGTCATTAAAGTCGGAATATTGTGTTTTTTCAATGTGGAGAGGTTAAGGTTTCCTGTGTCAATCGCAGGTAGAATAGAGTGTGAGAACCCTTGCGTACTAAACAGTAACAACAAGGTACCAAGTTGTGTTTTCATAATGTTCTCCAGCCAACTGTTTTACTTGCAAGCCCCATCATGGTGAACTTACGAGCTGACAGCGAGTCCGTGGAAGAACGACTGCTCGTAAACTTTCTATTTTAATCATTGCAGCACTGCAAGCGTTATCCACTAGCACCCAATGCCAGTGAGCCTTAAGCCTGATACGGCGAGTTACTCTCGATACATCACCGTTCTATAGAGCCAAATTATGCTCTTATGAAAGTGTAATAACTTGTGTACTTAATGCCAAAATGATGCTTTGTCGTACGCTGTATAGATGGATGAACAGATCTTTCTTTTATTAAGATTGAGGCAACCAGATTGGAGGCTGGCCCTTGTTGCTTGGCCTATAAATGGAGGTATAAACTTGCTCTAAAAGATATAGTCCCTTGAAAATAAAAATGAGATCTAGATTCAATTATTGACGAGATAGTCGTTCCTCAACCATCAGTATCGGATGCCTAGATATAAAGAACAATCGACTTGAAAAAAAGCCACATTGGACTATATTGATTTGATTGTCACTATTGAAGGGGCTAGTGCTAATTTTCGTACTTAAATGGTTTATTTTTAAGGGTTATTTATGTCAGCCAAACTTAATTATACAAAACAAAATCTAATTAAATCTATTAATTACTATATGATGACTATAAAGAAAAGAAAGGCTGTCATATCAAGGAAAAAGAAAATATCTAGGGCTACAGTTTTAAGTTCCTATATATTAGCTTGTGATGAAATGGAAGAACTATCGAAACTAATTGATTCATATATAAAGAAATCCATCAACGATGCAACTTTAATAAAGTTGGCCACTAAATTAAGTAGAGTTGGCTCTTGCAGTAATGATCGGAAGCTTCTAAGTGGGGGAGGTAAAGAATCAAGCTCATCTTCGTTGAGGAGCCATGTTAGCAACGCATATAAGAGTTCATATAACAATAAGCTTGAATCTCTCAACAAGGTTCTTTTGCCAACTGATAACTACGATAATAGCTTTACTATACCCGTTGAACATTTAACTCAATCTGGTACTGCTAGTGCTTCAGCGCATGCTGTCGTGATGTATAAACATAACTTCTCTCATAAAATATATTTTGGCAAAAAAATTTCTGAGCATGAACGTTCTAATGCACTAGCGGAAGTTCTGTACTCTGAAATTTGGCGAGAAATTATTGGCTATAGAGCGTCAAAATCTTTATGTATGGTTGACGGTGACAATAATATTATAGGAATTTGCTCTGAAGCTTTACCTAATTTTAAAGAAGTAAAAAAAATACTTAACTCATGTGAGTATCCTAAGGAAATGGGGCTTTTATCCATAGTTCTTTTATCTTATTTACTTGTAGAGGATGATCTACATATCAAAAATATTGGACTTTGCACCATAAATGGAAGAACAGTTTTTGGTAAAATAGATCATGACTATATTGTGTCTAAATGGGAAGAGAAAAAAAATCATTTTGAATCAAGCTTTCCATTGAATAATATCATTGAATATATAAACTCAGGCGACATCTCAAATTTGAAAGTAATGGCTAAATCGTTGCGTTTTTCCCCAGGCAAAGCAAACGGCTTGCTACTGAGGGCTGGCCACAAAATAAGAGGAATCACAGGAGCTGGTGCTAATACAACGTTAGGGAAAAGGAATGCCAAGTCGTTTTACTCCAATTACGCTTGTATTAATGATGATTGTGCTCGTGATTTCTTAAGAAGTAGAATAAAGTTATTTAACTACAAAAGGATTGAAAGAGTTCTCAATGAAATGTCTCTTATCGCTACCAGTGGAGCCATTCAAAATCATGGCAAAATAGGCGATATATATGACTTTTTAAAATTTAGAATACGTCATGTGCAAAAAAACCTATTGTGATCGTTGTCTGCCTTCAACAACAGAAAGTATAGTTTTACTGTTGTTGATTGCTTTCTCATAGCTATTACTCTGGTGTTTTGTTTCACAATTCTTAGCTTTAGTTGGGCCTATTGTATGAGGTATCTGCTAGTTTTTATTGCTTTTTGTGAATCGCCTATGAATGTCACTCATAACCGCGACCCCAATGGTGATAAAAAAACTGGCCAATATTGACTGATAAGGAGATTCATCAGCCATAAAACCTGCAAAAGTACTACCGACGGAAACAGCAGCAATTTTTAGAGCTGCAATCCACATGAACACTTGAGAAGAACTTTCCCTCGGTGAGTAGTCAACTCTAGCTGTCAGACTTGCAGCAAAGAAAAGTGCATTGGTCATACCGCATATGAAGTAAGCGCTCAGGCCGAATTCATAGGCAGTAGCCAATGAAACGAGAAAAAGCCCCCCTGAGACACCTATGGCTGATAGCGTCATAAGCTGTTGTGGCTCTTTGAGAGTGGGAAAGCGAATTAAACAAACAGAGCCTAATAAATTGCCGACGCCGTACAGAGCAATGAGGGTAGCGGAGCTGCTTTGAGTTTGCCCCCAATCTTCAGCGAGAGAAATTGCGCAGACTGGCAGTGCAGCGAGTGAAAATGAGGTTGCTACTGTTAAGTACATGGTACGAGTAAGCGGCCCATTGGTGATTATTTGCCGTGCGACCATGGTAACGCTTGGCACAGCAGCAGGACTAAGGTTATTCGGTTCACTCTTGGGTAGCTTCAGTATTAACAGAGCACTGATTAATGGAAAAAAAGCAATTGTTATCATTGCTGACTGTGTATCACTGATTTCCGTCAATCCAGCCACGAGCATAGGACCTAAAGTTCCTCCAACAGCGTAGCTACATACATCCCAAGCATGTGCTTTTCTTCTCATCAAACTGCTGGTACTGAATAAAGTGTTCAGTAGCCCACTGATTCCGCCCATCAAATAGGGTGCAGAACTGCCACAAGCAATAAGAAATAATATCAGAACGGGCAATGTTAATTGTTGGAACCAAAATGTCGTTATTGCCATGAAAGTGCTATAGATACAAGCTGCTACCACGATCAGTTTTCTCGGGTCGTTCGCTATATCCAACCAGCGCCCCCATATGGGGCCAAGTAAATGTGGGGCGCTCAGACAAGCGGCAAGTATCCCCATCTGATGGCTAGGTATCCCTTTTTCAGATGAGAGGATCAATACGCCGACAATGGCAGCACCTGTTGCTGTTCTCGCAAAGCAAGAAAGACCAAAGTACAACAGCAATAAAGGTTTATGTTCCTGCTCACTTGAATTCGAGGTACTAACATTGTCCATATCTATTTCCCCAAGGTCATCGTTAAGCTAGGTCTAGTTCTGAGATAAGGTTTTGCAACTGGAGCTTGGATTCGCTGTCTAATCCAGAGAGAGGCGCAGGTAAACATGGAGACTCGGCATAGCCCAGAAGCTCAGCAGCACTGACCATTACACGCATGCCACCAAGATTATGTGAGAACAATTGCCACAACTTTTCATATTTCAAAGATAAGTTACTCACTTGTTCTGGGTTACTCTGTCTTGCTTGCTCAAATAGGTGTTTTGCAGTACGAGGAAACAGACCAGCGAGGACTGAATACCAAACATCACATCCGCTTTGTATGCCCATAGAAGCAAAAGCGTCACCACTGACACCAATAGTTACATCCTTAGGTACGCGTTCTTTTAGTGTTTGAACTCTATCTTGCCCTTGGTTTTTAAATTGAGCTCCGGGGAACTTTATTGACTGCACCATTTTAAGCTTAGCGATCTCGGCATGGAGCTGATCGCTAAAGGTAAAGTGAGTCGCGCTAGGGTTGTCATAGACACAAATCGGCACAGAAACATTGTCAGACACAGACCGGTACAGCTCATAGACTTCCTCATCAAAGAGACGTTGATAGGAAATTGGCGCGAGTAGAAGCCCTTTGACACCAAGTTGTTCTGCTTGTTGAGCATTCGCGAGCACATCTCTTAATCTCAGTGCTCCAATACCCGCTAAGACAGGAGTACTTCCTGCCATTTCGACTGCTGTTGAGATCGCCGCATGTTTTTCTGTTGCGTTTAAGTATGGATATAAGCCGGTCGATCCCAGTGCACATATAGAATCTACTTTGGCGTCAACTAGACGGCCAAGAATCTTATAGTACGCCTCGACATCGACTTGTTCGTTTGAGATAGGGGTAATAGGGAAGGCACTTATTCCTTTAAAAATCATTGGATTATTCCTTTGGATAATTGGTTGATGGTGGACTTGACGTCAATAATGAAATAAACACTCACAAGTGTTATCTTAGTCATAGTCATAAAAACTAATTGTCATAGTTCAATATAAACATTGTCATAGGACAAACATGAAAGTCAAGATAAATGGGCAAACCGGGCAGGAATTATTTGAGTCTGTTCGGTCTTTGATTGCGTCAGGAGATTTAAAAGAGGGAGACTCGCTGCCTCCAGTAAGGGAGCTTGCAGCACATGTCGGCGTCAACAGAAATACTGTCGCTGGTGTCTATCAACGCTTGGTAAAATCAGGGTTGGCAGAGACCAAAGGCCGTTTAGGTACGCGCGTTAAAGCGAGGCAATCACAACAGCAGCAAGACGGGATAACAGAAACGAAGTTAATGGATCTTGCTGACGGCAATCTTCTTAAGGAATGGCTCCCCAACCTTGAACAATTAGCCAGAAAAGCGCAACTGAGACAGTTTGTCTATGGTGAAGCGCCTATTTTGTCTGATATTGAGACGTTTGGTCGAGAGTGGTTCATAGACGTGTGCCCGGACAACATGGGTTTATCGATCACCAGTGGGGCGGTCGATTCATTGGAACGCTTAATGTCAGCCCACTTATTACCCGGTGATCAAGTGGTTGTCGAAGACCCGTGCTATCTCGGCTCTTCGACCGCTATCAAGTTGGCTGGAATGCGTCCAGTAGGTGTGAAAATCGACGTTCATGGCATGATCGTCGATGAGCTTGAATCCAAGCTAAAAAAAGGGGCTAGGGCCGTATTGTTTACTCCGAGAGCCCATAACCCTACCGGGTGTTGTTATAGTGAAGAAAGAGCAACAGCTATTCGCCAAGTGCTACAACGGTTTCCGAATGTGCTGGTGTTAATTGATGATCACTATGCCTTACTTGCTCAGCAACCCTATTACAGTCTGGTGCCGGACAACGGTGTATTTTGGGCTGTGTTTCGCTCAGTATCAAAAGGGCTAGGCCCAGACCTAAGGCTTGCGTTTGTCGCTGCTGATCCAGTGACAACAGAACGTCTTCACAGTCGATTGACTGTGGGCATGAACTGGGTCAGCCGTATCCTTCAATCGCTAGTTATTTGTGCACTAACGTCAAAAAGTGTTGAGCAGCGGCTACAATCAATGAGTGAAGACTGTAGACAAAGGAACCAATGGTTGATTGAAGCGCTTGAAGTTCATGGAATATCAATTGCTGGTCCTGTTGAAGGTGTTAACTTATGGGTTCCAGTCAACGGTGACCCTCAAGCGCGCGCGTATGAGCTATCAAAACGTGGTTGGCTGGTGAGACCAGGCGGCCAATTTGATATTGACGGCAAAGCGATGGGTCTGCGGATAACCACAACTAAGCTGGACCAAGAGCTAGCTTCGCAATTGGCTCAAGATATCGCGCTGGTTGACAGGTAGTTAAGATTAAACGTCAAAGATCTTGCAGGATCAAACCGAATCTTTGAAACCAGGGCAACTGAGCGTAGTGCTGCACCGATGCGATATTCGCTTCCTAGCCAATTGAACCCAAGGGTTTTTGTCGATCACTCACCGTATGTAGCAAAAGGTCGCATCACATTCACCCGTTATTGATGCGACCAAAGAGAATAACCAACTAGTATTTAAAGTTAGCGACAATTTGCTCCAGCTTATGGCTAACACCAGAGACTTGTTCGCTGCAACGAACAGAACCCGCTACTACCTGGTGGGTGTCACCTGCCAAATGTGCAATCTCGGTAATGTTGCGATCTATTTCCGCTGATACCATAGACTGTTCTTCTGAAGCCGTCGCGATTTGTGTATTCATGTCGGACATTTCGCTGATCCGCAGTGTCATAGCGTCAATTGCGCTCACCACTTCCTTAGTGCTGGTCTTGGTGTGACGTGCTTGTTCTAAACTTGAAGACATTTTCGTCACTGTCTGTTGTATACCAGATGTTAGGCCCTGAATCGTCGTTTCTATTTGGTGGGTGGAATTATTTGTCATTAGCGAAAGTTGTCTGACTTCATCGGCGACAACAGCAAAGCCACGGCCATTTTCACCCGCGCGAGCGGCTTCTATTGCCGCATTCAACGCAAGGAGGTTGGTTTGTTCTGCAATCCCTTGAATCGTTGCGATCACCTGATGAATTTCTTTGCTTTGTTCATCTAGATTTTCAATTAAGGTTTGAGAATCTTCAATATTCGTTGATAGAGCCTCAATACTATCGCTAGTAGAGTGGGTAACTTTGAGCGCGCCATCAGCTTGATCTTTCATACTTTCTGCATTCTGTGCTGCGGATTCAATATTGGCGGTTATTTCATTGCTGGTCATGACTAATTGGTTAACGGCTGTTGCCACGGACTCTGACTGTACCTTTTGCTGTTCAGCGTTGTTCATGCTTTTTACTGCGGCATGTTCCGAACTGCATGAACTTTCACTCAATACAGACATCACACCGGCCAACTCTTTTACATGACCGTGCAGTTGAGAAATAAATCGATCAAAAGAGTTGGCAAGCTGGGCTAATTCATCATCACCTTTGGCATTCATACGCACCGTAAGATCACCATCCCCACTGGCAATGTTTTCCATAAGAAGGTTGATGGCTTGAATGCGGCTTAGGATGCTTCTTCCTATCAGAAGTAACATACTAGAGAGTAAAACAACTATCGCACTTCCGATTAAGAAAAGTTGAGTTTTTATCTGCGAGGATTTTTGAGAAATGACTTGGCTGATCTCCGTTTGAAGTCCATTGATGACTTTCTCTGTAGTATGCACGTTAGCTCTTAGTGCGCCGCGCAGCCCTTCTCTAGAAGTCAACCCCAGTACTTCGTAGGCTTCGACGATGCTTTCTGCACTGTGGCGGTATTCAGTAAACACAGGCTCAAGCCCCTGAGGTACATGCTCACTGGCAGAGAATTTGTCAAGCGCGGCTAGAAAGGTCACACTGGTTTCTTTATCGGTGCTCGCTAGGTATTGATAATCTGCTTCCATTAACTCAAGCAGTTCAACTTCAAGAACAAAACTGTCTTTTTCAGCTGTGGCGACTTTCAAATCTTTTCTTGAGCGCTCCAATTGTGTAATTAAATTGGATGTGACATTCATCCCTTCAATTGTGTTCACTTGCTTTATCAATTGGTGGAACTGAACTTGATATTGATTAAGAGTCGACACAATAGTTGAAGTACGCTCTTCCATGTCAAGATTGTGCGATTTTAAAATTCTGGTGAGAGCCGTTAAACGTGCGGATAGCTCTTCAAACGTTGCGTCGAAATATTGCGGGTATTTCATATCTTTACGCGCAATAAAGTCTTTTTCGTGACGGCGTAACATAAGCAGGTCAACAGAGCTTTGTAAATTATCTATGGCGGCCTGTTCTAAGGACTCGAAGCTATTAAAGCTGACTTGTTCATAGTAGGCGTACAAGCCGACGCTAACCAGCAGAGTCAAGTTGATGAGGATTAACTTAGCTCGTATGGAAAAAGAAAAAGCAAATCGCTCTGATTTGGGTGAGCCGCTCATGGACACCTCCGTTTAGCCTTATGACGTTAGATATTCGCTTAAATTATGTACATTATGACAATATTGTTAATGCGAATATAAAACTAATAGCACTGAAGAGGTGTTTTTCAAGTTAGCTGGCTATAAATGTCATTTCATATCACCTTTTGAATCAAAGACGATGTATTCAGGGCCCTTGAAAACCAAATAACGCAGTTCGAGTTGGCTCTAGGTTCACTTTGTTGTTTCAGCTCACATAAATACAGTAGAATTTGAAAGGGTGCGACCATGGTCTAATTCCAATCACTTCTGATGCTAAGCGCTAGGTGCTAAGCTAGCAAAAAAGTATAAGAGAAAGGAATATCGTATGAAATTTCCGTACCGAAATGTCGTTGTACTTACCGGCGCAGGTATCTCGGCTGAGTCAGGGATTCAAACTTTTAGAGCTCAGGATGGTTTATGGGAAGATCATCGCATTGAAGATGTGGCTACGCCCGAAGGCTTTGAGCGTAATCCAGACCTCGTTCAGGACTTCTACAATCAGCGTCGTTTAAAGCTTCAGGAAGAGGGTATAGAGCCCAATACCGCCCATTTAGCTTTGGGGCGCCTCGAGAAAGAACTCGAGGGTACAGTAACCATTATTACGCAAAATATTGATAACCTTCATGAGCGTGGTGGAAGTGTGAATGTGATTCATATGCATGGAGAGCTACTGAAAGCACGATGCAGTGAATCTAATCAGGTTGTTGAAGAGAGGGGGGAAGTTAAGACCGGAGATCTATGTCACTGCTGTCAAATTCCTTCTCAGATGAGACCTCATGTTGTTTGGTTCGGAGAGATGCCTTTGCGAATGGGCGATATCTACGAATCATTAGAAAAAGCCGATTTGTTTATCTCAATTGGTACTTCAGGGGTTGTCTATCCTGCCGCAGGATTTGTACATGATGCCAAGATGCATGGTGCGCATACACTTGAAATCAATCTGGAGCCAAGTGCGGTTGAGAGTGAATTTGAAGAGAAACGCTACGGTAAAGCCAGTCTTGAAGTACCTAAATTGGTTGAGGAAATACTCTCGTTGCAACAGTCGGACGCTAAGCATGCATAACTCAGTCGTTCTGAATAGTTTTACGCTGAGAGTGTTTCATTTCGTACATAGCTTTATCCGTTTTTATCAGGTTCTCTTTTAAGGTTTCAGGTGTAGAAGCCTCAATTCCATAGCTAAATAAGATTTGCTCTTCTATCAGCTCTTGTTTGATTCTATCGATGAAGGCTTCACCTTCTCCTGGGCCTACTACAATCACAAACTCATCCCCACCAATACGAAATGCCTTATCTGTTGGACTGACTGCTGCATTGACCGCTTGTGCGAAACGAATGATGGTTAAATCACCGCTGGCATGTCCCTGGGTGTCGTTAATTTGCTTCAATCCATCCAAATCGATGTAGATTAAATCGAATTTCTTGCGAGCGATTGAGAATAGTTTCTTTCGGTTAAAAAGCCCAGTTAAATCATCGGTATACGCATGCTCGCTCATTTGGCGGAATAGTTGTGTCACACCAAAAGCAATCAGCAGGTACGCAATCTGGACTCCACCATCTTCTATCAAGATATGAGTGAATTCATTGTTGTCTGCCCATTGGTCAAAAGCAGGGATTTCCGTGATGATATCGTAGCCTTGATTAACGATAAGGAGTATCAGGCCCAGTTTGATAAAGGTGTTGCTACGGTATAATTCGCGCGAAACAAAGTAGATGAACAGCAGAACGAATAGCGTATTCGCTTCAAAAAGAAGGTCGCTATAAGATTCAGGATTCGTTTGATAGCTGATTGTTGTAACCAGTATCGCAAGCCCAGACAGCACGCAGAAGCCAGATAGGAATCTTTTGTACTTTACAATCATAGCGTCCTCGGTCCGTGAGAAAACAAATAAAGCGGCCAGAGCCGCTTTATTAAGTATATAACTGAAAACAAGTTTACGTTTTAGTTGTCTACTTTTAGCTTCTGGAAGTACTCGTCGTAAAGAACGCTAGCTTCACCGACTTCGTCTTGCCAGGTTCCACTGTCCATCACTTCTTGAGGCGGGAAGATGCTTGGATCATTTGCAAATTCTTTAGGTAACAGCTTATGTGCTGTAGCAACAGGAGTTGGGTAGCCTATTTCGAGGGCGATTTTCGCTGCATTTTCTGGACGCAGCAGGAAGTCGATCATTTTATGAGCGGCATCTACATTCTTTGCTTGTGCAGGAATCGCTAAGCTATCCATCCAGAAGACGGTCCCTTTTTCTGGCCAGATAATGTCGATCGATGCACCTTCCTGACGTGCCATGTAAGCAGAGCCGTTCCAAAGCATGCCTAGAGATACTTCACCAGCTAAGTAAGGGTTTGCAGGGAAGTCTGAGTTGAACACCAATACATTTGGCATAAGCTTCTTCAGTTCTTCGTAGGCTTCTTTAATTTCATCTGGGTTGGTTGTATTTGGTGAGTAACCCAGTTTAGTCAATGCGATATGGAAAACTTCACGTGAGTCATCCATTAACATCAACTGACCCTCCCATTTGCTGTCCCAGAAGTCATCCCATTTGGTGACGGAAGACTTATCCAACATGTCGGAGTTAATACCAATACCAGTCGCACCCCAGATGTAAGGGATAGAATAATTGTTGTTCGGGTCGAAAGGCTTGTTCAGGAAGTTGATATCAAGATCAGAGAAGTGCGACAGCTTTTTCTTGTCGATCTCTTGCAACATGCCTTCTTTACGCATCTTAGAAACGAAGTAAGTAGACGGTACTACTAAATCGTAACCCGAACCTTGAGTCTTAAGTTTGGCGTACATGCTTTCATTTGACTCATAGGTAGAGTAAATAACCTTGATTCCAGTTTCTTTTGTAAAGTCTTCAAGAACTTCATTTGGAATGTATTCAGACCAGTTGTAGAAGTAGAGTTCTTGATCAGCAGCCATCGCAGGCGAAGCGATCAGAGTCGCTGCACAAAGTGCGCTTGCATAGAATTTACTTTTCATTCTTTTTCCGTTTTGTTTTTGCTGAATCATTAAACCGTCAGCCCTGACGATGTTTGGAGATAAAGCCGTGAGTAAAGACGTTTATCGTGACGACAAACCATACGGGGAAGAATTATATCAGCCAATAACGAAAATAGGCAGCGAATGCTGCCTATTTCGTAGAAAATGAATGCTTATTGACCCGCTTTCAGCTTCATGAAGTAATCTTCATATTTCACTGTCAGATCACCAACGGCATCTTGCCACTCGACACGGTCTAGATCTTCTTGAGAAGGGAAGAGTGGGGCAACATCTTTAAACTTTGAGTTCGATGCTTGAACGGCCGTTAGGTATCCCGTGTCACGAGAGATTTGCTCCGCTATTTCAGGTCTCAGTAGGAAGTTAATCATCTTATGCGCAGCGTCTACGTTTACTGCACCCGATGAAATCGCAAAGTTATCCACCCAACCAATGCCTCCCTCTTTGGGGAATACCAGTTTAAGGTTGATCCCTTCGCTTTGAGCTGCCGCTGCACTGCCATTCCAAAGCATGCCTACGCCGACTTCACCTGACATATAAGGCGCACCCGGATTATCAGAGTTAAACACTAGAACGTTAGGCATTAATTTTTGCAGCTCAGCGTAAGCTTCGTCGATTTGTTTCGCATCAGTTGAATTGCCCGAATAACCTAATTTTCGTAACGCAATATGGAACACTTCACGTGTGTCATCCATCAGCATAACCTGACCTTCAAGCTCCGGATTCCACAAATCTGCCCAGCTCTGAAAGTCATTAGGGTCATACATATCGGCGTTAACCGCTAGACCGGTAATCGCAACTACGTGGGGGATAGAGTAGTTATTGTTAGGGTCATAAGGTTTATCTAGATAGTTTTTATCCAGATTATTAAAGTTGCTTAGTTTAGATTTATCGATTTTTTGCAGCATACCTTCATTGCGCATTTTGGCGACGAAATACGTTGAAGGTACAACCAAATCGTAACCTTGATTGTGTGTCTTTAGCTTGGCGTATAAGGTTTCATTTGACTCGTAAGTCGAGTAAATAACCTTAATACCTGTCTCCTTGGTAAATTGTTCCAGAAGGCTGCTACTGATGTATGGCCCCCAGTTCATGAATACCAGTTCTTTGTTTTCATCGGCGAGCACTGAACCAGAGAACAGTGAAAGCGCGTATGCACTACCAGCTAAAAAAGTAGCCCATTTTTTCATTGACGTTAGCTCCAAACCAAACGTTGCCGAATGCTATTGAGTAATCGCGTAAGCATAAACGGCGATCGATAGAAAAACAGAATGGCATCAAGCCATTCTGTTTCATGAAAAAAGATTCAAATCTATTTAACTTTTTCTCTCGCCAGTAACTGAGAAATCACGACTAAGATCAGTGAAACAATCAGCATGACAGTGGCCAGCGCATTCACCTCAGGAGAGATTCCCACTTTAACCATTGAGTAGATCTTGAGTGGCAATATCTCATAGGTTGGCCCGGTCACGAACGAGCTGATGATGACATCGTCCAGAGAAAGCGTAAAACTTAGCAACCAACCTGCGGCCACTGCAGGTTTCGCCAGTGGCAGAATGATTTGTTTGAGAATAACCCATTCGCTAGCACCAAGGTCTTTGGCGGCTTCAAGCATTTTCACATCAAAGCCATTTAAGCGGCTGTAAACCGTAACCACAACAAACGGTAAACAGAAGGTGATGTGCGCAATCAACAAGGTGAAAAAGCCCAGTTGTACACCCAATACCAAGAACAGAGCGAGCAAAGAGATAGCCATAACAATGTCTGGTGACATCATAACAACGAATAACATGCCATTGACTGCACCTTTTCCTTTAAACGTATAACGGAATAGGGCAACGGCCGTTAGGCTACCGATCACAGTCGCTGCTGTCGCTGAAAAAATAGCGACATTCAGTGAGTGCCAAGCGGCTTGCATCAAGCTGTCATTGTTAACTAATGTTTCGTACCACTTAGTGGTAAAGCCTCCCCATTTCATGCCGAATTTATTGGCATTAAACGAGTTAACGATCAATACGATGATTGGCAGGTACAAGAACGCATACACCAACGCCATAAAGCTAAATCTAACTGTACGTCCCATCAGTCTAGCTCCACTTTCTTGTTCAATAACTTGCCTGCTCGATAGTAGGCATAGAGCATGATCGCCATGGCAATAGTGAGCGCGATACTTGTCGCGGCGCCAAACGGCCAGTCTCTGGCATTGAGCACCTGACTTTTAATCACGTTACCAATAAGCAGGTTTTTCGCTCCCCCGAGTAGATCAGCAATGTAGAACATGCCTAACGCAGGAAGAAGCACTAATAAACATCCGCCGATGATACCTGGCATGGTGAGCGGCAGAATGACTTTGGTGATGGTCTGAAACTTGTTTGCTCCAAGATCCTTCGCTGCTTCAATGTAGGTATTATCGAGCTTCTCAATGGCAGAATAGAGCGGCAAAATCATAAATGGCAATAGGATATAGACTAGGCCGATCATCACCGCGGTTTCTGTGTACATCAAACGAATAGGCTTATCGATGATTTCCATTGCCATGAGTGATTTGTTCAAGACACCTTGCGTTCCAAGTACAATCTTAAGACCATAGGTTCGGATCAGTGAGTTGGTCCAAAAAGGTACTATGACCAAAAACAGCATGATAGGTCGCCATTTCTCAGGCATTTTTGCAACGATATAAGCAAAAGGATAACCAATAACCAAACACAATAGAGTTGCAATGATTGCCATATAGAAGGAATGCCAAAGCACCTTCGCATAGAGCGGATCCATCAGGCGAATGTAGTTGTCGAACGTGAAAGTGAGTTCAATTAGGTTCGCTTCATCACGAGTCAGAAAACTGGTAGCAATAATCATTAGATTGGGCACAAGTACAAACAGCGCTAGCCAACCGACGACCAGTGTGATGATGGCGTTCTGCAGATTAAGCTTCTTGCTTATCATTGAGAACGACCTCCCAGCTTTCAACCCAAGTAATCGCGACTTTCTGGCCCAATGAATGGTCCACATCAGGGTCATCTTCGTTAAAAAACTCGCTGACCATGACGCGCATGCCTGATTCCAATTCAATCACAGAATCGAGAGTCATACCTTTATAAGTACGTTCAGTGACGTGGCCAACAATCCCTTTTTGCTCGGATTCCTTGATTTCTTCTAGGCGAAGATCTTCTGGGCGAAGCAGAACTTGTAGCTTGTCACCGGTTAGCGCTTCTTTATCGTAGTAAACAATCGACTCCACACCTTCGATCTCGGCGCGAATGCGTTTGTCATCCATGCGTTCAATCATGGTGGCATCGAATACGTTAATTTCACCAATGAACCGGGCAACGAACAAATTCTTAGGCTCTTCATAAATCTCACGTGGAGAGCCATCTTGCTCAATAACGCCATCACGCATAACAATAATGCGATCTGACATGGACAATGCTTCTTCCTGATCGTGTGTGACGAAGATAAAGGTAATACCAAGCTGGCGCTGAAGCTGTTTAAGCTCGATTTGCATCTGTTTACGAAGTTTGTAATCTAGCGCAGAAAGAGATTCGTCAAGCAGTAACACCTTAGGTTTATTGACGACAGCACGCGCAATAGCGATACGCTGCTGCTGACCACCTGAAAGCTGGTGTGGCTTGCGCTGAGCCATTTTCTCAAGACGCACCATTTTCAACGCGTCAATAACACGCGGTTCGATGTCATCCGCGGGCACTTTTTGCATACGCAAGCCAAATGCAACGTTGTCAAAAACGGTCATGTGGGGAAACAGTGCGTAACTTTGAAATACAGTGTTGACGTGCCTCTGTTCAGCAGGGACTTGAGTAACATTCTGGTTATCAAGAATGATGTCGCCATTGTCAGTGGCCTCAAAACCAGCAATCATTCTTAATACCGTGGTTTTACCACAACCAGACGGACCTAAAATCGTTAGGAATTCTCCGTGGTTCACATCGAGGTTAAGATTTCCGATAATTTCTTTACCATCGAAACTTTTGCTGATGCCAGTTAAACGGATAACTGGTTGTCCTGCTTTTTGTTTAGCGTTCAACGTCTGTTTTTCTCCCACTCCGGCCAACAGAAAATGACCTGTAATTACACAATTTAGAGGCGCGCATCATAATCACCAAAAGTGTGAAATCAAAGCATTTTCTTACCTTGAAACACAAAAAATTTTGCAGGTAAAAGTAAACATTCCTTACCATACTGTTTTTAGACAAATTTAATGCATCAAACTTAGAAAATCGAAGTCAAATTTTGGCTTTACTTGCGCGTTTAATGGTCAATTATCAACCATATAGGCAATAAAGCAAGCGGATGAGCGTGAATCGATTTTGGACTTGGAAAGGATTCAGTATAATGTCGGAATATCGAAACATAACTCTTAATCAACAAGTTAGCTTAGTGAAAGATTCATTAAGCACCGGATTCAATAATGAATAATGATATTGAAAAAGATTTCAATTTAGGTGGAAGTGTCGAACGTGCGCTTTCTGGTAACTACGAATTAAAAGCTGGGGAAGTTTTCAGAGAGGCGTGGGGTCATACGATCAAAAACTTCTTGTCGTTTTCTCCCGCTATTATCATTTTGATTTTTGTTCAACTCGCGATTTTCTATGTTGCGGTAAAACTGCAACTGGGTGACCCTTCAATCATTCTTGATGCAGTGACAAACCCTGAAGGCATTGATCCAAGAATCATTCAGGCGATATTTATTGCAAACTTCAGTTATGAAGTAGTGAGTGCACCTATTTATGCGGGTATCAGCTTAATGGCAATGAGTCATGTTGCTGGCTTATCAACAAAGCCTCGTCATATTGGTAAAGGGCTCCAATATACGGTGCCTGTTATTTTAGCGACCTTGTTTAGCTTATTGCTTCAAGGAATTGCAGGCATGATCCTGCCATTTCTTTCTATGTATTTGTCTCTT
Organism: Vibrio neptunius; assembly: GCF_000967495.1. Classification (GTDB taxonomy): domain Bacteria; phylum Pseudomonadota; class Gammaproteobacteria; order Enterobacterales; family Vibrionaceae; genus Vibrio; species Vibrio neptunius. The sequence continues at coordinate 122,367 of NZ_JXXU01000001.1, read as the reverse complement.
GCATTTAGCAATTCTATCCTTCTCATATGTGAGAAGCAGATCCCACCAATGCAATCTTTATTACTGTCTTTACGTGCGGTGAATAAAAAGATTTTTGTTTTGGCAGGGATCTATTCATTGGTTATGTTAATGTTTGTGGCAGGAGCCATGTTCTATGGTCTAGGTTTAATCTTTGTTTTACCGTTCTTCTTCCATGTGAAGGGTATTATCTATCGCAATATGTTCGGTATCAAACTCAAGGTTGTCGCAACGGACAGGCCTAAAGATGAGGATGACAATGACGACGATTCACAAGTGTTCAATGCGTAAAAGTGAATTCCTTGCTATCGCTGCAGCTGGCTTAATCGCCAGCTGCAGCTTTTATAGCTATGAGAAAAATGAAGCTCAGGAACGTGAACGCAGAAAGCAGGCCCAGACGACAGAACAATCTATATCGTTTGATGGTCACTCTGTAGGTCAAGCCCCTGACTTTTCAGCCATCACCAATGTAACAGCAAAAAAACAAGCCTTTTTCGACTATCTGCGCCCAGGTATCGCATTTGAAAATCAACGTATTCTTAACGAACGAAGTCGATTGGACAAGATACAAGTTAACTTCCAAGCAGATCGGCTTTCCAATGATGACGAAAGTTATGCGAAGCAATTAGGAAAGCTTTATAACGTCGACTTGGATTCTAATGGGATTAGCCAGCAGTGGCTTGATCAAATGTTTCATCGTATCGATGTCATTCCAGAAGCGTTAGTCTTAGTGCAGGGTGCCAATGAGTCCGCTTGGGGAACATCGCGATTTGCCACTCAAGCGAACAATTATTTCGGCCAATGGTGCTATAGCTCCGGTTGTGGCCTCGTTCCGCTACAACGCGGAGAGGGCATGACACATGAGGTGGAAAAATTCAGTTCGGTACAGCAATCGATACAGGGCTACTTTATGAACGTTAACCGAAATCGAGCTTACGAAGAATTGCGAGAAATTCGCTATCAACGCCACCTGAGGGGAGAGAGCCTGACAGATATCAATGCAGCGATTGCCTTGACCAATGGGTTGTTGAAATACTCTGAGCGCGGTGAGGCATACGTCAAGGACTTGCAAATGATGATCAGGCACAATCAAGCGTTCTGGGAAGACACCTTTACTAAACAATAAGTATTACACTCAATGAAAAAATTATCGTTAGCTCTTTTAACTGCTGCTGTTACATCTATTGCGGCGTTACCTGTCTCTGCTCAAGAATACATGTTTACCTATTCAAAGCTCTTCACTCATATGAAGCAAAATGCGAAAGAAGGGCATCAAGATGTTAAAGTTGGCTTATTCTTCCTTAATGCCGATACAAAGCAAAACTGTGTTATTGAGAAAGCATGGATGGAGAAAGAAGAACATTATGAAGAGCTTAAATCTTCGCCGTACCATGAATTGCTTGTTCCACTCGACAACAACCTAAAATCAGCTAACCCACTGGTTTTCGTGCAAACGCCAATGGATCAACGATGTGACTTTTCAATGGTTGTGATGACGAAAGAGCCATTTAACGGTGAGATTGCCTACGCAGACGTAGAGAAGTTGATGCCGCAGATGCAGGCTATGCTTGAAGACTTAGGTGGGATGTTTTCCAGCTGGTTTACCCCAGATGTAGATGGAGTGACGCTTGAGTTCGCTAACAAACTGAATTCAAGAGTGGAGTTCTCTAATGGCTCTAGTAAGCCGATCGTGAATGGTAAAGTACAGATCGCTTTATCGGAAATTGGTGAAGGCGGTACTATGACATTACCTCAAGAAACAGCGCGTGTTTTGCCTTATCTATCCAAAGCTAACTGATCCGCTGGGTGTTTATACAAAAAGGGTCGCTGCTGCGACCCTTTTTTAATTCTAAATGCATTTAGATGTTGGTGACATCAAGTTGTAAGCTAGGATCAAATTCCTGAACCCTATCTTCATCAACAATAGGCTGCTTTGGCATTTCTTCTTTGTCGAAACCGATGTCGCCACCGTTAATAACACCTGAGTCTTTGTCGATCGATTTAAAATCAAAAAGCTCATGGTCTGCTAAGTGACTTGGAACAACGTTTTGCATTGCACGGAACATGCTTTCAATGCGGCCTGGGAAGCGCTTGTCCCAGTCGTTCAGCATATGTTTGATATTTTGACGTTGCAAGTTTGGCTGAGAGCCACAAAGGTTACATGGAATGATAGGGTAACTACGCATGTCAGAGAATTTAATGATGTCCTTCTCACGACAGTAAGCCAGTGGGCGAATAACCACATGTTCACCGTTGTCAGATACCAACTTAGGTGGCATGCCTTTCATCTTTCCGCCGTGGAACATGTTTAGAAACAGTGTTTCTAAAATATCGTCACGGTGGTGACCTAGAGCAATCTTAGTTGCACCTAGTTCGTTCGCGGTACGGTATAGAATGCCGCGACGCAGGCGAGAACATAGAGAACAAGTTGTCTTACCTTCAGGGATCTTGTCCTGAACAATTGAGTAAGTGTCTTCCTCTACAATTTTGTATTCAACACCTAAAGATTCTAGGTATCCAGGAAGAATATGGCCCGGAAAGCCCGGTTGTTTTTGGTCTAAGTTCACTGCAATTAACGAGAAGTCAATTGGCGCGCTCTTTTGCAAACTCATCAGAATATCAAGCATAGTAAAGCTATCTTTACCGCCTGACAAACACACCATAATGCGATCGCCTTCTTCAATCATATTGAAGTCCTGAATCGCTTGGCCTGTATTCCGACGAATACGCTTTTGTAACTTGTTGAAATTGTATTGTTGAGCTTTTGTTAGCTCTTGAGTTTGCTCAGTCATTCGCTTGCAGTCTTAATCAATCATGAAACCAAAATGAAGTGGGTATGATACGGATAAATGAATTAGATGCCAGTTCTAATAATAGAACGCTATAAAAAATCCCCTCAAGTAGTCTTGAGGGGATTTGATATTTTAATTCTAAACTGCTGTTTTAGGGTCTAGCGGGCTAATATAGCCTTTAGGTTTCAGCGCCAGAACGTCACAGTTGATCTTATCAATGACATGCTCTGCAGTATTACCGATAAACACGGCAGATAAACCTGTTCGGCCGGTTGTTCCGACGATAACCATTGCGGCATTAAGCTTTTCAGCAGATTCAGGAATGACATCTTCAGGCAAACCTTGTTCAACAATGGTTTGCTGCTCGTCGTAACCATGCTTTTGGCGCAGCGCTTTCATCGCAGTTAGGTGGTGGCCACGTACCGCATCGCTGTAAGTTGTTGGATCGAACTCTGGCAGTTCGATTGTAATGTTAGCAGGGGTCACAGGGTAGGCGTTAACTAGATAGGGTTGGGCACCTAGGCGTTCGGTGAGGCTCTTAAGCTGTTCGACCATGCTGTCATTTAAGCCTAAGTGCGTGTCATTTTCAGAGCCCACATGGACAGAGGCGAGAATACTGGCATCTTCAGGCCAATCTGCATTTTTCACCAGTAATACAGGGCAAGGACATTTACGCAGTAAATGCCAGTCCGTTGGCGTGAAAATCACTGATTCTAGAACATCGTGCTTACGCGTACCTTTGATTACGATGTCATGGCTACCTGCGAATGTCTCAGCGACGATAGCTTCATAGGGGCGATTGTGCCACACGACTTTTACTTCAAAATCGATGTCTGCATTAGTGTAGGGTTTAGCCACGTTTTGCATCCATTGCTCACGCTGACCAATGACGCCACGTCGCATTGCGTCACGCTCATCGATAGACAGCATTGAGGTCATGTCATAAGAAAAGTCGTAGATGGATAAGAAGAACGTCACATGGCTACGAGAACGGCTTTTCGCAGCAAGCTGCATGGCACGGGCTAAAGCGGGTTGTTCATCTTTATTAATGTCAGCAACAACTAGTATTTTGTTGTAGATACTCATAGTAACTCCTTAGGAGTGGGAGAGTTATATGATTAATGTAGCCTAGCTAGATGAAGATTTTTAGAAAAACAGTAAGGAAGGTGAGAAAAGTATGACGCAGCTCAGTTTTGAGCTACGTCATTGAAGTTATTAAGATTCTGTTGAAACGCCAGCCAACTCCATAAGGGTATCATGATCAAGAATCGTGATGTATTTGCCCTTAACACTGAGAATTTCTGATTTCTGGAAACGACCTAGCAAACGGGAAATTGTCTCAACCGTTAGACCCAAATAGTTACCGATATCGCCGCGCGTCATAGTCAAACGAAACTCACGAGGGCTGAAACCACGTTGAGAGAATCGCGTGGACAAGTTGTATAGAAATGCTGCCAAGCGTTCTTCTGCATTTTTCTTAGATAGCAGAAGGATCATTTCTTGGTCGCCTTTAATTTCGTTACTCATCAAACGCATGATTTGCTGGCGAAGTTTGGGCATTTTACCCGAAAGGTCATCTAAGGTTTCGTAGGGGATTTCACAAACCATTGATGTTTCAAGTGCTTGTGCAAAACTTGGATGCAGGTCGCCTGTAATGGCGTCAAAACCAACCAAGTCGCCAGCTAAGTGGAAAGCGGTAATTTGCTCGTCACCTTGTTCTGTGATGGTGTAGCTTTTGATTGTGCCAGAACGAATCGCGTATAAAGACTTAAGATCATCGCCCGCTTTAAAAAGCTCTTGTCCTTTTTGGATTGGCTTTTTGCGTTCAATAATCTGATCTAATTGGTCAAGTTCAGACTCATTCAGTGTAAACGGAATACACAATTGGCTGATACTACAGTCTTGACAGTGAATAGCGCATCCGCCGGATTGGACGCGTTTTGTTGCAGGCTTTTCAGAAATCATAACAACCTTTCACGATTTGATATACATCAATATTTTAGCACTCATTAATGCGAAAGGGTAGCTAAAAAAGCCGCAGAAAAACAGGGGTATATCATGTTAATGATAATATGATTACCGCACCGTAAGCCGTGTAGATCCCGTAAGATAAGATCAATAATGCCCCGAAGTTACGAAATATTGACGACTGTTGCAGCTTATGTAAATAGGTTGCGCCAAAGCCCATGAGCAGCATAGCAGGTAGAGTACCAGCGCCAAATGCTAACATGATTAGAGCGCCATTTAACGCGCTCCCCGACACCGCAGACCAAGTCAATGTTGAATAGACTAACCCACATGGTAACCAACCCCAGATAAAGCCAAAAGGAAGAGCATGGAGCGGGGACTTTAACGGCAGTAAGGATTTACCTGCTGGGGAGATGAACTTCCACAGTTTCTGGCCTATCTTCTCAACATAAAGTAGCCCTTGCCACCATCGACCAATATAAAAAGCCAATAGAATCATAAACACTGCGGCAGCTAACCTTAACCAAGTTAAGGCATTATTCATTGTACTGACTTCAGCGATGGAAGAGATGGCGCCACCAACAATAGCGCCTATGATGGAATAGCTTATTAGTCTACCCAGGTTGTAGAAGACAGGGACTAGCTTCGAGCTGTTGGCTTGCCCCATGGTAAGCATGGAGGCAATGCCTCCACACATCCCCATACAGTGCCCTGCGCCGATGACACCGATCAGCAAGGCACCTAACCAGTCTGGCGTCATTTGGTCTTGCTCTCGTTTTTCTCGTCTTCGTCGAACAAAATATTGTGACCCTGTCGCTCCAAATCCTCAAACTGATCGCTTTTTACCGCCCAGAGGAAGATTGCAATGGCGACACAAACCAAAACGATAGCAATTGGGATCAGAATATAAAGGCTTTCCATCTTATTTACCTTGTTCTTTGAGCAAGCGTAGAGAGTTAGATACTACAATAATTGAGCTCGCAGACATACCAACAACTGCAAAATAGGGAGCGACAAACCCTGCTACTGCCAATGGCAAGATCAAAATGTTGTAGCCAAGTGACCAAGCAAGGTTTTCGCGGATAATCTTACGTGTTTGCAGAGCGAGCTTACGAGCTTCAAGAATACGGTCCAATTGATCGCCGAGTAGAACCATATCTGCGGACGCTTTAGCCACATCAGCACCACCGCCCATCGCGACAGAAAGATGGGCTCCCGCGAGAGTAGGGGCATCATTGATACCATCTCCAATCATCATGGTCACATCACTGTCATCGACGTTTTGCAGATACTCCAGTTTGTCTTGAGGTTTTGCGCCTGCAACTACTGTCTCGATACCGATCTCTTTAGCGACAACGTTAGCGTTAGATTGGGAGTCTCCAGTGAGCAACGTGACCTTGATGCCCGCCTTTTTAAAGCGCTCAATAAATGTTTTCGATTCTACTCGAATTGGATCTTGATAAGTGAAGGTAGCCACATGTTGGCCATTCAAGGACAGATACACGGAGTTAGTTTCCGCTTCTGCTTGCTCCCCCAAGATGAATCTTGCACTGCCGATCTTGACGTTTTGGCCTTGGTAAATGCCATGAATGCCAGAGCCAATAATGTTTTCAACATCATTCACTTGAACTTCCAAGCTTTGATATGACTTGAAAGCTCTCGCGATCGGGTGGTTTGCGTGGGATTCTAGTGAGGCAGCGATTGCTAGGGCTTCTTCTTTTGAGGTATTAGAGAAGGTGTTTACTTCGCTGATCACTATGTCGCCGTGCGTCAGCGTTCCAGTTTTGTCGACGATAAGGTGGTTAATCTTACAGAGTGTTTCAAACACGTGTCCTTTACGTAAAAGAATGCCTAGATTACCCATTCGAGAGGTAGCACAAGTAAGCGCTGTTGGTGTCGCTAAAGATAACGCGCAAGGGCAGGTAGCCACTAAGACTGAAAGCATGATCCAAAATGCGTCATCTGGCCTAGTCTGGTGCCAGAAAAACCACGTACCTGCTGCAATTACTAAGATGATCGCCACAAAGTAGCGAGCGACAATATCAGCTATTTGAGCAATTTTCGGCTTCGACAATTGCGCTTCATCCTGTAATCGGACGATGTTGGAAATCATCGAATCTGCTTTGGTCGAAGTCACCTCTAACTCGAACGACTCTTCACCATTTAATGTCCCTGCATATACGTAGTCATCGACAGTCTTGACCACCGGTACCGACTCGCCAGTTAACATGGACTCATCAATATGGACTCGCCCTTTGATGATCTTCCCGTCTGCAGGAACATGCTCGCCCGGAAGGACGCGTATTTGGTCACCGAGTTTAAGCGTTTTAACAGGAACCTGATCGCCATCTAGCTTAGTTGCAATGGCAGGGATAAGTTTGAGTAAGTTACCGCTTGCCGCTGCAGCTTTGCGTCGAGCACGCATTTCAAGAAAGCGACCTACGAGGAGGAAGAACGCAAACATAGAAATGGATTCAAAGAAGACTTCACCTTGCTCGGTGACGGTTGCTACCAAACTGGCAAAGTACGCGAAGATCATCGCCAACGAGACGGGCACATCCATACCTAGTGTTCGACTGCGAATACTTCGCCATGCGTTGAGGTAGAATGGAAGGGCAGAGTAAAGCATCACTGGCGTTGCGAAGATTAAACTCACCCAACGAAAGTAGCTTTTAAATTCAGGCTCCAAGTCACCAAACACTTCAAGGTAAAGTGCGACGGCCAGCATCATCACTTGCATGGTTGCCAAACCAGCAATCCCGAGTCGATAAAGGTATTGCTTCATGGACTCATGATAAGCTGCTTCTTGTTTGTCTGCTTCAAAAGGTGCCGCTCTGTAACCGAGCTGATGAATGCTAGAGAGCAGTTCGCTGAGTTTAGTTTGAGTTTTGTCCCATGCTAGAATTGCTCGATTGGTCGTAGTGTTGACTCGGATAGAAAGAACACCAGTGCGAGTGGAAACTTGTTTCTCTATCAACCATGCACACGCGGCACATGAAACGCCTTCTAGTGACAAGGTAACTTCGGCTCTGTCTTCAGCGCTTCTTACAAACTCAGATTGAACTTCTTCGTTGTCATAATGAATCAGTGCCTGAAGTTGTTCAGGCACTAAATCGGCTTTTTCTGCAGGGGCTGTTCGATATTGGTAGTAGGAAACCAGTCCGCTATCGACGATAGTCTGAGCTACTGTCTCACAGCCTGGGCAGCACATATCACGTGGTTTGCCCAAAATCTCGACTGTGAAATCCGTGTTGGCTGGTACATCTTCACCACAGTGATAACAGGATTTGCACATAGACGCTTCTTAATTGGTTAGTTGGACTGCTGACGATGTTGGGAATTCTACACGGCCTTGGATTAGCCATTTTTCGTCGTGTGGGGTTAGCTCAAGAAACCATGGACCTTGAAGTTCACTATCAAGCTTAATTCGGTATTGACCACTGGCGTCTGATGTAACCAGCTTCGTGAAATCATGGTCAGGTAGGGTACGGTGAGCAAACATAGCGGTGATCGCAGGGTAATGCTTTAGCTGGCCTTTATCAAACTCAATCAGCACAGTATCGCCTTCTGAACGAACTGTGGCTTCAAGGCCTAACTCTCTTGTTACTTTGACTCTAGAGATGTCGACGTTAATACCTTTACCTTTTTTGTAATAGTCCTCAGTCACTAAGTGAATTGAGTGGTTGGTAAGTATTGCAACTCGAACCAAAGTTAATATAGACACTCCTACTGTTAAGGAGAGTATAAACCACGGCCAAAACTGCTTATACCAAGGCTTTTCCATATAAAAGTTCTCAATAAAAATTAAATAAATTAGGGCTTTAAATGTAAAGGAAAGACGGCCCCTTCAAAAGGGGCCGTTATTGAAATGTTACTTATTATCCGAGTTGCTTAGGCTCCACACATAAGAGGCAACCAGTTGGATTTTCTCTTCGCCCAGTATGTCCTTCCATGCTGGCATAACACCAGAACGACCATTCATTACTGTTTCAGTTACATCTGCGCGTGAACCGCCGAACAACCAGTCCTTATCGGTTAGATCTGGTGCACCAACAGCAGGGTTACCCTTACCGTCAGTACCATGACACGCAGCACACACAACGAAGCGAGCTTTACCAGCTTCGGCTTCTCGGGCGTTTACAGAACGTCCAGAAAGGCTCAGCGTATAACTAACAACTTCTTTAACACCTTGTTCGCCTAGTGCGTCTTTCCATGCTGGCATCTGACCAACACGGCCATGCATTAGGGTCGTAACAATAGCTTCAGGTTCTCCGCCATACAGCCATGCGTCATCAGTCAGATTAGGGAAGCCTTTCTGACCACGAGCATCTGAACCGTGACACTGCGAGCAGTTTTGTAGAAACAAACGTTGTCCTACTTTAATTGCCTCTTGATCAGCAGCAATCTCTGGGATAGGGCGCAGTTCAGAAGAACCTTCCACATAAGCCAGACGATTGAAGGCTTCACCGAAGTAAGTGTCTGCATCAGCTAGCTCTTTTGCGTATTGCACAAGCTGTTTGTTTTCTTGAGCTCTCGCGATGGAAGCTTTTGATTCCTCGAGCGTTGTTACCAGTTGATCAGAACTCTGCCAACCCAATATGCCTTTGAAACTACCCAAGCCCGGATACAGTGTGAAGTATATGGCCGCAAATACGAATGTACTTACGAACAGATACGTCCACCATTTAGGCAATGGATTGTTTAGCTCACGAATACCGTCGTATTCATGACCCATATCTGCCCCTTCTTCAACGCCCATTTTATCTTTAAGGCACCAAAAAAGTAGCGCAGCACAGCCGACCAGTGTACCGACTGTAATGATGATTATCCAAAGACTCCAAAATGTAGTCATTGCTTAGTCACTCCTTGTTCTTTTGAGGGCGTTTGCTCTTCATCGGCAAAAACAAGGTTCGCAGCTTCATCAAAGCGAGCTTTACGGCTCTTACCGTAGGCCCACCAAACTACACCTATAAAGCACACGAAAAGCACTATGGTCCAAATACCATGAATAGTACCGATATCCATAATTTCACCCCTTTATTACTTCATTGCGTGACCAAGAGACTGAAGGTAAGCGATGATGGCATCCATCTCAGTTTTACCTTCTACATCTTTAGACGCGTTTGCGATTTGCTCATCAGTGTATGGAACGCCAAACTGATCGCGGAAGATGGTTAGCTTCTTCTGAGTGTTCTTACCATCAAGAACATTGTCAGCCAGCCATGGGAAACCTGGCATGTTTGACTCAGGAACAAGCTCACGCGGGTCCATTAGGTGAACGCGATGCCACTCATCAGAGTAACGACCGCCAACGCGTGCTAGGTCAGGACCTGTGCGCTTAGAACCCCATAGGAATGGGTGCTCCCAAACACTTTCACCAGCGACAGAGTAGTGACCGTAACGCTCAGTTTCAGAACGGAAAGGGCGAACCATCTGGCTATGACAAACGTTACAACCTTCACGGGTGTATATGTCACGACCTTCCATCTCAAGAGCAGTGTATGGACGTAGATTGTCAACAGGCTCGGTGGTTTGTTTTTGGAAAATAAGTGGAGTGATCTCTACAAGAGCCCCCAGGCTAATTGCAAAAACAATAAGAATCGCAAGCAAACCGACATTGCGCTCAACAATTTCGTGGCGATTGTTAGAATTAGAACTCATTCTTTTAAGCTCCTTATGCCGGTTGTGGGATAGCTTTTAAGCTATCTTTAGGCGCTGATACAGTCTTGTACGTGTTGTATGCCATTAAGAACATACCTGTTAGGAAGATTGCTCCACCTAGGAAACGCACGAAGTAGAATGGGTAAGAAGCCTGTACCGACTCAACGAAGCTGTAAGTTAACGTACCGTCAGAGTTGACTGCGCGCCACATCAGACCTTGCATTACACCAGAGATCCACATTGCAACGATGTAGAGAACCGTACCGATTGTAGCCAACCAGAAGTGCGCGTTGATCATGCTCACAGAGTACATACGCTCTTGACCAAACAGGCGAGGGACTAGGTGGTAGACAGAACCGATAGAAACCATTGCAACCCAACCAAGTGCACCAGAGTGTACGTGGCCGATAGTCCAGTCAGTGTAATGAGACAGTGCATTTACTGTCTTAATCGACATCATTGGACCTTCAAACGTAGACATACCATAGAAAGATAGAGATACGATTAGGAAGCGTAGAATAGGGTCATAACGAAGCTTATGCCAAGCACCAGATAGCGTCATGATACCGTTAATCATACCACCCCAAGAAGGTGCAAACAGAACCAAAGACATCACCATACCGACAGACTGTGTCCAATCAGGAAGCGCAGTGTAGTGGAGGTGGTGAGGACCTGCCCAAATGTATAGTGAGATCAGCGCCCAGAAGTGAACAATAGACAGACGGTAAGAATAAACAGGGCGTTCAGCTTGCTTAGGAACAAAGTAGTACATCATACCTAGGAAACCCGCAGTGAGTAGGAAACCTACTGCGTTATGTCCGTACCACCATTGAACCATAGCGTCCACGGCACCAGAGTAAATCGAGTAGGATTTGCTCATTGATACAGGGATGGCCATGCTGTTGACAATATGAAGAACTGCCACTGTGATGATGAAGGCTCCGAAGAACCAGTTTGCCACATAGATGTGAGAGGTATTACGCTTGACCAAAGTCCCAAAGAACACGATGGCATAAGATACCCAAACCACTGCGATAGCAATATCGATCGGCCATTCCAGTTCAGCGTATTCTTTACCTGAGGTCATCCCCAAAGGTAGAGTAATCGCTGCGGCTAAAATGACTGCTTGCCACCCCCAAAAGGTAAAGGCAACAAGAGGGCCACCAAATAAACGAGTTTGACAGGTACGCTGCACAACGTAGTAAGACGTTGCGAACAGAGCACTTGTACCAAACGCAAAAATAACCGCATTAGTATGCAGGGGACGTAAACGACTGTACGTCAACCACGGCGTATCAAAGTTTAGCTGTGGCCAAACTAATTGAGCGGCAATCAAAACACCAACGCCCATACCGACAATACCCCATAGAATGGTTACTAGGGTGAACTGACGGACGACCGTATAGTTGTAGTTTTGTTCAAGCTGCTTTTCTTGGCTCATTTGCATGCTTCCAATTTCTAATTAACTACACTTTACTTCCAACACGACACATGTCGTAATGCCACCCAAACCTTAAAGAAAATGATGCCGAAACAGTCGGTTAAACTTTCTTGCCGATTTTAGTAAAAAAGTGGCATTTTCAGCCGCCAACTATACTGCATTTAACAATTCAATGACAGGGTAGTAACCTTACAGTCGGTCAGGTTTTGACCTTTTATTTTAAAACTTTGAAGTTTGTTACACGGAGAACCCTACAGAATGGCAGCCGAAAAACTCACACGCGCCCGTTTTGCTCAAATAATCATCATGTTAACCCTTTTAATTGCAGCGTTTATTTGGCGAACAATGACACATAATGAGCATGGAAATATCGAATGTGAGTTGAAACCAAGTTGTACCTTTAATGTTAAAAATAGTTCTATCAGTGCGTCTTTGCAAGGCTCAAAACTTGTGGTCGAGAGACCGTCGGGAAATTGGCAGTTAATTAGCGAAAATCCACAGTTAAAAATCGAATCTAAAGGAGAAAATTGGCAGGTTGAGCTTTCTTCAAATGACGACTTCGAACTGACACTTCAAGATCTGGAAGAGGCTAACATTATTGGTGTTAAGTTTCGTCTATAAGGCAGAAAACAGGCGTATAACCTTAGATGAAGCATTCGACTAAACATATCAACCGTTACCGTTTTGGAGCACCTTTCTTGCTTTTTTATCCGTGAATAATGTTTGTTTTCGTCATATCAGGTCCTGACCTGATATGACCCAATGGCGATTTAGCGCAAACTCTACATGTCACCAAACTTGGGAGTCGCTTATGGCCTTACTGGACAATCCAATTCAACTGATCGCAGTATTGTTTTTTATGTCTTTACTGCCGTTGTTTGCTGTTATGGGGACCTCTTTTTTAAAGCTTTCCATTGTGTTGTCAATGTTACGAAATGCTCTGGGTATTCAGCAGATTCCGCCCAATATGGCCATCTATGGTTTGGCTCTCATCCTCACTATGTTTACGATGGCCCCTGTCGGTCTTGCTATTAAAGATAACTTAGCTGCACACCCCGTTGATTGGGCGTCTCCCGACGTTTTTTCCCAGATCAGTGATCAAATTATTGCGCCTTATCATCAATTTCTCAGCCACAATACCAGTGATACCCAGATTCAGTTTTTCTCTGAGATTGGGCATAAAATATGGCCGGAGCAATACCAGAGCGAATTATCCAAAGATTCACTGCTTGTTATGGTACCTGCTTTTGCCATGAGTCAATTGATCGAAGCGTTCAAAATCGGTTTCCTGCTTTATCTTCCATTTGTTGCCATCGACTTGATCGTGTCCAACATTCTATTGGCAATGGGTATGATGATGGTGTCACCAATGACGATAGCCCTGCCATTCAAACTACTCATTTTTATCCTAATGGGTGGTTGGGACAGACTGATTGGTCAGCTGATGGGGTCTTTCTCATGAATGAAGCGGTCATCATACATTTTACTTCAGAGTTGCTTTGGTTGGTGCTGATCCTTTCTTTGCCTGTGGTTGTCGTTGCATCTGCGGTAGGTATTTTGGTCAGTCTGTTTCAAGCGTTGACTCAGATACAAGACCAGTCTTTGCAATTTCTAATTAAGTTGGTTGCAGTGTGCATCACACTTGCTGTGAGTTATCACTGGATGGGGAGCACTTTACTCAACTACGCTGGCTTGGCTTTCGATCAAATCGGACATATAGGGGGCTAAATGGCGACCCTGATGCAATACATTCCGATGTTAGCACTCTGTATGATGAGACCTCTGGGGATGATGATAATGCTACCACTTTTCAAAGGTGGGGCGATGGGAAGTGGCTTGATTCGCAATACGCTTGTACTGATGTTTGCGTTACCCATTATTCCAATGATGCAAGCGCATCCTGTCGATTTTTCGGCCAAGCCTCTGACAGAACTCACATTAATATATGGGGAAGAACTTCTCATCGGCTTGATTGTTGGCTTCTGTGCCGCTATTCCATTCTGGGCGATTGATATGGCCGGTTTTGTTATTGACACAATGCGTGGGGCATCGATGTCAACGGTACTCAATCCTCTAATGGGGCTTCAGTCTTCAGTGTTCGGTATGTTCTTCACACAAATTCTGAGCGTACTGTTTCTGGTTTCGGGTGGGTTTAATGCTTTACTTGCAGCGCTATACCAATCCTATACCTTTTTACCGCCTGACTCCGCTTTGTCATTTAATGACGATTTGCTGGCCTTTATCAGCCAACAGTGGCAAATGATGTCAGATATGTGCTTGAGTTTCGCACTACCTGCGATGGTGGTCATGATCATGGTCGATGTGGCGCTTGGTTTGGTCAACCGCTCTGTTGAGCAACTCAATGTGTTTTTTCTTTCCATGCCAATAAAAAGCATCTTGGTGGTTTTTTTGCTTTTGGTGAGTATGCATTTTGCGCTGACTCATTACCTCAATCAAATCAATCAATTTGAAAGCAATATCTCAACACTGTTTCAACTACTCAAGGAGTAGCCATGGCAGAGAAAACGGAAAAGCCCACTCCCAAACGACTCCGTGATGCTCGTAAAAAAGGTCAGGTTGTTAAAAGCAACGAGATTGTCACTGGCTTTCAGATGGCCGTGATTCTTGGTTATTTTATTGTTGAAGGGCACAACATGATGGAAGCGATATGGAAAATGATAGATATCGCAATCACTTCCATCAATTTACCGCTTAAAGTGGCGGCTGAAACCGTAATGGCTGCGTTTGTTTACATTCTAATTCGTTTTATTGCTGGATTAGTCTTTATTCTGATCATTACTGTCGCTTTTAGCTGTATGGTTCAAACAGGTCCAGTTTGGGCATCAGAAAGCCTTAAGCCAAGTTTCAACAAAGTCAATGTCATCAACAATGCCAAGAATATCTTTTCAATGAAAAGCTTGTTTGAATTGGGCAAAAACATGCTCAAGATATTGGTTCTCAGCTTGGTCTTCTATTATCTCCTGCATCAACACGTCAATATGTTCCAATATTTACCGACATGTGGTGTGGATTGCGGTGTCGATATAATCTTTACCTTGATCAAATGGCTATGGGGAGCGTTTCTTGTCTGCTACCTCGTTTTTTCTGCGGGTGACTACGCATTCGTTCATTTCCAGACTATGAAACAGCTAAAAATGTCGAAAGAAGATACCAAACAGGAATATAAAGAAACCGAAGGTAACCCCGAAGTCAAACAGAAACGTCGCGAATTACAAAGAGAGACCGCGAACGGTTCGCTCGCCTCCAACGTGAAGAAATCGACAGTAATTGTCCGCAATCCGACCCACATTGCCGTATGCTTGTATTATCAGCCTGATGAAACACCATTGCCTTTGGTCTTAGACAAGGCTCAAGAGCATATGGCGCTTCATATAGTTGAAATGGCAGAGAAAAATAGTATTCCTCTGATTGAAAATATTCCCCTTGCTCGTGCTTTGTACCATCAAGTAGAGTCGGGACAAGTGATCCCTGAATCACTATTCGAACCCGTAGCAGAGTTGCTGCGAGTTGTAATGAATGTGTCTTATGATGATGGCGAGGACTAAAAAAGTTCCCGAGTTATGAGAACCTATGTCACTTAAATGACAAACAACCTTGATAACTTCACGTCGAATGATAGATTGAATAACAATAACAACAATAAATTCGTAGCAGTTTGGTTATATTGAACCTTATACGCATCGGTTTCTGACGTGGAGAATGACGATGACATTTGGCGAGTATTCACATTTAAAAATCTTGGTTGTGGATGATCACGACCTTATATTCGATGGTTTAAAAAGTTGCCTTTCTCCATACCCAAATCTAGAGCTGGTCGGCTTTGTTACAGATGGGTTAGGGGTATATGAGGAATGTCTCAAGCTGAAGCCAGATATGGTCTTCATGGACCTAAATCTTCCTGGCATGTCCGGTGTTGAGGCGATTAGGCAGTTACGCAAGCGCTGGCCAGATATGATGATTATTGTTCTTACAGCTTCGGAAGAAGAGCGAAAGGCAAGAGAGGCGTTAGATGCAGGCTCAAACGGCTATGTGTTGAAGAATGGGTCGAAAAGCACCTTACTTGCGGCGATCAAGAGTGTTACTCGAGGCAAGAGTTTTCTTGATCCTGCTCTCGATGCTAAACATATTGAAGCATTGAGCGGTGTCGAGGAAGGGGATATTCCTGTTTTAACACCACGTGAGAAACAGGTGCTCAAATTGATCTTCGAAGGCAAACGTAATCGTGACATTGCAGAAGTACTACTGATTGGTCTAAAAACAGTAGAAACACACCGAATGAACATCATGCGCAAGCTCGATGCTCACAATGTGGCCGATTTGATGAAATGGGCTCATAGAATGGGCATTTAATTTAACCGCTGTATTCAAACGGCGAATGCTGTGTCCAACAGGATCGCCGTTTTCCCTGGGGCTCGGTTAGCTAAGACTGCGTTTGATAGTTTTTCAAGGCTCGAAGCAGAGGCTCGAGTTCTTTCGCGTTAATATGGTTGGTTAGCTCTAATTGCTTTTCTAACTCTGCTGCCGCTTCAGACACAAGATTTACACCTGCGAGACCTGCACTTCCCTTAACATTGTGTAATATATCTCTCAGTTCCTGCCAATTGTGATCGGCAAAACTTTCTTTGGCTGCCTGCGCCATATCTTGGAAATGATTGGCGAGACGTTGAGTAAATTCCTCTTCAGTGAAATCCATAATCGGGGCATTTGAATCGATATTGATATCGGGCTGCATGTCGCGATCTATTTGAATTTCTGCCGCAATATCAAGCGCTTTTGCCAGCTCCTTTAATGAAACCGGTTTGGTGAGATAACCGTTCATCAGGTGCATAGACTTATCGTGTTCAGAATGATTGGCGTTGGCCGTTAACGCCATAATAGGACATTCGGTATCAAGGATAGACTCGCTATCACGCCAAAGTTGCGTTGCTTGGTAACCATCTAAACCAGGCATTCGTATATCCATCAATACTAAATCGAAGATATGGCGTTCGCCAGACTGTAAGGCGAACTCACCGCTCTCTACGCAAATCACTTCTTGACCGAGCTCAGTCAACATCTTGGTGATGATATCGCGATTGGTTTCCACGTCATCCACTAGGAGTATCTTTAATTTCCAGGGTAACATTTCCTTCGCGGGAACTAGGGTTTTCTCGGTTGAAATCCCATGCTGAATTTCGTATAGACGCTTCCAAAGTCGCCAAGGCAAATAATTCAGTTCTTGGTTTTGAAGTGAATCAGAGTGGTTGTCGACACACTCACCACCCCAAAGTGAAATTTGTGTGTGTAAATTTTCTGGTGCATCAATGACGCCTTGTTTAAGGAGTAATCGCATTCCGGGCTCCGTCATAGGCAAAGAGAAAATAAAAGTTGAACCTGTACCAAGTTCACTTTTTAAGGTTAGATTCCCCCCCATAATGGTCGCGAGCTTCCGGGAAATTGGTAATCCGAGGCCAGTTCCAACCTGATGTGAAGAAGATTGTCTGAAGGGTTCAAACACTTCATCCAGTTTGTGGGCGGCAATACCTGGCCCTGTATCTTCGACCGTGAAACAAAGCGTGTCGTCTTTGACTTCGATATAGAGAAAGATGTGACCTTGCTCAGTGAACTTAGCTGCGTTGCCCAGTAAGTTGACCAGTACCTGTCTGACACGAATAGGATCAAATGTGCAGCTTTCTGGCACATTGTCTGCGACCAGAGTTTTTAATTCAATAGGCTTGTTGACGACATTTGATTGAATGGTCAGCATGGCTTCATCAACCACCTTAAGTAGTGGATTGTTGGCTAGATTTAACTCTATCTGATCCGCTTCAATTCTTGAAAAATCGAGTAGGTTGTTAATGATGCTAAGCAAAGACTTAGCACAGGTATACGCAGTGTTTCTTAAATCGGCTTGTTGTTCATTCATCTGAGTATTGCGCAACAACTCAAGTGAGCCTGTAATGCCATTAAGAGGTGTACGCAACTCGTGGCTAATATTGGTGAGGTGTTCGCTTTTTCGCGCCGTCGCTTTTTCAGCAAGTTGTTTGGCATGAGCGAGCTCAACCGTACGTTGTTCTACTTTCGATTCTAGTTCGTCATAGCTTGACTTAATGGTGTCGAGCAACATGTTATATGCGCGAGCAATATCACCAAGTTCATCTTTTCGTGATTCGGGCAAACGACGAGCGAAAGTCGGCTGACGGTCACTTTTGATGATGCCTACAAAGTTGCGGATCGTCTCTGCCAGTGACTTCCATAGGATCCAAAGCATCACCAAGATCATCACAGCAAAAGAGATTAACGACCACTTTAGCTCGCTATAAAATGGGGTGTAAGCTATTCGTTCAATTCTCAACTTAGGGACCATTGAAATCTGGAGCCAATCAGGTCCATCTATGAATTTGCTTACGACGTAATAATCAGCGACTTCAAATAACTCTTCTACATTTTCAATCCCTCCTGAGTGAATGATGTGGCTATTGAGTTGGGCTTGAGTTTGTGAATTGGGTTTGTCCTGTCCATGAAATGGAATCACCCCTTTAGGTGTGAGAAATAAATTCTGATCGCCTTTGGAATAAACGTTGGATACAGTAACGACGTCCTTGATATCAATAGCAAATCCGACTTGACGAGCTCTCTCATCCTCTGGGTTTAATGTGTAGCTAAGCAGCAGGTAGGTACTATCTCTAGCGGTATCATATTTTGGCTCGCTCCAGCGAAAACCATCTTCAGTTGGAAGTTGCGATAATTCGACAATTTCATCGAGTCGCTGATCGAGATGGGAGCGTTCGACCTCAGATGCGGCATAAATGGACACTTGTCGTCCTGGTTCAATAATAAAGCTATCAACGTAGCGTTGTTGGCCTGCGATGCCAAACGTTTGAAGCGCCCAAAGTTGTTTCCGCTCTATGTGCGGTGAGGTTTTGCCAATATTGAACTGATGAGCAACTAACTCCACATTTGGGTCCACTTTCATGGTCTGGAACCGTTGAAGACGTTGCTCGAATTGTTGAGTATCATCCATAGCTTGAGCAAAAAGGCTGCGATTCATCTGCGCTCGAATCTCACTAATCTGGTTATAGCTCTTTAGTGTTTGATTTAACGTACTGTTGTAGGTGTTGTCGAATGCATTGATCTGAATGAGTACCCACAAGCCCATAAACACCGAAATAAAGGCTATGGTGAGCTTGGTGACCAATGAAGAATTCCAACGAGTTTTCATGTCTACTCCTGTAGTCATTGATTTTTAACGCAATCACTTCTGAGATTCGTTCTTTCTACCTTAGCGTGAAGCATCACGTAAGATCCATCTTTCCCTGATATAGATGATAAAACTTTTCAGCCTACGAGAGACTAAGGTGTTCACCTGATACCGCACCATCACCTCGCGATACATACTGAATGCGAAATCGGAGAAAGAGGTTTCCAATGATCGAACGTTTAATTGCGATGGGCTATCTAGTTACAGATAACCTACAAGATGATAGCCAATGGCAGGGTCAATGTGCGAGTAGACGAATCCGCTGGTTGAAATCAGAGCATTGCGTGACGATAGGAATACAGATAGAACCGCCAAGCGATCGAGTATGGTCGATACAAGCTTCTCTGGTGCTCGCCGCTTGTGAAGAGGGGTGGGAATGTAGCTTAGATCACAACAATCAGGAGTGGGTGCTGTGGCGTTATTACCCCAGTGATCTCGACGACCAAGAGTTGGTTTCTTCTTTCAAGATGCAACTGGCTCTAGGCAGGTATCTTGAGCAAGAAATGTTGAAACCCACAGCTCTTAGCAAGCCTCGTATTTGGAGGAGAAAACTATGAAGAAATTACTATGCTGGTTACTTCTATTTACGATCAACTTTGCCCATGCTGCACCAATATCTGCTGTCCAGTGGCATGGTGAGCCGTTTGTATTTTATAGCCGAGGGACACCGTTAAAATCTGTCATTGAAGATGTAGGTAAAAACTATGGTATTCCTATGGAAGTGAGCGATCAGGTAAAAGACACTTTCAGTGGTCAAATTGAGGGTCAGACACCAAAGCAGATACTGAAGATGCTAGCTCAACAATACGGCTTAGTCTGGTACTATGACGGCGATTTGTTGCATGTAAACAAAGCAAGAGAAGTGACCAACGAAGTAATTTCACTGTCCTCTTTGTCCAATCAGGAGGCGACGCGTTACATCGCGAAAGCTGGATTCATGGATAAAGTTGCATGTGAAGTGACACCAATTTCAGGGCTTCATGCAGTACAGGTAAACGGCGTACCAGCATGCGTAAGTACGGTAAGTAAGTTTGTCCAGCAGTTGGACAATGATTCGAAACAGCACGCTCAATCCCAGAAGTCCGTCAAGATCTTTCCGCTTAAATATGCATCAGCTACAGATACGGTTTATAGCTATCGAAGCCAAGATGTCACCGTACCAGGTGTTGTCTCTGTACTTAAACAAATAGAGCAAGATCAAGGGCCTGATGAAAGCAACCAGACCTCGACCAGCTTTTCTGCCGATTCCCGTCAGAACGCTGTGATCATTCGTACCAATAAAATGGACATGGCAATGTACGCTTCTCTGATCAAGCAACTCGATATTACCCCGACCATGATTGAAGTCTCGGTAACCATCATCGATGTCGATACATCAGATTTTAACCAATTAGGTATCGACTGGTCAGCAGCGGCTAAAATCGGAGGTGGTAGTATTACGTTTAATCAGGGCAGCTTAAGTAGTGATAATTTCTCGACTGTGATTGGTAATACTGGAAACTTTATGGTTCGGCTCAATGCACTAGAGCAGAATTCGAAAGCAAAAGTTCTTTCGAGACCTTCTGTCGTAACGCTAAACAATGTGCAGGCTGTGTTAGATAAAAACGTTACCTTTTACACCAAGATTGAAGGGGAAAAAGTCGCGAAATTGGAGTCTGTAACAACAGGTTCTCTTTTGAGAGTGACGCCAAGACTGGTCACTGAGAACCACTATAAGAAAGTGATGCTGTCACTAAATATTCAAGATGGCCAACAATCCAAGCCCGTCAGCAGTAAAGATCCATTGCCTCAAGTGGAGAACTCAGAGATTGCTACCCAAGCGACACTGAAAACTGGTGAGAGTCTGTTGCTTGGTGGCTTCGTTCAAGAGAAAGACCATACCGTAGAAAATAAAATTCCATTGTTGGGTGATATCCCGCTATTAGGGGGACTTTTCCGTAGTACAGACCATAGTAAGCAAAGTGTTATGCGTCTGTTCTTGATCAAGGCAGAACCCGTCAATCAATAAATGGGAGTAGCTATGGAAAACAGTACCAAGCTTTTATGGCTGACAGGCCCAATGCAGGGTAGAGAGTTGAAACTACCTCAGGGTGAGCTCTCAATGGGACCTAGCGGCGACATTATGGTGCCACTCGCTGAACGTGAACGATTACACATTAGGGTTGAAGACAAGAGTGTGTTTGTAACAGACACAGTCCAAGTGTGGGCAAACGGCAACCTTATAAATACCCAAGAGGCGTTACCAATGGGGGTGCCAATCGAAGTCTGTGGTGTGGGTCTGGTACTTGGTCAAGCTGATCATGCATTGGAATGGCAAAAGCTCCCTAGACATGCCCAAACCAAGCATAGCCGGGCGGCAAAGGTCGTACTTCTGACACTGACATTATTCACTGCCGCTCTGATGGCTCTGACTTTGATGCTACCCGAGAAAGCGACACCTGTCTTCGATCCGCAGCTGTGGTTGCAAAATCAGCTCAGTGTACCCGCATTGCATCAGGTCAATGCCAATTGGGGAGTGGATGGTGTAGTGACAATGACAGGTTATTGCGATAACTCAACAGCGATGGCTAAGTTAAAAGAAGGATTAAAACAGCACTCTATTCGTTTTACAAATAAGGCCGTTTGCACTGACACTCTGATTGGCAACGTGGAATCAGTGCTGAGCGCAAATGGATATCAGAACATCAACGTTATGCCATCAAGAAGAATGGGAGTCGTTAGAATTTCTGGTGCGATCCAATCAGGAGAGAAGTGGGACAAAGTAACTCGTGAATTAGAACAAGTTCAGGGTCTTAAACACTGGCAAGTGGCCAATGATATTGGTGGTTATGTTCAAAAATTCATTGAGGCTCTACGTGAAAAAGGTCTGCTTAACGGTCTGATGGTTGAACGTCGTCAGGACAGCATCATGGTAACAGGACACTTTCAAAACAAAGTGCGCTCTCAGATACGTCAGGTAGGTACCCAGTTAATGGCGCACACTGGCCAGAACATCGATATTCGATTTGAGAACATTCCAGTGAGAGACAATCTATCTCGTTATCTATCTGGGCAAATCGTCAGTT
Source organism: Vibrio neptunius (assembly GCF_000967495.1). Lineage (GTDB taxonomy): Bacteria > Pseudomonadota > Gammaproteobacteria > Enterobacterales > Vibrionaceae > Vibrio > Vibrio neptunius. The sequence goes on along the minus strand of NZ_JXXU01000001.1, from coordinate 100,161 downwards.
TTGGCGGTAACAGTAGCCATCCTTTTGTCGAGTTAAGTAATGGCACTCGGCTGATATTAAACAGCAAACTTGATAGTGGTTATGTGGTAAGTCATATCGACCTGAAAGGGTTAGATCTTAGCCGAGATGGTGAACTTATACATATACCTTTTATTTTATAGGAGGCGTTATGGCGCGAATTACTCAACTTGAATCGACACTAAAACGAGAACCGAACACAAAGGACGACTTTATTGTGCAGTTGAAAAATGCACGTCGTGAATTGAATAAGGGCAACAGCCCTGCCTCAGAGAGTCTTTATCAGGCGATTGACGCCGCTCAGGATGTGATCAGTATTTTGGCAAAGCGCTACCAGTAAAAAATACATCACCTACTTTATGTATTATTTTGTAAACCGGAGAAAACTATGGATACCTTCAACGACATTAAATCCGTAATGGATGATCTAAACATCCGTCGTAGTATGCTTGCAGAACAGATGAAAGAATTTGAGCAATTGCAGAGTGAAATTCAGGTCCTGGTGGAAAAATCAGCGCATGACCCTGAGGCTCGTAGGAAACTAGAAAAGCTGAATCAGGCATTTCCCCAAGGTTTTAACCACTCCCAGCAAGCCATCATGTCGAAAGTGACTCAGCTGGAAGACAATTTCAAACGGTTAGAAGATGGGTTCAAAACCCTTGGAGACTCTGATGTTCAAAAGCCAGAGCCATCTAAGCCAAAGAAAAGAGTGCTCAAGAAATACATGTAGATTTCAAAAGTCTTATTTATTCGTCAATGACCATTATGGTCCCTTACCGGTATAGCGAAATTGTTGTACCGGTTTTTTTATACTCAGATTCGTTATAAGTACAGTTGGAATTAAAGTCTGCAGGGTACGACAATAGGTTTCATGATTGGCATGAATTTATGTAGAAACATGGTTGATTCTATTATAATTTTAGATATTTAAAATACATTTTAATAAACTGGTCAAACCACCTTTAATGATGATTTTTTGATATTTGAAATAAAAAAAAGATACCAGCGGTAATATGGAACTACAAACTGAGATGCTAAATGGTGACTTTCCAATTTAGAACCCAGCTTGTAGTAGTAAACCTATCTATACGAGGAAAATATTATGGCTGTTAATCTTAATGATACATCAGGTACTCAAGGTACTAGCATCATCAACTCTCAACAAAGTGAAGATATTCAAAATACCATCGCAGCAAGGGGTGACTCGGTGCTTTCTGGTGGTATTGCGGTTCTTTATATGTTCATGAACTTATTGTCTGAAATGGCCGATGCAAAATATTCTCAGATGCAGAAAAAATCAGAAGTGTCACGCACTGCACAGGATATGGCAAACCGGGTTGACGAAAAAGTGGCGGAAGCTGCAAAAGAGGGCGATAAAGCAACGCGAACTCTGCCTTCGGATGTTGTGACCTACATGAGAGATAACGGTTTTACTGTCGATGGAAAATCGATCGACAAATATCTCCAAGAAAATGGCAATAGTCTTGACCAGGGTAAACTAAAAGCGGTCAAAGCTTCGTTAGAAACCGTATCGAATCGAGCGTCGGACTTTGTTTCACAATCGCAACTTCAATTGCAAAAATTAATGCAGACATACAACGTGACCGTCAGTCTTTTAAATAGCATGCAAACTATGTTGGCTGAAATGAATAAGTCTATTGCCCAGAATATCCGTTAATTATTATTAATATAAATCTGTTCAATAATTTATAAAAAAGGAGTTGTTATGCTTCAAATTGATAACGGCGTGAGCGCTCCTTTGTCGAAAGAAAATGACAAAGTTGAAATAGAAAATGCGATTAATGGCGATAGCGTATTGTCGGGTGGCGTAGCGGTATTGTATTTATTCATGAATCTTTTGTCTGAATTAGCCGATGCTAAGTACGGACAGATGCAAGCAAAAGCGGATGTATCTCGCACCGCTCAAGACATGGCTAACCGCGTTGACGAGGTGATTGCCAGAGTTGCAAAAGAGGGTGACAAAGCAACGGGTCAACTACCACCTGAAGTCGTCAAGTATATGCAGGACAATGGCTTCTCGGTTGATGGTATGTCTATTAGCGAGTATCTCAAAACCAATGATCCATCGGCAAAATATCTCGACAAGCTCAAAGCAAAGATTAACGCATGTGGTCCAGAAGGCATGCAGTCATACAGTTGGCAGGATGTTGTCACTTACATGGATCAACACGGTATTAAGGTTGATGGAAAGCGGGCATGTGATTATATCTGGAGTTTGCCTGAAGTGGGCTATATGTCTGGCCAGCGCATTAGCAAGGCACACATGCAGCACATCGCCGATACCCTACAAGCATCGGGTGGTCTTGACCAAGGTAAACTAAAAGCGGTCAAAGCAGCACTTGATACTGTATCTAACCGTGCATCTGACTTTGTTTCTCAGTCACAACTTCAGCTGCAAAAAATCATGCAAACCTACAACGTGACCGTGAGTCTGCTGAACAGCATGCAAACTATGCTAGCAGAGATGAACAAGTCCATTGCACAAAACATTAGATAAGGGGTCGTTATGGTAGAGAAAGACTTTGAAACCTTGCAGTCATTCTTGCAGCAGGGTGGATCACTCAAAATGCTGGCAGACGTAGAACAGAAAGATCTAGATCTTCTGTACCAGTATGGTACTCAACTTATGAACTATGGCGATTACCAAGGTGCGAAACGGATCTTCTATCTATTAATGAAAATTGACCAATGGAACTTTGAATACTTCTTTGCACTAGGAACATGTTGCCAGCAGCTCAAACAATATGAAGAAGCGATTTTCTGTTTTGGTCGTGCTGGTATTGTCAAAGTAGATGACCCTCGTTGTCCTTACTTTGCAGGTAACAATTACCTAGCCGTAGGCAATAAAGAATATGCGATGAAATCCTACCAAGCGGCATTGCGTGTATGCGATTGTCACCCTGACGGAGTGTGGGACGAGATAGCAGAGAAAGCGAACAAAGCTTTAGCTCAATTTACTCAGGAGGTTCACCATGACTAGTGTTAGCTTCAATACCCAAATGTCAGTAACGGGCACATCGGAAACTGAGCATCTTGATAAAAGTAACGAAACCAAGGCGCGTATGCCTTCATCTGGAACACCTGGTGGTCTTGTTGATGTCATTGACCGCGAAACAAAAACGCGTGTGGTTGGCTCAGACGCAGCAAGTCAGGCATTACAGCGTGTGCTATCTGCTTTTCACAAGGGTGACAACGTTACAGTTAGTCAACTAGAAAAAGCTTCCATGAACGATATGGTTCTCATGGCTGCCAACCTAGGACTAAAGACCTTTGGCGACACAGCGAATGCCGCTGCTAAAGCCAGTAGACTGATGACGGACACTCAAGCCGTACTGCGTGATCAGCAAGTCAAAGAGTTTCAGGAGCAACTCGCTAAGCGAATAGAACAATCTGAGAAAGCCCATAAAGGCGGCATTTTCGGTGCGATCTTCGACTGGATTGTTGGAGCGGTGGAAGCAGTTGTCGGCGTATTCAAGTTGATTGAAGGCGCTGCGCGGATAGCTGTTGGAGATGTGGCTGGCGGGGCATTGGATATGGCGAGTGGTGCAGCTTACCTCACAGCAGGCATTGCTGGCATGGTCAAAGCCGCTGCAGAAACGGCGATTCTTTGCGGGGCGGATAAAGAGAAGTGCCAGCAAGTGATTGATGTAGCGGGAAAAGTTCAACTAGGTGCAGAAATTGTCGGTATGGCCTTAGATATCTTCCAGGCAGGTCGAGCCATTTCAGCCACACGCTCGATTGCCAAAGGCACTGAAACCGCCATGAAAGAGGCGGCCCCGAAACTAGTCGAAAGCATAGGTAAAGGCTCTGCACAAGAAGTAACCAACATCGCGCAGCAAGTGGGTAAACAAGTCTCTGAGCAAGTCGCAGAGCAGGTTAGCAAGCAATTGATGAGTGGTGTCAGTAAGGGCGTAGAGCAAGTAGCAGAGCGCGGCGGTCAAATTGCTAAGTCTCTGGGCAAAGCGTTCAGTGAAGAAGCGATACAGCAAATCGTGACTAAATCGGTAGAAAAAGCAGCGACTGCTGCCATCGAGAAAGGAGCTCAGATCACTGCTCAGGAGATCACCAAACAAGTGACAACTATGGTGCGCAATGAAGTTATCAAAACTGTCATTAAAGCATGTACCTATACCTCACTTGATTTACTTCGCGCTTCAGCGGGTTCTGGAAAAGCTATTACTAGCGGTATCGTGACTGAAGAGAAAGCGAAACTTCAAAAACAAATTGAAGAGTTGATCCTCAAGCAAAACCTAATGGAATTCTGCTACGACTGGTACGACAAAGCTAAAGAGCAGCAATCCAAAACCATCAAAGATTTGGTGGATAAACAAGGGGACACCTTAGACGGTGCAAGCAAAGTCATCAATGAAACGGGTATGTTACAAGCACGCATTGCTACGTCAGCAGTGTAGCTAAGGGGGAAGTTATGAGTGAAGTACAAGTATCAAACAATGCTCCAGTAAACGCGTCAAGTCACGCTGGTTATGATTTAGATGTTTCTGGAAGTGAAGCAATGGATGCGATCTCACAGCTCAACGAGCTGATCATAAAACTGGCTGAGATCTTCAAGAAACTGCGCAATGTGCTCCAGGAATACAACCAAAAACAACAACTGTTAGGTTGGGATGTGCAAAAAGCGTCGATGGACACTAAACGTGACGCAATCAAAAGTGCGTTTGAGTCTGCTGCATGGTCTGGTGGGCTACAAATTCTGTCAGGTGCTATTGGTATGGTGGGCGTTGGTGCAACGAGTAAGTTTGGTGAAGGAGCCACCCATCTCGGTCAAGCATTGGGCAAAGGCGTCGATGGTGCAGGCTCCATGGTATCGGCGTCAATCTCCAAGGACGCTGAAATGGAAAAAGTGGATGGTGAATTCAAAGCGTTGAACGCTCAGAACTATGCCAAAAATGTCAACGAACTGAGTGATAAAGCACGTCAAATATCAGAGCAGATGCGTTCACTGGTCAAAGAGTTAGTTGAACTTCACGGTCGCATTGCGTCCGCTGTCCATAACTGATCTCTTCTTTACATAAACCTAGTGCAGAGTGCCGTTCTTAGGTGCTCTGCAGATGATGGAATATCTCATGACAAACACAAATTTCCTACCAGTCGACATCAATCAAGTCGCAGAATCCATTCAGGATGTAGTCAGCGGTCATAAAACTCTGGCGCAGCTCAATGGTGTGAAACAATCAGAATTAGAACAGGCCTATCAAAGTGCTCTGGAGCGATATCAAGAACAAGATATGTCCGGAGCTCTGACTCATTTTACCTATCTAGTAATGAATAATCCTTGGCGTCGTGAATACATGTTCGGTATGGCTTCCACTCTTCACGCTCTAGATCAATTTGAACATGCATTGACCTTTTATGGGTATGCCACTTTGATGAATGCCTGTGACGCTGGCGTTACCTTCAGAATAGGGCAGTGTTATTTATCACTGAAAAAACAACTTGAAGCTATTGATGCATTACAAACCAGTATCGAACAAAGTTACATTCCCCCTGAGCAACCCGAGATTCGTTCAATTGCACAATCGTTACTTGATGACATTACTGATTAACTCGTATTAGGAGAGCTTACATGCCAACAGAGATTTCTGCCCAGCGACTGGCAAACCTCAGCTATTTAGATTTAGAAATGCCGAAATCGACATCAAAACTTGAAGCAAGAAAGTTCGATATTTCACAGGTGCCACTCAAAGACCAGATGAATACGGTTAACCATTTGGACCTTGCAGTTACACCAGCGCAAAGTCACTATTTAAGTACACATAAAACCTCAACAACAGAATCAAAACAGTTAATCGAAAACTCAACCCGCCTTTACGATCAGGCGCAAAAAGCAGGGGTGGACGTCGCAAAAAGCACCTTTTTTAAAGAGCTGTTCAATGTTGCAATAGCGGGAATTGGTTTAGGGCTTGCTATCGCAGCTACGGTTTTTAGTGGTGGGCTTGGTGTTCCACTTGTAGCAGCAGCTGGCGTCGCGTTCGCATTGGCGGTTTCTGATGCTGGCTGTGCTGCCGCCAATTGGTACAGTAAAGCGCATGGAGGTGAAGGGCTTAAAATGGGGGCGGATACCATTTCAAATCTTACTTATAAACTGCTTGAAAAGATGGGGATGAGTGATGATAGAGCACAGTATTGGGCGAAAGCAAACTCTGCACTACTTAGATTAGGCCTTACGATAGGTACTCTATATGCAGGGACTGTCTCAGTACCGTCAGCCCTTGGAGCCGCTGGCAGTGTGATCTCCACAACCAAGCTTGCAAAACTTGGGGTTGGTGCAGCCGGAGACAAAGCTCTCGGATTTAGCTTAGACAACAACAAAAAAGTACAAGAGAAAGCAGACAGTGAACTCAGAGCGCATAAACAGAAACTAAAATCTCAACTTACAGACGAAGTCATGTCCGTTGCTATGTCGATGAGAACAGCAGACATGTCGACCAAATTGTCAGGGTTGTCTAAAAAAGTATCTGGTTTGTCTGATGAACTCAGTTCAGCGAAGCAAGTACGAAACGAACTTACCCATGAAATCCAAGGCAAAGATGAACAGCTCCATCTAGCGAGCGAGAAGGCTAAACAGCAGGAGCAATCTCAGGCGATTCTTCTCGCTGCCCAAAACGCTGCTAAACTTCGCGAAGCTATGCTCAGAGAAGAACTTGCCAAGAAAGATCAACTACTGAACGATCTCAAGCTGAAACTAGAAGCGTTTATGAACTCAGGTGGTGCGGGTGAGGATGTAAAAAAGTTATCGCCTGTCATTGTGTGAAAGCCTTGAGCTCGTACTGTTAACTAGTATCAAATTTGAAGATACTGCCGATTAGTATCGATCTAAACATGTCGCCATCGAACACAACTCAAATATAGATTGCTCTAGGGCCTGTCGACACGGACAGGTCCCTTTTCGATTAGAGTCCTAAGAAGAACCTTTCTGGTTTGACGCAAGCAACGACGCACTCTCTTTCTTCGCCCACCAAAGCGCAGACCGCCTGATATGTGCAAATAGACATATGATTTCATAAAATGTGGTAGTCTTACGCGCCCTAAGTCTTATTGATATGCTTCAAAAGGCTGAGTCGAGGGAACTTTTGGTACATATTTGCATGATGGAGAAAGGAATGCGTTTAACTCTATGTCTTATCACTTTGTTTTTTTCGGCATCTACACTTTCACACACGGATATACCTAAGATGAGTGTTGAAAATGGCTATGTTGAGCCATTTAAGATGTTCGACAACGTCTATTACATCGGAGACAAATGGGTGTCTTCTTATGCGATAGAAACATCATCTGGTCTGGTGATTATCGACACTCTAGACTTTCCATATAGCAAATGGATTCCAGAGAACCTACGGAAATTGGGATTAGGCGACAAAACGGTGAGTCACATTATTGTTACGCATGGGCATTCTGATCACGTCGGTGGGGCAGAATTTCTTCAGTCCACCTACAATGCTAAGGTGATCATGACAAAAAAAGGGTTAGAACTCACAAAAAAACAGTCACAAAAGAGTAAAGGTGAGAATAAGTTCATTCCACCAAGTGTGTTCAAATTTGCTGAAGATGAATCCGAAGTTTTACTAGGCAATACAAAGTTTAAGTTTTACATCACGCCGGGGCACACTGAAGGCGACTTATCGATTGACTTTTTAGTGGAAGATGACGGAAAAGCGTATCGAGCTTTTGTTGTCGGTGGGCATGGTATTAATTTCCAAAACCCTGAGCTCGTAAAGCAATATTTCGCGAGCATGAAAAGAGTGAAACAAATAGCAAACAGTAGCCCTATGGTGACGGTAAACTTGTCTAATCATCCTCATAAAAACAACCTGTTCTCTAACCGAGATAGAATGAGGGAAGGAAGTGCCAGTAACCCGTTTATTAACCAAGACAACTTTTTTAACTTCATTGATCAACAAGTTGAGTTAGCCACCAAGGAACAGTATAAGCCGAGTGAACCAAGTGTTGATTAAGCCTGAATCAATGTGACGTCAAACAGGCTCGAAGGTTTTATGATGCAACGTGTGGGAGAAAAAAAGGATGGACCCGTTAACGCAAGGGCTAATAGGGGCGGCTTTACCCCAAGCAGTCAGTGATAAAAAACACATACTTGTTGCCGGAGGCTTAGGTATGTTGGCTGGCATGTCACCAGATCTAGACGTGTTCATTCGCTCTTCTCACGACCCGTTGTTGTTCCTTGAGTACCACCGACAATTTACCCATTCTCTTCTATTCATACCGCTAGGTAGCTTGGTTTGCAGTTTAGTCTTACATTGGTGGTTTGCTCGAAGATTTGGGCTTAAATTTAGTCAAAGTTGGTTGTATTGTGCACTTGGCTTCGCTACCCATGCCTTGCTGGATGCCTGCACCTCTTATGGCACGCAATTGCTTTGGCCTGTCACTGATAAACGATATGCATGGAACATAGTGTCTATCGTGGACCCAGTTTTTACTGCACCGCTTTTGATCGGTATTGCCGTTACGCTACGCAAGAGGACACCATGGGGAGCGAGAGTCGCTTTGCTTTGGGGGTTATCCTACTTATCCCTAGGAGTAATACAAAAGGAAAGAGCTTATCATGAGGGGTGGCAATTGGCTCAAGTGCGAAACCACGCCCCAAACCGATTGGTGGTTAAGCCGAGTTTTGCCAATTTACTAGTTTGGAAAGTGCTTTATGAAACGGATAATTACTACCATGTAGATGCGGTAAGGTTAGGTCGAACAACCAAAGTTTATGCCGGTGAATCGATTTCAAGAATAGATCTCGAAAGAGATCTTCCCTGGCTTGATATGCATTCACAACAGGCTAAAGACCTTGAACGCTTTCGACGCTTTTCAGACGGTTATCTAGCCATAGATCCCAATGACAAACTGGGTGTGATTGACGTCCGCTATTCCGTAGTGCCCAATCAGTTTGCTCCACTTTGGGGGATTAAACTTTCTCCATCGGCGGCGAAAAACGTTCATGCTCAATACGTGACACACAGAAATACTTCATCAGAAACAAGACAACGCTTTTGGAGTATGTTGTTCGACTTTTAAGGGTACTGCGGGTCGAGACAAAGCATTGACTAATGCAAATGTTCGTGGCGATTTTAACGCTCAGTCGTCACGCTAATCTTTGTTGTCGTCTTATGTCTCACTCCTGCTTAACACGCCAAGGTTTATTGCTTGATCTATAGTCAGTGCCTTTGAGATCAAACTATGCAGTGCCGCTTCTGACAGCTGCCAAACATCGGCTTCATGAGGGGGAGGAGAGACGTGTATATCAATAGAAGTTCCAGCCTGACGGATTCGCGACCACAACCGACGATCGACAACGTAAACATATGTATTCTTTGGCCAATCGCCATTCACTTTGACCAATAAGTTTAGCCACCATCGAGTTCTTTGTAGGCCTGCGGAGCCTTCTATTTTCTCTATCGATGGCAACTTCTGAGACCGGATGGCTAGCTGAGTAGCAATCGATACATCCAGTGCCCCTGGGTAGCTCTCGCTAAATGGGTTGGTAAACAGTCCATCATATGAGCAAGCCCAACTAATTGAGCTTGCTAATCCGAGAGTCACAGAAGCAATACACGAGACAATTTGCTGCTTCATAAGAGATTCCTATGGGATGACGATATTAAACCAAAAGTTAAAGCTATCCAGCATAGTAACAAAGTCTTTGAGCTGTTGTGGGTCGCCTTCAATTTGGATAGAACCATCGGCAATCGCTTGTTCTAACGTAAGTTTCCCTAGTTGCACATCATCGAGTGTCGTTTTGGTTAGCGCCAGAGAGACCCCAGGGTTTTTAGCGAGTTTCTTGGTGTGATTTAACACGGAGTTTTCGACATAGAGTGCGTATTGCTCATCGAGATCGGTGAAATTAATATTCATCGATAAAGTTTTACCTGCCGCTTTTTCCGGTAAAATACGCACGGCTAAGTAATCAAACAACATCTCTGGCGGCATATTTTTGATGATATCTGGAGAAGCAACATTCGTCCCACCAGTGCTTGGAGTGCCATTCCTTAACTCGTACGCACCTTGTAGATAAACTGAGCGCCAAGGGCCTGATTCTGCCTGATAACCCAGCTGTTCATAGGTATCTGCCAGAAGTTCTTTACCCTTTTTACTTTCTGGATTGGCGAACACAACATGTTTGAGTACCTCGGCAACCCAGCGATAATGGCCTTTGTCAAAATCTGCTTTTGCTTTTTTGAGCGCTTGTTGTTCGCCCCCCATGTATTCGACATATTTCTCTGCAGCATCGGCAGGGGGCAGGTTATTTAGATCGGATGGATTGCCGTTGTACCAGCCCATATAGCGCTGATACACAGCTCTGCTGTTATGGCGTAAGGTGCCGTAATAGCCTCTTGAACTCCAAGTATTACCAATTTCATCCGGAAATTCGATCATTTCAGAAATTTCTGAACCAATATAACCTTGATTCATTAGGCGTACTGTTTGATCGTGTGTGTACTTATACATGTCTCTTTGTGTTTTAAAGTACTCAACAATATCTTTTTGCCCCCACATGGGCCAGTGATGACTTTGGAATTTGACTTGCACTTCATCTCCCCACAAATCAATGGTTTCCTGCAGGTAGCTCGACCACTTTAGGGCGTCCCGTACTTGAGCACCTCGCAGAGTAAGAATGTTGTGCATCGTGTTGGTCGTGTTTTCTGCCATCCAAAGCGCTTTTTTGTCTGGGAACCAGATATTCATTTCAGTAGGAGCTTCTGAGCCGGGCGTGTACTGAAAAACCATTTTAACGCCATCAATCGTCCGTTTCTCTCCCGTTTCTTTGATGATGTCCGTTGGTTTAATCATTGTCGCAATACCAGTTGACGTCGTCTGGCCCAAACCACCATTTACGCCACCTTTTTCATTTCTTGGTAGAAGTGCACCATACATATAGACTGCACGTCTACCCATAGCGTTACCCGCGATCACATTTTCTGAGACGGCATGTTCAGTAAAACCGTATGAAGCGACAATAGGCACCTTACCTGAAATGACGTCTTTTTCATCCACCACGCCTCGTACGCCCCCGAAGTGATCGATATGGCTATGGCTGTAGAAGACACCCGTTACTGGTCTTTCTCCCAGTTCTTGGTTAATAAAATTAAGCGCCGCCTTGGCTGTTTCTTGTGATATGAGTGGATCAAAGACTATCCAGCCTGTATCACCTTTAATGAAGGTGATGTTTGACAAATCATAACCACGAACTTGATAAATGCCTTCAGTGACTTCAAACAAGCCGTTGATCATATTTAGCTGAGCATTACGCCATAAACTTGGATTGACGGTATCTGGCGAGGGTTTATCTAAGCTAATGTAATCTTTATAGGCCTCCAGATCCCAAACAATATCACCATTTTCATTCGTGATTGTGACGACTTCTTGCTTGGCAACAAAGCCTCTTTGAGCATCTTTGAAATCACGTTTGTCGTTAAACGGCAGATCTTGTTTAATTTGATTATTCACTTCTTTGGTGACATCAGAGGCGTCTTTGGGCTCAGATGCATTCGCACTATTCATCACCAATAACGCCAGTCCTAACGTTGCTATTTCCTTCATCGAGGCTCTCCTGCATGTTGTATGCTCTAAGGTTAGGATAGAAATGATGGAGTGCAAATATTGTCTTAATAATTAGAGGTTTAGGTGGATTTTAATGAGACTTGAGTTATTAATTGTTATTGTTTTTATTGGTATTAAAGATTTTGCTATTAGAAACAATAAACTAAAAATGACCAGCTTGGCCGCAGGTAAGACCTTAGGCTAAAGCTGGCATGGTAGAATAGAGCTCAATTAAATTGAGGCACGTTTTCGTGTCACCGGCGAAAGTAACTCATAGTGCCTATCTCTTTGAAAACAATATTGTAGAGTCTGCCGCTTCTTTTTGCTCGTAAGTTGCCTGAGATAATAAACGGCTCAATGCTGTCCCTGTAAGCGGGATTAACTCTAAATCCAAAACACTCCTCATAGAAATACAATAATTCACCAAACGTTCCGATCTTGATCAGATCCAACATACAAACCAAGAGTGTTTTTGACGCCTTGCTCTGTCTAAATTTGAGCGCGGATTGATATTTCATTGCCGCCATATGAGTGTGAGAGAACAGCGGACTAGGCGGCACTTTACCGACCAAATTAAACAGGCTACTTGTATTAACTAAGTGCTCTAAATATTTAGGGGTAACGGCTCTTGGATCGGAGCCAAAACAGGTTTTTCCGTATTGAGCGACCGACGCGCACTCATATACCGATGCACTTAATTCTGAACAGAACATGTTGGGAGCTCGTTTACTTATCCCATAAACGAAATCTAGAATGTCTTGAATATACTGATTGGTCCCAGAGTTGAAGTTTCTTTTCTTTAAAAGTGATGAGATAGAGCCAATTTTGTCATATTTACCACCGGTGATATTGTTTTTATACAAGAAGTCTTTGTCTCTAGTATTCACATTGTGTTTACACAAAGCAGCGGCTATCTTGCTCGCGCCGTTGGCTAACACCTTGTCGGAACATCTAAATACAACCCAGCCATTCTTTCGTTTACTGGTTAGGGCCATAGACCTTACGACACCTTCTCCGCTCGCTTCAGCAATTTCATCTTTCGATATCGCTAAAGCAGCGTGTTCGGACGTTCCTGAGCCTTGTAACTGCATCCCTGCTTTCTCGTCTAAAGATTTCTTATGAATGAAAGAATCTTGCATCATAGGAATCAAAACTTCTGTTGGTTTTGAAGCGTGTCCAGGAAACATTTTAGCAATAATCACATCACCCGGTTGTAGCGTAACTTCTTTCAGGTGATCGTATTGATGTTGTGTACTGATGACTTTTTTATTGAACATGCGACGGCACCTGTGCAGTTATATCTATGAAAAATAGGGTATTCACAAATTGTAGAACCTTGTAACTAACAAATCTATTTGTAGGGGTGATTTTTAGGCAGTGATCAATATTACTTATCTGTTAACCAGTTTAGCTAATACAAGGAACGCGGTTTACAAATCGATAGCTAGGGGCAACCCCTCATGACCTTACAACAATGAATTCAGGTGTTCACCTGATACCTACCTGAGCTTGATCCAAGCAGACTAAACACAACAAAACGAAAAGAAGGTCGTTGATATGAAAGCATTACAGGTGGTCTTGTTCCTTAAGCCAGGTCATATCGATTATCAAGGAAAACGAACAGAGGTGGCGGGAAATCAGCTCGTTATGATCGGAGAAGAAGCTGAAATACACGCAGCGAGTCGCAGTGATTGGATGAGTGTGTTTTTCTATCCTGGTGAGATTTGTCAGGTTTATCCATTACTGACTGAGCTGATAACACATAATCATACTGGACTACGAACAATCAACGGTGAAATAGAAACTGTCCCAGTCTTTGATGAGCTTGTTAACGTCATTCAGCAGCTTCATAAAGTAAACAAAGAAGTCATGCTGCGCTTTGTTTTTACCTACTGTCTTGAGATGAACAAGCCATATTTTTCAGAGTTGCTTAACCAATACGCAGACCCAAATGACAAAGTATTTGATTTCGTAAACAAGCATCTTTATGAGCAATGGTCAGTATCCCGCTACGCAGAGCAACTTGGAATGGAAGTGACAAAGCTCAATACAGCTTTCTACAAATACTATGGTCAATCAACCAAAGCTTGGCTGACCGAACAACGCTTAAGCTATGCGAAACAGGTGATTCTAGAAACAAATCGAAAAATAGCTGACGTCGCTTTTGATGCGGGTTTTAGCAGTCATTCTCATTTTATCGGTGCATTCAAAAAGCGTTATCAATGCAGCCCATCAGATTTACGCGCCGGTAAAAGATAGGAGGTCATCATGGATCTTAATGCAATTATCAATCAATTGTCCCAAATGTCAGCTCAATCTGCTCAAGACATTAAAACAAAAATGGCACAAGCGGACCCGAATAACCCTGATCAAATGCTACAAGCTCAATTTTCGGTTCAGCAATACTCTAATTTTCTGGGGTATGAGAGTGCTTTGATCAAAGCCGTGAAAGATATGGTGCAGGGGATCATAGCGAAGATATGAAAAGTTCAGACAAACAGCTGCTTGTTGAAGCTGCGTTGGCGGCCGCAAACCACGGACTCGAAAAGCAAGCACTTAGCATACTCAATGCATTTTCATCGCTGATTGAAGATGAAGGAGATAGACGTATTTGTGCAAGCTTGATCTACTTTGCTTTGGACAAAAGAGCTCAGGCGATACGTTCCCTTAATGGGTTAGATACCCCTCAAGCTGAAGGACTGCGCTTTTTGTACTCCTCAACCGCTGAAAGTGCAGACACGCAAAAAATTTGTTCATTGATAACCGGAGGTTCACATGGAACTGAGTGCAATAGCTAAGGCAACATATTCGGCTCTGGAGACACAGACAGAGACAATCAATCCGGACAAAGCCATGGTTGATAAGTTCAGTCAATTGATGCAACAGAATACGCAGGAAACATCCAAGCTCAATGATATTGTCGGCCCAATGCCTAACTCCAATGCGCCAATGGGAATTTCACCCGATCAGGCCATTCAAAGCCAAACCATGGTGACAAGAGCGCTAGTGGAAGTCGATCTGGCAGCGAAAACAGCCGGGAGCCTATCTCAATCGATTAATAAACTGGTGACAATGCAATGAAAAAGTTCAGATGGCTAGCCTTAGTGATGGCTTTGCTGTTGACAGGTTGTAAAGTCGAACTCTACCAGAACCTGCCGCAGTCTGAAGCCAACCAAATGGTGGCATTGCTCATGCTCAATCATATTGACGCAAGTTCAGAAACTGACGCAAAAACGGGCAAGGTAACGCTTAAGATCGAAAAAGATCAATTCATTAATGCAGTCGAATTATTAAGACAAAATGGTTACCCGAAGGCCGAATATGTCGGTATTGAACAGCTATTTCCTTCAGGCCAGCTTGTCTCTTCTCCCGCTCAGGAAGAGGCCAAAATGAGTTATTTAAAAGAGCAGCAATTGGAGAGAACGCTATCTAGTATGGATGGTGTCATCAGTGCACGGGTCTCTATTGCTCAAAGTGACAAAAATGCGTCTACAGGGCGAACGGTACCGAGTGACAAATCGGCGGCTGTTTACATCAAGTATTCACCGGAGGCGAACTTAGGCAATTCAGAGTCTCAGATTCGGAATTTGATCAAAAATGCAGTCCCAGATCTGCAATATGAAAACATCAGCCTATTCTTACAGCCCGCAGACTTCCGTTATCAGCCAGTCGTAGAATCTAGCTCAGACTGGGATGATGTTCAGAACTGGGTGGTAGCAAACAAAACCCCAGTGACCGTTGGTTTAGGCAGTGTACTCATTGCTGGCGTTGCTGGGTTGGGGCTTAGCCGAAGGAAAGAGAGCTGATCATGTCTATTGATACGCTATCACTAAACAAAACACTGAGGCAAGTCAGCTCAAGATTGCATGCGCAATGGTGGACGAAGCTGAATTTAGAGCCTTGGCAATCCATTCCGGAGCGCAACCCGTTGGTGCGTCAGCGTCTTGATAGTGCCATCCTAAGCCGCGTCGAGTGCCAATCGATTTGGTTAGAAGAGTGCTCAGAGGAAATGAAAAAGTGGCTGCCTGTATTACCAAGGATTTCTCTATTGGCAACAGCTGCCGGACTATTGTCGCAAAACTGCCCAGATTACTTGTGGGATAGCACGTATCGACGAGTCCTATTGCAGACATTTACTCAGACTCAAATTGAACAATTAATCGCACTATGGCCAGCAGGCTCTGAGCCACCAGCATGGTCTGCGAGCAATGTACTGGAACAGGCAGAGCGTTTTAGTACCAGCGCTATTTACTCCATTTGGAAGGATCAACCTTTTTGGTTGCTACTTCGCCTGAGCTTACCAGTGCTCGATACCCCGATAACACTTACTCAGGAGGATACTGAGAAGGTCGAAAGTTGGATATTTAGATTGGAGCGTTTTCTATGAAGCCATTCACTATATCAGTAACACATTGTGAGCTAGATAAGTGTGGCAATACGGTGTCAAAGCAGCAAGTAGATAATGCCATTCGCAGAAATCATTGTGAATTGAAAGCGCGTCAGCGCATTGCCGCCATCGTTCGCCATGCACGTTCGAAAAGAGATGAAGCTCGTCAACAAGCAGAGCACATACTTCAGACAGCTCGTGAAAAATCGGAACAATTGGAAACCGCATGGCGAGAGCAAGCGCAGAAAAAAGCTGTGAGTGAGTCCGTTAGTTGGCTTGTAGACCAAGGCGAACTTGAACGGAGTTTAATAGAAAACCTTACAGGACGCATCCGTCAGCAAGTTCGCAAAGTGCTTGAGCAGTGGTCCACAGAGCAAGACATTTGTCAGTTCTTGGTTAAGAGGATAAGCGACCAAATTGCCTATCAGGTAGATAAAGAAAACCTGACCCTGTTTGTACCACAAGCACACTATTCGAGATTAAAAAAAGAATTTGGTGAGCAGTTGAATGTGCAGATTAAAGCCGAACTTAACCAAGCACAAGCTGAGCTCACGTCTGACTGTCTGGTAATTCGAATCGATCTGGATCAGCAATTACAGATATTGCTTGATTCGTTTTCAAAGGCTTCAGATCAACAGTCAACCGCTTGAGAGAGTTTTGCAATGAGAGTTGAAGGAAACACCAATACTGAATTTCATGCATTTCCGCAAAGTACCGCCTCGGCGGCACCAGCCAATGAGTCTACTGCGACTTTGGCAAGCGCGGCACTAGCCGAAGTAAGGGCGGAAGCTATGGAGGAAACCATGGAGGGGTTAAGCCTTGGACTTAGTAGCATGATGAAGCGTATGAACCTTGCATCAAAAGCACAAGATCCAATGATGAATGGAATAGAGAAGCTGCTTCAACAAATGGATAAGCTAGCACGCCAATCCATAAATCGGATCTCAGAGCAACTATCACAAATGAAAGATGCTTCTCAGATTTTCACTGCGCTAGAAAAATCGGGTTTAGACAAAGGGAAAATGGCACTGGTTTTGACCTCACTGCTTGGTTTCAAAGGTCTAGATCCCGAAATAAAAAAGCAGATTAAGAAACGTCTTATGACTTTGCTCGCCGAGGAAGAAATAGAGCTAGAAATTATCGCTGCGGCACAAGGAATGAATGTTGATAAGAAAGGCTTACGTGCGGTACGCCAACTGTATCAGCATGCGAAACGTGGTGAGAAGGGCTTGGCTCATTGGTTTGAACTCTTGGAGCGCCATGAAAATCGCCGACAATATATTCGAATTCTAATTCGCTCGATGGCGGAGCCCCTTGATGAAGGACAGAGAACGGATGATATGACCAAAGTGGTGGCAACCATTAATGATCTTAAACGATTACTACTTTTTCTCACGTTTGAAGACCACTGCGTTTCGCTGGCTAAGGCCATGGCGTTGGAACCGCAATCGGTGATGTCTGCCACGATAGAGCTGTTAGAGCAATCTTGGATTTATCCCGACGCCTTGTCATTGATCATCGGCCGATTAGCGCTGGTGGATGAGCGTCGAGTTATATTTTTACGGCGGTGGAAAGAGCTGATGGCAGTCATGTCAGAAACTTGTTACCGAGATCCCGAACAAAAAGAGCATGTTCAGGAAGCCATGCTGGAACTTTTAGATCAGTGGAATGAATGATCAATCCGTTAAGGGGGAGAAAAACGATGAGTCATGAACTATTGCTAGCTCGTCTTGGCGAAAAATTAGGACTACCGCTGGTCTTTGACCAGTCAAATCAATGTCTTTTGCTTTGGGATGAGCAGCTTATGGTGTCGATTGCACCGAAAAATGACGATTGGGTGCTGAGATGCATGTTGACCAAAGTTGAACCAGAAAATGAAAGGGAGACCTTCAAACAAGCACTAAAGCTCAACCATGAGTTAAACAAGTTGGATAGTGGCTATATTTTCTTTGAGGAGAGCAGTCGTGCGCTCCTGTATCAGGTTGTAATTCAATCTCCTCAAAGCGGTGATGAGATCTTCGAACAACTGACAGAAGTGGTTAATCAATATGACCAATTGCATAGCGAATTTCATCAAGGCTATCCACTCAATAAACATGTCACATCCTTAGGAGGCGTTTGCTATGCCGATTGAATTAAACCAATTTACAGCCAATGTCGACAATAGCCAGCTAGTATTGAGTGATAATGCTTCTGGCGATCCGGTTATCGTCAAATCTCAGTTCAGCTTTGCTGAAAAGGTGATGCAATGGCTAACCCAGATTCCTTTACTAAGTGATCTGAGTGCAGTTCAGGAGTTTGTCCAAAAACAAACCGAGGGAAATCTCAAAACACTGGGCGTGTTCCTGAGTGCGCTTGCGCACGAATACGGTGAAGAGTTTGCTGGGAAGGTAGCAAACAAGATGGATTTTAGTGGCCAGACACCTCTAACATCTCGCTTGGTCAAACAGTTGACACAGGGCTCGGTGAGTGTTGAGAAAAAAGAACCCCAATTAGTTCAGAGAGATAATAGACAGATTCAAGCAGACCGCAAAGCAGTGGAAGACTCAAGGTTACCGACAAGCACACCGATGTCGAAATTGGAACAAGCGGCAAAGTCTATCACTGGTTATTTATGCCCAGCGCCATTGCCTTCGCCAAGCTCTCTCTCTTACATGAGTAGTTTCTTTTACAGCGAAACGGCCACTATGCAACGCCTTCAAAAGGAAGTCTCTGCCTATAATCAGGCAATCAAGACATGTACGCTTGATGCAGAAGCGCATAAGCTAGCTCAGATTTTCCAGAAACCACTTCCGTCTGAAACAGTGACCGTTAGTATTGAGACTTTCTCAGCAAAAGTCGACCAATTAAAGGAGAATTTAGCAAACGTTGAATCGGCTATTGATCAGCTAGCTAATGATCAACAGAACGATGTTAAGCAGTTAAAGCGAGCAATGTTTAAAGAAAATGATAGGCTTGATAAAATAAAATCATTAGCAAATATTTACCGCCAAGCTTGGCAGTCGGAGTCAGAAGATTACAAAGCATTTTCGACCTTTTATGAGACTTGTTCACCTGCACTTAAATCGACGCTTACTCCAGAGTTAGCAAGGTTAAGCTTTGAACTCATTAACAACTCGCCAAGTTTAGATAGTGAAACCTTAGCTAATCGTCTATCAGACAAACTTGTTCAATATGCTTCCGATATGTCGACAGTTAACTTAAGAGTATTGTCGGAAGTGTTAGCCGAAAAAGTGCCCTCATTAGCAGATGATGTGTTTATGCCATTTCCTAAAAAGGAACAAAAGGCGCAACTTGGAGCCATCAATCTGATTAAACAAGCACTTAAGCAAAGCCGTACTGAATTACTGGAAGAACAAAAAGGTATCGAAGCCCGCCTAGACATACCAAGTAAAATCAATCAGCTTCGCCACAGTGCTGCTGTGTTTGCAAAAGAAATGCAGCAGTTTTTTGAGTCGGATTCAACGGTAGAAGATCAATTCTCTGCCACTTTAGCTGCGTTGACAGGCAACGTTTGGTTGGTTGTAAAAGGTGACAACCTACTGCCCGATGAACTGACCGATTACGATGACCTAGATCTTACAGACCAGATCAGAAATGAGCTCGACCAAATCCATATCAGCGACAAAACACGCAAGTTAGCTGAAGACGTTATTCAAGCGCAACATCGTCTCTCTTGGTTAGACAGAGAGAACAGTGTCACTCATGAACGAAATAATCGAGCTGGCATTAATATTTACGCGGATATTGAAAGCAAACAACTGGCTGACAACATAACTCAGAACTTAACGTTGTACGCAGATTATCTCGATGAAAAAGTCAGTGCGGCAAAAGCCTATGTAGCCTCGTTAGATGCTTTAGCGCAGGAAATGATTTGTGACGGCGTAACTAAACAATTAATCGTTATGCGATCAGAGGCCGAGCGACAACTCACAAGACTGACTAACCTCGCAGAACAGTGTGGGACTGTACAGATGGCGCAAGATACGAAAGTGTTGCTGGGCAATAAGCTAGCACGTCTAGATACCATGTTAGATCGAACTGTCGACGCCAACACCAAACGGCTTAACCTGCAGGGATTTTTGTCTTTCTTATCGCCTTTGAGAGCCAACAATGACCAGGTACGAGCACTCATACTGGAGCGTGAAGAACTACAACTTGAGTTGAATAAGCAAGAAAATTATGTGGTTGATCTACATGGTAAAAACTGGAGAAATCAACCTCATATATCGTCAGAAAAAGAAGTGAAAACGTTGAAGCGCCTTGAGTTGAGTATGGCGTCTTTAGTGCAAGACATCGAACTGCTTGATGACGAATACGAAAAGTCCATGTTGGAACTGACTCGCTTTGATCGCGAAGTGATAAAGGAAAAAGGTTACCCTGGTGTCAGCGGCAACAGTTTAGAATCCTGGTCTGCCTGGGTAAAACAGAATGTAGCTGGCCATTGGTCTGGCGATTATCGTCCAGATTTAAGTACTCTAATTCTGGAACGTCAAATGGCGAAAGTCGGTATACAAAGCTATACCGAGGCTTATCAAAAGCTTTATTCTACTTTGACGTCTGGTGAAGTAAGCTCGAACTATCAGGGTGTTATGAACACACTCGGACAATTGCATAATTGGGCCATGGCACATCCTGTGGAATCACAAGCGCTAGCGGGTAACCTGACACACGCCTATCAAATAATCAGTTCGAACAGCGGTTGGTTTGGCAACGATCTCGCGGCTATGGCCTCTACAGTGTGGAAAACAGGCAGTGTCGAAAATCAAGTGAAAGATATTCTGCAAGGAAGACGCGAGTTCTTACCTAGTCATGAATCTATGTCTATGACAGCAGAGATGATCGCGTTAATTCATTTGGCGCAATGTGCGCCATACATTGCTGGTGCCGTGAAGGGGGCCTCCGGAAGTGGTGTTATCGCAACTGGAGCCAGTCAACTCGTCGCGGCGCTCGTTCCAGGGGCCCCACTAATGAAGCCGATGGCGAGTATGATAGGTGGCCTGGTCCAAACCTGGTCGGAACGCAAAATGGCCAACGTTGTAAACCGAAATCGGTCAACTGAAGTAATGGTCAATGCTTTGATGGCTGGTATCCATAAGCAAGGCAGTTTTAATGACCGCGCAAAAGCTATCGCGTCTTATGCGATGCAACGCCAGGCTCTTCAAGACATCGGCACCTTGTCCAGAGATTGCTTCGAAACCAGCAAAGCGGGTGCGATGAGCCGAATGTGGCAGGATGCAAAAAATACATGGCAAGAAATGAACTGGAAAGCTAAGAGCTTTACCGTTGCAACGACCGCCGCCGTTTCTATTGGTGCCGCGGCAATAGCAGCACTTAGTGTTATTGCCATCGTCGGAACAGGAGGGATTGCTATTGCAATTGCGGCGATTGCTGGCGCCTGCGCGACACCACTGGGTGCTCTTCTTGCCAGAACCGCGCTAAATTTGATTGCTTCAACGAATTTTCTTGGCATGAATGACGCGCATAACAGAGCAAAAGAAAACATGACTCAACAACGTATCGATGAAGCGTTGCAACGGCTTGCAAATAAAACCAAAGACGATCAGCGTTTGGGAGATTTACTTGGTGACTCACTCAAAGATGCGGGACAATTGATTCAGCTGAATCATCTACCAGAGGATCAGCAAGAAACGTCATTTCGCTATCAAATCGCGAGTATCGCCTCTGAACGCGAACAGCAGGTGATTGAACAGAATACACTGAGCAAAGCAAAACTTATCGAAACGGCTAAGTCTTATGTTCCGGAATCATTATTAAAGGATGAGAACGGCAATATTGACTGGGAAAACTGTTACCAACAAGTAGAACAAGCGTTAGTCAAACAGACCGCTTAACACATGCCGCCCCGGTTGAATCCGGGGCTTATTTCAGGTGTAGACCTGATACCCCACGCAGCATAATCCCCGCATGATAGAACCATAGGTAATAGATGGGACGGTTATGGATCTGCAAATCACAAGAAACATTGAACAACTGATTGCATTGCTCAGGCTGCCAGCAATTCGAGTTTCGGACATCATAGAAATACACCAACAGCCTTTTGGGCTAAGACTCGAAGTACAAGGGGATCGACTTATGCTGACTTCATGGTTGTTAGCATGTTCGAGCCACAATCTGGAGAATGCTCTCAAGCAAAATCAACCTGAACGTTTCAGCGGATTACCTCAACGTATTTTTCCTATTGGTCAGCAACTGTTTATTAGCGCGTTATGCCCTAAACAGTTTGACGCACATCAGTGGTTTCGTTTGTGTCAGAAGCAACGTCAGTTTCTAACACAGTTAGGTGGAGGAGAGTCGTTATGTCAATCGCAACACGTTGGTTAGCAAAAGTAGCCGGAAGACAAGACATCATACTCAGCGCTATGCTGGTAATCGCCGTATTTATGATGATTCTGCCTTTACCGACCACCTTGGTGGACGTGCTGATCGCCGTGAATCTCGGTATGTCGATTATCCTACTTATGATCGCTATCTATATTCGCGATCCATTGGAGTTTTCCGCATTTCCTTCGATGCTACTAATCACCACCTTATATCGTCTTGCACTCACCATAAGTACCAGTCGTCTGATTTTACTTCAGCATGACGCTGGGGAAATCGTCTATACCTTTGGGGACTTCGTCGTCGGCGGCAATTTAGCTGTTGGTATCATCGTTTTCGCTATTATCACTATTGTTCAGTTTATCGTCATTACTAAAGGTTCGGAGCGCGTTGCTGAGGTCAGCGCCCGTTTCTCGCTTGATGGTATGCCTGGCAAGCAGATGAGTATTGACGGTGACATGCGTGCTGGAATCATTGATGCTAAAGAAGCTAAGCGCCAGCGTTCAGTAGTTCAAAAAGAGAGCCAACTATACGGCGCAATGGATGGCGCGATGAAATTCGTAAAAGGTGACGCGATCGCAAGCGTTATTGTGATCTTAACCAATATCTTCGGGGGTATTGCTGTCGGTGTACTTCAGCACAATATGTCGGCTTCTGAAGCACTAAACACCTACGCTATTTTATCTGTCGGTGATGGACTTATTGCTCAAATACCTTCGTTACTTATTTCTATTACAGCCGGTTTGATCGTCACTCGTGTTCCTGGGGAGACTAAAAATAACCTTGCCAATGAGTTGGTTCAACAAGTTTCACGTCAGCCCTCATCGCTTCAGATGGCAGCGGCAGTAATGTTTGTGTTTGCGGTTATTCCCGGCTTTCCTTGGTTCGTATTTGGACCGCTTGGTTTAGCAGTATTGGGGGCATCTTTCTGGTTAACTCGAAAAGAGAAAAACAACGAAGATCATCAGGGTTTTGTTGCCAGTGAGAATGTCGAAGCTAACGGAGAGCGGGATATGACCCCTGGAGCAGTACCGCTTATGTTGGCAATTGGCCAAGACCTAATGGAAGAGAACCTAAGTAAATCTTTACAAGCTCTCAGGTGGAAACTGTTCGAAAAGCTTGGCCTACCTCTTCCTGAAATTCAGGTGCAGGTATTGCGCAATGGGCGTCGAGATGAGTTCGAATTACTGTTGTACCAAGAACCCGTGATAACGCTCAATGTAACACAGCAACAAATATTGACCCTGACAGATATTGATGGCTTAGAAAGTCAACAAAGCAAACTAGCGTTTAATCAGCAAATTTTGCATTGGCACCCACTCGAAGCATTGGAGACAATTCAACTCAGTGGGCATGACTATTATCAGGGCAATGATATATCCATTCATTTAGTCGAAATGGTTGCCCAACATTACGCCAAAGAATTTTTGGGTGTTCAGGAAACACGTTACCTTATGGACTCAATGGAAATGCGCTATGCGGAGCTAGTCAAAGAGCTGCAACGCTTGCTTCCCGTCAGCAAAGTCACTGAAATTCTCCAGCGTTTAGTTGAAGAAAATATCTCAATTCGGGACTTGAGAACCATTTTCGAAACGCTCGTAGAATGGGCTTCAAAAGAGAAGGACACGATTATGCTGACAGAGTATGTTCGTGTGGCTTTACGCAGACACATTCGCCGGAAATTCACGGCAGCAGAAGGCTGGATCCCAATGTTGATCATTGGAGACAGTATCGAAAATCAAATTCGCGAATCCATTCGTCAGTCGGCGGTTGGCGCATACAGTGCATTAGAGCCAGAAGAAGAACAACACATCATTGCATTGATCAAAGACAAATTGCCTAGCCGGATGCCATGTGTGTTGTTGACTTCATTAGACGTAAGGCGATATCTGAGAAAGATTGTTGAGCCAACTATGCCGATGACACCTGTGTTGTCTTTCCAAGAGATAGGCGATGACGCAAGCATTAAAGTCATCGCGCAAGTTGATACATTAGCGGAGGTGCCAAATGCGATTGCCGGATAAAACAGATTTAATCGAAGCGCTTAATCAACAACTGTTCCCCGAACTGCCTTTGGTGCCAACATTTCGCCGGTTTGGAAAAATTTTGGAAGTCACGTCGACCCTAATTCGTGCCACCTTACCAGGGGCTAGGCAAGGCGAGCTTTGTATGATTGGTCACGACCTTAAAGCAGAAGTGGTGGCCATCAATGGAGAAGAGGCGTGGTTATCCCCATTTCGCTCAACAATTGGTATTGGCACTGACATGCAGGTCGAGCCCATGGGGCATGGGCATAGAGTAATGGTCGGTGATGAATTACTTGGACGTGTCTTGGATGGGTTGGGTCATCCTTTGGATGATAGTACTTGGGTTGGGAAATGGCGAGACAATCACGGCGAAGCCCCCGATCCATTAAAGCGCAAGTTGATCAGCAAGGTGATGCCGACAGGTGTCCGTGCGATTGACTCAACACTTACGTTGGGTATAGGCCAACGGGTTGGCATTTTTGCCGCTGCTGGTGGAGGAAAAAGTACCTTGCTTGGTATGTTGGCTGGTCACTGTGAAGCGGATGTCATCGTGTTGGCTTTGGTCGGGGAACGAGGGAGGGAAGTTCGAGAGTTTATCGAATATTGTCTTCCGCCTGCCGCAAAAGAAAAAACAGTTTTGATCGTCGCGACATCAGATAAGCCGCCTTTGGAACGCATGAAGGCAGCAGTAACAGCCACGACAGTTGCAGAGTATTTTCGAGACCAAGGTAAGAATGTATTACTTATGGTTGATTCATTAACTCGTTTTGCACGGGCTGGCCGTGAAATCGGCCTTGCGGCGGGTGAACCACCCGTAGCTAACGGGTTTCCGCCTAGTGTGTTTGTCCAGCTTGCTGCTCTACTTGAACGAGCTGGCCCTGCACCTGTTGGGAATATTACCGCTATCTACACTGTGCTGGTAGAAGGAGACGATATGAATGAGCCTGTTGCCGACGAAGTTCGCTCAATTCTTGATGGTCACATTGTGTTATCACGCAAGCTAGCTGGCGCAGGACATTATCCAGCCATTGATGTTAATGCTAGTGTAAGCCGCGTTATGGAGCAGATTGTTACCTGCCAACACAAGAATGACGCCAAGCACTTAAGACAATTACTCGCTCTCTATCAGCAAGTACAGTTACTGATCCGTGTAGGGGAGTATCAGCAAGGGCAGGATCCGGCCACTGACGAAGCGATTGCAAAATTTGACTCAATCGAGCGCTTCCTTTGTCAAGGAGCGAACGAGCCGTCATCACTCAGAGATACACTTCAGCAGTTACATCAGCTAAACGGAGGATAGGTGAGTGAAATTATCCAGTCAGGACATTGACCTTATTGAACAACTGCTTCATGTGCGCAAGCGAAAAGAAGAACGATTGCAAGCTCAGTGGAACCAACTCAAAGCGCAACAAGATGAATGCAAGCGTGAAAAGCAAAAATCGTATCAGGAGTGGCTTGTTTCCAGGGAAACACTAGCCAATCCTCTACAAACTGAAGATGTCATGGATCGTCGCCAACTGAGGCAACTCTTGGGAGAGAAGCAGAATCAGTATATGGACGAGCGTTCTAAAGCGGAATCAGTCGATGATTGGCATAAACGAATAGAGCAACTGGAACGCGAAAAATTGGAACTCTGGACTCAGAAAACACGGTTGATACGAGGTCAGGAAAAGCTCAAAGAGGTACTGGATGAGTAACAGAATTGCGCAGATTGAACGTCCTAGATGGCGTGTCGAAAGTGTTGCAGGTCGTCATGAGGCAGATCCTGAACTTAAGCAGCGATTTATGACCCTATTCCACAAACGGCAGAACGTTGATTTACCTACCGATAAGCCGGAGGTTTGTGGGCGAATTCCGTCTTCAATCTTAAATGAACTATCGTCAGTGAATCATGTGGCAACATGGGGAAACGCTGAAATATACAGAGGTCAAAATAGCCTCACATTCAAATTGCTCAACGGCCCCATGTCGGGATTGGAGATCACCGCCCAATGGATGGCACAAGACGTTTTGATCAATTTGAAACCGAAGAATCAAAAACAACGAGACGCCCTGACTCGTATCATGCCGAAAATTAAACATCGTCTGAGTGAATCCACGCTCCAAATGACCATAGAGGTAAATCGTTATGACTGCTCTAATTGAAGTGAATAAGGTGATTGGCGCTGGCTTAGAGAATCAATATTGTCGTATGTCACTACAGAAAGTGGGGGGAGAAGGCCTGTTTTGGTCATATCGAAGTGATTCAAAGAGCGGCATTTGGTGCAGCCATTCGGACTGGAACCATGGTGTTACTGAGATAACCGCGATTGAATCTTTAAGCATGATTGCGGACGATTTGCTACCCACATTGGTTGCTGCCATGTTTTCAGCCGTGAGTATTCCTTTTATCAAAGACATTAACACTCAAAGTGCAGAATGTTGCTTACTCGATGGCATTTATCCCGTGGTTCAATGTCAGGGTTATGAGTTTGTATTGGTAGGTTTTAACGCCACATGGCTAAAGCGCCTGACGACCAATTGGACACGTTTTTCAGGACAAAGTATCAAGGTGGATGTGCCTTTAGTAGCGGGCTACACAACTGATATTGAGTCAATTACTCAAGGTAATGGAGTGTGGCTAAGAGAGGGCCTGAATCCGGATGAGGGCAAAGCGATTTTGTGGTGGGACAAGCCACTGGCAATAGTCCAGTTTGAGGGAGGAGAATCATGGTCTGTAGAGCATGTCTTCGCACCGCACTCATTCTCTGAAGCGGTCAGTTATATCCAGATAGCTTCACTCGAAGTTAATTTGTCCGATTTGCTGCAATTAATGGAGGGGCAAACCATCGAAGCGCCACTGACCTGCGAAACCGCGAGTAAGCTTGTATTCAACAATCAATCCATTGCCGCGGGTGAACTCTTAGTCAGCCAGGATGGTGTGCTTTTCTACACGAATGATACGATTACTCGAGCGGCGTGATACTAAGGATATTGGGAAGCTCAGCCGATTTGTAGATAAGTTGCTCATGACGAAGTAATACATCAACCAAAGAATAGTGATGCGTTGTAGACGGAGATAACTTCTTTACCGAGCGAACTAAAGAGACTAAAAAAATGGAAGGCAAAGCCTTCCATTTTGGTTCATTACAAACTTAAAGTTTGATTTGCTGTAGAGTCGGTTTCCATCTAGAGTGTGTCGCTTGATCTTCAGGAGTCACAGCCACGTTACGACCATCCAAGATATTCAGCACGTAACGCTTATCGCTGCCATCAACATAGCGGCTAATCAACTTATCATTTTCCCAGAACCATTTTTGGGCAAGATTAGAGCTGCATGACTCAACCGTCAGATTCTTATCTTCGGAAACCGTCAAGCAGCGATCTGGTGCAACACGGCTGCGGTAGCGCTCATTGCTATCTAGTCCCCAAGTCTGATTCCAGCTTCCATGACAGCTCCAGCCATCAACTTGACCGCCCTCAGCTTTCTGATCACCATTGATGCCATAGACGTCCAGACATAGGTCGTTATTGCTCAATGACTGCAAGGTCACATGAGCTTCTGCTTCAAAGAGTGGGTGGCTCCAATCTATACGAACCGTTCGTGGAATTGACCATCCCGTTGTCGCCCAACCACCTGGGCCATAGACCGAGAACAGTGCTGATGGGATAACATCACCATAACGGGCTTTAGCGACAAACTTAGCGCCAATTTCAAAATCCGTAGTTCCGTTCTGAGAAACAGGAGCTTCATAAATAACGTCATAGTTGGGCTTGAAGTTAGCGTAAGAAATTGGGTTGAATTTCGATTTATCGAAAACCCAGCCGCTTCCCCAGTGTGCTGAAGTAAAGTAGCAGCCAAGCTCTTCACGGCGGAGTTCTTCGCACTCATCAAACTCACGCTCAAATGCAATGTTAAAATCACTTAATGAAGAACGGTTGTTGACACGATAGTCTTTGGTATCAAACACCAGTGTTTTTTCGTTCTTATAGCTGAATGAACCACTCACTTCTGCACTGACTTTAGGGCCATCTTTGCCCACTTCTGCGCCAGCTGAGCCATTAATACCGATCGAGTAGCCATGTGTATCGCGGTGCTGGTAGTTTTTATTTTCGTTATGAGGAAAGTCACTGACTTTCTTAGGAACGTAACCTGATACAGGTTTTACCCACAGTTCATAGCTGCTCGCAAATGGTCCAATGTAGGTGCGGCGATTCGCCCAACTTTGGAACCAGCTATGATCTTGCTGAAGATCATCGACGAGATGGAAACCCGTTCCAGCCTTGTCCGCCTCAACAGTGAAACGTACGATCTTAGCGTCAGGTGTAAAACCCTGTGAAGTGGAAGACTGGACAGAACGCATCTGTGAAACGTTGACTCGAATATCAACAGAGGCACCAGCATTACACCAATCTCGCTTTGTGTCGAAGTCTTTGCTTGTATATAGATTACACGTTAGCTTTGAGCTGGTGATATAATAAACTTTTTCAACAACAGGGACGTATTCATCCGCGAACGCATTGATAGAAGCCGCAAGCAAAGAAAAAGTGAAAATTGTAGAAGTTTTCATATTATTCACCTCCGAAACCAAGACGATCAAGTGCATGAACTAAAGACTGGTTAATGCTATCCAACTCAGCCGATGGACTGTTCACAGGATCACCATTCTCATCGCGCACATCTGCAACTATGGAGTTGATAATGTTGTCACCTTGATATATCCCTGTAACGACAACAGGCGCATCACTACCAAGCCCTGTTAGCGATTGGCTAAGGTCAATCTTAGCGTCATACCCTGAGACTTGTCTGAGGTCGATGACAACGGTATCTCCTTTGACAACATGGGACTTAGCCAGAGCGATATCATCATCCGAAGCCGTTGCAACATTAATATAGAGTGCATCATTATCGGCCAAATTTCCGTTATACAACTGAGTTGACTGCTGATAGTGCTGAGTGATTGACTGCGAAATTTCACTTTCACTTCCAAGTATCTGAATATCAGCAAATGCATGTGCGGCAAACAAAGAGGAGAGTAGGGCAAGTGTCCCTAACACTATAGTTTTGTTATTGTGCATACAAAGATCCTCGTAAAGAGTTATTACTTAATAACAATTCAAACGTCAGTTAACTTTCCATGATATTTTGATGTCATCCTTGAGCGAGAATAAATACCACTTGGAATCAAGCTATATCCCAAATCAATCCCCGTTCCCTATGTATTAACATGATAAATACATTCCTGAGAAGAGATTTTTTAGACGATTTGTTTGAATTCTTATATGATTACACCAGCACAAAGTGTGATCTTGAGTCAATTCAATCCCAGTGCAAAAACACCTTCACCTTGATCAAAAATAATACAAATTATGTCTCATTAATGATCTAATTGTTTTTTTTGTTATTATTTTTGGTTCGATAAAGATATGAAAATAAAAATAGAGAAAATCAAAAATATAGTTATAAGTATATGATTTTAAATGATTTAAAATTCAATCTGTTAAGTGATTTACTCACATAAAGTAAATATTGATTGTACAATGAATCTTAAACATGATTTCATCACCAGATCGTCTCAAAAATGATAATGCCAATACCAATAATAAAGTAATTACTCTAATTAAAATTCATGGTGGATTTTAAATTTTAATCAAAAACCAAAACATAGATCACATAGGTTTCTTATAGGAAACTTTAAATATTTAGGCTACTTTTACCTGCTTTATCTGATTCAATAGTGTGTTTTTAGAACTATTAAATTTTATATGCTATTCAGTTAAAGTTAATATTCAATTGAACTAATTTAATAGAGTCTAATTTAGTAATGTTCATTTAATGTCAATATGGGTTTTTAAGGCGATCAGTTCCCATCAAATTATTGCCTGAACTGGACACGTGGGGAAACGAGAAGGTAGCTTATCAAGACGCGAACTTGGCTGAACGAAGTCCAGCCAAGTTGAGAAACGGTGGTTATTTGTCTGTCACATCATCGCAGTAGAAAGGACCACTAAACTCTAACAGTGCTTGGGGCATATGTATAGATTCCTCCAGTTGTCCAAACTCATATAGAGAGAAAGTTACATCGGCTTTCATAGACTTCATATATTTTTGTTCCCCCCCAAAAATAATAACGGATGGGAACTCAAGAGGATAGAAATCTGCCAAATCAGATTTGGCTTCCATGACCATTTTGTATTTAATTTTGTTCATTTCAACTTTTAGGTAGCCGGCACAAGAATCATATTCACGCTTGACTGACAGATTCCCAATTGCTGGGTAGAAGATAAGATCATAGTTGTCTGAAATGTAGCGTCCAGCCCAAAGCTCTATATTGGAATTACCGATCTTTGCTCCTGTGAACATGTAGTAGAGATCATCGGACAACCCCATGCTATAGACCATGCCAGCACTCGATTCTTTGTCATACCAGCCTTTATCAACCTGAGTATAACCAGTGCCGAATAAAGAGACATTACCATTTGAAAAGCTATACTGAACCGGCGTTCCTACTGTGTAGAGAAACCATTTGCCTCCGACACCGGGCAATTCAGGAATTATCCCAAAAGGGGTCTGTCCGGGGTTTAATCCTCGCCAATAATGAGCATGCTCTCCATCCCAACGCATTGAAAAATGAAAGTCATCGTAGGTGACTTCAAGCGAGTTTTGATTGGCGACAACTATCCCTGGAATTTCATAGTGAAAAAGCGCTGCGTCATCAAAACCTTTCAGGATGAGTTCGTCGCGGAAAATATCGTATTTTACGGTTTGGCCGTTGAGTGGGGTAAAAGCAAGATGCACATAGGCTTTGGGCGTTGGTTGATTAAAATCCGGCGCGATATAGCTCTGGAGACTGATCTTGAAATAACCGACATCCGGTACAGCGATGTTATAGAACCACTGTTCTGCCCAGGTTTTATCTGAGCTTGGCAGGTGTGGTCGAATATCATCTAAGGTAGTGGCAGAAACAGTTGTAGAAAGAGTAAACATCGATACAAGGGTAAATAAAATCGATCTGAGATTCATTATCTGGCTTCCTTTCAATAAATGCTGATGAAACAGTGAAGCTCCATCGGCCATAGGGCGCTAACCCTATGGCCGACAGGCGGCACTAGCGACATATGCGGGCGTCGGTGAAGTGAAGTCCGTCCTGACACTGGGTTCCAGACTGGCAGTGTTCATCGGTTTGACAGTAACATTCGCCACGAACATTACACCCCGGTGTTAAATAGTCTTCCATAGGAATGTCGCCACTCACGCGCTCCCAGAAAGGATTGGTAAACACGTTGTAAGGATCCAACTCTGCTTTTGCTTGCAAGAATTCTGACCACATCGGGAATCGAGAAGGCATGTCCTCAAAAATGGCAACCGAGTTTTTACCCCAGTGTGGCCGTGCGTCGTACTTACGCAGTGACAGCTGCTCTATCTCCAAATTCACGAAGTAATTCTTCGGCTCCTTTTTACCTTCTTGGCGTAATGTGTACTCGATCCCAACAAATGCGGTTTCGCGACCAGCACTCATGCCAATATAGCTGTCTGACGCTTTACCAAAGCGGAAGTAAATGCCGTTAAGAGGGAAGCAAGTTCTTGGATGAGCCGCGACAATGTCGCGTACATCACGAATCCAATCAGGCAAACGTTCAATGTCAATCGCTACTTCCTGAAGTGCGATAGGCAGCCTGTCCCAAATACATTTGTTGGGGTCTTTACATTTGAAGTACTGCATTTGATCTGAATAACCAATAGGTTCACTTACTTTCTTGCCGGTATTACTGTCACGAAAGTAGGATTTTGCTCTTGCATTGTAGCGCGCTACAGCGGCTAAACACTGTAGCCCAGTCCCTGGGAACTCGTGAGCAGCATTAAACAACAAGCCGAAAAAGAACTCTTCGGCATCAGACACATCCGCCTGAGCGTTGTACGCTTCTCCTTGCGTTTCCAATGGAACAGGGTTGTAAAGCGTTGTAGTGTAACGGCCTAGGCCCGGGAACCAAGCAATATTGGCTGAGTAGTTGTTACGTGCAATGTCTAGGATCACATCTTCTAGACCAGAATCGTCACGATACCCTGTCACTTCTGCTTTGACTTTAAAGGCTTCTTCAATCGCTAAAGTGACCTCTACGACGACACCTAGTACGCCCAGATTTACACGAGCAGCATTGAGCAAATCACCGTTCAATACTCGAACATCTCCCTGACCATCGACGACTTTTAGTTCAGTCACATAGTCGGCTAGCATGTTGCTGGGCTTGTCCAGTGTTGAACCATGAGTACCGCTGCCAAGCATACCGCCGACCGTAAATATGGCCAACTCAGTCACCATGTTAATCGCGTAACCTTGTTCTCGGAGGAAGTCGTTTAAGTCGTTAAATCTCATTCCTGCTTCAACAGTGACGCGTTTATTCGCTGCGTCAAAATGAACGATCTTATTCATGTTTTTTAGCGTTAACTGAACTTGGTCATCACCCGCACAAGCTGCATCAATTTGGCTGGCAAACTTGCGATTGCCCGTCATTACCTTCTTGTCGCGTATCAATGCATCTTTGATGATAGCTTGGACACCTTCAATGGATTGTGGATCATAAACCGCTTCAGGGTGGCAAGTATACGTTCCCTGATAATTCGAGATTTCGCGTTCGGGTTCGCTCGTCTGAAGCGCAAAGGCTGTTCCTAAGGCAGCCGATATCAAGGTAGCGCCGAGCGCGAGAGTTGTTATTCTCATTAAATATTCCTTATTTAAAAGCATCGTGACATTGAGCTTTATCAGCTCGAAATGGAAATTTTCTATCAGCCAAATCGTGGCAATATTTGTTGTTCGATAACATCTCGAACGGCACGCCTATGCTGAGAAACTCGACTGCGGAAGAAGTCGCCAACGTTAGCTTTGTATCCATCCAGTGGTCTTGGACCTATATTTGGAACCCAAAGCGCATGATTGGTTGTTGCAAAATTGAGTTGCGGATGACCTAAAATGGCAAGGGGACCTTGAGTGAGGTTTTTCGCATCAAAAATCCAGATTTCTTTGCCATTACCCATTGTGTTGGTTGGTTCCTTGCGAACGACTGCGGTAAAAAGGTAGCCATCATCTTGAGCGTGGCTACCGGGTCTAGACATAAACTGAGGAGTGCGCATTACACAGTCAGTTGGAAACTGATAGGCATCTGTGACTACCATCTGTTGACAATCCATATGGACAAGTGCGGAAGGCTGGTCTTCCTGAGGCAGAGAGTCATTGGTATATAGGCGGTTAGGATATTGCGCATACGCGTCAGAAACACGCTCAACAACATGGTCTTTGCGATAACCCACAGCCGCCCAGTAAATATGGTCAAATTGCTCTGGGAATTGGAAATGACCTCGATAGGCAGGATCGTTCATATCCCAGAAAAGCTGGTCATTTCGTATTAAGCGGAAATCTCCCGTAATTTCTCGCACTGAATCAGATTGTACCTGAATGCGAGCTCTGACTAGACCACCAACATCCACTGGTGCGGCAGGATAGCCTGCGAGCGAATCACGGACTCTTCCTCCAAAAAGCAATCTATCTCTGCTATATTGCGGCTCAGATTTATCCATTGCCCCAAGGTACTGACCATACAGAGTAATCTCGTTTTCATGATCATCGTAATTACACATAACGTCTGAGGTATCGAAGTTCAGCTCAATGTAATCTGCTACAACAATGTCTCGATTTGAAACTAGGTCTTTCTTGCGGATCACCCACACTGGTGTTCGGTGTTGTTGAGCGTAAACAGAACGAATACCAATCATTCGTAACGGCTCTACTTGTGCCGCCGTTTCAAAGATTAGGATGTGATGGCGAGTGACACCCAGTGAATGTGCTGTTGCAGCGATAAACGCAGGCCGCCCGTCTCGTCCAATGATCTCCCACCCCTGAATAGTGCTTTTCTTATCCCACTTCAGAAGTCGGATGAACCCGTTCTTAGTCCCAGTATTTGAAATATTGCCGCCATAGTTAATGGTAAAACACTCATCTGATTCGAGATCAAAGTATGGATGGCCAGTGGTACGTACCTGAGGAAAAAGCCATTTGTCTGGGGTCAGGGCGTCCATCCATGGTGGCAGACTGCTTCGCCATTCATGGTAATGACCTATGGGTGTAATGAGATCTAATGTCATCGCATCAAACTCATAAGGAACGCCGCCCTCGTAACTTAATGCGAAACGGTTATCACCGAGATAATTGGGCGCCGTATTACAATAATTAACAAACCCCATAGAAGGGCTGTAATACGCCATACCACCAAGTAACTTAAATCTATCAGGCCAGTAGCGAATATGCTGTTGCATAATAGCTGAAGGGGTATCGATCATTTTGCGCATAAATGAGACTTGGCCTGAGGAAAAATCCAAGCGGGTCAGTGCACCACGACCACTCGGGCTAAGATGATCTTGTTCAAGTGGAATGCCCTCTGCAAAGAACACATGGCCCATAATATCATCGGGTAACTGCCCATAGAGCAAGTTGAGATTGCCCGAAGACGCCGTGAAATCAGCTCGCATTATCGATTCTGGGAAGAGTGAATGGTTTACCTCTGGTGAAGCAAACAGCTCTCCTGATACAAGAGTTACTCCTGCTAAACCCTTTAAAAAAGTACGTCTTTCCATAGTATCCATTGATAAGTAATTGATTGCATATATTGAAAAGTAGAATGGATTTATAAAATGTATTTAGGAATCTCGAAAACTATGAATTGTGGCAAAAAAAAGAGATGTAATTGGTTGTGTAATTTACACAGTGAAGCATCAAAAAGGTGCTGAAATAATGTAGCTTTATTTTTACCTTACAACTCGTGACGGCGTCACTTAATGATTGCGTAATTCTCTATTGCCGCAAGATTTTCATCATGACTCTCGCCATTCATATCATCCTAGCCTATCTTTATTGAGTATTAGGACATTAGCGTCCCTGGAATACTGACGCTGTTCTGAGGGGACAAGACTCGCTTCTCAGACGACAGTGGGATGTAAAACACTAGGCACTCTTAACGCAATTTAAGGTACCCAAGGTATGCATGTGAAGAACCTTTCTATCGGCAAAAAAATCGCTTTGGCGTTTGTCGTTATTGCCGTCATGAATTTAGGGTTTGGCTTTCTAATGTTAAGTGAGCTCAGAAACATCAAAGCTGAGCTCCTTAACTACACCGATGACACGATGCCTGCGGTCGAAAAAGTCGACTCAATTCGAGATCAAATGTCTCTTTGGCGACGAGCGCAGTTCGCCGCTTTCGCAATGAATGATGCGACGAAAATTCAATCGACGATATCCAAGAATGAAAACATTCGTCAGAAGATTAATGAAGGGCTAAACGCTTACGGCAAGACCGTCTGGCCAGGCGAAGAACAACAAACGTTTGATCGCCTCGATAAAAAGTGGCAAGGATATTTAGCAACAATGGACTCGTTCAATGAGGCTATGTTGGATATGGACAAGGACACGGCGTATCCCGTTTTGGCCAACTCACTCGGTGAGTTTGAAGGCATCGAAGCAGATATAAACAGTTTGGTCGACATCCTCAAAGGCGCAATGAACAACAACCGTGAAGCTATTCTATCGTCAGTTGATGGGTTAAGCCGTTCCGCGATGATCATCAATGCGTTGATCATCGCAGTCATGGTTCTCATGACTGTCTTTTTGACGCGACTGATATGCGGGCCGTTGGTAGTAGTTGTCAAACAAGCCAATGCCATTGCGGAAGGGGACTTGTCCAGAACGCTCGATCGATCAGCTATTGGTAACGACGAGTTAGGTGAATTAGCTGACGCCTCAACCAGAATGCAACATAATCTCAAAGATTTAATCAATCAGAGCGTCACCGTTGTTCGTGAACTCGGGCGGGCTGTCGACGAAATGACACACACCTCGAACAAATCCGCGCAAGAAATGCAGGACCAACAATCACAGGTTACCCATGTTGCCACAGCAATGAGTGAGATGAAGTCATCCGTCGCCGATGTTGCACACACCACGGAAGTCTCAGCTGAAAAGGCCAATGATGCCAATGGCAAAGTACAAGAAGGGGCTCGCAACACCCAAGTCATGGTGGGCTCTATTGAAAATGTCGCTAAAATCATGAGCGAAGCAGGAGAAAACGTCGCAGAACTTGAACAACAGTCGAATCAAGTCAATACGATCGTTGATGTGATTCGCGATATTGCGGACCAAACCAATTTACTCGCACTTAACGCGGCTATTGAGGCAGCTCGAGCAGGGGAGTCCGGACGAGGCTTTGCTGTTGTTGCGGATGAAGTGCGTACGCTTGCTGGGCGGACACAGGATTCCACAAGTGAAATCACTGCCATTATAGAAAAACTTCAGGCTATCGCGAGCCAAGCGAAAGAAACGACAGACCGTTCTCGCAAGCAAATCGAAACGTGTGTTGAGCAAGGAAATCAGTCTCAAGCGCTCATGACGACGATTCTTAGCTTCATCACAGAAATTGCCGATATGGGTACCCAGATCGCCAGTGCCTGTAACCAACAGGACAGTGTAGCGGAGGAGCTCAGCTCGAACATCGAGAGTATTAACATGTCGGCGCAATCCGTATCAGCGGGTTCCGAGAGTACCGCTCAAGGGTGTCAGGAACTCAGCCGTTTGTCCGCTTCGCTCCAGCAAGCAATGGGTAAATTTAAACTGGACTAGTGACCTAGACCAATGCCGTGTGGAAGAGGGAGGTTTTATGGTTTTTCGCACAACACTGATTTCAATGGCCGTCGCATCAGTATTAAGTCCAGCGATTTCCATCGCTGCTCCTTTAGCACTGCCTGATGTGCCTCCAGCAATCAATCAAGTGCAGCAATCAAACGCTTGGCTGGAAATAAGTTTAGGCCAGTTAAAACAAAATATGGCGCAGTTCCGTTCAAACCTCAGTCGCGAAACCAAGCTTTGTGTCGTAATGAAGGCGGATGCTTACGGGAATGGTATACGCGGTTTGATGCCGACGATGCTGGAGTTCAATGTGCCTTGTATTGCCATCGCGAGCAATGCTGAAGCGAGAACGGTTCGTGATAGTGGCTTTGAAGGCCAGTTGATTCGTGTTCGTTCAGCGGATATTGAAGAAATAAAGCAAGCAATAGATCTTGATGTTGAAGAATTGATCGGAAGCATAGAACAAGTCAAGCAGATCAAAGCGTTAAATGCAGACAAAACGGTCAAAGTTCATTTAGCCCTGAACGATGGAGGCATGTCTAGAAACGGGATTGACATGAACACCGCAAAGGGCAAGCAAGAGGCATTGGCTATTGCGAATGACCAAGGTGTCGACATTGTCGGGATCATGACGCATTTTCCAAACTATGATGCTGATGAGGTTAGAAGGAAACTCGCAAACTTCAACCAAAGCTCTGCGTGGTTAATTGAAAACTCCAACTTAAAAAGAGACGATGTTCTACTTCATGTGTCCAACTCATACACAGCATTGAACGTGCCTGAGGCACAGCTAGATATGGTCAGACCCGGCGGCGTTTTGTATGGCGATCTTCCGACCAATCCCGAATATCCTTCAATCGTGAGTTTTAAGACTCGGGTGGCTTCCTTACACAATGTACCGGCAAACTCTACCGTAGGCTACGACAGCAGTTACGTCACAAAACGTGAGAGTGTCTTGGCCAACCTACCAGTTGGATACTCAGATGGTTACCCTAGAAAAATGGGGAATAGAGCGCATGTCATCGTCAATGGGCAACGTGCTCCGGTGGTTGGAAAAACATCCATGAACACCACTATGATTGATGTGACTGATATCAAAGGCGTACTTACCGGACAAGAAGTAACACTGTTTGGTCATCAATCTAATGCGAACATAACGGTAGCGGAAATGGAGACACATGCTGAGTTGATTTTCCCAGAACTCTACACCGTTTGGGGCGCAACCAATCCAAGACTTTATATACCATAGTGTGGTCAGTAGTGATCTTGTATCAAAGTAGTTTAAGTCTTTGGACAAAGCCTAATAAAAGTTAGGTTAATCTCTGATTAAACTAAATGTTTATTAGGTATTTTATGGTAAATAGCATTATGTTTAATGACTAAGCCAATAGAGAGTCGAAGAAAGCACTTGTGCAAGAGTGCTTTCTATTTGTAGTTTTTAATTTAACATAATATACATAATGCGCACTTAGCTAACGCTTCTGTAGGGCTGCCAATCCACAACATCAAACCACCGCAAGCCATTGATATTCCTTGTAAACCGTGCCCGTTAAACTTTTTTGCGATGCTTTCCCACATCGCTTTGATGTTGCGATCAGCGTGACAACCTAACAATTGAGCTATTGGAAACTTCAGTAAATTAATAGTTCGATTTCACTTTCTCAATAAGTTAATATTGATTTATATAATTAATTTGTCATTACTTATATCAACAAGAAATAGATCAATGATACAAATGTTATTTGTAAACTAATCAATTGGGGTTTTATGAAAAACAAATTTTTAGGGCTTATCTTAGTTTTGTCTTCATCAGCTTTTGCCGGTGACAGAGTAACATCAAGTTGGTTTACACCTACTCAGGTTGGTGCAGATCACAACGGTCCAGTATTCATCATTGCTCCTACGGGAGTTGCAGATGAGTGTTCTGGTAATATAATTCAGTCCTACAAAATTGTACCAGATGGTGCAAACGAAGATGGTTACAAATCTTTTACCTCAATCGCTTTGACAGCCCAAACTGCTGGTAAACAGGTACAGGTTGAGTACGATAACGGGCCCGGTTGCTACGCTTATCGAATCATTATGAGATAAAAGCTCACGCACTGTTTGGATTTATTCTCAATTCTTGCGCTTGATGGTGCATATCAAGCGCACTCCTCTAAAACTAGCAGTTGATCAACAACTGCAAAAAGGCCTGATCGATATTCGAACGTAAAATCGCGGCATCTTTAGTATCCGCGATTAGACAGTTTATCACCTGCCGCTATCGATGTTGGTAGTAATGCTTGCGTAGGAGCGTAGTCCGTTGTTCAAGCTATAGCGCTTGTCATTATTATACTAGCTATGTCCTAGATGACATACCTATTGCCACTGTCATACTTTTGAACAGCAATCTTTTTTAATCCTTCACATACTTTTTTATAAAACTTTTCTACTACAATTTTGGAATAAAGATAACGAAAGTAATAATTTGGCTAGGAAATCGAGGCAGTAAAAGCGAATAAGTCGACAGGAAAATAGCACGAGCCAGCCGACAAGCTCGTGTTACTGGTTGTTGTTCGTTAGCCCCTGTACCACTATTAGTTTTTGGTGCAAGTGCGATAATTCTCTGAAGTACAATGCGTCATCGGTGTATACATTACTGCGTCTACGGATTGATTATTGACCAGTTTATAGAGGGTTAAGATAGCTTGTTTACCCATCTCATAAGGGTTTTGGCCCACGTTTCCGTGGGCGAGATTGTCCTTTAGATAGACCAATTGTTCCTGCGCTGTATCGGCGGTAATGATGATGATTTCTCGGTCCATCATGGCCTGCTTGTGAGGAGTGACAACGTCTTTGTATCTATCCAGGTATTGGCTCCATCCCCCTACTGCCACGATGGCGTTAATTTCACGTTCTTGGTATGAGTTAAGGACATTGTTGAGATCGGCTAAGGCTCGTTCAAATTGGCCGAAGTTGTACAGAGGGTCACTAAATTCAGTCCAACCGTTTGCTCCCTTCAAGCGCTCGCCGGGCGGTGTTAAATACTCTTGACCAGACAACGCTGAACGAACCCCCATTATCCTCAGATTTAAATTTGGAGAGTCTGGTCTGCCACTTTGAATGATCAGAGTCCCCCCATTGGGAAGCATTGATTTAAGCTGCTCACCCAGTGCTTTGCCTAAATCAAAATCGTTAGTGCCAATATAAGCCGCTCTTAACGTGGGATTACTTTCCAATACTTCTTGTGAAAAATCCGCATCATACGTAATGATGGGAACCCCCATCTGTTGTGCTTTTTTTATACTACGCTGGAGCATATATTCTGATTGAGGAACGGCAATAGCGATACCATCTATCCCCTCATCCAAAAGAGCAGAAATGATTTTGTCCTGCTTGCGCACGTCTACGTTTTTGGGGCCTCGATAAACACACTCCACCTGGTCCAAACCTTTCGCTGCGGCCATACACCCTTCTTTGCTTGCCTCAAAAAAAGGGTTGTTCTCTTCTTTGGGAACCACTGCAAATCGAAGCTGTTTTGACTCAGATACGCTAAGAGTACTGAATAGCAAGCTGAGAATAGTCACATTCCTTATAAACCCGATCATGTTGGCCTGTTCCTTTGAATGACTAAAAATTTTACCTGACACTTAAAACTTAGCTCAAAAAGTAAAATTTGGGAGCTTTGTTCAGTGTCATCCATCTCAGTATCAGCAATGTAAATCTATGTAAGCATGACTTTTTGATATTCAATTATTTTGATAAAGTTCACTA
Source organism: Vibrio neptunius (assembly GCF_000967495.1). GTDB lineage: Bacteria > Pseudomonadota > Gammaproteobacteria > Enterobacterales > Vibrionaceae > Vibrio > Vibrio neptunius. Next base: position 59,398 of record NZ_JXXU01000001.1, on the reverse strand, counting down.
TTATAACGTTCGAGTATGCATGACCCATCACAATGTGAGCAGAGCAAATGCATACATTGTGGCTACATTTAAAAACGGATTTATCTCAAATGAACACTATGAACTTGCCAGACAGCAAAGCGATAGCTTGTGAAGATCATTTAATCATCTGGTTTTGGGAGATCAATATGCAAAAGAAAGGCATAGAGCATAAAAAAATCATGGCTGAGCTTAAAAAGCTCGGTGATTTATTAGTGAAACTTAGACAGCAAAAACCTCATTTTTTACTGCCAAGTTCACGGCTAGAGTTAGTCAAGGACATCATGCAGCATACGTTGTTAATGGGAGATAAATTCTATAAAAAGCATGAGTACTTTGTTTCAGAAATACAACAACTTATCGACACTCACTACAAAAATCAGTTGTTCTTTGAGTACGTTTAAACCAACATTCGCCGTGGTGATGCCCTCCCTATTGTCCTTACTTTCTCGTTTAATCACTGCACCAATCATTTTGAGTTATTGGCATGGTCAGTTTTTCGGCCAAAATGATACTCAGCAAAGGTGGCTGACTTATTCAAACACCACTAGATCGAGGCCGAAGCAACGGTATTTAAATGATTGCAGTGAACAACAACCAAGCGGTTTACGCTCCGTTCCGTTTACTGACTCTCAACCTTATCAATATTGTTTAAAGAACATGACTCAGTACCCGCAGGTGAAGTTACGACTATTTTCTGAAAACCGACAACTAAATTATGCTGAACTGTACCGCTCTTGTAGGTGAAGATGTCTGCACTATTAATCCCTTTGGCTTTGACGTCTTTTTTTCCTTCAGCGGAAGTGCAAACCATTGTGCAACCTCCCATTTTGCATGTGATATGGGTGATAAATTCAATGTTTGGATTGTTCGCAGCCCATGTTGGAAATACTGCGGCCACTAGCAAGATGCCAAGATACGGTTTCTTCATTTAGGGTCCTAGTTAAAATTCTCTACTCTTCGTTTTCCATCTTTCAACAGACTTTATAAAATGTTGGCCAGCGATGTCACAAGAAAACACACTCTTTGATCAATGATATTTATCTTGATGTTGTGAAAAGACATCCTCTCTCAACTCTTCAATGGCTTGCCATATTTTTTTTGCCAGTTCAGGATTAGTTTCAACAAATTTATGACTTAAGACCAAGTAGTAATCTTTGGTTGCGATGGCTGGCTGAACTTGCTTTACATCACTGATCTTCTGCTTGCTCAAGAACTGTTTTGCCATCGTATCTTGGACTGCAATTGCCGACAAGCGCTTTAACTGCAACATATTAAACAACTGCGCTGTTGTTTTTACTTCAAATACTTTTAGCTGCTTTTTCTTTAATTCTCTAACGATCGAAAAACCCAAATGCGCACCAACCTTTTGGTCTGGATCCGCTAAACTTTCTCCGTCCCAATTAAACATATGATCTTGGAGTGTATAGAAGTAGTATCCGATAGTAGCAATACGTTTGCTACCGTCGGGCTTGTCTCCGTTCATAGGATAGTGAGCATATTGTGCACGCTGGGTATTGTAGGAAAAAATAAAACCACCATCGACGTCTCCATTGCTTATATCTTGTAGAACTCGTTTCCCTGGTAAACGAACGTATTTTACATCCAGCTCTAACTGTTCTGCGACACGATTGATAACATCCAATGCTATCCCGGGAAGATCAGCGACTTCTGTGCCATTTCCCATCTGAAACGGATAAGATTCAACATCTGAGTAAGCCAACTTGAGAGTGGTTGTCGCCATTACCTGAAGTGACAATAAACCCATCACGAGTATGGCTGTCAGTTTGCAAACAAGATGATTCATAGACACTTTACCTTTCAAGCAAGACTAAACAAAGCATAGAGTCTAATCGCATGATTGTCTGATCATTTACGACAATCGCAGACTTTAGGAGCGCGGCTAAAATTGTGATGACATGTTATTTTGACGAGAGTATTCGCAATAAAGCGTTACCTGTCTGACTCGGCTTGTGTTACCCCGCTTTCACCGTGCGCATGGGCTGCTTCAAGTATGAACAAATAAAAAGCAATACCACTATCACCCGTTACTTATTTAAAATATGTCGCTTACTGACAATGGTTCTTATCAGTAACTGGGAGCTGGTTGGCTTTAGAGCGCAGAACGTCCCAAAGTGAGTTTGCGACGTGATTCATTCAGAATAGCAATGTAATGTTTAGACAAAAAAAAGGCTCAACGCTGAGCCAATAAACTTTCATAGAAAGAGATCGTAAGGCGTCTTCTGGATATACCCGTCTGACTTATTCACAATAGCTATATCGAAGTAGTCAATGAAAGCACTGTTCATTGCCAATGTGAACTCACCCAAAATAAAACTGCTTTATGAACATTGTTCCCAAAAAAGATGAGAACTCACCTAAACTTTGAAATTTCGCAACAAAATCAGTTTGCAAACGATTGTATCGTCGGCTAACAAATCAAAATCAACTTGTCGCACAATTGGAACCCTGCGCCCGTTTCTATCCGGAGTCACTTGCAGCATGACGCGTCGGCCAACGAATAAATAGGAAATGAAGGCCGTACTATGATGTGATACAACTCAAGGCTCACTATCCATCGCTAAAATAAAAAGAACCGGCTCACGAGGAGCCGGCCTGCTTACCCGAAACAGCAAACGTAAGGCACTTGGATTATCTCCCAAGGCCCGCTTACAGTAACAAATTCATTTTTTTATGAAAGCCATCACAATACATCTCTGTGAAGCTCGTCCAGCAAAAAGATTGTTTTATAGACATTTGACTACATATATGAGCAAGAGTAATTATTTATATAGAAATAATCATTATGTATTTGTTGTTAATCATAATTAAAATTTTTAAAATAAATCTATATATCCATTAAATTCAATTACTTAAAATAAATACCATCAATAACTCGACAAAAATTAAAATTTAGCACATGTATGACCAGTTAATGATGTAACACATCATAATTTGGAAGCCAATAGCTAAAGTTTTTTATCGGTTGGACAAATAGTACTAATACCCTACCCGAGCAATGCACCAGTGCGAATCCCGTGCCACATGACGTTACTGAAGAGGTTAATCTTATGTTGCATTTTTATCAGGTGCATACCTGGAATGATCGCATTACTGTTAATACTAGGTTCACCAACCGTTACATAGTGAGGTCAAGATGAAAGTACTAATTCAATACACTCAAACTGGCAAATACCGTGATCAAGCATGGGAAGCATATACATTGAAAGCTAAAGGTGATGTACATGCTGTTACTCCTTCCTACGCTGCACAACTAATCAAACAAAACAAAGCCAACTTATTTACTACGGACGACGCTGATATTGTTATCGAGTCTTGATAAAAAAGAAGCTCTCAGCGTTAGTGCAGAGAGCTTCAGACCTGCACAAACACATACCTTTCATTTACTCATGAGCCCAAATTGATGATGGCCCTCATCACTTAAACCACATCCAGGAGGTAATGTACCAGCGCCATTGCACGAATCTGCTCGGTTAATCCTTTATACCGATTTATTTTGGGTTACATATAGTGTATGCACAGTAATTTTTTAGTTATAGTGCATTACAATGCGTACTTGAAGCTCAGGAACTTAATTCTATGCGCCCAGGATGGCTGTTGCGAATTGCTTTTAATGCATCTGGTGGCATTTGTACGTTTGCGAACCAAAAAGGCTTATGCTTGTCAACAAATACGTGACTGCGTTCAAGAGCATCATATATTGAGTAGGCCTGAGCTTGCGCCAGTGCGACACCATAAGGGCTTCTATCCAACATTGGTGTCTCTTCCAAATCTTCTAACAGAGCATTCTTTAAATGTACGTTGGTTGGTGACCAATCTATGAATTCGACCACTTTACGAGTGAGTGACTTTTCCAGACTAATAATAACTTCAGGAAGAATGTTCATTGTTGGCTTAATTTCTGCGCACGCATAATATTCCTCGCGGCGGTTTTTATCTCGATAAAACTGCATTCGCTCAATTAATGCATCCTCGAATATCATTGGAAAATTGTTAACGATGGCAAACTGACTAATTATGCGTAAAATCCCGATGGCTACGCCCTGCTCTGGCGATTTGACTTCGGCGGCCTCCAAGCGTAATCGAGTCACGTTGGCAGTCAAAATCATATGCTGCCAAAGTTTGGGAGCAATCAATTTAGTAGAGGGCTCATCCCAACGAAGTAAAGGTTTAACCATGAGAATAGGAAGCAGAATACGGCTGTTGTCGATACCCAACAGACCTATTGCCATCTTGGTATCAGTGAAACTTCTGATAGTTTTGCCAAGACGAGCACAAAATTTGGGGTTTTTACAAAGCTCGAAAAGATTATTCTTCAATTGATGATCGTTCACAGCTAACACATCAAGTTTGCTGTAGCTAACCGAAGGCGAATATGCAGTGCTTAAAAAATAGGAAAAATCGGGAAAACGTCCAAAGAATTTCAAAACTTCCAATTCAGAGAGTCGTTCTATCATACTCTTCATAGCTAATCTCGAAATATCTTCGATGACGCTTTCATGCACCTTTTGTCTTTTTTCAGCCGCTTGACGCCTCTCCTTAACTTTGAGCTTCTCGCATTTGAGTAACAAACGCTGATTCTTCATGACACGTTCTTTTTCGTTAAAGATTACCGTGTCGCAAAACTCGCTCTGACGGCTCAGTACGGCATCTACATCAGACTGATCAAGAACATACTTTATGCTTACTAGCCATTTGGCATAACGTTCTCTCGTAGATACCGCAATGTCGCTCGCAAGCTGGTTAGCCTCTTGATTGTATTTCTTATTAGTGAGTAACAAGGGACAAGCTCAGTACTGGATCCTGAAAACAATAGTAGCACAACGTGACGATCTATTTGTTATTGAACAATAAATAGAAATAATAGATAGGCCACTGTATTGTTGAAAAAGTGCCTTGTCGCAAACTAGGGCTTTGTTAGCATTGTTGACGTCAACGTGCTTTCTTTTTGCCTTTTGAGCGAAAACCTTGATGTGGGAAAATGTTTCTTATTCGTTGTTGTACTTTCTTGGGAACATTCTTCGAAAAAACTAACTTGGAACCAGCACGTTGTTGATAGACTTTTAGCTCGCCATCAAAGGGGGAACGCTCTGCAATATCGAGCACATTATATCGAAAAGTAGGTGGGAAATGTCCCTTCTCTTTGATGATATGCCCTGACTTAAACTGAACATGCAACGCTGGCCTATCAACCACCACTAGCCAGAATACAACAATGGTAGCGACTAAAATCACATAAAGCATATCGGCTCCTTATTCGAGTAACTTACTCAAATCTTCTTTAAGGCTATTGACCGCTTTGCTCGCCTTTTCACTGCGCGACGCTTCAGATAGCAAATATTCAATGGCATCAGACAATGTACAACCCAATTCGTTAGCACGAGTAGACAGTTTTTCCCAAACTCGATAATCCAGATCGATTGATTTTTTCTTGGTATGAATTTGTTCCGCATTGAAATGGCGTTTACGCTTTGCACGGATAGCTTGTTTGAGCTTGTTGTCCAGCTCAGGTGACATATGATGCTCTATCCACTCTAGTACTTTTGTCGGTTCGTGCTCTAAATTGCGTAACTCATTAACCGCGACCTCTGCTTCACTCGTATCAACATGTCGGGTTATCGCCTCTCCATTCCTCCATTTACTGATGAGATACGTCCACTTCCAACCACATTCTAAATTTTCAAGTTGTTGATATTTCATTTTACACAGTTCTCGTTTTGTTTGGGTGACAGCGTAACTCAGTGATACTATAGTTACAATCTTTATTGTAGAAAAATCGACCGAGATCATCACATTAAATTCGCTATGTCATACTTAACCGTTTTTCTATATAATTTCTGACCTTTTCAAGTACATGAATACTGTAAATGATCCAAGAAAGCTGGCGTGCAGTCACTCCACAATACACAAACTATGACGATATAATATCGAGATTTGAACGCCTACCTAATGTGGGGTTTCTCGAGGTTCAGCCTCGACTCAAGCGAGCCTTATCAACTTTCGCGGCTATTAGAGGTTTTACCAGAATTCTCGTCATAAACTCGCCAGATAACGCTTTCTATCGTTCCCAAATTAAGCATAGTTTATCTTTCTTTTCTGACAGTCACGTAGTTGCTACAGAAAGTATTAGCGTAAACGAACTGATTGGTAGCTATTCATGTAACGAATCAGGTGACATTACCGCTCAAAAAGCTGGATTGTTGGCGAAAGCAGATGGTGGTTTTCTGATTGTTTCTGCCAATATGCTTCTCGCTAATCCAAGCAGCTGGCCAGTATTCAAATCGGTTTTTTTAGGCCAAGAGATTACTCCAGTCAATACAACACCACGTAATATTGCTTGCAGTGTTCCTAGCCTAACCTATGACGTTAAACTCGTTGTTGTTGGCGACAGAGACCAAATCGCTGACCTCGAATATATGGATAGTGAACTCTATACAGGTTTAGCGTCTTACACTGAGATTGAACACGACATCACTTTAAGTGAACAATCGTTAGAACTATATTTAGGCTACTTATCATCTCTTCTGAAAGAATACAGCTTACCGACTCTCTCTCGTGGAGCGATCCACAGACTAATGGTAGCAGGAGCTAGATACACTGAAGATCAGCGCTATATGCCGATTGAACCGCTCTGGCACTTAGCTATTTTTCAGGAAGCTTGTCTCTATGCTGATGAACGCATCATTGATGAAGGTGCATTAGACAAAGCATTAGACGCAAAGTATCAACGCGAATCTTATCTGCCCGAGCGCGCATTGTCAGATATCTTAGATGGGCAGGTAATCATTGAAACCCAAGGTGAATGTGTCGGCCAAGTCAACGGTTTAACCGTCATTGATGTGTCTGGACACCCACTTTCCTATGGTGAACCGGCCCGTATTTCATGTGTCATTCATTTTGGTGATGGCGATATTTCCGATGTGGAACGAAAAGCTGAACTGGGCGGTAATTTGCATGCTAAAGGTATGATGATCATGCAAGCATTTGTTTCAAGCGCTCTACAACTGGATGAACCACTGCCATATTCGGCCTCAGTCGTATTCGAACAGTCTTATTGTGAAGTTGATGGTGACAGTGCGACACTCGCTGAATTATGTTCTTTTGTGAGTGCTCTATCTGAGTATCCAATTGACCAACAAATCGCAGTGACTGGTGCCGTTGATCAATTTGGTCGAGTTCAAGCAGTTGGAGGTCTTAATGAAAAAATTGAAGGTTTCTATCGTGTTTGTAAACATCAAGGCTTAACAGGCAAACAAGGCGTCATCCTCCCTAAAACGAATTTAAAACACCTAGCTCTTCATAAAGATGTAGTAGAAAGTATCAAAAACAATGAATTTCATATCTGGTCAGTGGAAACAGTTGATGAAGCAATTCCTATCATCATGGGCAAACCTTTCCGTGGCGATGATGAAACGAGTGTGATCAAGAAGATTGCGGAGCGAATTGAAAACTTTGAAAAACATGAACTTCCTCAAGGATTTGTGGAACGCATCAAAAACTGGTTCTCTTAGGGCAAAGATTGGTCACATTTAGACTGATCGGAGTTGTTTAGCGTACACCTGTTCACTAACATGCTGCTATCAAAATTTGGAGTAATTGATAATGCAAAACAAACGTGATTCTTATAACCGCGAAGATCTACTTGCCTCAAGTCAAGGCGAGCTATTTGGCCCAGGCTATCCTCAGCTTCCAGCGCCAAATATGCTGATGATGGACCGCGTGACTAAGATGTCTGAAACTGAAGGTGATTTCGGTAAAGGTCTGATTCTAGCAGAACTCGATATTACTCCAGATCTATGGTTCTTTGATTGCCACTTCCCTGGAGATCCAGTAATGCCAGGTTGTTTAGGCCTTGATGCAATGTGGCAGCTAGTCGGCTTCTTCCTTGGCTGGGTTGGCGGCAAAGGTAAAGGTCGTGCTCTTGGTGTTGGCGAAGTGAAGTTCACAGGTCAAATTCTACCTACAGCTAAGAAAGTGACATATGAGATTCATATGAAGCGTGTTGTAAATCGAAAACTTGTTATGGGCCTAGCTGACGGTCGTGTACTTGTTGATGGCAAAGAGATCTACGTAGCGAAAGATCTTAAAGTTGGCTTGTTCCAAGACACCTCTGCTTTTTAATTTGAAAACTTTTTGCAAGCGACTCCCTAGAGTCGCTTTTTTAGTAACAAAACATTTAGTTATAGTGCGTTAAGTAATTAAACAAAAGCCCCAGTTGTTGGGGCTTTATATGTTCCTTATGTCGTATTGAGTCTTTTATTTGTAGAGACCAGAGTGTTTGTCTTCCCTGGCATCGCGCCAACCACCGAGCCAATAAGATCGAGCATCCATCTGTTGGTAAGGACATGAGTCCGTTGAGCGGCCATTTAAGCCTGCTTTGTAGCCTTGAGACTGGGCTCTTTCTAAGCGGTCACGCTTTTGTCTCTTCATAGTGTCGTCCTCATACATAAAGTTTTTCTAACGTACTACTATTAACTTTGTGTGGAGTTTTTATGACTCCACTGTTAAGAATCGATCAAAAAACGCCCTTTCTCAAGGTATAAAAAAGCACAGATCCAAAAGTGTGAACCTGTGCCCTAGATTAAAATTTAACCTATTTTCTGCGGAACCCTAACAAGCCAAGCAGAGTCAGAGCAAAGACGCCCAATGAACCACCTTGACGATCAACTTTGTCTTCTTGAGTTACAGGACGAGCTTGGATATCAGACGTCGTTGCACCATTAATAGGAACAAGTTTCACTGCGACGATCTTTTCTGAACCAGCAATACCACTGTTACATTTTGAATCAATCGCAGTGGTATCATACCCACCAGAACAATACAAAGCAGTACCTGATATGACACCAGCATCATTTATATCTGTAGCATCGATAATGCGGTACTGATTGTTAGTCGATGACGTACTGCCATCATTTGTCAGGTCATCGAGATACCAAGCTCTATTATTAAGAGGTGCTTTGGCATTAGAGGTTAGTGGTGCAATAAATGCCCTTTGAGATCTCGGTTTACCGCCGCCACTTTCATGGTGTGTTTGATTGTCTACAGCCCCAACGACCTCATCATTGTTATTGATAGCACCCGCTTTACCACTAGCTCCAGAAAAGAATATGTCACCTGAGAACTCGTTGTAACTGCCATTGGGATTAGCAGGATCTGTTATATAAAACAAACTGTTAGCATAAGCACCATTTAAAGGTGTAGAGTACTTCACTTCACCTATTGCGATACCATTGGTGTTTACTGAGGTCAAAATAGAGCTAAGATAATTGCTTTCATTTTGGAATCGACTGACAAAACTAGTAGGAATACTACCTAGGTTAGTCAAATTAAAAACAGCGGCAACGGGTTTTTCATCAGAATCCGAGTTGTAGCCTACCGCATATGTGGTGCCTGATACATCGGCCAGATCACGTGCACTACCTTGCGGCATACTACGTCCATCTTCTCCTACATCTGAAACCCAATTTATACGATTTAAAGTACTACCGTTCCAAACAGCTCCATAGGAATAATAGTCGTTTGTATTATTGGTGGACTGCTTAGTCACACTACCAACATAGAGAGCGCCAGACTTAGCCCATACTTTGCTTTGATCATAACCAGTTGAATCTAATGAAGTGTCTGAATAAGCGACGGTACGGTTTTTCAAGCTTCCACCATAATAAGTACCAACCGCATCTCCACTGCCAGTCGCAAAACTGTTAACAATGACATTGTTTTGGGTGCTTTGAACTTGAGAAGAAGCGTTCTCAATATATGCATAGGAGTTGTTTACAGCAGAACTTTCTCGAGCATAGCCGTTGGTATATTGATCAGTAGCCCAATCATCGCATAGTGTGCTGTTATAACCTAAGTACTTGCTGCAATAGCTCGTAAAACCGTCATACCCCTCTTCCAACAAATCATAACCAAACTCGTAGCGAAACGGAGCTTCATCACGATAGTTAAAACCTTCGTAATACAACTTCTCTTCATACGCAATTTTCGATGTCGACTGATCACAGTTGTTTCCCCAACAATTGGTTGATTCAGGTTCCACCGCTACACCATATGTTTTAGCGTTACTGTCAACCACTGGTTGGTAATCATAAACGTTGTATATTGCAGCGTTTGCTCCAAAAGAAGTCACAACGGCAAATGTTATGGACGACAGTTTAAACATATTACTACTCATTTTTCGTTAACTTTCCTGTTGCATTGCTTCGAGCTCTTCCCAGCGTACGAAGGCAATTTCAAGCTCCTGCTCTGCAGCAGTTAGCTTATCTAATACGGGTTGCGTTTGCTCGACGGGTTTTGAAAAGAAATCGGCGCTGTTGACCTGCTTTTGTAAGCTCTCAATGTCTGCTTCTAACTCTTCAAGTTTGACTGGCAATGCTTCTAACTCTCGCTGCAGTTTATAAGATAACTTCTTAGGCTTGTTCTTTACTGCCGCGGTTTTGGGAGTTTCCTCAACCTGTTTAATACTTTTTGTTGGTTTTTCAGACGCGCGAGCCTTCTGAGTTTGAATACGTTGTTGCTGCGCATCGTGATAACCACCAACAAATTCCTCAATAACGCCTTCACCTTCAAAAATCCAGCTTGTCGTTACTGTGTTATCGACAAACTGACGATCATGACTGACAAGTAAAAGCGTACCCTGATAATTGGCAAGCAAATCTTCTAAAAGTTCCAAAGTTTCGATATCTAAATCGTTGGTTGGTTCATCTAGCACCAACAAGTTGTTTGGCCTTAGGAATATTCTTGCCAGCAATAAACGGTTTTTCTCGCCTCCGGAGAGTGCTTTAACCGGAGTACGAGCACGTTTAGGCGCAAATAAGAAATCTTGCAGATAGCTCAACGCATGGCGCGGACGACCACCAACCATGACTTCTTGTTTACCATCAGCTAGGTTATCAATCACCGACTTTTCAGGATCTAGTACTTCACGGTACTGGTCAAAATAAGCCACCTCTAGCTTAGTGCCACAGTGGAGCTTACCGGACTGAGGCTGAAGTTCATCCAGTAACAGCTTAAGCAGCGTACTCTTACCACAGCCGTTTGGTCCAATCAGGGCGATGCGGTCACCGCGCATGATATTGAAAGAGAAATCCTTAACGATCGACTTGCCATCAATGTCGTAGTTGATGTTCTTTGCTTCAAACACGATCTTGCCTGAGCGTGACGCATCATCAATCTGGATATTTGCTTTGCCCTGCACTTCACGGCGATCACTTCGCTCTTCACGTAGCTTTTTAAGCGCACGTACGCGCCCTTCGTTACGGGTACGTCGAGCCTTGATACCTTGACGAATCCACACTTCTTCTTGAGCGAGCTTTTTATCGAATTCTGCATTTTGCATTTCTTCGACCCTGAGCATCTCTTCTTTATCGACTAGGTAGTTGTCATAGTTACCTGGGAAAGAAGCCAGTTTGCCGCGATCAAGGTCGACAATACGTGTCGCCATCGATTTGATGAACGCACGGTCGTGAGAGATAAAGATAATCGAGCCACGGAAGTCTTTGAGGAAGCTCTCTAACCATTCAATCGTTGTGACATCAAGATGGTTAGTTGGCTCATCAAGTAATAATACGTCTGGATCGCGAACCAATGCTCTCGCAAGCGCTGCTTTGCGCTGCCAACCTCCAGAAAGGTCAGTCAGTTTGGTGTGGCCATCGAGCTTAAGCGCAGCGAGCACGTTCTTGATACGGTCTTCAAAGCGCCACGCACCAGAGTGTTCTAGGTTCTCTTGAATACGTGCAAGCTTATTGATGTTCTGCTCTGATGGGTCAACCGCAATCAGATCGAGCTGATCTTGATAGATCTTAATCTGCTCGCCGATTTCTGCTAGCCCACCAGCAACATAATCGAACACAGTACCTTCTTGGTTTCTTGGTGGGTCTTGCTCTAGGCGTGAAACGACAACATCTTGGGTAACTGTTAGCTTTCCATCATCGAGTGCCACCTCACCGGCAAGCACTTTCATTAACGTCGATTTACCCGCACCGTTTCTACCAACCAAACAAACGCGTTCATTCTCTTGCAATGCGAAATCTGCGTTATCTAGAAGAGGATGATCACCATAGGCCAGTAATCCATTATTTATTGTAAGTAATGCCATTTTCGTCTAACCAAAGCTGTAATTGTTGTAAATCAAACGGCCAATTAAGCTCGCTACCTTGATAATTGAGCACCGGAATGGTGACACCGTAACGAGAAAACAATTCATCGTCGAAAGCAATATCGACAATCTCGACCTGATGAGAAATATTGAGCTGTTTTGTAAGGTCAAATGCCATCTCGCATAGATGGCACCCTTCTGTACTGTATAAAGTGATCACGTGTGACCTACTATTCCTTGTGAGTCAAAACCCAGCAGTTATGAATGTGTTTATTGCGCGAAAAATCCATTGGTAAAGTTTGGTGTGAAATATTCTTTGCAGCTAAGCCAAGTTCGTCCAAACCTTCCATATCCATCTTAAAGTGACGCTTATTGTTTGAGAACACAATCGTACCGCCATTGCGAAGCAAACGCTTGAGGTTCTTCATTAACTGAATATGATCTCGCTGTACATCAAAGCTTTGTTCCATACGCTTAGAGTTGGAGAACGTTGGCGGATCGATAAAGATAAGATCAAATTGTGCCGTTGAGCGCTCAAGCCACTGTAGGCAATCAGCTTGCTCGAATCTATGCTGACGGCCAACTTGGCCATTCAGTTTCATGTTTTCTTTTGCCCACTCTAGATAGGTATTCGACATATCAACGGTTGTTGTTGATTTAGCTCCACCACAAGCGGCATGCACCGTGCCAGATCCGGTGTAAGCAAACAGATTTAAAAAGTCTTTACCTTGTGCCATTTCGCCGAGTTTACGACGAGTAATCTTATGGTCTAAAAACAAGCCTGTATCTAGGTAGTCATGCAGGTTTACTTTAAGCTGCACACCATACTCATGGACATTGAGTGTTTCAGACTCTTGAGACAGCTTTTGGTACTGTGAACGCCCTCTCTGCTTTTCACGAACTTTAAGTACAACTTTATTCGCTTCTGTACCCGTCACTTGAATAGCTGCGCGAATAATATCTGTCAGACGGCGCTTAGCCTTTTCTTCAGGGATATTCTTTGGTGCAGCGTATTCTTGGATCACAAGGTGATCGAGGTAAACATCGATCGCAACATTGTATTCTGGTAAGTCTGCATCATAAATTCGGTAGCAATCGAGCTTCTCTTTACGCGCCCATTTACCAATTTTGGCAATGTTCTTCTTCAAGCGGTTAGAAAAATCAGGTGCAATCAGCGATTCAGTGACATTGTCACCTTTATTCTCTACCGGACGGTCACTAATTGAGTAATTCTTCTGGTGACAAGGTAACGCACCATTGTTCAGTTTGAACTGCTTATCCGCACGCATGCGTAAACAGCTTAGAAGCTCATCAGAACTAGAGAAAATAGACGCTTGGCAGCCACCGAACTCGGATTTCAGTTGAGCACCAAATGCCGTGTACAAAGCAATCAAGCCAGGATGAGTACCTAAACGCTCACCGTATGGTGGGTTTGAAACAATAACGCCCACTTCAAACTTTTGAGGACGCTTAACTTGCGCAGCATCACCAAGGTTAAATTCAATCAGAGAATCAACACCAGCTCGGCGCGCGTTGTCTTGTGCGGTTTTAAGCACTCGCGCGTCGTTATCAAAGCCGAAAAACTTGGCGTCAACTTTTTTGACACCTCTTCTCGCCTGTACTGCGGCTTCTGATTTAATCTCAGCCCAAAGCGCAGGTTCAAAGTCTTCTAGAGACTCAAAGCCCCATTTCTCACGGTTCACGCCAGGAGCCATGTTCGCCGCCATCATAGCCGCTTCAATCAAGAGCGTACCTGAACCACACATAGGGTCTAACAGCGGCTTATCAGAACTCCAGCCACTACGCTGTATAATAGCAGCCGCTAGTGTTTCTCGAAGTGGCGCACGGCCAGATTCTGGGCGATAGCCACGTTGATGAAGGCCGCCACCCACCATATCCACACCAAGAATCGCTTTATCACGATGTAGACGCACATGGATACGAAGATCGGCGCGATCTTTACTGATCGAAGGTCTTGGAAGGTTCTTTTTCTCGAAACTATCCACAACAGCATCTTTCACTTTCATTGCACCGTACTGGCTATTGCGGATTTCACGGTTAGTACCGTTGAAATCAACAACAAACATCTTCGAACTATGGAATTGATTGACCCAATTCACTGAAGACGTTGCTAGATAGAGATCCATATCATCGTTACAAGTGAACTCAGATAGTACACGGACGAAACGCGACGCTAAGCGGCTCCATAAGCAACAACGATAAATTTGCTCATTTGATGCTTTAAAGCGTACCCCTGCTTGAACAGGTTTGGCATTCGCGATCCCTAGCTTAGTTAACTCTTCAACCAACAAGTTTTCCAAACCGTTGGACGTAACCGCAAGATATTGATGCATAGTGTTCTTAAATTCTTGATAAATGACCCTTCATTATACCTGCCTCACATCAATTACGTTAGTTCAATCCACCTTTATCTTTCCCTCAATACACTCAATTGAACAAAACATCAGCATATTAATGCGGATCATTTACTTTCAACCTGAAGTTTAAAGCTAAGACAACTTTGTACAGTCAGTCAGGCTTTAATTGGTAGTGAATGCTTATTCACACCAAAATTGGACTATACCAAAGAACCCATTTTACGTAATTAAATTACAAAAAGTCGCTAATTGGGGAATAAAAAGGTTAAATCGGGAGCGTAGCAGTATCAGAAGTGGGAATATTTTATTGATAGATAAATCGAGAAATTATGGATAACTCACGTTATCCCCTACCTTCAATCTCAAATGAAAGTGGTTTTAAGCAAAAAAAGTCGGCTCGAAGGCCGACAGGGAAATGAAACAAAGGAACGAATTGTTAGCTGACCAGAGCCATAGGTTGTGTCTGACCAGAGAGAATATGATTGGCGGTATTCATGCGATCATGCATGACTTTAATCGCCTGGCCAAATTGAAGGGATTTGACGCCATTAAGAACAAATGCTTCCAAGTTAATCGATGCACATAAGCTGGCACTATCTCCTACTTCCAG
This sequence comes from Vibrio neptunius, assembly GCF_000967495.1. Taxonomy (GTDB): domain Bacteria; phylum Pseudomonadota; class Gammaproteobacteria; order Enterobacterales; family Vibrionaceae; genus Vibrio; species Vibrio neptunius. The sequence goes on along the minus strand of NZ_JXXU01000001.1, from coordinate 44,274 downwards.
TACCAAGAAATAACCATTGCTATAATTGTTCGACAATTGGACAAAATCACCTTCTACAGGCACATTTAGACCATCTGAGAGGCAATCAAAAAACCAGCTCTTGGGTTGGACTGGCTTATGGAAGCGCTTTGCTGCAACACAATAGAGGGCTAATTCAGCCTGACGAGGCTCTGAAAGGTCTAGATGAGCAATTTGCTCTTTGTATGTTTGGTAGGCAGAAGCATCATCAACGGAGAATTCGTTAACACCGATTGCGCAATCTACAATCAACTTTTTGGAAAGATTTGTCTTGAATACCATATCATCACCCAGATCCAGCATCAGGTGCTGCTCTGTGTCATCATAGTACCAAGTCCATTTGTCACTCGGTTTAAGCATCATTCCAATCTCGTGTAAAAGTCAATTCAGGTAAAACACTTAATTACCTTCCCATACATTTACCGAAATTCTATTCGCTAATGAACAAAAAAAAAGAGGAAATGATATATCATTTCCTCTTCAAAAACTGAGTACATTCAGGCTTTATGCCAGTGTGACAGTGTCACCAAGATATCATAGGTTTTTAACAATATCTCTTACAAGAGTTGGACCATGATAGATAAAACCAGAGTAAACTTGGACAAGTTGCGCGCCTGCCATCATTTTCTCTTTCGCTGCAACGTATGAGTCAATACCACCTACCCCGATAACCGGAATTTGATCTCCCAACTCTTCATGTAGACGACGAACAACTTCAGTACTTCGAGATTGAACCGGACGACCACTCAACCCACCTGCTTCATTGGCATGCTTCATTCCTTCAACAACACTGCGATCCAATGTTGTATTTGTCGCGATAACACCATCAATGTTGTTCTTCAGTAAAGACTCACAGATCTGGCTGATCTCATCATCACTAAGATCCGGAGCGATCTTAAGTGCAAGTGGTACATACTTATTATGCTTCTCCGTTAGCTCGGCCTGCTTCACTTTTAATTCAGACAGCAGTTCATCCAAAGCTTCACCGTACTGAAGTGAGCGTAATCCTGGAGTGTTTGGCGATGAGATATTCACGGCGATATAGCCTGCTTGCTCATACACTTTTTCCATACAGATCAGATAGTCTTCGGCACCCTTTTCAATCGGTGTATCTTTGTTCTTACCGATATTAATACCCAGCACACAATCGAAGTTAGCTTTCTTGACGTTGTCAACCAGATTATCGACACCTAAGTTGTTAAAGCCCATTCGGTTGATAATACCTTCAGCTTCCACTAAACGAAAAAGACGCGGCTTATCGTTACCGGCTTGAGGCCTTGGCGTTACTGTCCCGACTTCAACAAAGCCAAAGCCCATTGCGTCGAAAGCTTCAATACATTCACCGTTTTTGTCCAAACCCGCTGCTAAACCAACAGGGTTACGGAAAGTCAGGCCCATACATTCGACTGGACGATTAGGAAGTTGTTGACGATAAAGAAGATCGAGAGGTGTACCGGTAAAACGTTTAAAGTTTTGAATTGCGAGATCATGTGCCTTTTCGGCATCAAGTTGGAAAAAGCCAGTTCTGGCTAGACGGTAAAGCATTGTGCCTCCGATAGAAAAAAGCCCCGTATAAACGGGGCTGTATTATTTACTGTTTTACCGAATAATTCAACGAAATGTGTAAATTACTCGTTAGCTGAACAGTTTAAGTTAAGTAACATCAACTCACGTAACGCGACTGAGAACTTAGCAAATTCATGCACTGATCCAACTTTGAACTCATTAAGGATGTTTTCCCAGCGATGGAGCGAAATTTCATTATTTTCGATCCAATCATCCAAAGCTTTCATCACATCGAGATCTTCCGGTGCACAACTGCAACTCAATACCTGGCCTGTTAGCTGTCGTTGCTGCCAATCAAGATCTTCACGGAACGCTGCTCTTGCCAGTGCCTGCCAATGGTTATCAACAGCCTGACCATTGATCTGCTTCAAGAACCAATGAAGAGACAGACGATCGCCTAAGTTGAAATACAGCTTAGCGCTCTGTTCTATCGACTTGCCTTTCTCTCGAGCAACTGTTGATATATCCAGTACTGAATATAGGCTAGACAAACGCGCAACATAATTAGCAACCTCAGGACTAATACCCTGTTCAACCCACTCCTGAGCCATTTCATTGTGCTCTTCGACTTCAGCAGGCACCAGCATATCGTCTAATTTGGCTTTGATCGTTTCAACATCACCTTGATAAAGTTCGATCAGTGCTTTCACACATTGGCGGCCAGTGCGGTTGCGTAACAACCAGCGAGACAGGCGGCGCAACGTTCGACGAACATAGAACATCATGTCGTATTGCGCTTCCGTTGACGCTTCATTGTCGAGTTCGCGCAGTGACTTAAGCACATCACCTAAACCGAAGATTTCACGTGACGCAGCGTAAGCATTTGCTATATCAACAACATGTGCACCCGTCTCTTCTTGTAGACGAGTCACATAGTTACAACCCATTTCGTTCACCATCTGATTTGCAAGTGCTGTTGCAATAATCTCAGCACGCAGCGGGTGGTTATCCATTTGCTGCGAATAGTTACGGCGTAACTCAGTTGGGAAGTAATTGACTAGTTGCTGTGCATGGTAATCATCGTTGGCAATGTCATCGTGAACCAGCTCTTCTTTCAGAACCATTTTTCCGTAAGCAACCAGTACTGACAGCTCAGGGCGAGTCAACGCTTTACCTAGCTTTTCACGCTCAAGTAGCGTTTCATCATCTGGGATGTATTCAAGTGCACGGTCTAGGTGACCCGCTTTCTCTAAATCGTGAATAAAGCGAATCTGCTCTTTGACGAGCGAAGTACCCTGCTGTTCAGTCACAGATATAGATTCAGATTGGCAGTAAGCGTCATCAAGAACAATCTCACCCACTTCATCTTCCATGGACTCAAGGATCTTATTACGCTGCTTAACGGTTAGATCGCCATTGGCCACCAAGCCATTAAGGAAGATCTTAATGTTAACTTCGTTATCCGAACAATCCACGCCACCGACATTATCAACAAAGTCCGTGTTTACGCGGCCGCCAGTCAGAGCATACTCGATACGACCCAGCTGAGTCATACCTAAGTTCCCACCTTCACCGACAACTTTTGCACGCAAGTCACGTCCGTCAATACGCAGAACATCATTAGCACGGTCACCAACATCAGTATGCGTTTCGTTTGACGCTTTAACATAGGTGCCAATACCACCATTCCATAGAAGATCAACTTCCATCTTAAGCAGCATCTTGATGAGGTCGTTTGGCGCTAATGACGCTTTCTTAGTACCGATCATCTTCTGGATTTCTGGTGTCAAAGCAATCGACTTCGCTCGACGAGAGAAAATGCCGCCACCTTTAGAAATTAGCTTAGTGTTATAATCTTCCCAGCTTGAACGAGGTAACTTAAATAAGCGATCACGCTCTTTCCAGCTCTTCGCTGAATCTGGGTTTGGATCAATGAAGATATGCATGTGGTTAAACGCAGCCTGCAAACGAATATGCTTAGACAGCAACATACCGTTACCAAATACGTCACCAGCCATATCACCAACACCGATAGCAGTGAAGTCTGTAGTCTGACAGTTAATACCCATTTCGCGGAAATGACGTTTTACTGATTCCCAACCACCTTTCGCTGTAATACCCATAGCTTTATGGTCGTAACCGTTAGAACCACCAGAAGCAAAAGCATCACCTAGCCAGAAGTTGTACTCATCAGATACGGAGTTCGCTAAATCAGAGAATGTCGCTGTACCTTTATCTGCAGCAACAACCAAATACGGGTCATCTTCATCATGACGAACAACGCCCTTTGGCGGAATCACTTCCCCTTCGATAATGTTGTCTGATACGTCTAGAAGTGCGCGAATAAAGCGTTTGTAACAACGTTGACCTTCAGCAAAGATCTCATCACGACCACTTAGAGTGTGCTGACGTTTACAAACAAAACCGCCTTTTGCACCAACAGGAACAATAACCGTATTCTTAACCTGCTGCGCTTTTACCAGACCTAAGATTTCTGTACGGAAGTCTTCTTGACGATCTGACCAACGTAAACCACCACGAGCTACCTTGCCACCACGTAGGTGAACACCTTCGATATCCGGTGCATATACAAAGATCTCAAATGCAGGAACTGGCTGAGGAATTTCTGGAATGTCACTCGGCTTCATCTTCAACGATAGCCAAGGCTTATTCTGCTTATTCGCGTCTAGCTGATAGTAGTTAGTACGCAGCGTTGCACTGATCATTTCTACATAGCGACGGATGATACGATCATCATCCAAGCTTTCTACATGATCAAGTTGCTCTGTGATCTTATTAGTCAGTTCAGTCTGACCTTTCTGACTGCCCTTAAATTTAGGATCAAAACGCTTAGCAAATAGTTCCACCAAACCTTTTGCTAATTCAGGATAGTGGCTTAGCGTTTCTTCAATGTATTGTTGACTGAACGGGAAACCCACCTGACGCATGTAACGCGCGTAGGCACGAAGAATCGATATCTCACGACCCGTCAATGAAGCACCAAGTACTAGGCGGTTGAAACCATCGCTCTCCAGTTCACCAGCCCAAATTGCAGCAAATGCTTGTTGGAAACGATCACGAGCTTCACGAAGATCAACTGTCTTTTCGCTCTTATGAAGCATTGAGAAATCGAGGATCCAATACACCTGACCGTTCGCTTTACGAACTTCATAAGGTGACTCACCAATAACTCGTAGACCCAAGTTTTCCAACATTGGCATCACGTCTGAAAGGTGAATAGGTTCATCTCGATGGTAAAGTTTAAGACGAACTGATTTTGAATCAGAACCCAGCTCTTGTGGACGATAGAACAACATAGCTAGCTTGTTGTCATCGCTGAGCGCTTCAAGCCGTTCAATGTCTGCTACTGCAGAGCCAGGCATGACATCTTCTTTGTACGAACGAGGGAATGCACGTAGATACTCTTTCGATAAAGGCAAACCTTTACTTTCACCGAAGTTCGCAACAATCGCGTCAGACAGGCGATCATCCCAAGTTGAAGATGCTTCCATTAAGTTTTGCTCAATCGTTTTAACGTCTACGTCCATGTTGTTGTTATCAACACGAACAATGTAATGAGTTCGGGCTAGTGGGCTCTCTGAGAAATAAGTTGTAAACTCGACTTCTTTGTCACAACCGAAATATTGTTTTAGGATTCGCTGAGTTTGACGACGAAGCTCGGTGTTATAACGATCTTTCGTTACGTACACCATACAGCTGAAGAAACGACCAAACGGATCTTTGCGAACAAACAGGCGAAGCATATCGCGGTCTTGCATCTGCACCACACCCATGCCAACTTCAAGGAGTTCTTCTTCTTTCGCTTGAAGTAGTTCATCGCGAGGGTAATTTTCAAGAATATTATGCAGTGCTTTGTAAGAGTACGAGCCTTCACGATAGCCACTTGCGGCCAGAATACGTTCTACTTTTTCACGAATTAACGGAATGCTTTCGACACTCTGGTTATACACAGCAGAGGTATAAAGGCCAGTGAAACGATGCTCACCGACAACTTTGCCGTCTTTATCAAATTTCTTGATACCGATGTAATCGGTATAAGCCGGGCGGTGAATTCGTGAAGGCGTATTGCCTTTAGTCATGATCAGCAAGAATGGTTTTTTAGCTTCCAGACGTGCAGAGTCAGGAAAATCAGAAAGCTTCACGCTGCGGACACGATTGCGATTGCCGAAAAGCCCAAGGCCTTTATCCGCTGTTGGGCGAAGTTCGGTATCACCGTCAACATTGACGAGATCGTATTCTTTGTAACCCATGAACGTGAAATTGTGGTCACCTAACCAACGAAGAAATTTAAGCGTCTCTTCGTAACGATCACGCTCCACCGCGACTTTACCTTGTTGTGCTTCAACTTGATTCGTCACTTCTTCCAGTTTTTCAACCATCAGCAACCAATCTTGAACGACCAAAGCAGTATCTGTGAGTATTTTAAGCAGCTCTTCTTTTAGAGAACTCATCGTCTCTTTTGCGCTCAAGCGGTCAACTTCAACATGGAACAGCGACTGAAGTACACCTGCACCTTCATTGATGCTGGCAATCTCACCTTTTTTGTTGCGTTCAATCTGGGTAGGACCATGAAGCATTAAGTGAGACGCTAAATCTAAACGACTCAGTGCCATTTTTACCGAGTCAACGAGGAAAGGACTATCAGGAACCACGATTTCGACGATAGTGTGCGTGGATTGCCACCCTTGGCGACTAACGGTCGGGTTAAAAACTCGGACCGACACATCATCTGCTTTTTTCTCATTGATATGGTGCCAAAGGCTGACGACAGCACCATACAAATCAGATTCGTTTCGTTCGACTAGATCGTCTTGAGATATGTTATTGAATAAATGCTGAGCAAGTTGAGTGACTAAAGGTTGATGAGCAAGCTCGAGTTTGTCTTGAATCAGTTTATAGACTTTTTCAAGCAGAACCGGCATCAGAGTTTCACGCGCGGTCATAATCACACTCCACAATTAGAATTGTATATATTTTTTGAGGGTTGTTGTAAGCATAGTGCTTAACACGGGTAATGCCGCTTTATTGTAAAAGCTTTATTGATAAATAGTTAATTCTTTTAGGAGTGGTAGGAGGTGAAATGTTCGATAATGTGACTAAGGCACTATTTAAACTCCTATAAAATCAGTTGCTCACAGAACTTCTAACTTGAGAAACTTGTTATTTTGGTCAGTTGTTAAACGAAAACGCCCCTTAAGGCCAATTTGACTAAGAAAAGGTCTAAACCTTGATGCCGGCAATTGTAAACGTAAGCCATTGTCTGTCACCACTAAAACGTTGCTCGCCGCACCATTGTAATGAGCGAGAAAAGTTTGATAAGAAATGTTGAGTGAAAAGTAGTAATGATTCATTTTGTTTGGTTAAAAAAGTAACGATATTATCATGACCAAAAAGAACTGTATAAATAAACAGTAGCACTATGAAGTGCTACTGTTTCGTGCAGTGATTACGCTTCCAGAGCTTTGTTAACCTTTTCAAATAGGTCTTTGGCTAAGTTATCCATCGATTTTAGTACTTCAAGCTCTGCTTTAATTAGCGCTTGGCGCTCTTCATCATATTTGCGGAACTTAAGCAATGGATCAATCAGACGCGAAGCAACTTGCGGGTTACTGCTGTTCAGCTCTTGCAGAATCTCACCTGCAAACTTGTAACCCTCACCTGACTTAGCGTGGAAACGCACTGGGTTCATATTCAGGAAAGAGCCAACAAGGCTGCGAGTTCGATTTGGGTTTTTCAAACTGAATGCTTCATGACTCATCGTGTCCTTGATCACATCGAGTACGTTATCTGCTGGGTTAGTGCCCTGCAACGTAAACCACTTGTCCATAACCAGGCCATCATGCTTCCACTTATCACTGTAATTGGACATCAGTGTTTCGCGACATGCTAGTTGCGCACTATTCGCGGCACTCATTGCGGCAATGGTGTCTGTCATGTTATTCGCAGCAAAATACTGCTTCTCTGCTAACTCATTGCCTTGTTCCGTATACGCGAGATAAGCTAATGCAGTGTTACGCAAAGAGCGCTTACCGATCGCTGCGTGATCGATCGTGTATTCAACCTGCTTCAAGCTATGATAAAGCGCGCCAAACTCGTCTTCCAACTCAGTAGCCAACTTCACTTTGATCGATTTAAGTACTTTAGCAACGGCATCCACATCCACTTGTTTGTACCAACCGGATACTTCATTGTGGCTTGGCAATGCCATCATCTCAGCAATAAATGCTGGTTCAAGCTTGTCTGACAATAATACACCTCGGAAGGCATCAATCAGCACTGGAGACAGTTCAACATCTTGACCGTTTTGCACTGCTTCGACGTTGCTACGAATGTATTTTGCTAACAGCATTTGACCAGCATCCCAACGAGCAAAGTCGTTGCGCGCATGCACCATCAGGAAAATCAGTTCTTCATCGCTATAATCGTACTTGAGAACTACTGGAGCAGAGAACTCACGAAGTAAAGACGGCACTGGTTGTTCAGATACGTTTTCAAATACGAAGGTTTGCTTCGCTTCGGTAACGTTAAGAACATTTTCAACTTTTTCACCGTTACATTGTAACTCAATGACATCACCGTTTTCCGCGTACAACTCAACATCAAATGGAATATGCAACGGCTGCTTTTCTTGCTGCTCATGAGTCGGTTCAGTGCGCTGAGAAACAGTAAGCGAATACGCTTGTGCCGCTGAATCATACTCACTTGTAACAGATACCGTTGGTGTACCTGACTGGCTGTACCATAGGCGGAATTGTTTCAGATCGACACCTGATGCATCCTCCATAGCCGCGACAAAATCTTCACAGGTTGCCGCTGTACCATCATGGCGCTCAAAGTAGAGCTTCATACCCTTCTGGAAACCTTCTTCTCCCAGCAGTGTATGCATCATTCGGATAACTTCACTGCCCTTTTCGTATACCGTTAAAGTATAGAAGTTGTTCATTTCTATAACTTTTTCAGGACGAATTGGATGTGACATAGGACTCGCATCTTCTGCGAATTGTGGACCACGAATAATTCTTACGTTGTTAATACGATTCACCGCTCGTGAACCTAAATCCGACGAAAATTCCTGATCGCGGAATACAGTAAGTCCCTCTTTCAAACTCAACTGAAACCAGTCTCGGCATGTAACGCGATTGCCTGTCCAGTTGTGAAAGTACTCGTGACCAATTACCGCTTCTATGCCTAAGTAGTCAGTATCCGTTGCCGTTTGCTCATTGGCCAAAACAAATTTAGAGTTAAAAATGTTAAGACCTTTGTTTTCCATTGCGCCCATATTGAAGAAATCAACTGCAACAATCATGTAGATATCGAGGTCATACTCTAGACCGAATCGTTCTTCATCCCACTTCATTGAATTGATAAGAGACGTCATTGCATGAGGAGCGCGATTAAGGTTACCTTTGTCGACAAAGATTTCTAAAGCCACATCACGCCCGGATTTGGTCACATACTTATCACGAAGGACATCAAAATCCCCAGCAACAAGTGCAAATAGATAAGCCGGTTTTGGGTGTGGGTCTTGCCACTGAACCCAATGACGACCGCCTTCTAAATCTCCTTCTGCAATACGATTGCCGTTACTCAGTAAGAATGGATAACCCGCTTTGTCTGCGATTACTTTCGTTGTGTACTTCGCTAATACATCTGGACGATCCATGTAATAAGTAATTCGACGGAAACCTTCAGCCTCACATTGAGTACAGAATGCACCACCCGATTTATACAAACCTTCCAAAGCCGTATTTTCTTCGGGATTAATTTCAGTGACTATTTTCAGTTCGAACGATTCAGGTAGTGCGCTAATCTCTAGCAAACCTTCCCTTTCTTCAAACCTTGTCCAATCCTCACCGTTAACAGAGATACTAATCAGCTTAAGACTCTCACCTTCCAATTGAAGCCTTGTGTCTTCCTTTAACTGCTTAACTTGAGAAACCGCGGTTACAATGGTCGCGGTGTCATGAAGATCGAAAGTTAAATCGATGTCGGAAATAGTATGAGATGGTGAGCTATAATCTTTACGGTATTTGGCTTGAGGTGTTTGAGCCATGTCGGAATCCTTCTGACTAGATATAATACATTGATCTTGTGTCTATTCGAGACACTTCTTGGATACGTTGTTGTTTGCAAACGCTGATAATTTTATTTTGAGCTAGCTTAACCGCAGACAATTAAAAAAACGAGGTATTATGTTTAAATACCTCGTTTTTACCCAAGTTGATGAATACATTTTGACTGTTCGTCTAAATAGTCATCTCGATTTGCTTTGTATCATGTCACCGAACCCGGTTTAGCACGGCGTAAAGCGCACCTTCTTCCATTTCTAAAGTGAGAATATCACTATCTAAACTGTATTTGGTTTCGTGCTCGCCGTTTTCATAAAGCAACACCAAGTGCTCTCCTTCGGTGTAGTAGACACCTTTGTGCACCGCTTCATCACCCTCTCCGTTACTCACCCTAAACATAAACACGAAGTCTGGTTGCAGAATAAGGTCCAAACGCTGTACTTCACTGGCTAACATTTCATGGCCACTCAATTGCGCACTAGACCACATGCCAGCAAGTGAATTCGATAACGCTTTTGTGAAAACGACACCATTGAGGTTAAGCATATTGTGGTTGGTGTTGTAGCTGTATATTTGCGGCTCAGACGTATTCAAACCGAGGATAAGCGTATCTTCATTAGCGTCGTAAAGCCCTTCCCAGTGGTCCACTGAATAGTCACGTTTTTGAATATCAATCTTAAAGCTGTAATTTGAATCTAAAGTCAGTTTAATCGCTAAGAAATTTTCTTGTGATTTTTCTGGGTTAGGGTTGACGAGGTACCAATCCCCTAGCAAAAAGGGCTGATCAAATTGAGTTAAATCACTATTGTCTCTGGTTTCGCTTGCGACCACAGAAAGACTAAGACAAGCAAGTAGAAATCCAATCCATCTCATAGCGCACCTCTCACTCTTTTCTTTAAGCTTAGGTGGGTAATTCTGAATAAGCGAAATTTTTTTGATCTATATCACGCTAATTATTGATATAAAAAAAGCGAGCTTTAACCAGCTCGCTTTTTATTTCTATTTTGCAGTTACTTAATCATATCAACCATAATAGCGACCGATTCATCCAAATAAGCATCCGGAGCTTGATAGTCTTTCGGCACGTCATCAAGAGATTTAAACAAAGCCTCTCCATGATATTTTTGTCTAAGGTTAATACGAGCTAGCCGATCATCATCTGATTTATCACTTTCCTCTTTGCGGATTTTTTCGTTCAGAGACAGAGTGTTATCATCTTTTTCAGCTTTGTACCTAGCGATGTCTTCGGCAATGAATTGAAATTCTAAGTCTTTGGCAATTCTGACTTGATGTTCTGCGTCCAGTTTCTTTATCAATTCATCGTTACGCTGTAACACTTCATATTTTGCCTTGTCAATGCTATCCCAAGGCAGTGCGTTGTCTTCTACACTCTCACCAGTTTCACTTGGCTCGATTGGTGTTGGAAAAGCAATATCAGGCGTAACACCCTTGTTTTGTGTACTTCCACCATCAATGCGATAAAACTTTTGAATTGTGTACTGAACGTAACCTAACTCTTTGTCGAATAAATCATAGATGTGATTTAACGAGCGATGTTGCTGAACCGTACCTTTACCAAATGAATTCTCACCAAGGATAACCGCTCGACCATAGTCTTGCATTGCAGCAGCAAAAATTTCTGAAGCAGAAGCACTGTATCGGTTAATAAGTACTGTCATCGGACCGTCGTAGCTGATCTTGCCGTCAGTATCACTATTTACATTGACCCGACCATAGCTATCACGAACTTGAACGACTGGGCCACTGGTAATAAAGAGACCAGATAACGCGGTCGCTTCAGTAAGCGCTCCTCCACCATTATTTCGGAGATCGACAATAATGCCATCAATACCTTTAGCTTTCAGTTCAGTGATAAGTTTATCCGTATCTTTTGCCAGACCGACATAGAAGCTAGGCACTTCAACTACACCAATCTTCTTGCCATCTTTTTCGATCACTTCAGATTTAACAGCTCGGTCTTCAAGACGGATTTTATCTCTAACAATAGAAATGACTTCGGCTTTCGCATCCTTACCTTCTGGTAAGACTTGCAAGTTAACTTTAGTCCCTTTAGGCCCTTTGATGAGCTGTACAACATCATCCAATCTCCAACCGATAACATCGACAATCTCTTCACCATCCTGACCGACACCAATGATGCGATCACCTTCAGCCAATTGCTTGCTCTTTGAAGCAGGCCCACCAGCCACTAAAGAGCGAATGACAGTATAATCATCGGTCATTTGCAATACGGCACCAATTCCTTCTAGAGATAGATTCATCTCTGTTTGGAACTGTTCTGCATTACGAGGTGAAAGATAGCTAGTGTGAGGGTCAACTTCACGGGCAAACGCATTCATGTAAAGTTGGAATGCATCTTCGTTATGGGTTTGACTCAGACGCTTGAGTGCATTGTTATAGCGCTTGCCTAAGACATCTTTGATTTCTTTCCAATCTTTACCCGTCAGCTTAAGGTTCAACGCATCATATTTGACTCGTTTTCTCCATAACTCATCGAGTTCTGCGGTATCCTTAGGCCAAGCCACTTTACTACGGTCAAGTTCAATACTTTCGTCAACATCAAACTTCATTTCGGAGTCGAGCAAGGATAAGGCATAAACAAATCTCTCGTAACGACGCTTCATCGACAAGTTATAGATATCAAAAGCAATTTTGTTGTCACCTGACTTTAACTGATCGTCAATCCCCTTTGCCAACTGATTAAAAGCGTCTATATCAGCTTGAGTGAATACGTTTCGATTGAAATCAAGCGACTCGATATAGCGATGAAATATCGCTTGAGAAAATTGATCGTTGAGAGTGAAGTGTTTGTAGTGAGAACGAGTGAAACGAGAAGTCACGCGCTTACTTGCTGTTGCATGCTGAGATTCGGGAGCCAAGACAGGTAAGTCTTCGAGAGTAACTTTCGCTTCAAGAGCGCTTGCTGATGAAGCTGCTAGCCAGAGGCTAGCAGCAATCAGCGACAATTTTGAACGGCATTTCATGCGTAGGAGTGTCTCCTTTAGGCGCGTAGGTGCTCCGCTTTAACAACCATTTGTAGGCCATTAGACAGTTGAACACGCACATCTTCCTTATTGATTTCAACGATAGTCGCAGCCATATTTCCTTTACCCATATTGACGTTCACTTGATTACCGATAGTCATTTCATCAGCATTCAAAGCTCGCGTTTCTACTGGCTTGCTGGCTTTCTGTGCTTTATTTTGTTGTGGGCGACGGTTTTGTGGCTTTTTGTTAGCCGGTTTTGCTTTAGCTTTACCTTCTTCACGAGCTTTTTGCGCTTGCTCTTTACGACGAGCTTGAACTTTAGCCTTGCTTTCAGCCAGCACTGTTTTTGCGTGTTCAACGTGCTCTTCTTCTAACTCACCTGCTGAATTACCATCTAGGTCAACACGAGTCGCACCCAGTTTTACACCATGGAGGTAACGCCATGATGAAGTGTATTGTCTTAACGCTGCACGAAGCTGAGTTTTACTCACCTTTGGATCGTCGCTTAGACGTTCCGCAAGATCTTGAAAAATACCAATTTTAAGTGGCTTTGCTTCACCTTCTAAAGTAAAGCACTTAGGGAAACATTCAGCAATATATGCAATCACTTCTTTGCTGTTTTTTAACTTTTCAGTGTTTTCCATGAGGAGTCCTGGTTAGTGCGGTCTGTCCGCGAGCATTAAGATAAATATTTCAGGTATTATAGTGACCTGCAAGCGAAAAACCACACTCAATCTAGAAATTATGCACCGATAGCGTGTGAATTAAGCAGCTTTTCCACTTCATTCATCAAAAATGTCAAACCTTCTTCATCTATTTCGCTAAAACGACCCACTTTCGGACTGTCAATATCTAGCACACCCACGATGGTTCCATTAATACTAAATGGAATAACGATCTCAGAGTTACTCGCTGCGTCACAAGCAATGTGCCCTTCAAACTCATGAACATCAGCAACCCTCTGGACACTGTTCGTTGCTACAGCCGTACCACACACACCACGACCAATAGGAATCCTGACACACGCTGGTTTACCTTGAAACGGCCCTAAAACCAACGTCTCTTCTTTGATTAGATAGAAACCCACCCAATTTAGTTCCTCAAGCTCCATATTCAAAAGCGCACTTAGATTAGACAAATTGGCAATAAGGTCTTTTTCCGACTCTAAAAGTGCAACAGCTTGCTTGGTTAAGCGGTGATAATGTTCTATTTTCATATTGACTTCCATTTGAAAATTAGAGACTTCCATCATGAATCAACGTACAATCGTCCGTAAACCATAAATAGTAAGCATTCTCATTATAATGTCTGATATCCCCAACACTATTAGCCGTTCTTGGCTCATAACTCAAGTAAAAAAGCACAAGTCGAAACTTGTCCTCGCCAACATCATCGCGTTTGTTGCTACTCTCGTCAGTGTCCCCATCCCTCTTTTAATGCCGTTAATGGTAGATGAAGTACTACTTGATAAACCCGCAACAGGTCTTGAGCTGATGGACAAAGTGTTACCGGTTTCGATGCAAACACCAACCGGCTACATATTCCTTACTCTATTACTTGTGATTCTGATGAGAACCGTTAGCCAAGGTTTAAACATCCTTCAAGGGCGTCAGTTTACTCTCGTATCCAAAACGATCACCTATCAGATGCGCAGCAAGATGATAGACAAATTAGGTCGGATCAGTATCAGACAATATGAAACTCGCGGAAGCGGTGGAATCAATGCTCACTTAATTACCGATGTCGAAACCATTGACCAGTTCATAGGCACCACTTTAAGTAAATTTCTAATTAGCTTGCTCACTGTAATTGGTACGGCTGGTGTACTACTGTGGCTAGAGTGGCGTCTCGGCTTATTCATCCTTTTGGTTAATCCAATTGTGATTTATTTCTCTCGAAAACTAGGCAGTAAAGTAAAACACCTTAAGAAACACGAAAACCAATCTTTCGAACGATTCCAAAATCGTCTTGTTGAGACATTAGACGGTATCTACCAATTGCGTGCAGCCAATCGAGAACGAGAGTTTCTTGGCGAACTAAAACAGCAAGCCAATCAGATCCGAGTAGACGCTGATAAATACGCGTGGCAATCCGAAGCCGCAGGTCGAGTTTCTTTTCTTCTGTTTCTGCTTGGGTTTGAACTGTTCCGTGCCGTCGCCATGTTAATGGTCCTGTTCAGTGACTTAACTATCGGTCAAATATTTGCGGTCTTTGGCTACCTATGGTTTATGTTGGGGCCGGTACAAGAATTACTTGGTATTCAATTTTCTTGGTACAGCGCAAAAGCGGCAATGGGCCGCATAAACGCCCTACTCAATTTGGAAGAAGAGCACCGCCCAGAGAGTAAAATCAACCCGTTTACAACAGATAAAGAAGTCGACGTTAAGATCGAACATATTGATTTTTCTTATAATGACGAAAGTAAAGTGCTCAATAATCTAAACTTGAATATTCCAGCTGGAAAGAAAGTTGCATTGGTTGGTGCAAGTGGAGGTGGGAAATCGACACTCATACAATTGCTTATAGGTGTATATCGTCCAGACTCAGGCATCATCCGTTTCAATGGTGAGACAACAGATGATATCAGTTATGACATAATAAGAGATAAGATTGCCGTTGTATTACAACAACCTATACTATTCAACGACAGTTTAAGGCATAATCTCACGCTCGGCTCTGACTATGACGATTTACAACTGTGGCGGGCTCTTGAAATTGCTCAAATGCAAGATGTAATAAGCCAATTAGGTGACGGTTTAAATACACAAATTGGCCGAAACGGCATTCGATTATCAGGTGGCCAAAGGCAGCGACTTGCTATAGCAAGAATGATTCTTAGCGATCCTAAGTTTGTCATTCTGGATGAAGCAACTTCTGCGTTAGATACGGCGACCGAAGCAGCACTTCATAAAGCGCTGACAGAGTTTTTGAATGGGCGAACAACGTTAATCGTCGCGCATCGCCTCTCTGCCGTCAAACAGGCTGATTTGATCTACGTTTTAGAAGATGGACAAGTAACACAGGCAGGCACTCATGGTGAGTTGGTCAAACAAGAAGGTTTATACCAAACGCTTTATGGAAGCGTTCAGTCGCACGCCTAACCATAGTTATTACTCAAGATTTGGAGGGTAATATGAGCCCTCCAAAATTATCACCACACCTTTCTGAAACTTCCCACGTTAGACTATGTCACGGGTGTGAATTGCCCATAGATACCGTCTATATTGAACCCGGAAAAAGCGCTTATTGCCCACGTTGCGGAAGTAAATTGTATCGCGGAGGCAAACCTTCTCTATCTGGCAACCTAGCCATAGCCATTACTTGCCTTTTACTTTTCATTCCTTCTCATTTCTTTGACTTTATTAGTATTCGACTATTCGGCGTCATGATCCCAGCGACCTTACCTTCTGGTGTTTTCACACTATTTGAAGAGGGTTTTGTTTTCCTAGCTATACTAATCATCTTTTGCAGCTCTATCGCACCATTATTAGTCAGCGGTTCGGTCCTAACTGCTCACGTTGCCCTTAAGCAACGTAAATTTTCATTACTTAAATATTCTCTCTATACAATTCAGCACCTCAAAAACTGGGTGATGATTGATGTATTTCTCGTCAGCGTCGCTATTTCCTGCTTTAAGTTACAGGACTATTCCGACATATACGTGGGAGTAGGTTTATATGGTTTGGTCCTGTTACAGATCGCGACAGTCATGCTTGTCACACGAGTGAGTGTACGCCGTTATTGGGAAGCCTACGAGACTGAACATTCTTATCAGTTCAAAGAGAAACAACTTCACTGTCACCACTGCCACCTTTCTCAACCAGAAGGAACGCAGTGTGTTCGCTGTCATAAACCCATTTATCACCGTAAACCTCGCTCCGTACAAATGACTTGGGCTTATCTTGTTGCCGCTACGATTGCCATTTTTCCGGCAAATCTGATTCCGATATCGATTTTGATTACTAATGGCCAGCGACTTGAAGACACCATTTTTTCCGGCGTGGCTTCACTGGTAAAAAACGGTATGCCAGGAATC
Source organism: Vibrio neptunius (assembly GCF_000967495.1). Classification (GTDB taxonomy): domain Bacteria; phylum Pseudomonadota; class Gammaproteobacteria; order Enterobacterales; family Vibrionaceae; genus Vibrio; species Vibrio neptunius. Next base: position 27,616 of record NZ_JXXU01000001.1, on the reverse strand, counting down.
GCGGTCATTATATTCGTAGCGAGCATTGTCGTTCCCGTCGCCAAAATCATCGGTTTGGCGTACTTATTGCTCGCGATCCAATTTAAGCGCAAAGTGTTTCATCGCCAAAGAATGATGATCTATTTTGTTATTAGATGGATAGGACGTTGGTCCATGATGGATTTGTTTGTTATTTCTATCATGATGACCTTAGTCGATCGCGGCCAGATCCTCGATTTTACTCCAGGGTATGGGGCGGTTGCGTTTGGAATCGTTGTTGTATTGACTATGCTGGCGGCAGAGAGTGTTGACCCGAGACTGTTGTGGGATAATTATCCAGATACAGCAAAGAATAATCAGAGAAAAGAGAAGAACCATTAAATGACTCATTCATCTTCTAGTCAACCCTCATACTCGCCGGACGTGAAGCGTAATAAAGGTGTGTCTCCTTTGTGGCTATTACCTTTGCTGACCATGGTCCTTGCTGGTTGGTTGGTTGTTAAGTCGATTAACGACGCTGGTCAGCGAATTCAGATCTACTTCTCTGATGCTCAGGGCTTAGTCGCAGGCCGTACTACGATTCGCTATCAAGGCCTAGAGGTTGGTATCGTGCGTGACATTAACCTCTCACAAGACTTAGAAAGCATCTACGTAGACGCTGATATTTACCCTGAAGCCACTAAACTCTTGTCGAAAGAAACGCGCTTTTGGATGGTCAAACCTACCGCCAGCCTGTCTGGCATCTCTGGATTAGACGCTTTAGTATCTGGCAACTATATTGCAATCCAGCCGAGCGACAATCCCTCTAAACCCGAAACTCAATTTACGGCACTTGAGCGCTCACCTTCAGATATTTTGGCGCGTGAGGGGCTTAACATCACTCTAAGAGCGGAAGATCTCGGCGGCATATCGGTTGGCTCTCAAATCGTTTATCGCAAGATTCCCATCGGTGAAGTCTACAGCTATCAACTTGATGAACCTGGTAGAAATGTGTTAATTCAGGCTTCCATTCACGACGAATACCGCAAAATCATTACAGATGAGAGCCGTTTCTGGAACGTCAGCGGTTTAGGAGCCAATATCGGATTCGATGGCGTTGATGTGAGACTTGAAAGCTTAAGTGCTTTAATTGGAGGTTCGATTGCGGTCGATTCTCCCGATGGCGGTGAGCCAGTAGCAGACAACACCAGGTTTAAGCTGTATCCAAATCTGAAAACGGCAGGACGTGGTATACCAATTAAAATCACCTTACCAGATGATAACCAAATCAGTCCGACTGGTGCTCCTATCATGTATCGCGGCATTGAAATTGGTCAGGTCACCGACTTGCAGCTTAGTAATGGAAGAAAAGAGATTGTTGCCTCAGCGGCTATCCAACCAGCGTTCTCAGACATGCTGACGAGCGGCAGTAGTTTTATCCTCGAAGAAGCGAAAGTTTCGCTTTCTGGTGTAGAAAATCTCACAAACTTAGTGAAGGGAAATTTCCTTACTCTGGTGCCAGGAAAGGGCGAACGCTCTCGTTACTTCAACGCAATTCGTAAGGATCAGTTCAATAAACAACAAGCAAAATCTGTGGCCATAACACTGGTTGCCGACAATTCATTTGGTCTTGGTGCTGGCGCGAATGTTCTTTATCGTGGAATTACTGTCGGTGAAGTCACCAAAGTCTCGCTCGTTAGTGAAAAAGTGCATCTAGATGTGTTGGTGGACAAAGCCTATGCCAATACCATTAAATCCCAAAACCGTTTCTTCGTGACGGGGAGCGCCACTGCGGAGCTAACCGAATCAGGCCTCAATATCAATGTACCTCCTGCAAAGCAATTACTGACAGGTTCGGTCAGTTTTGTTAGCGAAGGGGTTGAGAACCCTAGAGAGCAATACACACTCTATCCAAGTAAATCATTGGCTGAATTAGCGAAATACAATATGTCTGGCTCTGAAAGTATTACGCTATTTGCGAACGAGCTTCCCCCTATCAGTAAAGGCAGCCCATTGCTTTACCGTAATTTGCAAGTAGGTAGCATTTCTGATTTCCGTCTTGTTGATGGTGGCGTGATCATTACCGCAAGTATTGAAAATCAATACAAACACCTAGTCACCGAACAAACCGTCTTTTGGAATCGTTCTGGCGTTGAAGTGGATGCTAGCCTAGCCGGTATAAGTGTTAAAGCTGCTCCATTAAAGTCACTCATTCAAGGCGGTATTGCGTTTGATTCTTTACCGGGTGTCGAAAACAAACAGAATGACAAGTGGCTGCTCTATCAAGATTTCAAAACAGCGCGAAAGTTTGGCCATGTCATTACGCTCAATGCTGAAGGTGAAAACAACATTACTAAAGGAACCGCGGTAAAATATAACGGCGTGCAAGTGGCTGAAGTCACGCTTGTAATACCTGATTTTAAGCGTGAGCGTGTTGAAATTAAACTTCGAGTGTTACCTGAGTATGCAGACAAGCTCGCCACCGAGGGCAGCTACTTCTGGGTTGCTCAAGCGACTGTTGGCTTGAATGGCGTGAAGAATCTTCAGAACCTTCTCACTCAAACTATTAACGTAGTCCCGGGTACAGGCAAAGCTCAGCATACTTTCCATCTCAATAAACAAGAGAGAGATAAACAGGGGGTATCCTTCACCCTGCAAAGCGAATCTCGTGGCTCAGTCGCTAAAGGTACACCTGTACTCTATAGAGAAATTGAGGTGGGCAAAGTCACTAATGTGGAACTCGGAGAGTTTGCTGATCGCGTTGTCTCGACCATCTCTATCCAGCCCGAATACGCTTATCTTGTAAGGCAAAATAGTATTTTCTGGAACATTTCAGGCGTCGATGTCTCCATCGGTCTAGGTGGCGCAAACATTAAAGCGGGGACCATCGACAGTATTGTGAGAGGCGGAATCACCTTTGCCACTCCTGAAAACAATCAACTGCAGCCCATAGCGCAGCCTGGTCAGTCTTTCTTCCTCTATCCTACACCAGAGGAGAATTGGAAGACTTGGCGTACCGCTATTCCGAAACCATAAACAACATTAGACTTTCAAACGCAGCGATTTCGCTGCGTTTTGTTTTTCAATCCGCTATAATTCCGACCCCTGTAAAAACTGAGATAGAACTTTGCATCAGAACGTCTATTTACCCGCAGAATTTTTGAAAGAAATGGAAGCCATTCTTCCTGACAGCCTCAATATGGAAGACTTTGTCGCCGCGTGTCAACGCCCTCTCCGTAAAAGCATTCGCGTAAACACGTTGAAGATTTCTATCTCAGAGTTTATTCAGCGAGCTCAAGAAAAAGGCTGGCAACTGTCACCTATACCATGGTGTGAAGAAGGTTTTTGGATCGACGCTGACGAATCACAAACCCCACTTGGCAACACTGCAGAACATATGTCCGGCTTGTTCTACATTCAGGAAGCAAGCTCAATGATGCCTGTATCTGCCTTGTTTAACGAGCAGAGTGACCACTTCATTAGTGTGCTCGACATGGCAGCCGCACCGGGTTCAAAAACCACTCAAATTGCAGCAAAAATGGATAATTCAGGGGTCTTAGTGGCCAATGAATTCTCATCCAGTCGGGTCAAGGTCTTACATGCCAATATTGAACGTTGTGGTGTACGCAACGCCGCGCTGAGTAATTATGACGGCCGAGTCTTTGGTGGCTGGCTGCCAGAACAGTTTGATGCTGTTTTAATTGATGCACCTTGTTCAGGTGAAGGTACAGTGCGTAAAGACGCCGATGCGATGAAGAATTGGAGCAAAGAATCCGTTCTATCCATCGCTGATACCCAAAAAGAGTTGATAGAGAGTGCATTTTACGCACTTAGGCCAGGCGGTGTTATGGTTTACTCAACGTGTACATTAAGCATTGAAGAGAACCAGCAAGTTTGTGCGCACTTGAAAGAGCAGTTTGGCAACCTAGTAGAGTTTGAGCCTCTAGATTCTCTCTTCCCTGAGTCAGAGAAAGCGCTAACTGAAGAAGGCTTCCTGCATGTTTTCCCTCAAATGTATGATTGTGAAGGCTTCTTTGTAGCCAGAATAAGAAAGCTTGGTCCCACTGAAGCACCACAAGTGAAAAAGCGCTTAGGTAAATTCCCATATGAAAAGGCATCCAACAAAGTTCATCAAGAAATCAACAAACAGCTGCGTGATAGTTTAGATATCGAGCTTCCAGAAAATTCGCAGGTTTGGATGCGTGACAACGATGTCTGGCTCTTCCCTAACGCATTAGAAACTATGCTTGGTGAATTCCGTTTCTCAAGAATGGGGATTAAAATCGCTGAAGCTCATAAAAAAGGCTACCGATGGCAGCATCAGGTCGCGACAGCGTTAGCTACTGGTCAAGAGTCAAACTGTGTCACACTTTCTACAGACGATGCCCGCGAATGGTTTATGGGTAGAGACGTTCGACCGGAGAATCTATCAGGCAAAGGTGAAGTGATTGTAAAGCTTGGTAACGATGTGATTGGATTAGGAAAATGGGTCGGAAATCGAGTGAAGAATGGTCTGCCTAGAGAGCTAGTGCGAGATAAAAATCTATTTTAAATCGCAAAATATGAGTAGAAAATGCCAGAACTGCCTAGCAAAACAATGACAATGTACTACACTTTAGTCAATGATAAAGCAAATAATATCAACCAGTTAGCGCAGGCTCTATAAGAGCCATTCCCCTGGGCCCAAAGCAATATCCGCTTCGGGCCTTTTTTTGGCCTCAATTACGAAACGATGCGAATACCATCTTCCTCTATCGTAATTTTTCCTTGCTTATATAAGCCACCGATTGTTTTCTTGAATGTCCCTTTGCTGGTACGAAACGCGGCAAAAATACTTTCCGGTGATGATTTGTCATTCAAAGGTAGAAAGCCTCCCTTCTTTTCAAGAAGATCCAATACTTTTTGGCTCAAGTCATCCATCTTAGCAACACCGATTTTCTGCAAAGAAAGGTCCACTTTGCCATCTTCGCGAATACCCTTGATATACCCTTTGAGTCGTTTACCTACAAACAATTTACCAAAAACATCGGATTTGAAGATCATACCCCAGTGTTGGCCTTCCACGATCGCCTTAAAGCCTAAGTCACTGCGCTCAGCAATAATTAAGTCTACTTGCTGATTACGCTGGTAATTCGCAGGTGTCTTGTCTAGCAGTTTGTTAAATTTAGTCGTACCAACAATTCGACCAGAGGCTTTATCTGTGTATACGTACACTAGAATGGTTTGGCCTTCCGAGTAGCGCGAACGCTGCTCACTAAATGGGATTAACAGATCTTTGCCTTTTATTCCCCAATCAGCGAAGGCACCAGTACTGTTGATTCCTTGAATCTTCATCAACCCCCACTCGCCCACTTGAGCAATTGGGGTTTCAGTTGTCGCAACCAGCTGATTATCAGAGTCGAAATATAAGAAAGCATCAATAAATTGACCTACTTCGGTGCCTTCTGGAACAAACCTATTGGGTAGTAGGCTAGTGCCGTAATCGCCTGCATCGAGAAATACGCCAAAATCTGCTTTTTTTACTACTTCTAAGTGGTTTATTTGACCAACTTTAATCATTTCAACTGTCTCTTGCTAAATTTGCGGTGATTATACCGAAACTCTGTTATGCTTTCGCCAGATAATTATATTTTTTTCAGGAGTATTCTTTGCTCACCGTTGATAAGCAGGACGGCATCACTCTTAAGATTTCCCACGCTATGGCTTCATCCAAGAAGTCAGATCTTGACCTCTACTTTTTCATTCCTGGCGAGCTCGGCCTAACACCAGATGTACTCAAAGAGAACGAGATTTATTACGAGTCCATCGTACAGAAACGTGCCTACTTTAGTGACAAAACACTATTGCCACTCGTACACAGCCGTTTGGCAAAGCGCGGGCGCCTGTCTTCGACTCAATACCGCGTTAGTTTGAGCTTGTTTGCCTATCAGTATGTGATTGCATTGGATAAAGCCGTCAATGAACTCAATAAACATAATTCAGACGTTGTAACCACCGATGAAGTAGATGAAGTTATAGAGTTGGCATTAGATATCTTGAAAAAGTTAAGACGAAGCATTCCTTACGAGGAAAGCATCAAGCGCTACTACGCTAACATAGACAACTATCTTTCTTGGTATACAGGCCAGCGTTTTCTGTCCCTGATCGCTCACATGCCACGAGACAATGACTACAAAACTATCAAAGATCGACTCTTGGCTATTGTTGAGAAAGAAGCTGCACACCGTAAGCTTAACAATTACAACTCGAAAAGCGTTCGTGACGACGTAACCCGTCTCAGTAATAAAATGCGCTTGCTGCGCCGCTTGATTGAGCACCCCGTTGTGTTAAAAGCTAAAACTCAATCACTTGGAAAAAACATGAAGCGAGTGGTCAAAGGCTCAGCAACCGGCTTTGTCATGGTTTTTGTCACCATTACAGCGATTCTCGCACGGGACTATTGGGGAGAAATCACCGTCTCTTTCATCATTTTGATGTCATTTGTGTATGCGCTGCGCGAAATATTCAAAGATGATCTTCGCGATGTCATGTGGCGATGGATTCGCAAAGGTCGACCAAAATGGCGCCAATACTATTTGGACCCAACGACGAACAAAGCCGTGGGCCAAAAGTTAGAGTGGTTAGACTATAAAAACATCCTTAAGCTGCCTGACCGCATCCAGAACATCCGTAAGAAACGTGTTGTGCAACGTGAAGAGCAAATTCTCCACTACCGTTCTGAAACCGAGATGTCAACGTCCAAATTTATGAGCGGTTACGAAGAAACTCGAGAGTCGATGATGCTCAGTATGAGACCATTTATGCGTTTGATGGATAAGGGTTCGAATAAAGTTTACACACTAAACAACGGTCAGGTCAGCAAAGAATCCGTTGAAAAGCGGCATCTGATTAACCTCATCGCCAAAGAAGATAGCCATGATGGAACACCTCATTATTATCGTTGGAAAATTGTTCTCAATCGAAACAAAATTGTTGCCATTGAGCAAATTGAGATAGATGACGTTAGTCACCCATTTTCTTCAATGACAGAGTAAGTTGAAACTCTGCCATCGGCTCGTCACCATGTAGGCTTGGACAAACTGCGATAATCCTCACTGGCTGGTTAATTCTCTCTCCGGTCTCCATTGTTTGATCCAACATTTTGTCAATGACTGCCCCATCGTTGCAAACAAAGTGAACGTCACCCTCTGGCCGTTTGAGGAATTGCCCGTCAACAGCTTTAAAGGCCAGAGATACTTTATGGCCTCTGTCTTGAGCTTTGCTCATCGCCATAAACCCACCAGCTACATCTGCTCCGACCGCCAGCACACCGAAATACATACTATTAAGATGGTTCTTAGTTTTTCTTTTGAGGGGTATTTTTACTTCAACTGAGTCAGAATCGAGTTTGAGTATTTTTGGCCGACACAACCAAATCAAGGGGACTTTAAAGAATCCGAAAAGTTTAAGGTACAAATTGGCTTTAGTAAGTGGAGAAAGCATTTAACTGGTCCGACATGTCACTCTGTGTATCCCTAGTTCATAACGAACAAAGGTTGATGTCAACATTTTGTTAACATCAACCTTTTGAAGTTATATCGAAGTCACCTATTTTCAGGTTACGACGTCACAACAACTTGGATGTAAGCATGCTCAAGAATGTATTCCCGTATTTTACTGTAGCGAGCAAGTCCACTAGTTACGACCAATACAGGCTTAGAATTGTGATTTGCCGCTTTGACTGCCATATCCACTAGAGCGATCACGGCTTCGCTCTGAGGGTCGAACAGGTGTTGCAAATCTTCACTGAGCCTGTCAACACCAAGCGTATACTGAGAGAGGTTCTCTAGGTTAATGACTAAGCCATCGAAGTAATGCAGCAATCGCTCTGAGAGCAGCGCAGCAGACGGAACATCAACAGTATACAAAACCTTCAACCCGTTTAAACCTCTTGGCAGCCCCTGCTCTGCCAGTAAATCAATAATCTTGGCTGCATCAGACAATGCTCTGACAAATGGGACCACAATCTCAACTTGTACGCCTTGCTGCCGCAACGCCTTGAGAACTTGACACTCCAGAGCAAATGCATGACTAAACTTAGTTTGAGCGTAACGAGATACACCGCGCAAGCCTAATGCTGGGTTGACTTCTTGTGCTTCAGCTTTCCCACCGAGAAGTGAGCTCAATTCGTAACTATCCGCATCACTTAACGCGACACGCACAGATTGATGGTTGGGCTTCACCGACTGCATAATTCGTTCAGTTAACGTGGCGACAAAATGGTCTTCCATCGAAACTTCGCCAAGTATCGCGTCAATAGAGCTGAGTTCAACGTCACTCAGAATGGACCCAACATTTTTAAAGCATGGGTGGTAGAAAATATTTTCTGAGACTAAATCGGAGAGAGAAACAAAGAGGTGTGTGCTTTCTGAAGACGGTTCTTCACCCGGTATTGCATCACCTAAATTGAGTCGTGATTGCCATTCATCTGAAGTATTAATGCTCATTACTGCTCCGTGCATTTTATTGTTCGATTCTTTCCTGAACATACCGACAGAACCAAAGTAAAACAAGTTAAAATGCATTTTTATAAATTTTGAATGCATAATATCTCACCCACCAAAGATGGGCACGCCAAGAATGAAGATAAGAGGTTTATTCCTAATGATGTTTCCGTTATCTTTACCGCTTCGCAATAAAAACAACAGGCTTTCGTATGCCACTCAAAACCGATGAATTAAGAACCCAACCATTGGGTCCAATGCCAACTCCGGCAGAACTTGGAAACGCCCATCCAATTACGGAAGACGTAGCAAAACGCATCGCTGAATCTCGCCGCCAAATTGAAAAAATTCTTGTAGATCAAGATAATCGCCTGTTAGTCATTGTTGGGCCTTGCTCAGTTCATGACACTGAAGCCGCACTTGATTACGCTAAACGCCTAGCGGAGGTTCAGGAGCACTACAAAGACGAATTGTTTGTCGTCATGAGAACCTATTTTGAGAAGCCGCGCACTGTTGTTGGTTGGAAAGGCTTGATCACTGACCCTAACCTAGATGGTTCTTATGCATTAGAAACGGGCCTAAACAAAGCTCGCAAGCTTCTTCTAGATATCAACAAACTCGGATTAGCTACGGCGACCGAGTTCCTAGATATGATCACTGGCCAGTATATCGCTGACTTAATCACTTGGGGCGCAATTGGGGCACGTACAACTGAGTCACAAATTCACCGTGAAATGGCTTCAGCGTTATCATGCCCTGTCGGGTTTAAGAACGGTACGAACGGCAACATTAAGATAGCGATCGATGCAATTCGCGCATCTCACGCCTCACATTACTTCTACTCACCAGATAAAAACGGTCGTATGACTGTTTATCGCACCAGCGGTAACCCGTTCGGGCACGTGATTCTTCGGGGAGGCGAAAAAGGTCCCAATTTTGATGCAGGATCTGTAGAAGAGGCCTGTCAACAACTTGAAGAGTTTGGTTTGCCTCAGCGACTAGTCGTCGATTTCAGCCATGCCAACTGCCAAAAACAACATCGCAAACAACTTGATGTTGCGAAAGACATTTGCGAGCAGATCAAATCTGGCAAAAATCAGATTGCGGGTATCATGGCAGAAAGCTTCATTATCGAAGGCAATCAGCCAATGAAAGACATAAGCAATCTTACATACGGTCAGTCAATCACCGACCCATGTTTGAGCTGGGAAGATACATCAACCATGCTAGACATGCTGGCAACCGCCGTTAAATCACGCGGTTAAACGAGAGGAATAAGAATAATGCCATCTTTTGATATTATATCTGAAATTGATACGGTTGAACTACGTAATGCCGTAGATAATGCGTCACGAGAATTGTCTACTCGCTTCGACTTCCGCGGCGTTGATGCATCATTTGAAATGCAAAAAGATGAATCTGTGCGCCTAAATGCTGAAGGTGATTTCCAGCTAAAACAAATGCGCGATATTCTTCGCTCACACCTGACAAAGCGAGGAGTCGACGCCAATGCAATGGAAGCAAAAGCTGAAGAGGCTTCCGGTAAGAACTGGCATCAAATCGTAGTTTTCAAGCAAGGTATTGATACACCAACAGCCAAGAAAGTCGTGAAGGCAATTAAAGATGCGAAGCTAAAAGTGCAAGCGTCCATTCAAGGTGAAAAGGTAAGAGTCACAGGTAAAAAACGTGATGATCTACAAGCAACTATTGCTATGATTCGCGAAGCTGACCTAGGCCAACCATTCCAGTATGATAACTTCCGTGACTAACTAATGCGTTCCATTGGGATTTATCTAGCAACAAGCCCGCAAAGTGCGGGCTTGTTTTAATATAAACAAGATAACTAAACAGAACCTAACCTAATATGTGTATCATTGTTCTTGAGCAGATTATATTGAGATGAATCCGGTTCGACCAATATGACCACTCGTAACTTTTCACTTCTTGCGTTACCCAGTCTCTCAGACAAATCCACGTCACTGTGATATTCTTCCCTTTCAGCATCTCTTCTAATGAGATCCACAAATTCAAACGGGCAACCTTTGTCAAACAACACGAGCTCTGCTTGCTGCATCATCCGCAACGCTTTGAGAGGAAGAAGCTCGACATCATTTCCATAATCTATCCACGTCACCATGCCTTTATCGTCAATCTGATTTCCAAACATGCTCAAGTAAATATCTTCTAGCTGTGAACGTTGAGTCGCCAGTTCAGTGTCTGGATGATCGAAGAATGACTCCCAAAACTTACGCCTGAGGTCAACAGAAGGTAAACGAAGCTTGATATCGCTTCGCTTTGACGCCCCGAAATCCGCAAGTAGTGACAGGTTTTGTGGCAAAGTGGCCTCAAACTGTTCTCTAATGTTACGTACCAGCACGGGCGACGCACCACCACTCGAAATTGCGATTTGAATTCTCCCCCGATTTATAATTGATGGGGTTATAAAATCACAATAGGGCTGATCATCCACCACGTTGACAAGTAAACCTAACGCTTTGGCATCATGATAAACGCGATGATTAAGATCTGGATTGTCCGTTGTGGCCCACACTTGAATGTATTTGCGCTCCAATACGTCTTGCGAATAAAAATTTTGTATCCACACACACTCGTTATTCACCACCAGTTTCTGCAAATAAGGTTCTATTTGGGGTGACACTATGGTTACGTTTGCGCCTGAACGAATCAGGCTGTCTACTTTTCGACAAGCGACTTCTCCTCCTCCAACAACCAGAACGGGTTTGTCGGTAAGGTTCATAAACAGAGGAAAATACTGCATTTCTATCCTTGGGCAATGATAAGACCTATTCAGAATATACTACCAAAAATGGGGCACATAGATAAACCCAACAATAAACATCGTATGATTTATCACCAAATTTAATATTATTTATAGAATTATCTTTTAAATCTGTTCAAATCAACGAAATGTAAATATTATGTAAACAGTAAATTATGGTGAGTCTCTACGTTTGCACCATTAGTGTGATGCCTTGCACTATTTACATTCGTTTAACATTTGGTCATCCTACCAACAGGTCAGGTTTGTAAATTCAATTAATAAATCTTTTTAAATTATATATTTGAGAATTTACCGATCTTTTCCTACGCTTATAAACGGTTGATTTATATACAACTCAAATCTGAGTAATCAACCAATAACTATTGAAACACAACAATTTTTTCATTCGTTGTATCAGGTGTTACCTGGTTTAACATGGATCATACAGGAAGGATACAAATGGCGAACAAACTAACACTTCTTGCTTCAGTAGTAGCTGCTTCAACTGCGCTGATGTCTACAAGTGCTTTTGCAGCAGATAGCACTCTGGATAAAGTGACTAAGCAGGGTTTCCTAACTTGTGGTGTAAGTACAGGTCTACCAGGATTCTCTAACCCCAACTCAAAAGGCGAATGGGAAGGTATTGACGTAGAGTACTGTCAAGCACTTGCTGCGGCCGTGCTTGGTGATAAATCAAAAGTTAAATATGTCCCGCTGACCGCTAAAGAACGCTTCACCGCACTGCAATCTGGTGAAATCGACGTTTTATCTCGTAACACAACATGGACTTTACACCGTGATACCGCTCTGGGTCTGAACTTCGTAGGCGTCAATTACTACGATGGTCAAGGCTTTATGGTTAAGAAGGATCTTGGCCTGAAGAGTGCAAAGGAACTCAATGGTGCATCGGTTTGTGTTCAGTCTGGTACCACAACAGAACTAAACCTAGCTGATTACTTCCGCAACAATGGCATGTCATACAAGCCTGTAGTATTCGATACAGCAGCTCAAACTTCAAAAGGTTTCGATGCGGGTCGTTGTGACGTGCTAACTACTGACCAGTCAGGTCTGTATGCACTTCGCTTAAACCTTCAGGATCCAAGTTCAGCTGAGGTACTACCCGAAATCATTTCTAAAGAGCCTCTTGGCCCTGTAGTACGTCAAGGTGACGATCAATGGTTCAACATCGCTAAATGGACGCTGTCAGCGATGGTGAACGCAGAAGAGTACGGTATTTCTTCCAAAAATGCGGATGAGATGCTCAAATCTAAAGATCCAAACGTTAAACGTATTTTGGGTGTCGAAGGACCTAAAGGCAAAGGCCTTGGCATCCGCGACGATTGGGGCTACCAAGTTGTTAAACAAGTGGGTAACTACGGCGAAAGTTTCGAGCGCACTGTAGGTAAAGGTTCTCCACTACAAATCTCACGTGGTGTAAATGCACTTTGGAATGCGGGTGGCTTTATGTACGCTCCACCAATCCGTTAAACAAAACATAACAACAAAATGGGCGGTAGTAAGCCGCCCTTTTTACAAAATGGATTTGAGGTTATAGCTGTATGAAACCGACTAATACTGTTGCGTCGAAGACGGATAGCGGAACGACTTCTAACGCGAGCCTTTTATACAATCCCACCTTTCGATCAGTCGTATTTCAAATCATTGCGATACTAGCTCTGGTCTTTTTCTTCTACACAATAGTCAATAATGCACTGACTAACTTGGAAGCACGTGGTATCGCCACGGGTTTTGGCTTTCTGACGCAAGAAGCGGGCTTTGGGATTGGCCTAACGCTGATTGAATACGATGAAACTTATTCTTATGGCCACACATTTATTATCGGCCTCCTCAACACTGCCTTAGTTTCTGTTCTCGGTATTATCCTTGCTACAGTGATTGGCTTTATTATGGGTATTGCTCGCCTGTCATCAAACTGGTTAGTCAGCCGGCTGGCCGCTGTTTACATTGAGACATTCCGCAATATCCCTCTTCTTCTACAGATATTCTTTTGGTATTTCGCCGTCTTACAAGCGCTACCTTCAGCAAGGCAAAGTCTCAGCCTTGGCGAGGCCATTTTCTTAAATGTGCGTGGGTTGTATTTCCCATCACCGATTTTTGAAGCTGGTTCAGCAATTGTTGTTGCTTCGTTATTGATAGGGATCGTTGCCACTGTCTTTATCAGTATTTGGGCACGTAACAAACAACGTCTGACAGGCCAACAAACGCCAATGGGTCGAATTGCGTTGGGGTTGATTGTTGTTTTCCCAACAGTGGTCTACTTCCTTATGGGGTCACCTATTTCAGCAGAATACCCTGAGCTCAAAGGTTTCAACTTTCAAGGTGGAGTTAGCATCATCCCAGAGTTGGCAGCACTGCTACTGGCTTTGAGTATCTATACCGCATCGTTCATCGCTGAAATTGTACGTTCAGGTATCAATGCCGTTAGCCATGGGCAAACAGAAGCAGCAATGTCACTTGGCTTACCCCGATCTAGAACATTGAAACTCGTTATTGTTCCGCAAGCACTGCGAATCATCATTCCACCTCTGACAAGTCAATATTTAAACCTGACCAAGAACTCATCGCTTGCGATGGCAATTGGATACCCGGATTTGGTCTCTGTATTTGCTGGTACAACGCTCAACCAAACAGGTCAGGCAATTGAAATCATTGCGATGACAATGGCCGTTTATCTATCATTGAGTTTGATTACATCAGCTCTGATGAATATCTATAATCGTAAAGTTGCTTTGGTGGAGAGATAGCATGAAAGTACATCAATTTCAGCCGGACCTGCCACCACCAGCGAACACAGTCGGTATGGTCGGATGGCTACGCAAGAACCTATTCAATGGCCCGGTAAACTCCATCCTGACAATTGTCTTGGCTTATTTAGCGATATCGCTTCTGTGGACAGTTTTTGATTGGTCAATACTCAAAGCCGATTGGGTGGGCACCACTCGTGACGCATGTTCTCGTGAGGGCGCTTGCTGGGTATTTATCAGCGTACGATGGGAACAGTTTATGTATGGTTTTTATCCCCAAGAAGAACTGTGGCGCCCTCGACTGTTTTACTTTACGCTTGCCATTTTTACCATATTGCTTGGGTATGAGAAGACACCAAAACGTCTTTGGATCTGGCTGTTTTTCGTCAACATCTACCCATTCATCATTGCGGCATTACTTTACGGTGGTGTGTTTGGACTAGAAGTTGTAGAAACACACAAGTGGGGCGGATTGCTGGTTACTTTAATCATTGCGTTGGTCGGTATCGTGGTGTCGCTGCCTATTGGTGTCGCACTGGCTCTGGGTAGACGTTCTGAAATGCCAATAATTCGAAGTATTTGTACCGTATACATTGAGATTTGGCGTGGCGTACCGCTTATCACGGTTTTGTTTATGGCATCAGTGATGCTGCCATTGTTCCTTGCAGAAGGCTCTGAAACCGATAAACTTATCCGTGCTCTAATCGGTGTAGTTATGTTTAGTGCAGCTTACATGGCAGAAGTGGTCCGTGGTGGTCTTCAGGCGATACCGAAAGGTCAGTATGAAGCGGCGGATGCATTAGGGTTAAGCTATTGGAAAAAGATGGGCTTAATTGTTCTTCCTCAGGCGTTAAAGATCACTATTCCATCTATTGTGAACACCTTCATTGGCCTGTTTAAAGACACCAGTCTAGTACTTATCATCGGTATGTTTGATGTACTGGGCATTGGCCAAGCGGCTAACACTGACCCTGAATGGTTAGGGTTTGCCACTGAAAGTTATGTATTTGTCGCGTTAGTGTTCTGGGTATTTTGTTTCGGCATGTCGAGATATTCGATTTGGCTAGAGAACAAACTTCATACCGGTCACAAACGATAACAGGAAGCTCAAGGACGTATTATGACGCAACAACAAGATTACATGATCCAAATTAAGGATATGAACAAGTGGTACGGAGAGTTTCACGTACTGAAAAACATCAACCTTGATGTCAAAAAAGGCGAAAAGATCGTTATCTGTGGTCCTTCAGGCTCAGGAAAATCGACCATGATTCGCTGTATCAACCGCCTTGAGGAGCACCAAAAAGGGCAGATTATCGTCTCTGGTAATGAGTTGACCGAAGACTTAAAAAATATCGAGGCGGTTCGTCGTGAAGTCGGTATGTGTTTCCAACACTTCAACCTATTTCCCCACCTGACCGTATTGGAAAACTGCACACTGGCACTGATTTGGGTGAAGAAAATGCCCAAAGAAGAAGCCAAAGCCATTGCGATGAAGTATTTAGAGCGGGTTAAGATCCCTGATCAAGCAGAAAAATACCCGGGCCAGCTTTCTGGTGGTCAACAACAGCGTGTGGCTATCGCTCGCTCGTTATGCATGAGCCCTCAAGTGATGCTGTTTGACGAGCCAACATCAGCACTTGACCCAGAAATGGTACGCGAAGTGCTCGATGTTATGGTTGAGTTAGCCGAAGAAGGCATGACTATGCTCTGCGTGACTCACGAAATGGGCTTCGCGAAAGAAGTCGCAGACCGTGTGATTTTTATGGATGCCGGTGAAATCATCGAAGAAAACAACCCTGTCGATTTCTTCGAAAACCCTCAGTCGGATAGAACACAAAACTTCCTGGCACAAATCTTAAGTCATTAACAAATAATGAGTTAATAATCCACGAGGCGATTCAGTTCGCCTCTTTTTATTTGTTATATTGTGTTACATATTTCATAATACACAACTTTGTATTTCTATTATCATTTATCCAACTGCATACATTGATAGGGCTTGATTTTTTTACGGTTCACCCTCATAAATGTAGTTATAAACATAAAACCTCACGAGGAAGATTATGAAAAGCCCTATGTTTACGCACTCTTCAAGTGGCACTAGTACACTTGAAATCAACAAGACCCTTAAAAATACGTATTTTTTGCTATCGATGACACTAGTGACCAGTGCCATCGCTGCTATGGCAACAATGGCTATTGGTATTTCACCAATGATGGCGCTTGTTATGCAAATCGCAGCCATTGGTATTCTTTTCTTTGCAATCCCAAGAAGCATTAATTCTTCAATGGGTATTGTATGGACGTTTGTCTTTACAACATTGATGGGTGGCGCACTGGGTCCAATGCTAACCTATTACGCCTCTATTGCTAATGGCCCTTCGATCATTGCACAAGCACTCGGCCTAACTGGTATGGTATTCCTTGGCCTATCGGCATACACAATCAGCAGTAAGAAAGACTTCTCTTTCATGCGCAACTTCCTGATTGCGGGACTTATCATTGTTATCGTGGCGGCAATAATCAACATCTTTGTCGGCTCAACAATCGGGCAATTAGCGATCAGCAGCATGTCAGCTTTGGTTTTCTCAGGTTTTATTTTATATGATACAAGCCGTATCGTACGTGGCGAAGAAACTAACTACGTCAGTGCGACCATCTCAATGTATCTAAATATTCTGAATCTGTTTACTAGCCTACTTAGCATTCTAGGCATCATGAATGACGATTAATTCGTAGACTCAAGTTGGTTAAATAGAGCCCGGAATGTGAAACTTCCGGGCTTTTTCTTTTCCTACATATTGTTGTTCTAACCTAAGCTGCGCTACCCTATTCCCTATCTGAGTTTTTGAGACCTAAAACAATGTTTGAATACAACGGCAAATCAATCGAGACTGATGCACAGGGCTACCTACTCGATCATACTCAGTGGGAAGAAGGTATGATTCCAATACTTGCTGTGCAAGAAGGTATCGAACTGACTGACGCGCATTTGGAAGTTGTTCATTTTGTTCGTAATTTCTACGAAGAATTTAATACATCTCCGGCGGTAAGAATGTTGGTCAAAGCCATGGAAAAAGCACACGGTCCAGAAAAAGGCAACAGTAAATACCTGTTTAAGCTATTTAAACAAGGGCCCGCAAAGCAAGCAACTAAACTTGCTGGGTTACCCAAACCCGCTAAGTGTTTATAACCCCATAGAGCTATTTGAGGGTTTATAGGTCAAGCCATAGTCAGTGAGGATGAGGAATCTATGCGTAATATCCATCAGCCAATGACTCGGCAACGGGGACCCATAAGCCCTATAGCATAAAGTACTGAGCTGCCAATCGGCGGCTCTTTTATTTGCTTTTCATTCCTACTTACCTGAGAATACTCAACCTTTCAAAACCAATCAATTGGCTAAACATATGACTCCAGCTATTTATCTTGAAAAAGGCCGTGATAAATCCTTAAGACGTCGACATCCTTGGATTTTCTCTCGCGGTATTCGCAAAATTGAGGGGGAACCTTCATTAGGTGAAACAGTAGACATTTTTACTCATGACGGTAAATGGCTGGCGAAAGGCGCTTACTCTCCTCACTCTCAAATTCGTGCCCGCGTTTGGAGCTTTGACAAAACCGAGATAAACGAAGACTTCTTTGTTAAGCGTATCCAAGACGCACTATTGCTCCGTCAAGATGTGATCGAGCGTGATGGCCTCACTGGCTATCGATTGATTGCAGCTGAGTCAGACGGTCTGCCCGGTATTACCATCGATAAATATCAAGGCTATCTAGTTTGTCAGCTCCTAAGTGCAGGCGCAGAATTCCAGAAGCAATCGCTGATAAACGCTCTCCTAAAAGTATTCCCGCAATGTAATATTTATGAACGTTCGGATGTAGCGGTTCGCAAGAAGGAAGGCTTAGAAGAACGCACAGGTGTTTTACACGGTGATGAGCCACCAAAGTCTGTTGTTATTGAAGAGAATGGAGTCAAAATCAGCGTTGACATCGTTGGCGGACATAAAACAGGTTTCTACTTAGATCAACGCGACAGCCGCCAACAAGCGATGAAGTACGTCAAAGGCAAAGAAGTGCTTAACTGCTTCTCCTATACTGGCGGGTTCGGTTTGTACGCGCTTAAAGGTGATGCGAAGCGTGTGATTAACGCAGATGTATCTCAGCCAGCACTGGACACAGCGAAATTCAATGCCGAGATTAATGAATTCGATATATCTAAAAAGCGCGCGGTGTTCCTCAATGCTGACGTGTTTAAGTTACTACGTGAATATCGCGATCAGGGTACCAAGTTCGATGTTGTCATCATGGACCCACCAAAGTTTGCAGAGAGCAAAGCTCAGATCAATGGCGCATGTCGCGGCTACAAAGACATCAACATGCTGGCAATGCAGATTCTAAAACCTGGAGGAACGTTGTTAACATATTCATGTTCAGGTCTTATGGACCAGGTCCTTTTCCAAAAAATCATCGCCGATGCTGCAGTCGATGCAGGCAGACAAGTCAAGTTTGTCGAGCGCTTTGAACAAGCTGCAGATCACCCTACTGATACCGCTTACCCGGAAGGTTTTTACCTTAAAGGGTTTGCTTGTAAAGTTATCTAAGCAGACAAATTCATTTATAGAAAAGGGCCTTACGGCCCTTTTTCAATCATGCGATTTGATGATTTCATTCAGTAAGCTGGTCAAATCGTTGCCCGTGATACTGCCATGGCTAGTATCAATACCATTGAGTTGGTCGACGACGTTATCCAGCTTAATCGACTGAGTGGTTTGTCCGTTATCCCTCTGAATGCTGAGTTCAATGCCATTACTATCGACAACATTGGCAGAGACATCAGATAGTAACTCTTCCATGGTTTCATCTTGTCCTAACAGGTCAGAAATATCGATCTTATCTTCTGACACATGGAAGTCCGTAATTACGTCGGTACCACCATCTAGCTCGCCATCATGCCAAACAAATTCATCTTCGCCATCGCCGCCAGATAGAATATCACTACCTAAGCCACCGATGAGCGTATCATCACCCGCTCCACCGAACAGGATGTCATTACCTGCGCCGCCATCCAAAGTATCATCGCCCCCTTGCCCGAACAGGATGTCATCTCCTGCTCCACCAGTAAGAGTGTCGTCCTGATCACCATCACGGGAAACATCAAAGTCACTGTAATTCTGGCGAACATAGCTGTGAACATCTTCTGCGGACACATCAGCTAATGGGCTGCTGGTCTCTGACGCGACGTATTTCTGTAGTGCGGCAATACCTTGGCCATCAATGTTATCGAAATCAATGAGGTCGCCAAATAGAATATCGTCGCCGTGCCCACCTTCGATGTTGTCTTCACCCTGTTCTAAGGTCACTTCCTGACCAAGGATGGTTTCAGCCAGCTTATCTACGTTGATGTTAGGGACAACGACACCATCAGAATCATATTGCGATAATGTGGCTTGATTAATTCCACTGCCAATACCCACCGCTTCGACAGCTGAGATTAACGCCAACACCTGATACATATGACGAGCCTGCACTGATGCATTACTACCATCGGTGTATCTCAATCCACCTGAGTAGCTTAAGTTACCAAGCGTAGCGCCTGTCAGCGGGGATTTAACAGTACCTGAACTGGTGACAATTTCTTCACCTTTATAAGAGACTGCAGTTCCCACAGAATAATTGTCAGGCAGAATATTCTCTAAGGTTACAACATCCCTGGTAGATGCATCATAATCCAACACAAGCTGGTCAAAATCCTCAGAAGTCACATTGAGGTGATTGCTGGTGTTAGGATAACCGTCGGTAATAAAGTAAGTAATATTTTCGGCTTGGTCGTTAGTATTGTCGTCAAACCATTCAACCGCTGCGTCGAAGCTGGTTTCGTAGTTTGTAAGACCACTACCATTGTTTTCGATATTACTGATCTGGGACACAAAGTCAGCACGAGCAGTTGGGGAGCTTAGGTCCACCGATATCGTTACACCTGAATTAGTAGCAAACTCAGTCAAAAGGATATTGACTGTCCCAGCATTAGCGCCTGAGTTAGCAGTGCTGAGTAACTGATCGAAAACCTCGATAATCTCTGCTTTCGCCGTACCAACTCTTCCACCCATGCTACCTGAAGTATCTAGAACAAATGCGATGTTATAGTCCTGACCCGCAACAATCTGGATACCCTGTACATCACCAACAATGAGCTCATGATCCCCCTTGCCAACGATAGTGTCATCACTATGTGAGCCTGACTCAAGCACATAGCTACGGAAAGAAAGTGTCTCTTCCGATGTACTATGCGCTGTCTCTTGGTTGGCGGTTTCGATGGAAGACCCTTGAACCTGAATCGGGAACTCTAAGCTACCACTGTAATCGTGAGGTACTTTGATATCGAAGGACGCGTCACCATTGCTATCTAGTGTGATTAGATAAGAGCGATTAGATTGTGAGGCGATTAAGCTATCGTTCACATACACTTCGACTCCTGCTGGAATGCCTGTGACCACAATTTGCGGACCTAAAGACTCACTACTATCAAGATCAGTGAGTTCAACAGAAACACTGACTGGGATTGTTTTATCTTGCGATGTCTCATAGCGGCCGTCATCGGTTTGCTCTGTCGCCACATTCACCACTTCCATTTCACCTATAGTCATTGAGACCTGAGGTGCATCGGCTACTGGCACGACTTGAATAGATAGCGTATCTGACGACCTCGTGTTGGTCGTATAAGTGATAACCGGAAGCTGACCAGACCAATTAGCGTTTGGCGTAAATTCATAAGCCCCGTCGGCATGCATGACAAACGTGCCTTCCGATAAAGTCACGCTGCTGCCTGCAGCGTATGAAACGCTATTGATGGAGAAGTGTTCAACAGAAAGGATGTTGTCTTCGTCGCTGTCTCTACCGTCTATATCCGTCAGCACATTACCAATCGCACTGTGGTCTTCATCAACGACATTAACATCAGATTGCGTCACTGTAGGTTTGTTTTCATGGACGAAAACATCTATTGTTGCTTGAGAATCCGCTTCGCTAGTTGAGTTCATCTCTGAAGCTGTGGCCACAACTGTAATGGTAAAATCGTCGTGTGAGCCTGCTGGTGGTAAAACGGATAATGAAGATAAGCTCCAATTCGTTACAACCACCTCACCCGATGCATCTATAACCACACTATGGGCCCCACCATCACTCAATGTCGCACCTTGTGGTAAACCACTCAATGTGACCTGCAGCGCTTCAGAGCCATCGTTATCGGTAACAGCGCTCGTAATCTGAGAAAGTGGGATTTCAGTATCTTGAAGCCCTTCGTTGTAACCGTAGACTTGATAGACTTCTACACCATTTATCGATTTGAGCTCTGAAGCCCTGACATCAGATTGATCCAGCTGTGTTTCGTCGGTCACTACGGATAACGCAGAGCTGGTAAGATCAACCGCTGCTGCGCCATTTATAGAAACATCGACATTAAAGTTGCCTGGGCCGCTTTGATTATGGTGATAAATCGCAAGTGGGTAATAACCCGATACCTGAGGCGTAAAGGCACTGCCCTGAATTTGCCCACTTGAGTTCCCCCAGTAGGCTTGATCAGACATAACGCCACCAATGGTGATCGCTAAACTGTCATCACCACGCCCTACAAAGTCATAACTCGTTCCGGCCTCAAGGTACACCAAACCAGTCACGAGCACGGCATTGTCTGCTGCCGTCGCCCAATGACCAGTATCT
Source organism: Vibrio neptunius (assembly GCF_000967495.1). Classification (GTDB taxonomy): domain Bacteria; phylum Pseudomonadota; class Gammaproteobacteria; order Enterobacterales; family Vibrionaceae; genus Vibrio; species Vibrio neptunius. Next base: position 5,906 of record NZ_JXXU01000001.1, on the reverse strand, counting down.
TGCGCATTAGTGGCTGTATCTGAAGAAGCAAGTTGAGGGTCGAGCGCATCAATAGCTGAAATCAATGTGCTGCCATTCACACCCTGCCCATTGTCGTTTCCTACAATCACTCCCGTCCATGTCTTTACATTAAAGTGCTGTTCTAAAAGCACAGTATCTGGAGTGTTGATGTTAAGAACTGGAGTGTCTGCCACGGGCGTAACATCAAGAGTGAGTGTCATTACGTCAGACTTAGCATCACCTTTTTCAACCACAAAGTTAACGTGGGCATAATCCTGATTCAGGTTACCTTCTTCGGTGCCAGTATGCTGGTTATATCCTGATTCATTATTTTCAGGAGTAAATCGGAGATTGCCCTGAGACACATTACTCACGGAGATCAAGTCACCTTCTGAAACTGGTGTCCAGACTCCCGGCGAAGTTTGCACCTCTAAAACACCTGAACTAGGTAATTCAGAAATTGATATTTGTGCATCTAAGTCTGTAATGCCGAAATCAGTGACACCTAAGATGTAGTTTTCGTCTTCATCAAATGTCACTTCCTTACTTTCAGCATCAAGCACTGACAATACCGTTAGATTAATTACCTTGCTGACTGATTCAGCTGTCGCAGGTGCATTATCTTGTGCGGTTACAACAAATTCGAGCGGGTAGTTGCCCTCCTCAGGAACATTCACTTCAAGTCCAGTCAGGTCATTGCTCCATGCAGACAAATCTACACTATTCTTCCCATCTGGCGTTGCTAAAACAGTGATCGAGTGGCCAATGCCATCTCGAATAACAGACCCTTCTGGTAATCCATTAAGTATCAAAGACAAGGTTTCTGATCCATCAGTATCACTTAAGCCAACAACAATATCGCTAAGCGGGATGAAGCTGTGTTCGTAACCAATGTTGTCTGCTTTCTCTAACGTTATGTCATCGAGCAGCGCACCGTAGCTGTTTGATGACGTTTCTGATTCAAATACAACTTTGTACTCGCCATCCGATCGTGCTTGGAAATTAATACTTTCGGTTTGCCAATTGAGGCTTTGCTGATCGGTGTACTCAAACAGCACTTTACGATCACCATTTTCATCTTCAAGGAATACCGTCAATGGAGAATCATCTAGCCTGCGCGCGACGACATCAAATGAAAGGGTGTAGAACTGGTCTGCTTGCGCAGTAAACTGAGTGAATAGGTGGTCATCGCCATGACGACCTTCGATCTCAAAGATTTGATTCGAACTGTCTGAAACACCACCTCGATAGACAGTTTCTTTGCCCACTTCGCTGTATTCACCCGAGTTCTCTGTTCCCCAGGTACCTTTTGCACCATCCGATTGAGTAAGCTCACTCGCGCTTACATTGCCTCGCCATGAATGATTACCCATGTCGATAGAATCGAAATCATGGAACGAAATCACTTCTGGCTCTGCAATAGTAATCAAAGGCACGTCAGTAACAGCATCAACCTGAACATCGATACTATGGTGCTCTATAAGCTCGTTCGAAGAAGTATAACCTTCAACATTAACCGTAAAGTTCTCGTCACTGTTGTTTGGCGGAGTTATGGTCAACTGCGCTAGCTGTTGTGGAGTCAGCGTTGCTTCTCCATTGCTGATCGCAATGATATTTTCGCCAGATTTAAGAATCGAACCGTCTGGTAGATCGGTCAATACAACTTCAATCACGGAGCTGTTCGCAGGTATAGAGATGTACAGCGCAATTTGGCTATCTTCATCACCGCTAGCATCCTGTTGTACGGTCAGGTCAGCCACTTCAACAACGCTTACCCTTGTCGTTGCCGTTTCTGATTGTTGACCCGAAGCATCCGTCACATGGATCTCTATCTCACGATCCGTTTCATCAGGGTTTTCACTGGTATTTTCGAAGCGAATCCCTTTGAGGAAAGCTTCAAACTCTAAAGATGATACGCCACCAACTGTATCGGCAGTAATCAACGAGGTAACGCTGGTAGGCGTCACAGTCTGGCTGACGGTGAATCCGGGCGTAGAAGGCCAAGTAAGTTGATCGCCTGCATACTTGTTCGTCAACGTCACTTGCATTGACTGAATAGCGTCTTTGTCGTCAAAAATGTCGACACTTGCATCCGCAATCGAGATTGCATCATCACCTTCAGTGAAAGAAGTAGCAAAATCAACATTGGTGTCTTGTTTCGAAATTTTGATGACTAAGTCATTGTAGTCATTGTCATCATTGACGTGATTCTTCTGGTCGTCAAAGCTTAAAACCGTGTCGCCATCGCCATTTTCGGATACTCTCATATGAGAATTTTCGTCATGACTCAAGAACACATTAATATTGGATTGCTCAGCTCCGTTAATAAGCAACTTACCACTTGAATCCACTTCAAACGTTGCGCCTGATGGTGCATTTTCAATTGCATTGGCACCATTTGGAATGAGGAAGTACTCGACGTTGTCCATGCTATCTAGATTCGCAAGGACAGGATCAAATCCATTTTGACGGGAGTCGTACGAATCCGACATCAAGATTTGAAGCTGCTGTGTCTCTGACGATGCATCATAAATGTAGTAGCCGAATACATTGTGATAACCCGCACTTTCACTGACAAATTCAATCTGATATTCGCTGCCATCTAAGTCGATGGTTGGTTTTTCATTATCTTGAATCGTAGCTGTACCGCTAACCTGATTCGATTGATACTCTGTCTTAGCCGCTAACGTGAACGTCTCGTTGTTGTCGGATACCTGATCATCGATCGTTTGTACAGAGACAGTAAAGTCATTTTCACCGGCTGGTAAATCAAACTCAAACACACCATTTTTTAGAGAGACTTGCTCTGATTGCTCAGGGTCCCCATATTTCACCGTCACAACACTACCATTAAAGTCTTCTGGTGAAGTGGCATTAATCTCATTGAGATCTAAAACAACTCGGGTGTCCGAAGTGCTCTCTGCAGACAACGCGACATCGAAACTGACAACACCGCCTTCTTCAATATTTTGGTCGCTGACTGAGGTAACAACCGGACGATCATCATCGGCAGTTTCAGGGCCCTCGCCGTCAGGGTCAACGCTTCCATCATCGACAATGTTCGCCACGCTAGAGTCAGAGCCCTGAGCACCAACAACACCGCTAACGGCAAGCTCGAAGCGCTCAGCTCCCTCGTAAACAGGCTGAGAGTCGTCATCGATTGTCTGAACGGTAACACGAGCCTGAGTCACCCCTGCTGGTAACACGACATCACCATTTGGAGCAATCGCCAGCGTTTGCCAGCTGTTGCCATCGTGATACGCCACTACCATGTTTGAAACATCAGACGCGTCTGTCTCTAAGTGAGCCAAAGCCAAGTTGATAGTCACCGCTTCAGCCGTGTTTTTGCTCAATGAAACGGTGAACTCTGCAGCCGAGCCTTCACTGACATTCACATTTTCAGAAACAGACACCAATGGAATATCTACATTCTCAATTGTGCCCGAGGCTTGCTGTCCACCTAAAATCAGTGTGTAGTCTTCGGAGCTTTCATAAACGCCGTCTATCAGGGTTGGGATAAGAATAGTGAAAGTGCTAACACCGACAGGAACAACCACTTGTTGTGCCGTGGAGTCATAAGTCACCCCATTGGTAAATATCACTTGAGACAAGTCCACATCCGAATTGTCTGCGCTATCACTATCTGACTTACCAAAAGTGACACTGTATCGTGTTTCTTGCAGTACACCTTCTTCCAGTGTCACTTTGTAGACAAGGTTGTCTCCTTCATCTACTGAATTCTCAAGCATTGAGATAGATTCTACTGCGACCTCTTGAGGCAATGGATTCACTACAATCGAAACCGTCGCCTCAGCAAAGCCCCCTTTATCATCGGTAATAACGTAATCAAACGTAGTATTACCAACGAACGCATCATCTAGATCTATATAAGCTATGCCATTCTCAATCCTAGCGCTGGCGTTATTGACTTCAGAGACATGGGTGATTCGAATATTGTCGCCATTCGGATCAAAATCGTTACCCAATAGTTCAGTCAAAGGAATTTCAAGTACTTCTCCTTGATTGGCTGCGTATGCTCCGTCACCAGACGCTTTAAAGCCTGTTAGGAAATAGTCTGAAGAGTCACTGCCACGTGCAGGAATGTTGCTAAAGTCTGTCGCTTCAAAAACAACGCTATCAAATGCAACGCCGCCGAGGTCTTGCTCGTCAAAATGATAAGAACCGTGGTTGCTACCATCATTGGCGACGAAAGTGCCACTCGCAACTGGGTTATCACCGAGATAGGCCACCCATTTACCTTGCTCATGGTTGCCACTTCCACCTTCATTTTTGAATAGATTTGATACTTCAAAGCTAAACTCTGTCGCAGGCTTATCTAGGTCTACTCTGAACTGCTCAGATTCACCATCTTCTCGGTTGTATTGTATTTGAGCACCCGGCCCTCCATTCTCGTCACCCGCAACCCCACGTTTGACACCGCTTTGAGTAATAGACTGATCTTGACCTTGATAGCTACCGATAATACTCACGCCATCATGTGTCCAAGAATTAGAGTTAAAGGTACCAAGTGCGACCTCAAACGCAACAGGGTCATCTGTGGCAATCGGCGTTTGGTTTCCTTCGGCTAGAGTCACCGTGTGCTCGTCGCTGTAATTTCCATCACTATCTACTGCTCGGTAATCGAAGGTGTCATTTGATGACGTTTCTAGATAACGCAGCTCCCAGTTGCCCGGGCCTTCGGTAGTAACTATCAGCTCTTCAATTTGTCGACCTTCTGGAGCATCAATAGTCACAACATGGAACAAATCTGTATTGCCTGAGGTCTCTTTTGAAACTGGCACTTCGATGATTGAGCCATCATCAAGTTTCGCTTGTACTATCGCTGTTGTTTCAAACTCGTGGCCATCCTCAAACCAGCCACCGAGTCCATCTAACCCTACTTCTACAGACGTTGACGGGCGATGGGTAAAATCAATCGTAATTGTCTCACCTTGCTGAAGACCGCCATCATTTCCTACTGCAAGTCCATATCCAATATGCCCTGCACTTGGCTGGCCAAAGTATTGTGTTAATGCCTGACCTGAGGAAATAATTGTGATTGAATCGCCGTTGTCAAAAGTCAGAACCCTCTGACCAGCATTGCCTTGAACAGGTTCACCCCAATTTAAGAAATTAGACTGGCTAGCACCACCATCCATACCATCAGGAGCTTTTTTTACTCCCAGAACGAAGCCTGTCGATTCAGCGTCATTTTCATAACGAATCAGGTTTGGATCACTGAATATTGTTCCTTGCTGCAGCACTTCGCCTTCTGAATTAAAGCTCGTAAGATCATCAGCGTCGATCAACTGATCGCCGTAATACAGTTGACCCGACTCAGGAAGCTCTGTGATAACAACGCCAACAGGTGTGTTTGTTGCGTCATCTTCGTTATCAGAAATATGATCTTGTTCTGCATCCTCACTATTAAACAAGATGGTTGCATTTCCATTTGCGTCGAGTGTTGCATCAAAATTTTCTGCTTCGGGTGGATTATCTTCGAAATCTAAAATCGTAGCGCTTGCGGTGGTGTCTATTGACGCGCTAACTGTTCCGCTTCCCGCACTGACGGACAGGCTAAAGCTCTCATCCCCTTCATAGGTATCATCTTGTTGAGTGACAACTTTGACGTTTACGGCGCTCGAACCTGCAGGAACAGAAATTTCTCCCGACGCAGGCACATCCAACCAAGTACCATTCGCAGTTTGATATTGGTACGAAGCCAAATCTTCTGTTGAAGTATCTCCCGCATTTAAAGTGAGAACGAAAGAAACGGTCGATGTTGCACTGTTTGACAAATGAACCGTGAAGTTAGCGGCATTACCTTCATTAACGTCCCCACCTCCTGAGATGGAAACATGAGGGCGGTCATCGTCACCGCCTTCACCACCATCTTGAATGGTCGC